>JAVBJN010000019.1:0-73851 GCA_031546985.1 Chitinophagaceae bacterium
CTTACCCCTGCACAAATGCATGAGCAGTGCCGCATCAAAATGAGAACTTATAAAAAAAGCAGTAACAAGGCTAGCCTTGTTACTGCTTAAATGCTATTTTTATTTATCTCTAATCCTGTATCGTTTTTTTAGGACTAGTCAAGTCGCAAGTTTGAATCTTGCCATCCCGACGAACATGGTATGCAGTATTTTGATTTAGCAAATCAACAACAACCTCTTCTGCCCCGATTCTCTTGACTTGTCTTATTTGAACTGCTATCAAGTCTTGGCTAAACGCAGTATAGAAAAGGATTTGGTAAACAAATTTTTTCTGATTATCGGGTCTGCAAAGCCTGCCTTTCAAAGCGGGCGAGCGCCGTATCAAGCTTTTCCAGTTGCTGCTTTTTAAAACTCGGAGATTTGAGGAAACTATAGATTATGCTATTCCCGGCACATTCCATAGGGATTCCGAAGTAAAATGTACGCATTTGCGTACGTTTTAGGGTGTTGACAACCCTGAAAATCGAAATTGGCAAAACCTTCCAGGCATAGTTGTCCTTCGCAGCTTTAACGTGAAAGACAACTATGTAAAAGAACTTTGGATGCCGGATGTCTCTAAGTCTGGCAAACCATTTTACAAGGAAAGTCCTGGTTTTCTGTTAGTCTCAGTTTCTTACCTAAGGTTATTTGTGTCCGAAAGTGATGCTTGTCGAGTATGGCACCGGCCAGGACTTCGTTAGGTGTAAAACCATAGAGCTGCCCATTAGGAATATTATTATAACTTTTTACAGCATTTTCCAATGTGTTGATCAGATCATTGGTGTCTGCGACCGGCTTCGTATATAGGAAACGGTATTTGAGTATCTTGTTGGCTGCTTCCACCATGCTGTTGCTTTGTATGATGTCCAATTGAGCAACCAGTTTCTTCCAACGCATACCCGGTTTATGTAGCCATTCTTCCAACTTTCCCTTATTCTCCATTCCATCGTCGGTTACCAATATTCCTTCCTGGTCCATCAGACTAAATTTTTGCAACACCTTTTCCAATGTTTGTCTGGCCATTTCGCTATTATATTCTGTAGCTACTTTACAGGCAAGAATGGCTCTACTGAAATTATCACGGACCATATATATGTAATGTTTTATCCCGTTTATGGTCCTGAATATGGTAATATCCTGATGTAGTACTTTTAACGTTCCATCCGCTACAAACGGACTGTATTTTTTAGGTCGCTTTATCCGTTTGTGGGTAATATTCAACAACCTGCAATATTTGTAAAATGTGCTTTGGCAGCAATTGATCTTTTTCTCTCTCAACAGCTGATAATAAATGCTGTTCAAGGGCCAGTTTTCATACTCTTTGTTGGAGCATTCGGTCCGGATTATTTCCTGTTCTGATACCGAAAGCTGTGCGGGTTTTGCCTGCGGCAGAGGCCCTGCAAAGAATTCAGACATTGCCTTTGCCCACTCCATACCTTCCATTGTTTAGTAGAGCATGGAAGGTACCGCCAGATCAAACTATCTGACCCATTTTCATTGCGGTACCGCAATAGCCTCTCCATACTTTTTCGAACTGCAAATATTTGGTTGGATTTAACGGGCGATAGAGCGGCCAGTTCCTTATAGATCGCGACCAAATAAAATAGAGACCTTACTTGGACTTTCAATGTTGCATTTTCTTTTTTTAATCTCTGGAGCAGGTAATGGTCAGGCAGAGTGTCGTGCAGAGGGTAAGGTGTCCAGAAAGATTGAACATTTTTGCTTTTCCATCTTTGTTTTGTGGAACGGGGGATAGTTCTTGTGATATCAGGTTGCATCTTACCGTCGGCGAACAGAAGTTTTAGTCCGGAATGGTAACTACGGTATGTAGAGGGCATGAAGAGGTAGACAGATTATTATTGGACGGCGAATTTAATCCATCTATTCTAGATATATTCTTTCTGGTATAAAAGGGACAAAGGGGTTAAGGAGATGTACGCTTTTGCGTACACCTTGGTCGTAATCCTTATAGAATTTGCATGGCAAACCCCTATTGTCTGCAGTTCTTTTGCCAGTGCCCCTGTTAACCTATACATTTAATAAAAGATTCAACCCATTCTGTAGTCGGCTCATCAATAGGTGCTATGTCTCTTCTTAATTGACAAATTGATTCTGCAATTGCAATCATCCACTTTTCACCAACTTTGTCTGGGTCAAGTGCGTACTTCTTAATTTCATAATTAGCCCACTCGCCAAATTCAAGTATTTGAATTTCTGTTTCGTGAATTAGCTGCAATTCTTCAATTCGACTTTGTATTTCAGGCTTAAGATTTGGTTTCTGGTCGGTAACGAATCCAACAAGAGCTGTTTGAGGATGTGATTTTAACTTGTCATTTAGCTCTTCCAATTCATCTCTTAAATATGTCTTGCCGTATTTTGCATCCCATGACTCTATGATGTCCATGTTTCCTTGTGTTGCAGTAAGTTCAATGTCACCGATGTTTCCATGTTTCTTGTTTGCAGAACGCATTTGTGAAAGAGGTTTGAGAAAGCCGCTTAAACATTTCTCTTCTTCCAAAACTTGAAATAGTGAGTGCATAGCAACTTCAAACATTCTTGCAGAATATGTTGAACTCTCAATAAATTTTGTAATGGTAAGATAACAATCTTTGAAAGTTGGTTTCTTTTTCAAAAATGTTCTTAGAGTTTCAAGGGTTTTATCTGTGAGTTTAAGAAAAGCTTCTGATTTATTGTTTAGAAAAATCAGAAGCTGTTTCAAAGCATTTACTGCATCAAGCTTTCCTGTTTCAACTGCATCAGTAATATCCAACCATTCCTGTCTTGCACCTCGAATAGCTGCTTTGTATAGTTTTGAATAAGGATAATTTTCCGCTAAACTTCTTGTCATCATAAATCCGTCAGCATTCAATTTTAAAAGATTGTGCTTCCTCAAAACTGGTGTAATATAATTTTTATCAAGAACTCTCATTGGAACTCCTTCCTTCCATGAAAAATCGGCACCCGTACTTCCTTTGTGTAATCTAATTGATTGGTCGGGAATAATTGCTTTTACTGTGAGCTGTAAAATAGTCAAGCCAACAATTGCTCTTCCAACTTCGCTTGTTACGGAATTAACTAACGATTCAATTACATCTATTTGTTCTGGATTTATCTCCTCAATTTTTACTTTTGGGTCTTTGCACTCTGTAATTATGTTTTCAAGGAAGCCGTCTTCTAAGGTCTTCTTTATTATAACTAGCCGTTTTTTCGCTTCATCAGAAGTTTTACCTTCTGGAAATTTGTATTCTACTCCGTCCTCGTTTACTAAAATACTTCTGTCTGAATAGATGTATAAAACTGGTTCTTGCTTAGCCATGTGCGTGTAATGATTTTTTAAGTTGAACACTCAAATGAGTGAGAGATGGAAAGCGGTAAGGAATTAAATATTTGTCTTCTGGAATTTCGGGATTCGTATTGCTGTTTCTAATTTCAAATCCAATTTTTCGTAATTCATAAAAACATTTTATCAAACTATTTTCACTAATCTCATAGCTTTCTGCAAATTGATTTATGTTTTTAATCTGTCCGATTGTGTTGTCAGCAAGTATGAGTTCAAGAACTTTCCAAACATTACTCGTGATTTCATTTTCAGATTTTGTAAATGTAAATGAAATATCATTTGAGTATTGGTAATAACCAAAAAGTTGAACTAAGTCAGCTTTGATATGATTCTCTGCTAATGCTTGTTCAAACACTTTCCAAAGAATAGTGTAGTCGGTTAAAATGCTACTATTAGAAATTAAGTGAACTTCATTGACAGAAAGAAATAGAGGAGAATTTTTAATTCGCCTTAATTCAATTCTGTAAAATTCTTTTTCACTTTCATTTCTGTTGAGTTCAAATATCCATTTCTTATTTGTTGCTTTAAACTTTACCTCAACTTCCGATTTCGGATTGCTTTTTATTTTGAAGTTGCTCGTCAATTCAACTTTATAATTCTTGTTTTCAATTTTCTTTTCCGGATTCTCTTTCCTGTTATCTATTGCTGTTGCTGCTTTCTGAAAATAGCGGCCTGTCTTTCCGCTTTTTAATGTTCTGAAAGAAAGCTTTTCATCTTCTTCCAAGTAGTTAAACTCAAATGGTAAGTCAATATTGAAAAATTGATTGAGAACACTCAATGCTAACATTCTTGCAAATTGTGGTGGAACTGAATTCCCAATTTGTTTACTGGCAACTGCTCTATTACCAAGTATTTTGTAATCATCGGGAAATGTTTGTAGCCGTTTCAATTCTTCAATTGTGAAATGTCTGTTCTCCCAATGAAACGGTCCCGTGTATTGTCCGCCAGATGCTTTCAAAGTTCTTATTGGTGTTATCGGGTCTGCTTTGTAAAGAAAGTCAGAGAACTTAGAACGCCATGCAAAGATTGGGTTTGGATGCCCCATTTTTTCAGTGAAGAAACTGTAATTCAGTCCTGGGGGAACTTCGTCAAGTAAATGTCCGAACCTACCATTGATTGAGGGAAGCTTGTCGTTGTCGGGCCTGTCAACATTTAAGACTGCTTCATTTGCGGAGTAGTGAGGAAACTCTTGGAGCGAATCGGGTCCATGTGTTGGCTTTGGAAATTTGAAAACATTTCCTTTTGAACCAACAAGAATAATTCTTTCACGATGTTGGGGAACTCCATAGTCAGCTGCATCCAAAATACGATACGAAATGTTGTAACCGATTTCCTTAAATGCTCCTATAATCTTTTTTATTGATTCTCCTTTTTCGGCTCCGAGCAATCCATAAACATTTTCAAAAAGAAAACCTTTAGGTTTTAATTTTTTTAAAACTCTTACATACTCTTCAAATAAATTTCCTCTATTGTCTTTTGTTCCTGCAACTCCTGCCGCTCTTCGTCCTGCTGCTGAAAAGGATTGACAAGGCGGTCCTCCAATAATAAAGTCAATTGGAGTAGAGATGTTTGGTTCGTATTGCCTAATGTCCTGGCATTTAATATTTGCGTCAGCAAAATATTTTCCAGTCGTTTGGTTGTGCAGCATTGTTTGCACAAACTTTTCTTCAAGTTCTACAGATTCAATTAAAGAAAAACCTGTGTCGCAAAAACCAATGTCAAGTCCTCCTGCACCTGAAAATAAAGCAACAATATTGATTGGTTGTTCAAGATTTTTCTTTGCCCATTTTTTGATTTCTTTGCCAAATTCGTCTGGAGACAAGGTTTCCTTGTCGGAAATTTGCTTGCAAATTTCTTTGTAGCTGTTCTTGCTAACTGCTGATTCAAAAAAACTAAGTTGATTTATTTTTGCTACTTTCATTTTTTTGATTTTGTTTTATAATACTCAACTTTTGCTTCTGCAACTTTTAGAGTGTCAAGGTCGGCTTCTTCTTCAATCATTTTGTAAGCGAATTGGTCGCTTAAAAATTCTTTCACAAGTTGCTTTTCATTTACCTTGAAAAATAGAGCCATTTGTTTTATCTGTTCTTTTGTTGCTTGTCTTTCGTTTCGTTCAATCTTTGCTAAGAGTGAAGTGTCAATTCCAATCTCGCTTGCAACTTCTCTTAAAGAAAGTTCCGCTTCTTCACGAAGAACTCTAAGCTGTTCTCCCAATGTCGTCACACTAATTTTCCTCGTTGCCATATTGAACTAAATTTGTCCAAAGATAGGCGGCAGTTTTGTAATGGACAAATAATGTCCACGAAAGTTTTCAACAGGATGTGAATTGCACATTACACGAAGATTCCGAGCTAAAGTGTACGCATTTGCGTACACTGGGTAATAGGAAATAGGGTAGTGTACCCGCCATTAAGCGATTCCTCGCATTGCACTACATTACATTGGCTGTTTCCCAGTACCCTCTCAGTACCCTCCAAAGGCGGGAAAAGGCAGTTAAAAGTGACATGGGTGACTTGCTGAATAGTCACGTAACTGTTTGAATTTCAATAGTTATATATGTTGCTTTAAACTACTTTAAGTCCATGCTGTCCGGCATGGGGTGCAAGGGGTCGCTAGTTCGAATCTAGTCGTCCCGACGAACAAGAAAGAGCCTTCACGCAAGTGGAGGCTCTTTTGTTTTATCAAGTCGCAAGTTTGAATCTTGCCATCCCAACGAACATGGTATGCAGTATTTTGATTTAGCAAATCAACAACAACCTCTTTTGCCCCGATTTTTCCTCTGGTGCCCGGTGAAGACAAGGAGGAACCTGACTTTCCGGGTGGTCAATCGCCAACCGCCACAGGTGACCGAGGCCTAAACTTATGGGACGCGCACCGGGTTTAGCTTCATAGTGCAGATCAAAAAAATGTTCACTTAGGAAGGATTCAAAACCTTCATCTGCTCCATGGTATAGCTTTTTGAGTTCATCCCTTATTTCCGGAATAAGTATTTTCTGCTGGCCTTGTGCGTTGGGCAGTATTTCGCTGGGGTCGCCATAGTAGGTGCATAAAATAGTATCGGTTGGTATGGGAGAGCGATCTACATGAAAAGAATAAACATCGGTCGGGAAAAACGGGTAGCTATTATCCCGATCATAATGGTTGATGACATTAAGGACTGGCGATGCGCCATGCGCTTTCAATAGCTTCAGGTCATTTAAAAGAATGTCACGGGCAAGTTGCCCTTGTTCACTCAACTGAAGTGAAAGAAGTTCCTCTGGTTCAATTTCTGTTATATTTCCGCTTAGCGTTACCTTTTTTACGATCTCAGAAAAATCACCTGTTAGGTTACGAGTCCAGCCAATCGCATTAATTTTTCCACTAAATGGTGTAGCAACAAGATCCTGAAAATTCGTAACACACTGAATGTGTCCCTCAGCATGAGATAAATCAATCATAACAGGCAATATAAATAGAACATTATTTGACAACGAAGTACGGCTATTTTCGTTTACAACTGAAACGTATCAACAGTCGTCAAATCTTTATAAACCGGATTCATTCATCCGCAGATGTTTGGGCTACTTTCTGATGATGCAAGAAGTCGGGATACTGTGCTTTATGTGTTAGTATGGCTTATCTTCTTGTAAAATGCCATACCACTCCTGCGAGCCAGTAGCGGCCAATGGTATTATACCGCTCTTCGTGGTATATGTTTTGGCTGGTGGTAGTAAGGAATCCCTGGTTCTGGTTCAGGAGATCGTGAACGAGCAAGCTGGCAACCAATGAGCCACTGCGGGTTATATTTTTCTGTATCCGCATATTGCAAACCAGGCTGCTGATGCTGGTTTGAACTGCCGTCATAACATTGTATTGCAGATCTGCGGCCCCGGTGATGCCACCGTAGGGCAGGCTGTAATCGATGCCCAATCTGCCACTAAAAATAAAAGCTGTATTTAGGTTGCTGCGATAAGGAGCGCTGCCGGTAGCTGTATATTGGCCCAGTGCACGTAGTTTAATACAGAGGGTTGTATCGGCAAAATAGCTGAGGCCCAACTGAAGGCTGGTTTGCTGGCTAAATGTGGTATAGGTTACCTGGTTAGTCATATTTGCAGACTTCCGGAGGGTAGAACTTCCTTCGGTAATCCATTGCAGGTTATTCCGTAGGGTTTGCCCCCAATTAAAGGAAGCGCCTGCCGTGTAATTACCATTCTGATTATAATACCAGTTGTATTGGCGGCCTGCCGTGTCGGTATACACGTTTTGTACGATGTCGTTTTGCAGCAGTACCAGGTTGACGTTTATATTAATATTGCTGCCTTGTGCCGGCGATGTATGCACGTAACCTGCAGTAAAGCTGTGGGTAAGCGATTGGGTCAGGTTTGGATTTCCGGTTGTAAGTTTCAACGGGTTCGTATTGTTAGGTATGGGCTGTACCTGTTCGATGCCTGGTTGTGTAGCGTTGAGCTGGTATGCTAAGTTGACATTACTTTGGGTATTGAGTGTTATACTGGTATTGGCAAAAGGCAGCAGGTTGTTGAAACTGCGGCTGTTTGTGGCATCGGTGGTGGTGTATTGTTGTTGCCAGGATAGGGTAGTGAGCCTGGTACCCGCCCTGGCTGAAATATGTTTGCTTCGGTAACTTATTTCGGGTTGCAGGGATTGCTGTTGCCTGCTTAGCTTGAATATGCTGCTGTAAAGCGGGTTTAGTGTGAGCGCTTCCTGTCCGGGTGTAGTATTATCATAGGTCTTTACATGGGTGCCGGATGCCGAGTAATTGGCTTGCCAGCTAATACCCCATTTAAAGTGGCGGTTAATGGGCTGCCTGAACCCCAGCATCATATTATAATAGGTATTGGTATTGGTGGATGGTTTTACCTGCTCCATGTGTTGCCGGATATGGGATGCCGGTATATCAATATCGGAGGTTTGGGTAAACTGCTGCGAACCGTTGCTCCATGAAGGGGAAAATGACGCTGTAATATTGGCACCGTTTTTAAAAGTTTTGGCATAACCCAATGTTAGCACGGTGCTGTTGGAGTGCCCACTGGCAGCGTAAGCCGAGCTGTTGTAATTGGCTATGCTGGTATCGCGGGCGGTGGTGCCGGAGGCTTGGCCTGTACCTGTTGCAAAACCCACCGAAGTGTTGGCCGATAAGCTGATGGACGAAAAGGCATCAATGGTATAACTAACAGAGAGGGGAATGCTCAAGGTGCGGGTAGTGCCAGCAGTATTGGCACGGGTAAGGGTCTGTAGATTGCCATCGGCCAGGTAGGTAATGTCGGATGTGGTGACAAGTTGCGATTGCCGCGTTTGGGAGAACTGCATCCCGCCACCGATGTTCAGGCGACTGGCCAGTAGTGATTTGTTGTACTGCATCGCGGCAGTGAGGGTAGTGGGTTCTCCTTTGCCGGTAGAGGTGCCTGTGGCTTCCTGTAAGTCAGAAGCGCCAAACAGGGCTCCGCGTGTTTTATGTTCAAGCCCCAGGCTTGCGGTCATCGTCTGCTGCTGAGTAAAGGACGAGATATCCAGGTTATTGTCCGACCTGCCTTCTGCATTTGCACTGGCAACGATTTTACCAGAATAGCCATGCATCGCTTCTTCTTTTAACCGGATGTCGAGCCGTTTTTCCTGCCGTGGAGCCGCTGCATAATGGGTGTTCTCCTCCCCTGCGGTATAAATTTTAAGCAGCTCAATATCCCTGCCTCTCAGCATCTGTAATATTTTTCCTGTACCCATAGCCGCCAGAGAACCCCCGTTTACACTTATGTCCTTAATGGCAATACCGTTGTAAAAAATACTGTGGTCGTCGGCTATGGTAATGCCTGGAATTTGCTCCAGCAGCCTTTCGGTATTATCGAATTGCCGCACTGCAAAACTATCGGCTGCAAACAGCACCGTATCGCCGCTTATCCTGCTTTTGAATCCGCTTTTAACGACTAACTCCTGCAACGCTATACCTTTTCGGGTCAGGAGAATAGTATCGAGTTGCATCAGCTGTATCCCATCCGGTACAATGGTATCGGTATAGGTTTCATACTTGCTGGCGTATATCCTTATTAAAAAAGGCCCGGTTGGTGCAATGTTGGCGGTAAATGCACCTGCTGCCGTAGTAGGGGTTTGCGCCAGGGTATCAGCACCCTGTAAAAAATATACCAATCCAGGTGGCGCGTACTTGTAGGTTGTATCAAACACCTGACCGCTGAGGCGCAGTGGCTGTGCCTGGCTGTGAAAAGCCAGAACAGACAAAATGCAAAACAGGCAGAATCTGAGCGACATAGACTACAGGTATAGAAAAGTGGTCAAAGGAGGATGGAAAAGATAAACCGGGAAAGGAACATATCCTTTTCCCGGTCATCATTGCTGTATGCAGTACAACGGATTTCTGCTGATTAACTATGGGTTGCCTTTACTGCATACTTTATGCTTACAGTACGTTATCCGATACTGCCAGGGTAAACTGCCTGTCAGCGGTTTTGGTAATGAATACGGTATAACCATGCCCGCCGCCGGTTAAGCCATCCGTTGCAGGAATAACGGTTGCATCGCCAATGATAGTGGGTAGTGTATACGTCCCGGTACTGCTTAAGGTACCGATGGATACTTTGATTTTATTTCCATCAGCATGAAATGTCTTGCTAACGGAAGGTGTAGTATTTGTAAAAACCTGAGAATAGGTGAAAATACCCGAAAGCTGGAGCGTAACAGGGACAGTAGCACAGCCCTGGTAGCCGGTAAGGCAGGCTTTGCGGGTAACCGTATTTACAACTTCTATTTCGATAGGACCTTCAATTCCGATTTTTTGCGCAAATAAGCTTGAAGACGTAGCGCAAAGCAACAATGCCGCGAACAGCGAAAATGATTTCTTTTTCATAAGAGATTTTGAATTTGTTTGTGAAATGACAAGTTTAAAATGAGCGGGATAGGTACGTCCCGCTTATATCTTATCTGGTTATTAAAGCGAAATTTCAGATACAGCAAGCGTAAATTGTCTGCTGGCTATTTTGGTGATGCTTATAGTATAAGCACGGCCACCGCCGGTTAAGCCATCGGTAGAAGGAATTACCACCTGATCGCCAATAGTGGAAGGCAAATTGTAGGCGCCGGTGTGCGTTAAAGTACCAATCGTTACCTTAATCTGGCTGAGTGTGGCAGAGTATTCGTAGCTACTCGTACCTGCTTGATAGGTATATGTTTTGGATATAGGAACGGTTACTCCAGGCCCCATTAGTTTAAGCGAAACCAAAACATTGGAGCAGCCTATATACCCAGACAAACAAGCGCTGCGACTGATGGTATTGGTGGGTGCCTGGGTTTGTGCAAACAGGTTGAAGGACGTGAAAACAAGCGCAAGCATAGTGCACAGTGCGAATATTCTGTTTTTTATTGAAAATGATTTCTTTTTCATAGGGATTTGGAATTCGTTTGTGAAATGATAGGTATAAAATAAGCAGGACAGGTATGTCCCGCTTATTTTATATCCGGTTATTAAAGAGAAATTTCAGCTATGCCCAGCGAAAATTGCTTATCCGCAGTCTTCGTAATGATTACGGTATAGGCACGGCCACCGCCGGTTAAACCATCGGTAGAAGGAATAACTACCTGATCGCCAACAGCAGTAGGTAAGGTGTAAGCACCGGCATTGGTTAAAGTACCAATGGTTACCTTAATTTTCTTATCAGTGGCTGGAAATTCCTTGCTGATCGAAGTGCTCGTATTGGTATAAACCTGGGAGCTTCCAATAAGCGACGATGAAAGCCGGAGGGTAACAGTAGCACCAGAGCAACCCTGGTAGCCGGTAAGGCATGCATTGCGGGTAATGGTGTTTTTAATTACGGGTACAGCTTCAATAGGGTCTGTTAATACTTGTGCAAATGAACCTGTAGATGCGGTGCCCAGGGCCAGCATGGCGAAAAATGAAAATAGTTTCTTTTTCATGTTAAATGATTTGAATGTGAATTGAATAAAGCATGAATACCTGCGGATGTACAGGCTTTCTGCCATTGTTAAAGAATCTGGTATGAATCTAGATTTATTTATGCCTCGTGTATTAAATACATGATGGTTTGGCACGTTCGGTATATGGATGCTGCAATAAAATGGATGGATGCGTAGTTATAGTGCCGGATGATATTACACACAGCAGATGATAATAAATAAATAAGTAATCTGCATTTAAACAATGTTCTGTTTTATAGTATATTAGTATTGCGGGGCTTTATATGCCCACACCATAACCATCCAGTATATGCCTGCAGGCGCGCTTGCAGGTGCTCCATCCCTTCTTAATTATTTTACCCATGTTTCATTATTGAACATAAGGCGCACTGCCTTTATGCATGATGCATAGCCAAATTTTAAACCAGATCATTAGATGAACAGAACGACCGCACTGATTGTAGAAGACGAAAAAGCAACGCAGAAATACCTGGAGCACTTTATGGCCAGCCATTTTCCGCAGGTAGTAATGCTGGGCGTGGCAGATGGTGTAAGCGAAGCCATTGATGCAATAACCCTCCAGCAACCGGATATGATATTTATGGATGTGGAGATTAAGCGGGGCGATTGTTTTGATGTGCTGGACGCTGTAGGCGAACTGCGGTCGGAGCTTATTTTTATAACAGCTTTTAACGAGTTTGCCGTTAACGCATTTAAGGCACGAGCCTTCGATTATCTTTTAAAACCGTTGGAGGATGCACAACTTACCCAATCGGTAGGCCGCTGCCTGGAGCGCATAAACCAGAAAAAAATAAGCGGCCACATGGCTGGTCTGCAAAAAATAATACAGCAGAGCGATTTAACCCTCAGGCATTTTAGCATACATACTACCGAGGGAGTCGAATTTGTGCCGCTTGGTAAATTGCTTTATGTGCAGGCCAAGGGCAATTATACACAGTTGTACCTGCAGGATGGCAGTAAGCAGTTATTGTCGCGGCAACTGAAAGAAGTGGCAGATGAGCTGCCGGTACATTCTTTTTTGAGGATCCACAATTCTTACATAATCAATATGATTCATGTTAAAAAGTACATCAAAGGTCGTGGCGGCAGCATACTTATGACCAACGATGTAGCGTTGCCGGTGTCTGAAACGCGTAAACAGGAATTGTTGCTAAAGCTGGGCGCAGTGTAAACCCTGCAAAATATTGTTATAAAAGTAACCTCCGGCCTGTACTTTACATACGTGAAATAGTATAAAACATCCGGTAAATCGTATAACAGATATGAACCGGAATACGCTAATCTTTGCAGGCTAAATCGGGGCCGTTTGCAGGGGGTGAAAACCACTGGTATTTAATATTTACCTTTGTAGGGTTGTTTTTCAGTTCAATGACACGAGGTTGGGCAATACCGGTATGTGCCAACGGGGCTTTTGTAAAGGCCGGCATCCTGCCCCGATTGATAGCTTCTGATGAAGCAAATGCAATATTTTCATTCATTTACTTTTCATTATACATATTGTTTTTGAATGATTTTATGAGGTGAGCGTGTGTGAAGAACAGCAATTATTAACATTACAGTACGTGCTAAACAATGAATAAATATAAGTGGGCGACAAAAGAGATCATTTTTGAAACCAAAGACACCGTTACGATCGTTTTCGATACGCTGGCGTCTTCTTTTGGGTACAAGTCTGGTCAGTTTGTGAACATTACCCAGCAAATTGAAGGGCAGCAGGTAACCAGGTCTTACTCTTTGAGTTCCAGTCCTTCCGATAATTATCCCAGTATTACCGTTAAAAAAGTGGACAATGGCGTGATGAGCCATTTCCTGTTCGATCATGCGGCCCAGGTAAAAGAATGGCATGTAGAAGGCCCTTTTGGTAATTTCTCTTTAGATGCCGCTATAGAAAAGGCTGCTCCTGTGGTGTTTTTAGGTGGCGGTAGTGGCATTACCCCTTTGTTTGCCATACTGAAAGAAGTTTTGAGCAGTGGCGATCATGCGCCGCTTTTGCTGTATTCGAACCAGGACCCCGAAAATGTAATATTTAAAACCGAACTGGCCCGGATGGAACTGGCCAACCAGCTCACTTCCTATTACGCCTTTTCGAGAGCAGAGAAATCGTCGGATCATAAAAATCATTTGTGGGGCAGGTTTAACTCGCTCACCATTAAATCTATTATAAAACGGCATTGCGAAAACATTGCCGATGCGCATTTTTATATCTGCGGTCCCAACGAATTAAAGGATCTGTACCGCAATATTGTGCTGGGTATGGGTGCGCAGGACGGCCAGGTGTATGTAGAAGAGTTTCAGCTCGATGCTTCTGAGAGCCTGGCAGCGGCAGAGCTGCCCGATACCTCCTTTGATGTGATGGTAAATTATTTCGATACCATGACGATAAACGATGTGGTAGAATCTTGTGGCAACACTACTCTGGTATCGGTAGAGCCCAGGCAGAGCTTGCTCGATGCTATGCAGGCCAATCATCTCCGCGTAGCACACTCCTGCAAAAACGGCACCTGCGGTAGTTGCTGGGCCAGGCACGTTAGCGGCCATGTAAAGATGGTGAACAACCAGGCGCTGACCAAAGAGCAGGTGCTCGAAGAAAAACTCATATTGCTGTGCCAGAGCTACGCGATGAATGATGAGGTAACGATAGACCTTGTAGAAGCGTAAAGCATAAACCATTTAGCAAAAGCCATCCCGTAATATTATTGCGGGACGGCTTTTTTTGTCATTGAATTGGAGATACTGCTCCCTCATATCTTTAACAGAGCCCGTCTGCCGCCAAGCGCCGTATACAGGAAACGGATGAGAACTGCATACCCGGAACGGAAATCATATAAATCAATTAAAGAATAGTGTAATTGCTTCAGATGAGCCGTTGCGATCTTTGTGTGGTAATCACCAAACAATTGAACAATGGCAACAGATAAAAACATAACCATAGATATTCCCCTCGAAGGGGTAGAGAGCGAACACTGTGCGTTGATTGTGGATAATGGCTTGCAAAAAGTAAAAGGCATAAGCATGCATAAGGTAGAGCTCAATAATCGCAAGGCGGTAATAACCGGAGACAGCAGCGCGTTGCTTTCGGATGCCGTAGGCACCATACGTGATTTGGGTTACGAAGTAGCCTCGGTAAAGAAAACGTTTCCGGTATTGAATATGACCTGCGCATCCTGCGCGGTGAGCACCGAGAGTATTATTAAAGCCCAGCCCGGGGTTGTTAGCGCGGCTGTAAACTATGCTGCTGCTACGGTATGGGTAGAATACCTGCCCAATATGATTAGCGTAGAGGAGATTCAAAAAGCAGTACAATCTATTGGTTATGATCTGCTGATCGATACGGGTGGAAACGAGGCCGAAACGCTGGAAGAAATTCATGCAACTAAATTTAGCCAGCTCAGGAAGAAGACCCTTTGGGCAAGTATTATTACCCTGCCGGTCGTTATCATCGGTATGTTTTTTATGCACATGCCGTATGCCAACGAAGTTATGTGGGTGTTGTCTACACCCGTAGTCTTATGGTTCGGGAAAGATTTTTTTGTGAATGCCTGGAAACAAGCCAAACACCGGTCTGCCAATATGGATACACTGGTAGCGCTAGGCTCTGGTATCGCTTATGTATTTAGTGTGTTTAATACACTGTTTGCAGGATTCTGGCATGAAAGAGGGCTGCATGGGCACGTTTATTTTGAAGCAGCGGCGGTTATTATTTCATTCATTCTTTTGGGTAAGCTGCTGGAAGAAAAGGCCAAAGGCAATACCTCCACCGCCATAAAGAAATTGATGGGCCTGCAACCTAAAACGGTTACTGTAATTAAAACTGGCGGTGAGCAAGTCTCCATACCCGTAGCGCAGGTTCAAAAAGGCGATATGCTGCTGGTAAAACCCGGAGAAAAGATTGCGGTAGACGGCGTGGTGGTAAAAGGCAATTCTTATGTAGATGAAAGTATGCTGAGTGGGGAACCCGTATCGGTGCTGAAAAAGGAAAAAGAAAAAGTATTTGCAGGTACCATTAACCAGAAAGGCAGTTTTCAGTTTAGGGCAGAGAAGGTAGGTGCAGAAACGATGCTGGCGCAGATCATTCGAATGGTGCAGGATGCGCAGGGCAGCAAGGCTCCGGTGCAAAAACTGGTAGATAAAATAGCGGGCATATTCGTTCCTGTGGTTATTCTCATTGCCATTGCAGCATTTGGCGCCTGGATGATATGGGGCGGCGACAATGGTTTTTCACAGGGGCTCATTGCATTGGCTACCGTATTGGTTATTGCTTGTCCGTGTGCGTTGGGATTGGCTACGCCTACCGCTATTATGGTGGGCATTGGTAAGGGAGCGGAGAAAGGTATTTTGATTAAAGATGCGGTGAGCCTGGAATTGGCTAAGAAAGTAAACGCTATTGTATTGGATAAAACAGGTACCATTACCGAAGGTAAACCTGTGGTAACCGATGTGTACTGGGCAGCAGAAAACGAAGCGGCACAAGCAGTATTGCTGGGTATGGAGCAACAATCGGAACACCCATTGGCAGAGGCTGTAGTTAATTATTATACGCAATTGCAAGCCACACCCATTACGCATTTCGAAAGCATTACCGGCCGTGGTGCTAAAGCCGAAGCCGCTGGTGCTGCCTACTTTGTGGGGAATAAAAAATTGCTGACCGAAAATAAGATCGCTATAGCAGACGCATTGCTGCAAAAGGCAGCAGAATGGAGTGCCGAATCAAAAACCGTGATCTGGTTTGCCAATAATGTACATGCACTTGCGGTGCTGGCTATTGCCGATAAAATTAAAGAAACATCGCTGGAAGCTATCGCTGCGTTAAAGAAGGAAGGTATTGAAGTATATATGCTTACCGGCGACAACGAAGCCACCGCAAAAGCCATTGCCAGCAAAACAGGTATAGAGCATTACAAAGCAGAAGTAATGCCCGAGCAGAAATCGGCTTTTGTAAAACAGCTGCAAAGCGAGGGCAAGGTAGTAGCCATGGTAGGCGATGGTATTAACGATAGTGCGGCATTGGCGCAGGCCGATGTAAGCATAGCAATGGGCAAGGGAAGTGATATTGCGATGGATGTGGCTAAGATGACCATTATTTCATCTGACCTGAACAAGATTCCCGAAGCCATTAAACTATCCAGACAAACCGTGGCGACTATCCGCCAAAACCTTTTTTGGGCGTTTATCTACAACGTAATCGGCATTCCTATTGCCGCAGGAATATTGTACCCGGTAAATGGCTTTTTGCTCAACCCCATGATTGCAGGAGCAGCCATGGCATTGAGTAGTGTAAGTGTAGTGAGCAATAGCTTGCTGCTGAAATGGAAAAAATAAATAAACAGCAACGTTCGTGAAAATACTCACGGACGTTTTTTTATGGTCTTCCGTTTTCGGGAGGCTTTTTTCCGTTACTTTTTTTTCGCAAAAAAAGTAACAGAAGGTTGATTAATATGATGGTGTAAGGTTGGTGATGCGGTTGTTAATCTTGGCTGTATGTTCAGCCCTTCTTCCGTTGCGCGCCGTCCAGCGCCAGTTTAAAATAAGAGCGCACTTCTTCGTTCAGATCTTCGGGCAGGAGCATCCTGAAATAATGGTTGAACTGTTGCTCACCCGGCACCTGCGCTATTTTATGAAAACAAAGGTTATCGCGGTAGGGTTGGTCAAAGTAGAAAACCAGGTCTATAAAGTTCTTGCCCAGCTGGTGCACCGCGCCAAACCTAATACCTGCGGCAAAAGATATTCTTGTTTTGGCCGGGTGCAATTCAAATGGGCCTATTTGCCGCAACTGCTCTATACAATAATCGAACAGCATACGGGTATGATCCGATTTGCCTTTCAGGAAATCGGCCAGTGTTTTTTCATTGCAGGAGTGCGACTGGTTGCTGCGCACAAATTGTTGGTTACAGTCGGGGCATGTCCACATCGGAAATGGTTTATGCGGTTAGGGCAGTAATGGATTTATACTTCCAGGCCGTTGGTATCGGTGGTGAGTACCTCACTCATATAATCAAAGAACGGCCGCATGTTTTTAAAGGTGTCGTTTGCCGCTTTCAAAAATCCCTCGCTCAACACTTCGGCATCGGTAAAATGGCGGATGAGCAGAAATTGTTTGAAACGCAACAGATTTATGGCTTCGTGGGCGGCATCAAAACCCTTCGGCGCTGTTTTTACCTGCTCGCCCTGCAAGCTGCCAAAGGTCTTTTTGAATGCTGCGCTATTGATGATCTTTCTCAATGGCGCCGGATCAAAGTCAATATCCTCACGAATGCGTTTCAGATCGGCAGGGTTGGGCGCCCAAAAGCCGCCGGCAATAAAGCTGTTGCCCGGTTCAATATGAAAATAATAACCGCCCCTTCTTGCTTTGGTAGCTCTTTTAAAGCCACCGCTCCAATTGGTTTTGTAAGGTGTTTTGTTGGCAGAAAAGCGGGTGTCGCGGTAGATGCGGTGCAGGTTTTTTTTGCCCGATGGCGTTTCGATCAGGTCATGCTGGTTCATTTCGTGCAGCAAGGCATCGGCAAAGGTTTCGAGCTGCGCCAGTTCCGCCTGGTAGGCTTCTTTATGGCTGTTAAACCAGTCGCGGTTATTGTTGGCTTTAATGAGCTCCAGGAAATGGAGGCTGGAGGCGGGTATGACTACGGAACTATTTTTAGGCATTAGATCTATGGATTGATGCCGCAAATATAAGTTCTCCCGTAAAGCAACAGGTTAGGCAAATCAGTTGCTTTCGTATAAATGTTTTATCTGTTCCGGGATCTGTCTTGAAAATCCTCTTTTTTATTTTTTAACTTATTATTTACTCAATTAACGTATATTTACGTTACGTAGCAAAAGATACAGTTATGAAACAATTGACGAAGGCCGAAGAGCAGATCATGCAAATCATCTGGCAAAAGGAAAAATGCCTGGTACGCGATATCGTAGAAGCATTGGATGCCACTATTCCGCAAACTACAGTATCGTCCGTAGTGCGCATTTTGGAGCGTAAGGGTTTTGTAGGCCATAAGGCTTATGGCAAAACTTATGAGTACTTCCCGCTGGTGGCCAAACAGGATTTTACAAAAGGAAGCATTAAGAATTGGATCAATAATTATTTCGGCGGCTCGCCGCAGCAGCTGGTTTCGTTTCTCGTTACCGAAAACGAGCTGGAGCTGAAAGAGCTGGATGCGCTGATGAAACAGCTGGAAGGGGTGAAGCAGCGTAAAGCTGAATAGACATTACTAACGCTTTTAAAATTTAACCGTTATGGAATACCTGCTCAAAATTACGTTTACCTGGGGCCTGTTTTTACTCCTGTACCAGTTGTTGTACCAAAACAGTGGTAAGTATACCACCAACCGCATTTACCTGCTTTTGAGCATGGCTGCAGGCTTGTTGCTGCCCTTAATCCGGCTTCCGCACAAGGCTCCGGCGGTGGTTACCGCTACACAAAGCATATACCCGGTGGCTACTGCTCCCATACAAAATGCAGCGCTAACAATTTCGGCTGCAACCCAGCCCCTGGTAGCAACGCAGGGCATTGATCTGTGGTGGATGATTGGTGTGGTATATATTATTGGTCTGGTTGCATTGGTGGTAAAATCATTGCTGGAGTTGTTTAAAATGTTTCGGCTTATGCGGCGTGGCGAACGCCAGGTTATGCAAGGGCAGCAGGTAATAACCACCCGTGGCAATCATGCGCCATATTCTTTTATGGGTCGGATATTTATGGGCAATCCTGCTGCATATACACAAGAAGAACTGGATTGCATTATCCGGCACGAGTCGGCGCATAACCAGTATTGGCATTGGTTGGATCTGCTATTGGTGCAGATGGTGTGTATCGCGCTGTGGTTTCATCCGCTGGTGTGGCGCTTCCGCTACCTGTTGCAGTTGCAGCATGAGTATGAAGCCGATGACCGGGCGGCCAATAATGATGCATACAGTTACGGACATTTTCTGCTGCAGCAAACACTGCTTGGCGGTGTACCCGCGCTTGCCCATTCTTTACATTTTTCACCTATAAAAAACAGGATCAAAATGCTTACAAAACGACAAAACCAGAAAAGCGATGGTTGGAAATACCTTCTCCTTATCCCGGCAGTATTGGGTTGCACATTCCTGATGGCCAGAGCCGCCAGTGGAGAGCGTGTGCAGCAAGGCAATGTCACCTATTATAAAGACAATACCTTTGTGTGGCGCCATTCCGATACCTTATCCTACGATAGGAGTACCAAGCGTGCCGAAAGAGAAGCTGTGGATGCAAAGGTGAAAAACCAGATCATTTCCAGCATGAACAATGAACCGGTATACCGGAACGAATACCTGGCGGCACCTGCATCTTACGGCCTTACAGAGCTGGCATATGTAGAGAATTTGCAAAAGAAATTCTCTGCCGCCTGCAAAAATACCCGCGATAGTGCCACCCGTATAAGCATCTCCAACCTGGTGATCGACAAAGCAGGAAGGGTAGTGTATTATGATGCCCGTTATAACAAACCTTATGTTCAGGGCATCAAAACCTGGAAACCTTTTCCGGATCAGGAACCGGTACTGAATACGATTTTAGACAAGATCATTACTGAAAGCCCTAACTGGAAACCTGCTAAATTGAATGGCTTGCCTGTCACCAGTGTGGTGAATATAAGAATGGCTGGTTGTTAGTGAGGGTTTACCCCGTTAGTGCCCCGCGTCCCAAACATTTCGCTATAATACAAGCCTCCGTACCCACGGAGGTTTTTTGTTTGAACCCATCACTCGTGATTAAACTTTATTTTTGAACCCGGGAGCAGCGGTATGAACATCTTAATTATTGAAGACGATCAGCGGGTATCGGCCCTTATTCAAAGAGGATTGGAAGAGCAGGGATTTAATGCGGTGGTGGCACATGATGGCGCTGCCGGTAAAAAACATGCCCTGCTGCTCGATTTTGATGTGGTGATTATGGACATTATGCTGCCCCACCTCAATGGACTAGAGCTGTGCAGGCAACTGCGGCAGGTAAAGCCCAACCTCCCGATTATTATGCTCACCGCTCTGGGCACTACCGATGATAAGATAGAAGGGTTGGATTCGGGTGCTGATGACTACCTCGTAAAACCTTTCGACTTTCGTGAGCTGCTGGCCCGCATCAGGGCGGTAACCAAACGCAATGCTGGTATGCTTGCAAAGCCCCTGGAAGTGCTGCGCCTGGCCGATCTGGAACTGAACCCGGTAACCTTGCTGGTAACGAGGGGCAATAAAGAAATAAACCTCACGCCAAAAGAATTTAAGCTGCTCGAGTATATGCTGCAAAACGCAGGACGGGTGCTGCCCCGGGCAGAGATAGCAGAAAAGGTATGGGAAACCACCTTCGACACCGGTACCAATTTTATTGATGTGTACATCAATTACCTGCGTAAGAAAATCGACAAAGACTACGCCATTAAACTCATTCATACCAAACCCGGCATAGGGTTTATCTTCAAAGCAGATGAAAATAAGGCTTAAACTCACCTTACTGTTTACCATATTGTTTGGCTTGTTGCTGCTCATCTTTGCACTGGCCATATACTTCGCCTATTCGCTCAACCGTGAGCAGGAGTACTACAAGCGATTGGAGCAGCAGGCCATTACCAAAGCCAACCTGCTGTTTGATGTAAAGATCAGCCCCGATGTGCTGCAGGAGATTCACCGCAGCTCGCAAAACACCCTGAACCAGGAAGAGATTGCTATTTATGATACCGCTTTTAACCTGTTGTACCACGATGCAGTTGGGGTAGATAAGGTGAAAGAAACCCGGCAAATGATCAACGATGTATTGCAGCACCGGCAGGTAGAGTTTAGTGATGGCCGGTTGCAGGCCGTAGGTGTTTTATATGTACATGGTGGCAAACGTTACGTGATTACGGCTGCCGCGCACGATGTGCCGGGCTTAACTAAGCTGAAAAATCTACAGTATATTCTTATCGTTAGTTTTATATTCTCCATAGCGCTTACGCTGGTAGCGGGCAGCTTCTTTTCGCGCAAAGCGTTGCAGCCGGTAAGTTCCATGGTGGGCAGGGTAGAAGAAATAACCGCTACCAATCTCGATCTGCGGCTATACGAAGGCAATGGCAAAGACGAAATAGCAGAGCTGGCCGTAACCTTTAACCAGATGCTCAACCGGCTGGAGCAGTCTTTCGATGCCCAAAAGCAGTTTGTGTCCAACATATCGCATGAGCTGCGTACACCCTTATCGGCTATTATAACAGAGCTGGAGCTGGCCGGTACCAGGAGCAGAACGCCTGAGGAGTATAGTACTATTATCCAATTGGCTTTATCGGATGCAAGAAGGCTGGCCAAACTGTCTAACGGGTTGCTCGATCTGGCCAAGGCCAGTTACGACCAGTCCAAGATTGCTTTTCGTGAACTGCGGCTCGATGAATTGCTGGTAGAAGCCCGTCATCGTGTATTAAAAATAAATTCGCATTATCATATTAATATTATATTTGAACAAGAGATAGATGATGATAATGCGGTATCTGTTATCGGAAATGAATACTTGCTCAAAATCGCGTGCATCAACCTGATGGAGAACGGTTGTAAGTTTTCTGAAGATAAGCAATGCACGGTAGCTATCAGTTTCAATAACACCGATACCGTATTGCGTTTTACCGATCATGGTATTGGTATACCTGCCGAGGATCTGCCCCACCTGTTCACTTCTTTTTACCGTGGGCGCAACCAGCATTATGCGGCAGGAAACGGCATCGGCTTATCGCTCACCCACAAAATTGTGGCGTTACACAAAGGTAGTATCGAAGTGGCTACTTCCGGCAACGAGGGCACCGTATTTGTATTGTCGCTTCCGCACCTGACCGTAGGTTGATGCTACAGCTTCAATTCTAATAAATTTCTAATAGCCTTTTGCCGACATCCGTAAGCAGCACAACTACCTTTGCGCATTATTTAAAGCGAAATATGACTACAGGTAGTTATGATACAGCACAAGAAGTTAACATTGGTCTTACTGGCTATTACACTTTATACAGCACAAAGTGCCGCACAGGAAAATTATACCCTTAACCAGGTATTGGCAAAAACGAAAGGCAACAACCCTGTTTTAAAATCGATCGGCTTTAATACAGACATTGCTAAGAGTGATGTGATTACGGCGGGGTTAAGGCCCAACCCGGTTCTCAACAACCAAACGCTTCAGCTGGCCCAATCTTCCCATTTTGCACCCGATACTAAATTTTACCAGCCGCAGAACAGGCAGGTATGGTGGCAGCTCACCAAGCCTGTAGCCCTCACCAACCAGCGCAAGTATAAACTGGATGTAGCGGACAAAGCCTTGTCTATAGCCGGCAAGTCTTACCTGGATGCGGAGCGCAACATACTGCTCGATGCTGGAGACAAATGGCTGGATGCGTGGTACAATAAGGTAACACTCGATCTGTTTGTAAAAGCCAAGCAAAATACGGATAGCCTGGTGCAGATACAGCAAATACGTCTCAAAAACCAGGTGATCAGCGCCAGCGAATTTACCCGAACAGAATTATTATCGATACAATACGATCTGCAGTTGAAAACAGCAGAGCAGAACTACCGCAACGCGCTGCAAAACCTGAAACTGGTAATGGGCGCCGATGGAGAGGTGAGCATTGATATGCAGGCCCCGGTAATGACAATGGTACTGGCGGCCGAGCTGGATAGTATTGTGCGCCTGTCTTTAGGCTACCGCCCCGATATGCAGATAGCCCAGGGTAATATAGAAATGGCCCGGAGCAATATTAAACTGCAAAAGAAACTGGCTACACCTGTGCCTGAGCTGGGCGCCATCTGGAACCCGCAAAACACGGTGCCTTACGTTGGCTTTTTTGCCACTATGGAATTACCGTTTTTTAGCCGCAACCAGGGCGAGATACAGAAGTCGAAAGTAGAACTGCAACAGTCCGAGCAGTCGCTTACTGCCTTGCAGCAACAGGTAGAAACCGATGTGAAAAATACCTACAACACCTACCAGATAAACCGGCAAACGGTGGATAAGTACAAAGACATTCTGCGCCGGTCAGAAGAAGTATTGCAGTCGGTTAAATATGCTTATACCCGTGGCGGTACCACCATTATCGATTTCCTGGATGCCCAGCGCAACTGGTACGATACCGGCAAAATGTATTACGAAGCGTTATACAATTACCATAAAAGTTACCTGCAACTCCTGTATGCAACAGGACTGATCAATCAATTGTAAAGAACAATGAAAAGATATATTGCTTATACCCTGGTCGCTGCCGCAGCAGTATGCATGACAGCCTGTGGTTCCGGAAAACCCAAAACCACGAAGCTGGAATCGGTAAAACCAGTGGTGAAAAATAAAGGTACGCTCATCGAATTTCCCAATGATAGTGTTACGCTCCACTTCTTTAAATCGGAGCTGGTAACCCGTGGAAACATGGATGGGGAATTGACCGCGCCGGCAAGGGTAGTGGCTACCGTAGTGCGCTCTGGCGAAAACCCGGGGCAGAGCCTGGTGCTTTTCGATAACCCCGATCTTACTGCCAACTATACAGCTTTGCTGCAACACGTAATAAACATACGTCAAAAAGAAAGCATTATACGGCAAAAGGCAGCCATAGCCAGCCAGAAGCAAATAGAGCTGAGCCGTTTTACCGACCTGGCCAGCCACGGTGCAGGAACGGGCAAAGACGTGTCTGATGCCAAAACCGATCTCATTGCCGCACAAACCGATCTGTCTGTAGCCGAAACCGACCTGGTTAATGAAAAAACATCGATCGTAGAGCATGAAGCCCGTTTAAAACTGGCCGGTTTTGATCCGGAGAGCCTTATACGTGCATCCAAAGGCAAAGTATGGCTCATTTGTGATGTGCCCGAAAATATGGTAGACCGCATCCAGGAAGGCAACCATTGCAGGTTGCAGTTTACCGCATATGCCGGCGATACGTTTACCGGGCTTATAGAAGATGTAGGAGAGATTATAGACAATACCACCCGCATGGTAAAGCTGCGCATTGGTTTATCCAACCCCGATAATAAGCTGCGCTCCGGCATGTTTGCCAACGTATCGTTTGAGGTAAGCGAGGGCAATAATATGTCAATCCCCAAATCGGCGCTCATTACGGTGCAGGGTAAGAATTATGTATTTGTGCAGAACGATACCCGTTTTTTTGAGCGCAAGGAAGTGGTAACCGGCGCGCAACTGAACGATCGGGTGCTTATCTACAGCGGCCTTAACGAGCACGATGCCGTAGTTACAGAAGGTGCTATGCAGCTAAAAGGTATTTCATTTGGTTACTAGTTGCTGACGGCACACCCGTTGGCAATCAAAATAAAAGCTTCGATATGTTACAGGCTCAGATTTTTATAGATCGCTCAGACATGCACGGCACGCAATCGGTGTACGAGTTTATCATGCAGTTTTTGCTGCTGCACCATGTAGATGGGGCTACGGTTTTTAAAGGGATGATGGGATTTGGCCGTAATCAGAAAATGCAGCGCCCCGAAGAGCTGTTTTCTTTTGACACGCCTCCGGTGATGATCACTTTCATTGATGAGGATGCCAAAATAACAGAAGTACTTCAAAACCTGAGGGCCGAGTACAAGGGTGGATATATCATTACTCACAAGGTAGATTTGTTTCAGGCATGATCCGTAAGATCTTATTATTCTCATTGCGTAACCGCTGGGCGGTTATTATTGCAGCGGTGGTTTTATCGCTCATTGGCTACTGGTGTTTTACCCAACTCAAAATTGAGGCTTACCCCGATATTGCAGATACCAACGTAATTGTGGTAGCGCCTTATGAAGGGCGTGCCGCAGAAGAGGTGGAGCAGCAGGTAACCATACCCATCGAAAGGGCGCTGAACAATGTGCCCCGGGTGCTGGACCGCCGGAGCAGAACCATCTTTGGCCTGTCTGTAGTGCAACTTACTTTCCAGGATGGTACCGACGATTATTTTGCGCGCCAGCAGGTGATAGAACGTTTGTCGTCTATTGAACTGCCACCGGGCGTTACGCCGGAGCTGGCGCCACTTACCACAGCCGTGGGCGAGATTTACCGTTATGTGGTAGAAGCACCGGCCAATTATACCCCCATGCAACTCCGCGACCTACAGGACTGGACCATTCGTCCGGCCATATTGCAGGTGCCGGGCATTGCAGATGTAACCAATTTTGGTGGCCCGTTAAAACAATACCATATTCTTACCGCGCCCGAAAAGCTGCGCAAATACAACCTTACGTTGCAGGATGTGATGGATGCGGTGCAGAAAAACAACCAGAATACCGGTGGTAATGTAATAGAAAGAGGCGGGCAGGGCTTTGCTGTGCGTGGGCTGGGGGCTGTTAAAACAGAAAAAGACATTGGCAATATTGTGCTTACCGCCGTTAATGGTGTGCCTGTTTATGTAAAAGATGTGGCTACGGTAGAGATAACGCCGCCACCACCATCGGGCGTATTGGGCTATGCGGTGCCCGATGAGGGTATTGATAAAGAAGGCTCGCCCGAAGGTATTATCCTGCTGCGCAGGGGGCAGAACCCCAGCGAGGTATTGAAACTGCTGAAGCAAAAAATGGCCGACCTGTCTGCCAACGAGCTGCCCGAAGGGGTTAAGCTGCGGGTATTGTACGATCGTAGTTTCCTCATCGATCATTCGCTGGAGACGGTGGCCCATACCCTGTTTGAAGGTATCAGCATCGTTGTTATTATTCTTATATTCTTCTTGGGTAGTTTACGATCGGCGGTAGTGGTTACGGCCACCATTCCGTTTGCATTGCTGTTTGCGTTTATCCTTATGCGGCTTACTGGTATACCCGCCAACCTCTTGTCGCTGGGTGCTATCGACTTTGGTATTATTGTAGATGGGGCCTGTATTATGGCCGAGCATCTCATTCGGCGATACCGCAATGCTACAGTAGAAGAGCGGAAAGAAGGGGTGGTGCGCATTACCTTGCTGGCAGCCCAGGAAGTGGGCCGGGAGATCTTCTTTTCGGTTACCATCATCATTCTGGCCTACACACCCATCCTGTTGATGACAAGGGTAGAGGGCAAGCTGTTTTCGCCCATGGCACTTACGCTGGCATTTGCAGTTATAGGCTCTATGCTTTGTGCGTTAACCCTTATTCCGGTGCTCATTTCATTTGCTTACAAAAATGCCTTGCGGGAAGATAAGCCGGTGAAGCACCATAAAAATAAAATACTGGATGCCATTGAAGCGCGGTACGAAAAATCGCTGCATTTTTTCCTGCATTACCATAAGCAAACGGTAATTATAGCCGGTGTTTTGGTGGTGGTAATGATTGGCTTTGGTTCTAAGTTGGGCACTGAGTTTTTACCCGAGCTGGACGAAGGTTCTATTTTCATGCGGGCCTTTCTGCCTTCGGGCGTTACCATACAGGAAAACGCCAAGATCGCACCTAAGATACGGGCCATCATTTCCAAATACGGCCCAGTGCGGTATGTAATTACGCAGACGGGCCGCAACGACGATGGTACTGATCCATTCCCGGCCAACAGGACAGAGATACTGGTAGGTTTAAAAGAGTATAAACTCTGGAGCGATACGATTACCAAAAAAGAACTGATACAGCAGATACAGACAGAGCTGGAGCGGAATATACCCGGCGCTTCGTTCAATTCTGGTCAGCCCATTATAGACCAGGTAATGGAAATTGTTACCGGTAGTGCTGCCGATCTGGCGATTTCGGTGGTGGGCGACGACCTGGAAATGATGCGGCAAAAAGGAGACAGTATCGCCGCCATTGTAAGAGCTACCCAGGGCTCCGCTTCTGTAAATATTGAGCAGGAGGGGATGCAGGCGCAACTGGCTATTAACATTAACCGCGAAAACGCTGCCAGGTTTGGCATTAACGTAAGCGATATTCAGGCCATGATAGAGGCTGCCATTGGCGGTAAACCCATAGGCACGCTATATGATGGTACCAAGCGCTACGATATGGTGATCCGCTACCTGCCCGAAAACCGCAATACCATAGATGCGATTAAAGAGCTGCAGGTGCCTTCTGCCTCAGGTGCTTTGATACCTATGGCCGAGCTGGCAGATATTAAGTTTCTGGAAGGACAAACCAATATTTACCGCATCGATGGTAAGCGTATGATAACCGTACGTACCAATGTGCGCGGCCGCGACCAGGGCTCGTTTGTAAAAGAATTGCAGGGTAAGATAGATGCGCAGATCAAGGTGCCCAAAGGCTACTCCATCATTTACGGTGGCCAGTACGAAAACCTGGAGCGCGCGGGCAAGCAATTATCCATGACTATTCCGCTAACCATTGTAATCGTATTCGTATTCCTGTTTATGCTGTACAAAAGCATGATGCAGACGTTTGTAACCATGAGTTGCATCTTGTTTGCGCTGGCAGGCGGCATTATCGCGTTGCTGGTGCGGGGTTATCACTTTAACGTATCGGCAGGGGTGGGTTTTGTATCCATCTTTGGCATATCAGTCATGGCAGGGGTCTTGCTCGTCTCGGCCTTTAACCGGGAGTTGTATGCATCGCCGCTTACCTTGCGGGCATCTGTACAAAAGATTTCGCTGGCGCAGTTTAAAGCCATATTGATGATGCTTATTGTAGCCATTATAGGCTTGCTGCCTGCGGCTACCAGCTCGGGCATAGGCTCCGATGTGCAGCGGCCGTTGGCTACGGTAATCATTGGGGGGCTAACCTTTACCTTATTATTTACACCCATTGTGATACCGCCATTGTACTATTGGGCCGTATCGCGAAAGGGCAAAAAAGAAGAACCTGATAACTCCACCAAAAAGGCAAGCGAATAGCTTGCCTTTTTGGTTTGTTGTATCCGTTACGGTATCCATGTGTTGAAGCCGAAGTTACAGTAGCACTGTGGCCGGATCATTATTCCACCTTCGCTTCTACTACAAATATGTGTTTGATGTTGCGTCCGTTTCTTTTGCCAGGTCGCCACCTGGGCATGCCGCTGCATATTTCCGCAAAGCCCTGGGTTAATGCAGCCGCATTTAACCCTTTCGCATCCAGGAAAGTGATGCTGCCGTTATCGGGATTCAGTTGCATGCGTATTTGGTATGTGCCTTGCAGTTTAACCGCACTCTTGCACAGCAGGTCTGCCAGTTGCGCATTCATATAGGCTTTAAACTTATATATGCCGCCAGGGTATTCGGGCATTTGTATAACATAAGTGAAAATTGGATCGGGCCGTATCTCAGCTACACCATAGGCTGTATTGGGAAAACTGGTTATAGCGGCTTTTTGCACGGTGTGGGTTAAAATACCCTGCTCGTTGTAATAGCGCCAGGTATGACACGGAGCCGACTGGCAATAATAAACAATAGATTTAGGGTTGCCATTGGGGTAATAAATGGTTTGGCTGGAGACTAAGCGGTCGTCGATAAGGGTATCGGAAGTAAGCGATTGTAAAGCGCCATCAAAGTGGTAAATCCTGTATCCTGCACGGTTGTTGTAATTGCTGATTATGCCTGCCGCATTCCATAATTTAGTGGCGGTATCGTTTCCGTACCGGTCGTACCATACCATTTTGCTAATGGTACCTTTCGGATTGTTTACCATGAACAAAGAATCTTTTCCATTAACAGAACTGTATTTGCGGCTGCGCTCTTCCGGGTTATAGGTTACTGCCACTTTATCGCTTTGGTACATGTCAAAGTAGTTGTGGAGGTAACCCTTGCGGCCATTCGGGTGCAGACTGTCTACCAATAATACATCGCCATATTTATAAACGATAAAAGGAGAACTTACGTTTGTTCCATAGGTATCGCCCCGGCTGCCGGCTTTGAATGAGGTATTAAAGTTCCACTTGCTTTCTACATACACACTATCGTACGTTCCTTTGCTGGTAACATAAAATTGATGTCCGTTGGAGAATGAGGCTTCCTGCAGGGTAAAATTGCTGTAGGTCATGGTGTGGCCACGATTGGCCCTTACATGGGCTTTACAGGTTTCGCTTTGTGCATAGCCGTTGGTCATATTGCACAACAGTGTTGCCAGCAGGCATGCGGTAAAAAGAGGGAGCGGCTTTATTCGATTCATCTGGAACAATGGTTGGATATAGAAGGCCGAAAGTAGGCTAAAATGATAAATGGTTTAATTCGCATTGTAAGAAAATTATGCTACTGGTATAAACGATAGTGTAAAAACAAAACCCGCTGCAAAAGCGGGTTTTGTTCCTAAAAAAAGCAAGCGGGGTATGAAAAAAACTATTTTTTGTCGAGCATACCTGGGTAGAGGGTACCATCGGCTGTAGGCAGGTTTAGTTGCAGCAGATTGGTCACCAGCGGGGCAATGTCTACCAGGCCCATTTGGGGGATCACTACACCTTTCTTAATGCCCTTGCCAAAGGCTACAAAGCCGGTCTGTATCTCCTTAAAATCGGGGAAGAAACCATGCGTACCGCCACTGGCAGCACGGAGGTACGCTCCTGTAGCGGCACCACTGTAGGTATAACCCTGCATGGGAGCCAAAGCCAGCGCGGCGTTAGGATCTGCGCCCACCTGGTCCAGCGCTTTACGGTCTTTAATTACAAACATGGCCCTTTGGGTGGCAGGCAATTGGTTCAGCACCGCTATCACTTTGTTCAGCGTTTTGGTATCGTTTTTATCCGTCAGGTGCAGGAAGGCAGAGCCACCAGCGGTATGGAAATACGCCTTCCTTTTTTCGGGATGGTCTTTGTCGAACAACCCTGCATTGGCCAGCAACACATTTGGCGCCAGCGCAGTGTGAATGTCTACAAAACCATGATCGCCGGTAATGATAAACGTGGTAGATGCCGTAAGCCCGGCTTTATCTACCGCTTCCATAATGCTTTTTAAGGCATTGTCTACACCTGCCACAGCAGCGCGTACTTTATCGCCATCGCGGCCCTGCTCATGTGCAAAATGGTCTACGGTAACCAGGTGCAGCGACAGGAAAGACGGTTTGTATTTGCGGATCACATAACCGCTCATACGGGCCAGGTTATCGTCTATGCCCAGGTAGTCGCCGTCGAAATCAATTTCTTCGAGCTGGCCTACGGCATTGTTTTTTACTTCTTCGTACAGTCCGGCAGGTTTGGCGTTCTCGGCCAGTGCCTTGGTCATATTGCGTTTGCCGCCTTTTACCTCGGGCAGGTACCAGTATTCGGGAATATTGTAGGTAGCTTCTGAACCTACCGATACCGGCCAGAAAACAGAAGCAGTAATAAGCCCTTTGTCTTTGGCAGCGGTAAAGATCGTAGGTACTTTAATGGTGCTGTATTGCCAAAACCATTTACCCGTAGTAGAATCCGGCTCAATCGGCGTATTGTAATAAATGCCGTGTTTGATGGGCTTTACACCGGTAATCATGGTGGTGTGCGAAGGGTAGGTTACCGACGGAAAAACGCCGTCTACACCATCGGCATACACACCGTTTTTCATGGCCTGGCGCAGGTGCGTCATATTCCATGATGGATCTTTATAAAACTCGGGGCGAAAACCGTCGATGCTGATGAGGATTACGTGCTGCTCCTGTGCCATGCTCTGTAAGGCAAAGGCCGATAAGCACAGTGAAACGATTAGTTTTTTCATGGTAAAGTATCTTATTGTTGGGATTGAATAGTGTAGGTACCGGTTTGGGTGTACTCGCGGCCAAACATGTCTGTAGCTTTTACTTCAATGGTGTGCTGGCCGGTGGGCAGGTTGGTGGGTACATTGCCTCTCCACAGATGGGTGCAGGACTCCGGGTTGGATGGCCTTCTGCCATTCAACAATGTTTCGGTAAGGTCGAAGCGCATGAGTTTTTCCATAAACAAAGGATCGGGGTTGTTTACTTTCTCCATCGGTTTCCAATCACCGGCATCTACCCGGTAATGAATGGCATCGTTTTCGGTGCCCAGAAAGAAATTGGCAAAAATACCTGCCGATGTTCTTTGGTCTTTCGACACTACTTTGGGGCTGTAAATATTGATCTGGTGGCTGGCTGGTTTGCCTGCTACTTTATAGTCCAGCACGTATTGGTTGCCTTTGATCTGTAATTTACCATAACCTTTGGGCGTTCCATCCCGCATGGTAGAAACGGGAATGCCCTGCTCGTTGAGCTCGCCCGAATACCAGTCGCCCGAGGTGGTGCCTATGTTGAATTCGTGCAAAGGTTTGGTATTGCGCCAGCCATCTGTAACGGTATAGAAATTGTGCCTTTGCAGGTGGGTATGGGCAGAGAGTACCAATACGTTTTCATAACCCTTTAAAGCATCAAACAGCTGCTGACGGTGCTGGCGTATAAACTCATCCTGTCCGGTAATGAGCAATGGAATGTGGAAGCTGATTACCACCAGGTAATCTTTGGGTACGTATTTGAGATCGTTTTGTACAAAGGCCAATTGATCGGCACGGAAACCGCCCCAGTAGCCTTTTTCGTCTCTCGGGTCGGGGTAGAGGATATCGTCCAGCACAATGAAATGCGCTTTGCCGTAGTTAAAAGCATAGTTGGCCGGGCCAAAATTCTTCTCGAAGGTTTCGTCCGATAAAGAGTCTGTAGTAGCATCGTAGTTCATATCATGGTTGCCCATCACATTATACCAGGGGATGCCCATTTTTTTCATCGCCTGCGCGTAAGGCATTTGCAGATCCAGGTGATCGCCTACAAGATCGCCGAGACTGATGCCAAAGGTTATGTTTTGATGTTGTTTGGCTTCGTCGATAATGCCTTTTTCGAAATGAGCCAGCTCCTGCAAATTGTAGGGCTGCGGATCGCCGAAGATAAACGCGGTAAAATCGTCTTTGGCAGCGTCGGGAATCAAGGCAAAATCTACAGACTTGGGCAGATCGCCTGTGGGGGCAACGCCAGGGTATTTAAAACCAGCAGGTGCTCCGGAAGGTTTGTGGATATAATAGGATTCCGGCAGGTTGTTTTCGTTGAGGTGAAAACGGTACTGTGCAGGTTTAATCACAAAAATGATATTGTCTTGCTGTACCGGAAGGGTGTACCTGCCATCTTTAGTGGTTAATACCACTTCTTTGCCATTAGATACGGCAACATTGGCAATACCTTTCTCGCCTTTATCGAATTGGCGGTTCTGGTTTTTGTCTTCAAAAATAAAGCCTGTGGCAGTTTGCTGGCTGTATGCACTAAGGCCGAGGCCCAGGCACAACAATCCCAAAGCATATGGTTTCATGTGGTGTATTACTTAATTAGAAAGATTATTTGAGCAACGAAAGCAGCAGTTCGGGTTGGTCGGTGGTAATAAAGTCGGCACCCTGTTCAATAAAACGGGTCATTACAGCCTGGTCATTCACCGTCCATACATTTACCGTAAGTCCCAGTGTTTTAGCTTCTTTCATCCAATCGGGATGTTTGTCAAAAATGCTGTAGTGGTAATCGAGTCCGTAGAAATGTTCGTCTTTTAACTGGGTGGGAGACAGGTCGCCTTTGAGGTAAGCCACCCGTGCTTTTGCATCCAGCGCAATCAGTTGCTTACAAATGTTGTGGCTAAAGGAAATGTAATCGGTCTTTTGCTGGAGCTTGTGTTTTTTAACCAGTTCCAGAACGGTTTTTACGGCCAGGTTTTCGCGGTCTTCGCTTTGGTGCGGTTTAATTTCCAGTACCAGGCGTGTGTTTTTCAGTTGGGCCGCTGTTTGCAGGTATTGCGCCAGGGTAGGGAGTTTTTCGCCATTGCTCAGCGTAAGGTCTTTCAATTGGGCATAGGTACTTTGCTCAATATCCAGTCCTGCAATTTTAGCATCATGGTTTACAACGGCTACGCCATCGGCGGTAAGGTACACATCGAACTCCGAGCCATAAGCCTTAATAGCATTGGCCTGTTGCAGCGACTGGATAGAGTTTTGGGCAGCGCCCTTATCATTCCAGTAGCCACGGTGTGCGATCACTTTGGTTTGAGCCATAGCCATATCTGCCATTGCCAGTAAAGCCATTATTGCGATATGTTTTACAGATCTAAGGTGCATACTTTTGACGGGTTAAAAAAATAGCGCCATCCCAGAATGGAAACGACGCTATTAAGGTTTTGAATTAGAAAGAATAACGCAAACCGATCTGGATCTGGTAAGGATCGCCGTTCAGGCTCGATACACCGGTAGCGGTGTTCATGTTGTATACAAATTCTTCTTTCTCGGTGCTGAAACTCTTGATAGAGTAAATGTTTTGTTTACCCAGGTTGTGGCCTACGCCCCATGTTTTCTTTAACAGGTTGGCTACGTTAAAGATGTCGATAGTGGCCTCAATGCGGTGTGTTTTATACAGCTTAAAGTTTTTGGCCAGGCGCAGGTCAAAGGTTCCGTAGAAGCCATTGATACCGCCGTTACGCTCTGCGATCTTGCCGAAGCTTTCGCGGATGTAGTTTTTGAGTCCTTCTTCGGCCTGTGGGTTATCGAGGATAGCCTGGATGCCCTTTTTAAGATAATCGGGTGTGTTAGGATTGTTAGGATCGTAGATGTAAGCCAGGTCGTTCGAGTTTACGAAGTCGCCGTTCATATTACCACTCACCGCCAGAGAGTAACGGGTGCCGGCAATACCGCTAAAGCGCAGACCGGCAGTGATACCCCAGATGCTGGGTGCGGTGATGTATGATACTACTTTGTGGCGGAACTGGTTGTTGGCATAGCTCATTTTGCTCAGGTCGCGCGGATCGTCTTTCACCATCTGGTCGAGGGTAGCGGTATTGGCTACGTTACCATTGTAAGAAGTATTGTCTTTAGAATCGTTCCAGGTGTACGAAGCAGAGATCTGCCCATCGCGGAAATAGCGCCAGGTTGCATCCAGTACTACAGCGTATTGGTTTTTCTTACCCTCGCTGATCAGCTCCAGCACGCGGCCCAGCTGGTTGGTTTTGCGGCTTTGGGTCCAGTCGGCTACGCCATTGCTGGTTTTAATAGTATTGGCAGGCACATATACACCACGGTTGGCTTCGCTCTCAATGGTAAAGTAAGGCTGGTCTACCATGTTGCGGTCTACATACATATAGTTGTTGCGCGCCCAACTGCCATAACCGTTGATACCCACACGCAGGCGGTCGCTGAAGAAGTGGTTGTAAGACAGGTTCATCTTATACAACGTAGGTACTTTGGCGTTTTTGTTGTTGGCATTGATGGTTACCAGTTTCTGTACACCAGGAATGTCGAACAATTCTTTGCCAGGTGCGGTAGCAGGGTTAGATCGGTAACCCGGGAAATCGGCACCGGGCACCAGGTTGCCCTGGATATCAACCGAAGCGGTACGGGTACCATCAAACACCATGCTGTTGATCATAGAGTAGGGGTTGAGGCTCGATCCGAATATGCCACCACCTACGCGGATAATGTCTGTTCCTTTCTCGTTAATGTTCCAGGTCATTTGTGCACGGGGCTGAATCTGGAAGGTTTTGAGTTTGGTATCGGTCTGTACATTCAGCAGTTCGGCAGCGGTCTGGTTATATTCACCTGCATTGAGGTATTGTGTATAATCGAGACGCAGACCGGCCATCAGGTCGAGACCCTTAGCCAGCTTGGTTTCCATCTGGCCATATACGGCAGATGCCAGTGAGTTTACCTTCGTGCTCGGATCGTCTACCATGTAAATTTCGCGGGCATAACGGTAAGGCGTGTTGTTCTCAAAATTGTCCATGCCGGTATAGTAGAAGCGGCCGTTCATTTCACTGCCATAGCGCGAGTGCATGCGGTTGTACATCACATCGATACCGAAAGTATAGTTGATCTTACGGGTGTTGTAATACAGGTTGTCTACCAGTTGTATCACATTGCCCTTAAACCACTCGGGGCTGAAACGCTGGCCACCCAGCTCAATAGAGTTGAAATAGTTGGTAGTGCCCGAAGTAGATTTTACGTTTTCAACGATAGCGCGCGGAATGCTCTCGGCCGGCAACTGGTCGCTGGGCAATACTTTTACGTTTTCGGTAAAATGCTGCACTTTGAGTTCGTTGGTCAGATTGGGGCCCAGTACCGAACGTAGCGATGCCATCAGGCTGTTGTCCCATTTTTTACGGTTAATGTACACCTCGTACATGTTAATGCCCGAGTTGTCGCCTTCCGATTGGTTGTCCATCTCGTACACAAAGTTGTTGCGGATGGTAAGCAGGTTGGTAGAGTTGAGCTGCCAGTCGATACGGGCAAATACCGCGTCGGTGCCTTTGCGTTTATCAAATGCGCCAAACTGGGGCGAATTGGCTACACCATATTTACTCTGCGCTATGCCCTGGAATTGGTCCAGTGTAGCCTGGGTAACTTTATTGGCGGCCTCATCGGCAGGCGATTGTATGTTGGCAATGTAGAGCGGGCGGGAGTCGGCCTGGTGATCCCATGCCAGAAAGAAGTGTGCACGGTCTTTAACCAGAGCGCCACCCAGTGATGCACCATACTGGTAGGTAGAGAACTCCGTGTTGCGTTTGTTGCCGCGAATATCATACGGGCTGGAGAGCCAGTTGGTACGCGCATAGGTAAAGGCGCTACCCGAAAGGGTGTTGGTCCCCTGCTTGGTAACGGTACTGATGGTACCACCACCTGCACGGCCATTGGTTACATCATATTCGTTGGTTACCACTTTAAACTCGCGAATGGCTTCCATCGAGATAGAATAGGCGCTGGAAGTACTACCGCCGGCAATGGTACCGCGCGAGGTCATACCATCGATGGTATAGTTGGTAGAAGAAGCCAGCTGACCGCCGAGGCTGCTGCCGTTGCTCAACGGAGAAAGGTCTATCAGCGAGGTGAAGTTACGGCCGTTTACAGGCATCTTGTCGATCTCTTTGGCAGTGATGGCCGTAGAGGAACCGAGGCTTTTGATATTATCTCTGAGGGAGCTGCCTACAATCTCTACCGTTTTCATTTCGGTAGCATTATTGGCCATTTCAAAGTCTACCGGCAAGTGATCGCCCTGGCTCAATGTAAAACCCGATTTCTGTTGTTTGCCCAGGCCCATAAAGGAAACGGCAACGGTATAGGGGCCACCCAGCGGAAGCTGTTTAATGGTGTATTCGCCTTTGTCGTTGGTCATGGTAGACGTATGGAAACCTGTAGATTCGTTTTTAACGGTTACCAGCGCTCCTACTACCGGACCGGCTTTGTGCTCCATTACCTTACCGGAAACGGCAGCCATGGAACCCTGTGCATATACTGCCATATTGGAGCAGAGCATCAGGGCACCGGCTGCGCTTAAGCCTGTAATTGTTCTTAACATACTAGTTTGTTTGAGTGGTTATGTAAAGGTTTAAGTGTGGAAATGAGGGCCCCGTATCCCGGTTGGTATACCGGAATGCAGGTTGGTGCGTCCTTAAAAATTGTTGGGGTTAGAGTGCCTTCGTAATGGAGGTAGCTATTTTAGATGAACTCTTACGGCTGATTTGTGTAACCCGCTCGGCAGGCTCTAGTTTCATAGCAGTGAAAAACTGGTTGCCGGTATATACTTGCTTTCTGTCTTTATTGTAAAGGGTGTAGCTGATGATGTGAAACAGCGTGCGCATGGGCTTTTCCTGCCATTTGAGGTAGTGCTGGTTAAGCACCAGCAGGTACTCTGCATGTGTATTATTGAGCAGTTGCTGAAACTCTTCCTGCGAAACCTTGTTCAGGTCTGAGTTGCAGCTTTCTCCTTCTCCGTGCACAGCTATCTTTTCTGTTACCTTGAGGCAGGTTTGTTCTGTAGCGGTAATGAAGCGGTATGCGCCATTGGGTGTGGCAGAAACAATGTTGGCGGCAATAATGCGGTTGTAGTGGTGGTCAATGCTATCGGCCTGCATGCCTGTTTCCTTCGCTATCATATCATCATAATAGTAGTTGGACTTTACATTGTGGTGGAGGCCCACAATAAGTACCTGGGTTGGTTGTTGGGTAGGGTTGTCGGTTTGGTCTTTTATTCCCCATGAAACTTCAGGTACATGAACAAACAATAGCAAGCTTATCAATACCCCGATATTTTTCATTGTAATTATTTTTTTGCAAAAGTACCGGAGCAGTGTTATGGGCTTGTTAAAATGGTATTACGCTTGCATGACCTGTGTGTTAACAAGAAGGGGTGAAAGTATAACGTGTGTTTATTATTTGGTATTTGCTGATACTGTGGAATCTAATGTTTACGCAGGTTTTGACGGATGACTGTATTTTAATCACTTGATTTGTCAATGCTTGTGTGCTGGTATTGCAAGGCTGTTGTGAGGTGTGTAATCAATAAAATATGTAATTCAGTTGTTTTTGAAATAGTTGTTACCTACAACTAGATACGCATAAAAAGACCGGGATAGAACATGTTTCCGTTTTGATTGAAAAGGTTCTATCCCGGCACTTTATTGGTTCAGTAAAAAATCCCCGCCGTAGTAGTATGGTGGGATTACTGTTTATCGCTTATTGGCATGAATGTTTGATAGCGATTATAAATTGTGTGGCATTTTTACTATTAGGTGCCGTATAGATGTATTTTATAAACGATTTGATTAATAAATCATATGAATATTTTATTGGATGAAATGCTTGCAGGCGTTACATTTGGGCCAACTACCCTGTAACGGACACCCCAATGAAAAAGAAGCTAATTGTTGTAGCAACGCTAGCCATCATCGTATGGTGCTGTAAGCAGGCAACAGCTCAAACCCGCGATCACTCTACCTATCATATTACACACTTTACCGATGCCGAAGGGTTGGTGCAGAATACCGTTAAATCCATTGCTACAGATAATGAAGGCTATCTCTGGATAGCTACAGAAGCAGGTCTTACCCGCTTTGACGGCAGTAGCTTCTCTAGTTTTAATGTATACAATTCACCGCTCTCTGCCGGCCGGATGCATTTTTTGTACCGTACCGGTGCCGGAGGGCCATTGTATGTCATCTCTGACTTTAATAAAAAAATAGTGCTCTCCTGCGGTAAGCCCAAAGAGTTACCCGATTCGCTAAGTCGTACAGAATTGCTGTACCTGGCCGATCACAAGGCCGCATACCGGAACTCTTATATGCCTGCCAATCATTTTATAAACAGGGCCAGCGGGCAGGTGTTTGAATATAAGAATGGTGTGCTCTTTTGCGAGATGGCGGGCAGCCGTAAACCGGTGTTAACGGGTTTCGATATGCATGCGCACCGCATCATTTCTGCCTTTTATGATACTGCAACACATACGGTTTTTCTAGGTAGTGTGAACAACGGGCTATTCATTTGCCGGGAAAAAGCCTTTACGCCTTTACTTTCCAACCGGGTGCATTATGTGCATATGCCTTTAGGTGAGGCGGGGTTACTAACGGGTGAGGGCTTATATGCCGACCGGGCAGGCAATACTGCTTTTTGGCCTGAAATCGAGAAGCGGTCTGACTTTGTTACTTTGCTGCAGGACAACCAGCAGCGGATATGGACAGAGCGTGGCAATTGCATTTCGGTGTTTTCGCCGGATGGGAAACGGGAGCTGCGCCGCTATTGTCTTAATGCCAGTATTATACCACGCCGCTTATTGCAGGCATCTGACAGTACCATTTGGGTGGGTACGCTGGAGCATGGCATTTGGTACCTGGCACCAGGGGCTTCTACGTTTCAGTTTTTACCGGGTACCGCATCGTTGCTCAACATTAGTTACCTGGCCGAGCAATCTCCCGGCCGTATACTGGCTGGCACTGCTTCGGGGCTTCACCTGGTTACGAAAAACAGCGACAAGCCCCAATTGCTTATTCCTTTAAAAGACCTTAAGTCTATCCTGGTTTGCGGGCCCAATGAAGTATGGATAAGCACTTACAGCGAGGGATTATTTCTCTACCGCAACAACCGTTATATCCGTTTACCTTTTGATTACAATGGTTGGCTGGCACCCACGCATTGTATTGTGGCCGACCGGTATGGCTCTTTGTGGTTGTCTACCAATAAAGGATTGTACCAGGCTTCCAGAAAAGATCTGCTGGCCTATGCGTATGGTAAAACGTCTGATGTTTATTACCACTATTACAATAAAGAAAACGGGTTTAACATCAATGAGTTTAACGGTACCTGCCAGCCTTGCGGTATCATGTGGCCCGATGGCTTATTGTCTTTCCCTTCCATGAACGGGCTGGTCTTTTTTGATCCGCTGCAAGCCCGGCCCATATTTCCGGACAAAGGCATTTATATCGATTATATCGAAACAGAAGATACCGCACATGCCGTGCTTACTACAGATACTATAACCACTAAAGCGGGCATGAAATGGATTAATCTATTGGTATCGACCCCGTTTATGGGCAATAAAAATAACCTGCGGTTGGAGTACCGGCTGGCGGGCTACGACGATGTGCATGAATGGCAGGTATTGGATGAGCATAAACGCATACGGTACACCTCGCTGCCGCCGGGGAAATACCAGTTGGTGATCCGCAAACTGAATGGATTTGGCGCGGGGAACTATACGTATAAAAACATACTTATTGAGGTGCCGCCCTTCTTTTACCAAACAGTATGGTTTGCCGTGTTGTGCGGTATAGGAGTAATGGCCATGCTGTTTTTCTACATCCGTTGGCGTTTCAGAAAAATAGAGCGGTTAAACAGAAAACTGGAATTAAAAATTGAAGAACGCACGGTAGAATTGCAAAGCCTGGTAAACGCGTTGGTGGTGTCGGAAAATAAGATAAAGGAGCATGCCGATAAGCAGGAGAAGATTAATGCTGCTATTACGCATGATATTATTTCTCCTTTACATTACCTCACCGATATGTCAGAAACGATAGCCGAGCAGCCCGCATCAGATGCTGAAATAAGGAAATACATGCTGCATATGCGTACCACTACGCGGCAGGTGTACAACTACAGCCAAAACCTTTCGCGGTATATTAAGCAACAATCTGTTTATAAGCCCGAGCGGCTGGCAGAAGAGATCGCTTTGCACACATTGGTACAGGATGTGATAGCCGATTTTACCATTCTTGCATCCAACCAATCGAACCGCATGCGCAACGAAATTGATCGTACAATAAGTGTACGGTCGGAACCCGATATTTTACGGATCATATTGCACAACCTGGTAGATAATGCCAATAAGTACACCCACAACGGAAGCATTGTAATACGTGCCGCAAAAGCCCAGGGTATGTGTGCCGTTACCATTACAGATACGGGTTTGGGCATGCCCGATGCTGTTTTGCAGTGGTGCAATGATAATGGGCTATCGCCGGTGCCTGGCCATTCGGGTATTGGTTTGTTGCTGGTAAAAGAACTGGCCACCAGGCTTTATATCCAGCTTGCGGCAAGCCATAATACACCCGCCGGAACGAAGATAACCCTGTACATTCCTTATGGGTAGCAGGTTTACAGGTTAGTTTCAAACATCCTCATTTTATCGAGGAGTTCTACAATATTGGTTACCTCTGTTTTCTTGAATATCCTGAATTTATAAGTGTTTACAGAAGAAGTGCTGATGTTTAGCGCATTCGATATTTCCAGCAGTCCCTTGCCTTTTACGAGCATGCCGGCTACCTCTATTTCGCGGTCGGAGAGCGATTCCATGCCAATGGGCTTGTGTCCTTTCTGGTTTCTGATCTGGCTCAGCATAATTTTGCCCATGTTTTCGCTGATGTACTGTTTGTCCTGCAGTATGCATAAAATGGCATTTTCGAGTTCATCGGTGCCGGCCGTTTTACTCAGGTAGCCATGTGCGCCAGCTTTGAGGTACCTTAATCCGTATAGTTCTTCGCTCAGGGCCGATAGTATGAGCACTTTAATGTGTTTGTTGCGGAGAAAAATATGGTCGAGCATTTTTATGCTGTTGCCGCCCGGCATATTAATATCGAGCAGGAGCAAGTCGGCAGTATGTTCCTTTACCAGTCTCAATACTTCGTCAAAAGTTGCTGCCTCATAAATGGTACAGTCGGCAAACATTTTCCGGAGCCTAGTGGCCATACCGTCGCGTACGATAGCATGGTCATCGGCAATTAAGAAAGTCTTGGTTGCGGTTAGCATTGGTGGTGTTGTGCAATTGGTTTTCGTTCCGAAAGATATCTAATATTTTATGATGATGGAATGGGGTAGGTCTACTTTTTAATCGATTGATCACCAATCAGTAACCGGAATTATCAATTTTCGTGATGTGATATGTCAATTAAATAGTTTGATATTTAACTGTTTTGGTTTTACCTTTGTGTTATGAAAGTGCAAGGGCCAAAAGAGTTGTCGAAGTTTATTGAACTTACAGATGTCATCCAGGGTATTCGGGATGCCATGCGGCAACACATGCGTACCAGACTGAGAGAACATAATTACGACATCACTTTTGAGATGCTGGAAGTGCTGCTGGTATTGTGGAAACGAGATAAACGTAACCAGCAGGAAATTGCAGATGCCGTACGCAAGAATAAAGCGAGCCTAACTTCATTGCTCGATAATCTTACAGCGAGGAAACTGGTTTTTCGCCACCCGGACCCCAACGACCGCCGCAACAATATCATTTCGCTGACCAAAGAGGGTATTGCATATGAAGACAAGCTGGTGCCGCTGATTACGGAGTTTTATGAAACTTTCCGCGACGATTTTGAAGGCCTTCAGCTAGACATTATTACACAATCTCTTAAACAATTGTATTCCAGTATCCTGGAAAAAGGCAAGTCCTGACACCTTATGACCGCATAACGTGTCTTTTTCTTACCCTAATAGTTAAATATCAAACAGTCATAACTTAAACTAAATATAAGCAGTGAAACCCAACATTAAAATCCCTGTGCTACTGGCATTTTCGGCCATCCTGTGGTCACAGGGGGGAGCCCAGGCCCAGGTTCCTAAAGTATTAACCCTGCAACAGGCTATAGATATGGGCATGCAAAACAACCATAGCCTGAAAATGTCGGAGACCCGCACGCAGCTTGCAGAAGCCAAACTCCAGCAGGTAAAAGACAAGAGCCTGCCGCAGATCGGAACTTCGGTAGAATACGCCCGTTTGTATGTGCTGTCGGATTTTGCAATGTATATGGGTGGCGAAAAACCCGCCTTTGCATTGCCCACCAGCCATTTCGATGCCATGATAGGCATGACCTCTGCCAAGAAAGAGATCTTTGGCGGATTTGCAGAACGTGCCGCGCACCAGACCAATGAAAACCTGGTAGCGGCCAGCAAACTGGATGCAGAGCGCGATTACAACGAACTCAAGTACAACATCATTGCGCTGTACTACAATATTTATAAGATTAAAAAGTCGGAGCAGATCCTTGATAATAATCTGCTGCTGTTATCGCACAAAGAAACAGAGGTGAATAACCTGCTGAAAGAAGGCGTGGTTACCTCCAATGAAGTGCTGAAAATACAATTGCAGAAAAGTAACCTGCAACTGGCCAAAGTGGATGTGCGCAATGCTTACGCGGTAGCCATTAATAACCTGAGCATCCTGTTGGGCATTGCCGAAGAAGAAAGCATAGCCATTGATACATTGCTGCAACTGAAATATCCTGTTACCGCATTGCCGGAGTCGGAGCTGGCCGCAACCGCAGCCGTAAGCCGCCCCGAAATTAAATCCATGCAGTACCAGACCAAAGCAGCAGAGGGTGGTTACAAACAATTGCAAAGCGCTATGTATCCGCACCTGGATGTATCGGCCATGCACATTTACCTGAATCCGGTGGTAGAGCATGAGTTCATACCGCCCAAAACCGAGTTTATGAATGGGTTGAACCTGGGCGTATCGCTTAAGTACAACATTTCATCGCTGTATGGTTTAAAAGGCAAAAAGCAGGAAGCCCGGCTTACCATACAACAGGCCAAAAATGCTACCCAGCTGGTGCAGGATAAAGTAAGGCAGGAAGTGTACTCGCAATACAAATCGTACCAGTCTGCCATAGAAAAAATTCACGTATCTGAAGTGGCATTGCAACAGGCCGACCGGAGTTTTCAGCTTACCGATTCTAAATTCAGGAACGGGTTGCTGCTCTCTACCGACCTGCTCGAAGCGCAAAACTTACTGCAACAAGCCCAATTGAACCTGCTGCAAGCACAGGTAGACGCTCAGGTTGCTTATGCCCGACTGGAAAAAGCAACTGGTACCACTTTATAATAAACCCTACACACTACTCCCAAAATTTCAAGTACAATGTCTAATAAAGAAAGTAAGACCCCGCAACAAATAGCGCAGGAACAAAAGAAAAAACGCACCAACGCCATTCTCAACATATTAGGCGTATTGGCGGTATTGGCCATTTGTGCCTGGCTGGCCTCGTACCTGGGTTATTTTAAAAGCAATGAAGTAACCGACGACGCGCAGGTTGAGGGCTATATTTCTCCGGTCAATTCGCGTATTGGCGGTTATGTAAAAGAGATTCGCTTTACGGAACACCAGCAAGTGCATAAAGGCGATACGTTGTTGCTGATCGACGATCGGGAGCTGAAGGTAGCCCAGCAACAGGCGCAGGCCGCTTACCTCGAAGCTATGGCTGGTAAAGGTGTGGCTGCATCGAGTGTAACTACGGTAAATAACAATGTAAGTGTAGCCGATGCCAACCTGGCCGAGATGGAAGCCCGTGTATCGTTTGCCGAAAACAATTACCAGCGTTACCAGAATTTGCTTAAAGACGAGTCTATCAGTCGTCAGCAGTTCGAACAGGTGAAGGTTGAATATGATGCCATAAAGGCAAAATACGAAGCGTTGAAACGCCAGCGCAGAAGCACAGAGTTTGCTACGGGCGAGGTAAAACAACGCCTGAACGTAAGCGATGCTACTATTTTACGCGCCAAAGCCGCATTGGATATGGCCAGCATTAACCTGAACTATACTGTGGTAACCGCGCCTTACGATGGCTTTACCGGAAGGCTTGCCATCCAGGAAGGCCAGTTGGTGCAGCCTGGGCAGTCATTGGTAGCGCTTATCCGCAGCGATAAAATATGGATTGTGGCCAACTTTAAGGAAAAGCAGATGAGCCAGATTCACGAAGGGGTAGAAGTAACCGTGAAGGTAGATGCGTTGGATGGTAAAATGTTTACCGGCAAAGTAAGCGCCATCTCGCACGCCACAGGTTCTAAATATTCGCTGGTGCAAACCGATAACTCTGCAGGCAACTTCGTAAAGGTGCAGCAGCGTATTCCTGTGAAGATCGAATTTACTGCTGCCAATAAATCAGAAGACATTCAGCAACTCCGCACTGGTATGAACGCGGTGGTGGCCATTAAGAAATCATAACCCATGGCATACAAAAAAGGACTTTTTAAAGATAATGTGCCTAAGCCGCTGGGCTTGTTTACCCTCATCTTCTGCCTTATTCCATTGTTAATGGTAAATGGGGTGTATGTGACCAACATACAGGATATGACCGGCAACTGGGGCACCATGAGCGAGCACATCACCTTTGCCAACTATGCTTCAATGGCAGGTATGGTTTCGGTGTATCCGTTGCTGCTGCGGGTAAAGGGATTGATGAAGAGTAAGGATATATTGGTGGGCGCTTTGTTGCTGCAGGTATTGCTAAGCATCGTATGTGCAAGCACTACCTATGTGCCGCTGATTATTATAGCCAGTTTCTTCATCGGTTTTTTTAAGATGATGGCCATGATGGAGATCATTCTCCCAATGATGTTTGTCATTAGTCCCAAAGGCGACCGTGCCCGGTTTTACTCGGTATTTTATCCTGCCAGTGTGCTTTTGGGGCAGGGCGGAGCCTGGCTGAGCGGTTACCTGGCTTACCAGTACCAGTGGCAGTATATGTATTATATTATGGCCGGCTTGTTGTTGCTGGCGGTAATAGCGGTAGTGCTTACGTTTCATAACGAAAGGGCTGCCCGCAAAATTCCGTTGTACCAGGTAGACTGGCTGAGCCTTACACTGTTTGCAGCCATTCTTATGATATTCAGCTACATTTTTGTGTATGGTAAGTATGAAGATTGGTTAGGCTCCCCGGCCATACAAGGCGCGGCAGTGATACTTCCGTTGTTTATCATATGGTTTGTGCGGCGGCAGCTTCACACCCGGCGCCCCTTTATCTCGTTTGAGGTATTGCGGTACCGGAATGTGCGGCTGGCCTTATTTTTAATGGTGTTGATGCAACTATTGTACAGCAGCACCAATGTGCAGAGCGCGTTTACCACTTCCTTTCTTAAGTTGAGCGCGCTGGATAATATGACCTTGAATTTGTGGATGCTGGTAGGCGCAAGCATATCAGGTGTGTTTTGCTTGGTATGGTTCAGGCGGGGCGGAAGTTTTAAGATGGTGATTTTCCTGGGCTTTCTTTCGCTCACATTATATTATGTACTGGTTTATTTCCTGTTTTCGCCAGGTACCAATGCAGAGGCTTTTTACTTACCTATCGCGTTTAAAGGCGCATCCTTGTTGCTGCTGTATGTAGGTATTGCCTTGCTGGCAGCAGATAAAATGCCTATGATGAACATGCTCAATGGTGCTATGATGCTGCTGGTGATCCGTAATATTCTGGCGCCGGTTATGTTTACCGCCATGTATGGCAATATGCTGTATACCCACAATGTGCAGCATGTATCCGATCTGGCTGTAACCATAGACAGTTACAATCCGCTGGCGAGCCAATCGTTTACCCAAACCTTGGATGGAGCCATGTATACGGGCAAAAGTGTGGTGGAATCGCAAGCGTTGGCATCACAATCGCTGAATGGTAAAGTGCAATTGCAAGCCATGCTTATTTCCTGCAAAGAGATATTTGGCATCGGTAGTATAGCATCATTGCTCATATTGGGCTTTGTGCTTATTGTACCTATGCAGGAAGAGAAACGGAAAAGATGGAACCAGTTTAAAGCCCGGTTCAACAAACAGCAAGCAGCCACTTTGGTTAACCTTGCTGAATAACGAATAGGAGTGTGGAGTAGTGTGGATTGAAAAAGAGGCCGGCAGCAATGCCGGCTTTTTTCTTAATCCTAATAATTCAATACCTTTAAATGGTGGGTAGGTGCGAAAGCTATGGCTGTTAGTTGAATTCATTTGTCATCTGTGTGGTTAGTCCGAAGCCACAGTAGCACGATAGCTGTATCAAGGTACTATCCCGAAAACGAGTTGCGGCCAGGGTTACCCCTGCAATCGTTGACCAATGATGTAAAGTATGAATTGTCGGAATCCCGGAGGGGATGTTTGCGTACCCAGGTTAAATAATCGTTACCAACCTCAGAAAAGGGTAGCGGTCCTTTACTTTTGCCGGATGAAGTGGATTATGACGGGGTTGGTGATTGCTTTTTTCTGCCCCATATTGTTATCGATGGTGGGGATGGAGCCCTCTTCTGGTTATACTACTGCCGCTGTTGCTGCTTTCCGGGCCAATGCGCAGCAGTTTGCACAATCGGCCGAACAGTTAAAAGTCAGTGTAAAGGCCATAACCAAAGGCGATACCGCTTCGGTTGCCAAAGCCCGGGCGGCGCTCATTAGCTGCCGCAACCAGTACAAGCGCATAGAGTATTTTATGGAATACTATTTCGGGTACCCGGTAAATCTTTACAATCGTGCCCCGGTATATGAAGTAGAAGAGCCTTATATGGAATACCAGGCTCCCATTGGGTTGCAGGTAGTAGAAGACCTGCTGCTGGATGATGAAGTATATGCCAACCAGAAGGAACTGGTAGACCAATGCGAGGTGATTAGCACTACGGCCAACGATATTCCCGCTACTTTATACGACTTTAAAACAACCGATGCCCAACTGCTCGAAGCCGTGCGCCTGGAGATCATCCGGGTGATGACCCTGGGTATTACCGGTTACGATGCACCCCAGCTCAAAACCGGTATTGTAGAATCTGCCATTGCTTTCCGTACTTTACAAAACAACCTGCAACCCTTGCTGGAAGCGTACCCTGGTGCTACTGCCGATAGTGTGCGATATTATATCCGTCAAAGTATTGCGCTGCTGGAAGCACATCCTGAGTTTAATGGATTTGACAGGCTGCAGTTTTTTACCCATGCCACTTTGCCGCTGCAACATTATTTCGGGCAGTTTGTAAAAGAACAAAAGCTGGAATTACAAACACATTTTGCCTTGAATTATGATGCGCCCCATTTGTTTGCCACCAATGCATTGGACGTAACGGCTTTTGCTGCCGGAAAAGATAGTGGAGACCGGGTACTGCTGGCAGCATTGGGCAAAGAACTTTTCTTCGAAAACCGGCTGTCCGGCAATGGAAGGCGCAGTTGCGCTACCTGTCACCAGCCGGGCAAATTCTTTACCGATGGGCTGGCCAAAAGCAAAACCATTGACGAAGCCGGCGAAGTAAGCCGCAATGCGCCCACGTTGTTGTATGCCGCTTACCAGCGTATGCAGTTTCACGATGGGCGTGCAGGCAGCCTCGAAGAACAGATAGGCGCGGTATTGCAGAACCCCAAAGAGATGAACGCCGATCTGAAACAGGTAGTAGCACTGTTAAATGCCGATGCGCATTACCATGATGCGTTTGATAAAGCCTTTGCGTCGAATGGTACCGATAGCGTGGTTACAATGTATAAACTGGCTACAGCGCTGGCCGCGTATGAGCAGACGCTGGCACCTTTCAGCTCGCCTTTTGATGCGTACCTGGCTGGTGATAAAACGGCTATGAACAGCGCGCAGATCGAGGGTTTTAACCTGTTTATGGGCAAGGCGCAATGCGGAACCTGCCATTTTGCACCAGTGTTTAATGGCTTGCTGCCGCCTTATTATGAACGTACCGAACTGGAAGTATTAGGCGTACCGCAAAACGGCAACCTCAAACGCCCTACAATGGATACGGATAGTGGCCGGTATAATTTCTTTGCTATTTCTTTTAATAATGGCGCTTTTAAAACGAGTACGGTGCGCAATGCCGCCGTTACGGCACCCTATATGCACAACGGTGCTTTTAAAACCCTGAAACAGGTGGTAGATTTTTACAACAAGGGCGGCGGTGCAGGATTAAAAATGAAAGTAGAAAACCAGACCCTGTCTGATAAGCCGCTTGGGTTAACCACCAAAGAAGTGAACCATTTGGTTGCTTTCCTGGAAGCCCTTACGGATAAGCCTTCCGGTGGATTTACACATCCGTAAAACAGCTATTTGTATGCGTAACAATTTTACCACAATTCCTTAACGGGGTGCTTACAATAAGATAATACGCGGGCGGTTTCTTTGCAGAAAATTTGAACAATGCAACAAAAATTACGCGCGCTGCTTTTGGGTGGTGGTTTAGCGGTCATGTCGGCCGCTCCGGTTTTTGCACAGACCGTTACCACGCTTACCAGGGCAGTCTCATCCGGCTCAGACGATGCAGAAGAGTATGTGCCGGGCGGTACGGGTACAGTAGGTAGTATGGATCTTACCAGTTCCGATCTGGAGATTATGTATGATGGTACTAAAAAACAATTGGTAGGCACCCGTTTTACCAATGTAACCATTCCTCAGGGTGCAACCATTGTAAGCGCCTACATCCAGTTTGCTACCAAAGGTGATAAAACACCGGTGCTGGGCGACGCGGTAATCCGGGGCGAAAACATTGATGCTTCCGCCACTTTTACTACCACTTCTTTCGACATTTCTTCGCGGGCTGTTACAGCCGATTCGGTAATCTGGCCGGGCAGCACCAGCGCCACATGGGGCACTACAGCTGCCGGTACAGCCGGACCCGATCAAAAAACACCAGACATTAAGAAACTGATTCAGGCTATTGTAAACCGTACCGGATGGGTAAGTGGTAATGCTTTATCTATTATCCTGAAAGGTGAAGGGGTGCGTAATTCCTATTCTTATGATGGCAGTTCAACAGGCGCTGCCCAGCTGATTGTAGAATATTCTGCTACGCCTTTGTCGCCGAATACAATGCCGGTTATCAATTTCCCGGTTCCTAAACTGGCGCAATGGCGCTACCTCGATAACGGCACCAACCAGGGCACCGCATGGCGCGCGGCTGCTTTTGTAGATACTACCTGGGCTTTTGGTCCTGGTAAACTGGGCTACAGCGATAATCCTGCTACTACACTGAGTTACGGCCCCAGTTCTTCCAATAAATACATCACGTATTATTTCCGCAAAAAGTTCAATGTAGCTGCTCTCTCTGCACTCACCGATACACTGGAACTGAACATTCTGAGAGACGATGGAGCGGTTGTATATATTAACGGTACCGAAGTAGTGCGTACCAATATGCCAACCGGCACCATTGATTACCTCACCTGGTCTTCTTCCATTGTAGATGGGGTAGATGAGTCTACTTATTACACATACCATATTCCGAAAAGTGTGCTGGTAACCGGTGTTAATACCATTGCAGTAGAAGTACACCAGCGTGATGGTACCAGCTCCGATCTGGGTTTTGATATGGAGCTGATCAACTATACTGCTCCGGTAGCGCCTGCACAGAGCCTGCTGCGTGGCCCTTACCTGCAGGTGGGTACGCCTACGTCTATGAACGTGCGCTGGAGAACTACGCTGCCTGCAAAGAGCCGTGTGCGTTACGGTCTGGCTCCAAATGCCCTGACCCAAACTGCGGTAGACTCTGCTGAGGTAACCGACCACGAAGTGAAATTGTCTAACCTGATGCCGCATACCAAATACTGGTACAGCATCGGTAGCTTAAGCGACACACTGCAAGGCGATAGCGCCAACTATTTTATGACCGTGCGCACTGCGGGCGACCGTGGCAGCAAACAACGCATTGGTGTAATTGGCGACTGCGGTAACAACTCTACCAACCAGAAAAATGTGCGTGACCAACTGATCGGGTACCTGGGCGATAACTACATGGATTCCTGGATTCTGCTGGGCGACAACGCTTACAGCTCGGGTACCGATGCGGAGTTCCAGGCAGAGTTCTTTAATATTTATAAAGACCGTTTCCTGAAACAAAACCCATTGTATCCGGCACCGGGCAACCACGATTACAGCAATGGTAATGCTACCCGCCAGTTAGACCACGCGGTGCCTTACTACAGCCTGTTCAGCATGCCTACGCAGGGTGAAGCTGGTGGTTACCCTTCCGATACCAAAGCATTCTACTCTTTTGACAACGGTAACGTACACTTCCTGTCGCTCGATTCTTATGGCAAGGAAGACAGCGCTACCCGTTTATACGATACCCTGGGTGCGCAAGTACAGTGGATTAAAGCCGACCTGGCTGCCAATACCAACAAAGAGTGGGTTGTGGCTTACTGGCACCACCCGCCTTACACCATGGGCTCGCACAACTCCGATACCGAAACCGAACTGGTTAAGATCCGCGAAAACTTTATCCAGATTCTGGAGCGCATGGGTGTAGACCTTATCCTTTGCGGTCACAGCCACGATTACGAGCGTTCTAAACTGATGAAAGGCCACTATGGCAACGAAAACAGTTTTGACTCTACCGTGCACAACCTGAGCTCTTCGAGTGGTTTGTATGATGGTAGCAACAACTCCTGTCCTTACCTGAAAGATTCTGTAGCCAATTTCCAGGGTACCGTGTATGTAGTATCGGGCTCTGCCGGTCAGCTGGGCGGTGCTCAGGCTGGTTACCCGCACAATGCGATGGCTGCTTACTCCGATGCTACCCACGGTGGCGCAATGGTACTGGAAGTAGAAGGCAACCGTATGGATGCCAAATGGATCTGTGCCGATGGTACCATCCGCGACCAGTTTACGCTGATGAAGAATGCCAACTTTACCAAAGCCTATACCATTAACGAAGGCGACAGTGTAAAACTCACCGCTGGTTTCAATGGCCGTTATACCTGGGCTGGCGCTGCTGATACCACCAAGAGCATTACCGTATACCCAACCGATACTACGGTATATGTGGTAAAAGATGTGTACGATTGCGTAGCAGATTCATTTAAAGTGAATGTAGTGGCTAAAGTGGTAACACCCAGCGGCATTAGCAATGTAGCTGTGGCTACCAACGATATCGTGCTGGCACCTAACCCGGCGCACAACAACGATATGAACATCTTCCTGAAGAAGAATGTAACCCTCAATGCCCAGTTGCGTTTAACAGATGCTACCGGCCGTGAAATTATGAATACGAAAATGGTGCTCACTTCATCACCACAACACTTCCTGCCAGAGCATTTACAGAAAGGTGTTTACATCCTGTCTGTATGGTCCGAAGAAGGACGTGTAAGCAAGAAAGTAATTATTGAATAATAGTTACGGGTTTAAAATCGACAAAAGGGATTGCCTCCGTAGGGCAGTCCCTTTTTGTTTAATAACTCTTGTAAAACCACTGCTTCGGCGGTGATGAGTAAAGGCTATCCTGGTTTGTTCATTCATTTGTCATCGGTGCGCTTAGGCCGAAGTCACAGTAGCACAGTAGCTGTATTAAGGTGCTATCCCGAAAACGCGGTGTAACCGTTTTTCGGGCGACTTTTTGCGTTACTTTTTTTGCGCAAAAAAGTACAGAAGAAGAAAGCGGATATAGGGCTGGGGTGGCCCCATAATCGTTGACCAATGAAGCAAGGGACGGATTGTGGGAATCTCCGCAGGGGGCGCATGATTCTTTATTTTACGTAATTTCCATTGGCTAATGGTTTAATTTGTTTCTTCCGGGAAAACAAAAACATAAGCAGGCTGTTTATTATCTATTCAAAGAACCACAAACACAAATAGTATGAAAAGAATCTTGTTTGCTGCAATGATTATGAGTTGCTTAAGCGCACAGAAAGCATCGGCGCAGATCTTTACTTTTCCGCCATACAATACAACTCCCGGCTGTTTTGATGGCAGCAACTATACCCTCGATGTTATCGTTCAGATCGACGGCGTGCGTATAGGAACAATTTATTCCGACAATGGCAGTTCGGGCTCATTCGCGTTTGAAGTTTTATTGAGCGGTATCAACCTTATTACAGGCACCGTGGGGACTAGCGCCACCAATTTTTATACTTACACCATAACGACTTATTCGGATAATACCAACCTGGCCAGTGGTGTCATTTCCAATAACCTCACCATGCCTATTGCCTCTGGTTCGGGCTCCAATGTATCGTTGAATAATAACGACACTTACAATGGTTCTGCATCGGCCATGGGGCTTACCGCCAATACTACCTATTCCAGCCAATCGGTTATTGACTTGTTTGGTTTCGATAGTCTTACGCTGAATATAGCCGGGCCTTGCCTTTCTGTATCCGCATCGGGTAATTTGGGTGCTGTATTGCTGCCCATTAAACTGAAAGATTTTTATGCGACCAATATGGGGTCTGCGATCAATATTAACTGGGCAACGGAACAAGAAGAAAACAATGTTGGCTTTGAACTGCAAAAAAGCAGTAATGGCGGAGCGTGGGTTAAACAGGCTTTTATTGCCAGCAAGGCTGCACAAGGAAATAGCGCTACGGCCTTGACCTACCGGTTTCAGGATGATGCACCTCATGCCGGCAATAATTTTTACAGGTTGAAACAAATGGATAACGATGGTACCTACAGCTATAGCAAAACGGCAAAAGTTCATTTTGGCGGCGCAGCTTTAAACCAAAGCCTTGCGATATATCCTTTGCCCGCTTCTGATTTTGTATACGTGTATTCGTCCGGCATTAGCCCCAATACAGCAGCAATGCTAACCGATATTACCGGTAAAGTATGCCTGCAAACGTTAGTATCATTTCCCGAAACGAAAATAGATGTATCGCATTTGCCCAATGGCACTTACCTGCTGCGGGCAGGAGATGTGGTAAGCAAAGTAGTAGTGCTGCGCTAAATTACCCTGCACCCAACAACTGCATCAAACCAGCTTTATCCATATTGCGGAAGAAAGAAGTATCGGCCTGCACCAGGCTGCCCGACAGGTTGCGTTTCGACTCCTGCATGATGAGTATTTTTTCTTCCACGGTTTTGCGGCAGATAAGCCTTACCGCAATCACCTTTTTGTTTTGCCCAATGCGGTGAACCCGGTCTATGGCCTGGTTTTCTACCGCGGGATTCCACCAGGGATCTACGAGGTACACGTAATCGGCCATGGTGAGGTTAAGGCCGGTGCCGCCCGCTTTCAGGCTTATGAGGAACACACGGCTTTGCGGATCGGTCTGGAAAGAATGTACTACCGCTTCGCGGTTGCGGGTACTGCCGGTAAGCATGTCGAACCCAATGCCTCTCTGCACCAGTTCTTGTTTAATAAGGTTGAGCATGCCCACGAATTGCGAGAACACCAGGATTTTATGCCCAGGTGTCTGGGCTTCGATCTGCTCCATCAGCAAATCCATTTTGGCAGAGGGGCTGTCGGTCACTTCATCATCGCCCAGGAGGATAGGGGCGTTGCAGATCTGCCGGAGCTGGGTTAAGCCTTTGAGCACATGCACTTGCCGCTTGCTCAGCTCATCGCCATTGGTGGCCGATATGTAATCGCGAAACTGTTTTTCGTACACATCGTAGATCTCCCGTTGCTTGGGCATCATATCGCAGTACAATACCATTTCCGTTTTCTCTGGCAGTTCCGAAGCTACTTCTTGCTTGGTGCGCCGCAGTATAAAAGGTTTTACTTTTTGCTGTAGCGCTACCGCCCGCTTGCTGTCTTTAAACACATCGATAGGGGTGGAGTACACATCGCGGAAATATTGTTTGCTGCCCAGTAAGCCGGGACAGGCAAACGATAACTGGCCAAAGAGGTCGAAGGTATTGTTTTCGATAGGCGTACCCGTAATCACAATCCTGTTGCGGGCTTGCAACTGCCGCACGGTTTTATACCGCTGTGTTTCGGGGTTTTTAATGTATTGCGATTCGTCGAGGAAAATGTAATTGAAGGTATAGTGTTTCAGAAAATTAATATCGGTAAGCAGGGTGCCGTATGAGGTAAGGATCACTTCATACGCATCGAAACCTGTGGTGTCCTTAATACGGTCGGTACCGTAAATGGTGTGCAGTGTAATGGAAGGCGCAAAACGTTTCAGCTCCTGCTGCCAGTTAAAAATAAGGGTAGCGGGCACCACCAGCAGATTGGTATTCTGCTGCACTTTGCTGCGTTGTGAGAGGATAAACGCGATGATCTGAATCGATTTACCCAATCCCATATCATCGGCCAGGCAGCCGCCAAAATTAAAGTCGTCGAGAAAGTTGAGCCAGTTTAAACCCTGTTGCTGGTAGTCGCGCAGGGTGGCCTGTAACCCTGTGGGCACAGGTACTTCACTTATACTGGTAAAACCATTCAATTGCTGGCGGTAGCGGTTAAGCTCCAGTTTCACAGGCTCGTCCAGCATGTCTTCTTCATAATGGTCGTCTATTGCCGTATAGTTGATATGCGGAATGCGCAGGGTTTCTTCATCTATGATTTCGCCCGAATCAAAATAAGCCGCAAATTTTTTCATCCACTCTTCGGGCAATATGCCCATTGTGCCATCGTCGAGCTGCACGTATTTGCTTTTGTTGCGCAGCGATTTCTGAATGTGTTTGAGCGAAGCTCTTTTGCTGCCAAATCGTACTTGTATCAATGCATTGAACCAGTTGAGGCCACTGCGCACCTTAATGTCTACTTTGGCTTTGTGCTGGTTTAGTTTATTGCCCTCCAGTTCGTTAAAGCCCAGTACCGCAATGCCATGGCTGGTCCATTCCTCAAACGCGTTCAGAAACCAGTTTTCGTCCATAAACCGGTCTTTGTGCAGGTAAAAATAATGCAGGTCGTTCTGGTACATCTGCTCTGCAAAATGCGGGTGTTGTTTCATGAGCAGCGCCGTAAAATCATTTTCCTTTTCATCATTCCGCTGCACCATAAATTCGCGGCCTTCGGTATCCAGGCCATAGATCTGCCTTTTGGTGCGGATGGGAATCTCTACATCGGCATAGCGCATGACCGGAATAATCATCACATATTTTCCAAAGTCGGAGAGGTACACCGCTTTTTCGGTCTGGTGGTGAAAGCCTTGCTGGGCCAGCTGCTCGGCCGTAGCAGGCGGCACGTATTGGTATTGTATGTTGATATGGTCTTCGAGCTGGTGCAACACTTTGTCTTTAAACTCCCGGTATTTGGAGGCATGCACCAGCAGGTTGTCGGGCATTTTCTTTAACAGGTCTATAGCGCCTAAAATGGGTAATTGTGCTACCAGGTAAAGGGTGTTGCCATCTTCCAGAAAATAGGAGTAAACCAGGTTCATGTCTTTGAGTGTGCAAGCGGTGTGGTGGATGGTGAGGTGGCCGGATAGCTCATAAAAATGCCCAACCCGGTTTACCGAAAGATTTACGCTTCCGGTGTATGATTTTACCTGCACAGGTGTTATAGACGTGGCCGTTACATTTTCGGAAACCGAATTGTCGTGCCGGTAAAAGGAATAGGTATGCGGATTGCGGACGATGGCTTTTAATGCAGCCAGGCCCGAAGCCGAACGTTTGCTATCCGGCAGGTTTTGAAACTTGCTGACGCCGCTGAAGAACTTAACATGATCGGGATCTTCTGACGACCAGATAAAATCGAGTGGGGATAGTGGTGCCAGCGGATTTTTTGGTTTCCCTTCTTTGGTAACCGCCGCTTTGTACAGCTCCACTACCAGGTGGCCGTAGTATTTGTGCTTTTTAAGCACTACCGCTATGGCCTGGCCGTTTTCGGGTGTATGGGTTTGCGGAATCGCATCATTGGCCACATTCAGCACATCGAGCATCATACCCATTTGCTCCAGGGTAACGGGTACCAGGGCCGGTAGTTTGGCCTTAATGGTTACGCTGCGGTTTTCCCAGCGGGCTTCAAAATATTGGTCCAGGTCTGGTTCGTTTTCCAACCCATAATCCACAGCCTTCTTTTTAAACTCCTGGTGCCGGAGCGTGGGGTTGAAAAAAAGATTGAGCTCCGGCCTGCGCAGTATAGCCAGCAGAATGGTCGCCTCATGCTCGCACAATAGCCCACGCTCGGCCGCACAACCACAGGACACCACCAGTTGCCCGTTTTGTTGCTGCACCGTAACCGGCGGGTAAGCCATAATAGAATTGGCGTATGCAAACACCCCTTCGTTCAAGCCCAGCTGCTCTGCCGCAATATGGGGCAATATCGATGTGTCGATATAGATGCCGTTTGGGATGCATTGCGCCAGCCGGGTTTCCGTTAGCCCGGCAATACTGGTATGGGCAAAAACAAAATAATGGTGGCTGGTATGGGGAGGAAGGTTGTTCATGTAATGGGTTTGCAACTGCGGGACCGGTGGTGGCGATCTGCTGCAATATTACGGCCTTCTTAAAAGGTAATGCGCATAAAATAAGCGGTGGGCATTTTGCTTTTGAACGGAAGGATAAGCAGGCATTTATACATTAAAAATCAAGGGCAAAACGATTGTGCTTTGCCCTTGATGGTGTTAATTGGTATGTAGAACAATGTTGATGTAAACTTCGGCGGTATGGGTGTTGCCGTCATCGTTTAACGGAATGGTATTGCCCACGCCTGTAGTGTTGTCTGTTTTCCAGCGCGATGGGGTTTCATCCTGCAATTGGTAAACGGTGATGTTGTACACCGTATTGCCATACCGGAAATCTATGGTTACCGAAGGCCATTGCAGCGGGAAACAGGGTTTGAATGTTAAACGGTCTGCCTGTAACCGCAGCCCCAGCAAAGAGCTTATTAAAAACTGGTACATCCACCCGGCCGATCCGGTGTACCACGACCAGCCGCCACGCCCTTCGTGGGTTTTATTGGCATACACATCTGCCGCCATTACATAAGGTTCTGCCTTGTATACCTGAACCGCAGCTGCATCACGGGTATGATTCATAGGTAAAACGAGGTTGAACAGCTCCCATACTTTTTCGCGGTCGCCCAATTGGGCAAAGGCCATTAGTGCCCAGATGGCCGCATGCGAATACTGGCCGCCGTTTTCCCTTACGCCGGGCACATATCCTTTGATGTAACCCGGGTTGGGTCCTGTGCCATCAAACGGAGGATCGAGCAGTTGAATCAATCCCATCGATCTTTTTACAAGGTGCTGGTCCAGGGCTATCATCGCTTTTTGTTGCCTTTGCGGGGTGGCCGCGCCAGAGAGCACCGCCCAGCTTTGGGCAATGGCATCAATCCGGCAGCTTTCGTTTTGGGCAGAGCCGAGTGGTGTGCCATCATCGAAGAATGCACGCAGGTACCAATCGCCATCCCAGCTGTGGGTTTCAATATTTTGTTGCAGGGTAAGCGCTTCTTCCTGGCAGGCAGTGGCAAAAGCGTTGTCGCCAAATGCGTGGGCAATGCCTTCGAACTGCTGCAATACCGTGAAGCGGAAAAAGGCCAGCCATACGCTTTCGCCCTTGCCCTGGTTGCCTACCCGGTCCATACCATCGTTCCAGTCGCCCGATCCGATCAGGGGCAAGCCGTGCACGCCTTTCTTGTGGCCGTAGCTTATAGCCCGCACACAGTGTTCGTACAAAGTGCCGCTCAGGTTACCACTCACCGGCAGGTCGTAAACCGAGTCTTCGTCGTGGTGCAGCAACCTGCTTTCCAGGAAGCCTACCTGGGTCTGCAACAGGTCTGTATCTCCGGTCGTGTCAATGTACCTGGCCACAACAAAGGGCAGCCAAAGCAGATCGTCGGAGCAGCGGGTGCGTACCCCACGGCCTTCTGGCGGGTGCCACCAGTGTTGTACATCTCCTTCTGCAAACTGGCGCGAAGCATTTAGCAGGATCTGCGCTTTTACCAGTTCGGGTTGGATAAAGAGCAGCGATAGCGCATCCTGCAACTGATCGCGGAAGCCAAATGCGCCGCCCGACTGGTAAAAGCCGCTGCGGGCAAATATGCGACTGGCAAGGGTTTGGTAAGTAAGCCACCCATTGGTCCATATGTTGAGCGCGGTGTCGGGACTGTTGATTTGTATGCCGGTGAGCAGGTGTGCCCAATAGCTTTTTACATCTTCCAGCGCCTGCATTACGGCCTCGCGGTCTTCAAATTTGCGGAGCAGGATTTGAGCAGCGGGGGTGTGCGCTTCGTTGCCCAGCAGGAAAATGATTTCTTTTTCTGCACCGTTGAGCAAGTCGAATTTAACCTGCAATGCCGCGCAGGGGTCCATACCGGCGCCGCTCCTGCCAGATAGTTTTTTGCGGTACAATGCAATAGGATCTGACAAATTGCGGTTGCGGCCAACAAATGCAGTACGGTCAAAAGTATAACTCAGCTGCGCGCCCTCTGTTTTAAAGAATGTAACGCGCTCGGTAAAGGGCGTATTGTACCTGTTTTTGAGCAGCAGCGCGCCGGTGGTGGTATCCTGCTCGGAGGTAATGTGCATGCTGGTTTTGGTACGCAGATCGCCCATGATGATATCCATAAAACCAGTGGCAGAGAGTTTGCGCTCGCGGCCCGATTGGTTTTTGATTTTTAACACCACGAATTTGACCGGCAATGTTTTGTCTACAAACACACACATTTCGGTAGCGATGCCATGCTCGGCATGTTCAAACCGGGTGTAGCCAAAACCGTGGGTGGTAATATATGGTGCTGCGCTTTTTCTGGGGAAGGGTGCGGGGCTCCAGAAAAAACCGGATTCTTCGTCGCGGATGTAGAATGCTTCTCCGCCCATATCGCTTACCGGATCGTTGCTCCAGGGTGTAAGGCGGTATTCGTGCGCGTTAACCGCCCAGGTATAAGCCGAGCCGCTTTCTGACACAACGGTACCAAAGTCGGGATTGGCTATCACATTTGCCCAGGGGGCAGGGGTAGGCGCACCGGGTGTGGTAATGATTTTATATTCTTTGCCATCGGGGGTAAATCCGCCGGTGCCATTAAAGTACAGCAGCCCGGCAGGGAGTGTTACCTCCTGTGGCAGATCTGGCGTGGCCGGCGGTTTGGATTCCAGCAACGGCGGCACAATGTGTTCGGTAAAAGTGCGGTTTACCTGCTCGGTAAGTGTGCCTTTATCGTCCTGGATAATAATGCGGGCTATGCTGGCAAAGAGTATGCGGTCTTCCGGCGAAAGCTGGTCGGCCGATTTTACAAAAATGCTACCAGGCTTGTTGTACACCTGGTGGTTTACGGCTTCGGCGGTGATGAGGCCTAAGATCTGATCTTGCAGCAGCTGGCGGTAGGTACCGTGGTCTTCGTTCCAGATTACAAGATCTACATCCAGTCCTTTTAACCGCCAATAGGCATGGGCCTGCACCATTTGCCGCACCAGCTCTATGTTTTCGGGATCGTAAATATGGAGCAGCACAATGGGAATATCGCCGGAGATGGAATGGCTCCATAAGCCCGACTGTCCCCGGAAATTGCTTTGGATAATACCCGGCTCGGCCCGGAAAGCAGCGTGCGGATAAATCAGGTAAGCCGCCAGCCGGTCGTAGAGCTGGGCCTCTGCCTCTGTAGCGTTGATCTGGCGCAGGAGTACCTGGCTGTGCGTCCACGACAATTCAAAAGCACGGTTTTTAAGGTGTTGGTCGCGGTATTTGTGCATCAGGTTTTCGCAACCCATTTTCGATTCGCTCATACCATATACCAGGTCTATGGTAGCGGTGTGGTTGGGTTTGATGCTGATGCGGAAACGGATAGCGGCCACCGGATCGAGCACTGCACCTTCGCTACCGGATAGTTCGGCTTCGTCCATAGCCAGCGGATGCACCAGGGTGCGGCTACGGCCGGTAAAGCGCATGCGGTCGGTTTCGTACGATACCGATTCGGTAGAAGCGCCGTGCACATTCATGAGGTGAAACATCCAGGGTGGCTGCTCCTCTGCCGAGCGGGGACGGCGGGTGCAAACGATGGCTCTTTGCTCCGGCAATATTTCGGTTTGTACAAACAGGTTGCTGAATGCCGGGTGCGCTTCATCTGCCGCCTGGGCTGCAAGCACCACCTCGGCATAACTGGTAATTTCCAGCACTTTAACCGATTGGGTACGGTTGGTAATCCTGATGCGCCGCATTTCGGTATCATCTTCCGGCGAAATCACAATTTCTGTGCGGGTATCAAAACCATCGTCCTGGCGGTGAAATTCAATATGGCCGTGGGCATAGGTTACCTCATAGTGCTTGGCCGGTTGCAGGGTGGGCTGGTAGGTATTGGACCAGAACTTGCCGGTATCTACATCTTTAATGTAACAGAATATGCCCTTGTTGTCTTTGGTTATGTCTTCTCTCCACCGGGTTACCGCAATGTCTTTCCAGCGGCTGTAACCACCACCGGAGTTGGTCACCATAACCTGGTACCGGCCATTGCCCAGCAACTGGATTTCGGGAGTGGGTGTGTTGGGCGTATTGGTTTTGCGCACCGGCACATCGGCAGTGTGGGTATGGGTCTCCTGCACATCGGCAGTGTGGGCATAAAAGAGTGTGGCGCGTGGAATGCGCTCCTGCAACAGCAATAACGTGGCCTGGAACCGGAGTTCTGACACAAACCGCTGCTGCATGGGTTTATTGAGCAGGAGGTAAGCGAGCGATAGCAGGCTCATACCCTGGTGGTGCACCATGTATGACCGCACAATGGTGTGGTCTTTGCCCCTGGGTAAACGGGCCGAGGTATAATCTACGGCTTCGTAGAAACCGAACCGCCCTTCAAACCCTTCATGAGCCATGAGCTGTAGGTTGGCGCAGGCTTTAGCGGGCAGCACCATCAGGGCCAGCATGGTGGCGTAGGGTGCAATTACAAGATCTTCTTCGAGGCCGCGTTTAAGCCCCAGGCCCGGTACGCCAAATGCACGGTACTGGTAATTGAGGTTGGTATCGACCATATTGTAGGCCGATTCTGAAATGCCCCAGGGAATAGCGCGTTGGGTGGCGTACTCAATTTGTCTTTTTACCGTGGCCTTGCTGGTTTGTTGCAGCAGGGTGTTGTCGAAAGAGGGCATAATGAGTTGCGGCATCAGGTACTCGAACATGGAGCCGCTCCAAGATAATAAAATAGGATCGCCGCCGGAGTTGGTCAGTAAGCGGCCCAGCGCAAACCAGCTTTCCTGCGGTAGTTTGCCTTGTGCGATGCCTACAAAAATACCCAGCCGGGCCTCCGATGCCAGCAGGTCGTAATAACTATCGTCTTTGCGCTGGTGGTCTACATTATAGCCAATGCGCAGCAGGCTGGTCGATTTGTCCAGCAGGAAATCGTAAGCCACATCGCTCAGCTGTTCGCATTGGGCGGTAAGCTCGTTCAGCAGCATTATCCTTTCCTGGGCTTCGTCGCTGCCCTGTACCAGGTATTGCTTCATTTGGGTGAGCCATGTTATTTGCTGCGGGTCGGTAGTTTGCTGCGTGTAATGGGTAAGAATGGGTACCAGCTCCTCCTGCATATTGCTCAACGCTGTCAATGAGGGTATAGATTCTACCGCAGACAGCCGCCCAAAAGCTGCCGGCACCGGAAGTAAACTGCTCCACGGAATCAATGCTGCCAGGTCTTCGCTAATATTCGTGATCTGGTTTTGCAGTCTTTGCGACCACTGCAGCACATCGGGCTCATGCCCGTTTTCCTGTGTAGTCAACTGCTGCGCCATAAAAAGGAGCTGTGTCGTCTTTTCATGAAAAGCAATCAGCGAACCGGTTTCGTCTGTATTGTTGTGCAGCAGGTCGAGCAAGGCGGTAATGGCCTCGGTGTGGTGTTTTTTGTGCAGCGTAAGCAGGATTTGCGCTGTTGTTTGAAGGCCGTCAAAAATACGGTTGTCAAAAACCGGTTGGTTGGGCAATGTTAGTAATCCCTGCCGCAGCGTAAGCAGGTGACCAGCAAGGTTGCCGCTGTCTACCGTAGATACATAGCGGGGTTGCAACGGCAGTAGCGATAAGGTATCGTACCAGTTGTAGAAGTGCCCCCGGTACCGCTCCAGTTGCAACATCGATTGCAAGGTTTGGCGGCAGCGTTGTATAAGCTCACCTCCGGCAATGTAACCAAAGTCGTAAGCCGTAAGATTGGCCAGCAGCGCAAGCCCCATATTGGTGGGCGAAGTGCGGTGCGCTATAACGGGTTCTGGTTGCTCCTGGAAATTATCGGGTGGCAGCCAGTTTTCCGAAGCCGTTACAAATTGCTCAAAAAACGACCAGGTTTTGCGGGCGGCCTGGTGTAAAAAAACAGTTTGTTCTATGGGGAGATCTATTTCTTCTGCTGCTTCGGGTTTGCTCAGGTACCAGGCTATAGATGGCGAGAAAAACCAAAGCAGCAGGAAAGGCGTTGCAACTGGCAGTGCCTGCGGATGCAGGTAACATAAAGTGCCAATGGTGGCTACCGAGATAAAAGGGCCTACCCACATGGCACGGTACATGGCCCATACCGAGTGCGGGGCATGGTTAGATGCTGCTGCAGAGGTAGTCCATTGCAGCAGGTGCTTGCGCGATATGAGCATGCGCCAGTTGGTGCGCAATATGGCATCGGTATAAGTATAGGCCTCAAAGGGCAGTACCGTTAATCCAAACAGGAAACGGGCCACCACGTTTAATGCATTGTTGCCTATTTCGGTAAGGTGGGCTTTTAGTGTAAGATCCAGCGGTTTGTGGATGAGTTGCCAGGTTGTAGCTGCAATAATGGGCAGCAGCAATATAAGGGTAATGCTCAGGGTCCAGAACCAGGGAAAAGGCAATACCGTCCAGCCCAGGAGGAGCAAGAGCAGCAGTGAGGGGGGCAACAGGCTCCTGCGCAGGTTGTCAAAGATCTTCCACCTCGACAATCCGGAGAGTTTATTGGTGGTAAGGCGGTTGTTGCCTTTGCGTACCCAGGGCAGCAGCCAGGCTGCAATTTGCCAGTCGCCCCTTATCCAGCGGTGGTGGCGTTTTATATCGGTCGCGTATTGAGCGGGGTTTTCTTCGTACAGGTTTATATCGCTCAGCAAGCCGGAGCGGGCATAGCAGCCCTCCAGCAGATCGTGGCTCAGAATGCGGTTTTCGGGAAAAACCTGGCGCACAGCCTGCTCAAACAGGTCTACATCGTAAATGCCTTTGCCGATAAACGATCCTTCGCCAAACAAATCCTGGTACACATCCGACGATACGCGGGTGTAGGGATCAATGCCTGCCATATCGCCCTGCATCCTGGAGTAGAGTGTGGGCGCCCCTTTGGGAATAGCAGAAGCCACCCGTGGCTGCAGAATGGCATATCCCTCTGTAATGCGTTTTTTGCGGCGGTCATATACCGGGCGGTTGAGCGGATGCGCCATGGTAGCTACGATCTTCCATACCGCCTCGCGGGGCAGTTGGGTATCGGAATCGAGGGTAATAACATATTTAATGTTGGAGAGTACAAAACGTTGCCCGTATACCAGGGCAAACGGATTCTGTCCCTTTCCTTTCAGGTATGCGTTAAGATCGGAGAGTTTACCCCTTTTGCGTTCATAGCCCATCCATTTGCCTTCTTTGGCATTCCAGGTGCGGGCGCGGTGAAAAAGGAAAAAGAGATCAAACCCATCCTGCCTGTATTTGAGGTTTAGGGCCTCGATCCGCTCGCGTGCCAATGTAAGCAGGGCTTCATCTGTGGGCATGGTTTCGGCATCGGCATCGGCAAAGTCGGTGAGTAACCCAAAATGAAGATTAGGTTCCCGGTTGGCCAGAAAACGTATTTCCAATGCTTCTACCAGTTCGTCAATATAATCGGCATCGGTAAGCATGGTGGGAACGATAACCAGTGTGCGGTATTCGGTGGGGATGCCGCGCGAAAAATCCATCCGGGGCAGCAGCACGGGTTTTACCGTTATGGTTGCAATCCAGTTCACCAGCGAAACCGCAAGTTGCGCCGCGCAGGAAAGCGAAAGCAAAGCGGTTACCGACAGCAGTAGCCAACCTGTAATGCCATGCACGTATTCCATATACCACAGGCCCAGTGTAATGGATACGGTGAGGAGGGCAATGGAAAACAGGTAAACGAATACAGGTGCCCGTTTGGTTACGTTGGACAGGTGTTGTCGTATGGTAAAACGCATGCCGCATACCTTATGGGTTTCGGCAAGGCCTTTGTCTATAAGATAGTAGCCTACATGCTGCCGTTTTTTGAACTGTGATTGTTCGTTTTGCGGCTGGTTGGCCAGTTCCAGTACTTTGCGGGCTACATCGATTTCGGATTGTTTAGCGGCTTTGGCAATACCTTCTACCACGTGCCGGTACCTGTCGCGGGTGGCAAAATCCATCAAGGGATAGGTGCCCGTTGTATCTTCTTTTAATACCTGCTCTACGGCGCTAAGGGTTTCTACAAACTCGCGCCAGTCGGTAGTGCTTAAAGACCGTAGGGTGCCAATGCTGTTGCGCACCGATACCTGGTCGGCCGCCTGCTTCTGGTTTTCGAGCCGTATAAGGTCGTTGCTGCTTACACCGGCGCCGGCCAGTTGCTGTTCCATCCAGCTCAAAGGCAGGGCCAGTGCGGGACCTTTGCCCTGTAATTTGCGGAAGAAGGCAGATACGAAGGGACTGAGCAGTACCGGCTTAGACCGGGCAAGGTCGGCAATGGTAAGGATGAGGTTGCCGGGTTCTTCCTGGGCGGTTACGGTCATTTTATCGGCCCAGTAATTGGCCAGGTTATGGTCTATCATATCCAGGGCTATCCTGCCCGAAACCCTGCACAGGTTCTCGATTACGGCCAGGCGCAGCATAATGGGGATGGCCCATAGCTCGCCCAGGGTAAGTATGGTGTGCGACTGGTAAGCATCAATAAAGCTGCTCAGACTTTTTATATCTACACGGCCATCGCTGTGCGAAATAATCTCCAGCACAATATCGTATACCCGTGGCATGCCTGCCGATACACCTTCCGAAAGGCAGGGCAAGCCTTCGCTGTAGCCTTTAGGTAAGTGTTTGCGGGCAATAACCATCTGCTCTTCTATCAGGTAAAAGTTGTCGAGCAGCCATTCTCCCGCCGGTGTGATAGCTTGTCCGGACTTTACACTTTCTACCAGCAGGTTGCGCACTGCCAGCAAGGTTTTTTCGTTCTCGTCGAGCCGTTTGAGCAGCTGGTCAGAGGGCTTGCCCTTCATCAGTTTATGCGACCGGGCCACTACCTGGCCGTGCCGGTTCAGTTGGTCGGAGCTGTACAGCTCCGAGCGGAAAGGCTCTTCCCTGTTATAATTGCGGAGCACATGATCTCCCTGGAAATAAACCCGTAAGCGCGACATGATGTCTAAAACAGTACTGGCAGGGCCTTTTATCATATTGAGGTTGTTTTATGGGTTAGCAACGGATATGGGGAAACACGCGTATAATGCCTAAAGCCGCAACCTGTAAAGGTGCGGCCTTGCAAAAAAGAAAAGGGCACTAGCTGATATTGCTGTATCCTGCGGATACCAGTTCCCATTTTGTACAAACAGGCACTTCATCCCATATCTGGCATTCTCGTGCTTCATTCCATTGTATACATACTTTTCGTTGTGTAATCTGGATGCATTTTTTTTCAAAAGCTTCAGATTCTATTCCGACGGCACGGTAGTAAGTGAGTTCTTCGTTGTCCTGCCGGGTGGCAATGATGTTGTCTTTATCGTCGGTCAGGTAACGTTTGTCCTTGCTTAAAAACAGTGCTGGTCGATTGGGTTGGGGCATTCAGGGTAAGATGTAAGTATGGAATGTGTTTCAGCTGGTGTACCACCAGTTTTGTTCAGATACAAGATTGACCGGTTGGATGAGTAATCGCTCGATGTCGACAGGGGAGGCAAACATCACCAGAGAATCGCCCGTCATTACCAACCCGATAAGGCCGCTGTTGGCATTGATGGATTGTATCTTGTAGGTGTCAATCTGTTTTTTCTGTGTTTCGTCAAATGTATTGGCCGGTTTTCCGTCCGACGGAAACCGCCTAATGATATCGCCTTTGCGTAATTCTGCTACTTGCGCTGCAGTGGTTAACTTGGTGTACATGTGTTGTTTTTTTGAAGTGAACAGGCTGTTTTTGCGCAGGCCTTTAAGTGCATAACATTCCAGCCCCGCTTGTGCGGCAGGATATGTTTAACGATAAATGCAATTTAAATAAGACTTTCTCCTGGCAAGCCAGGTCCATAACCAAACGTTAGAATCGACGGATGTTTACCTCTTTGGTCTAAAAAAAGCACATGTTGCCGGTGTAGTAAAACGCTATTCAGTATTTATACTTTGCTTAGCCGCTTGAATGGGGGAGCAAAGACTGAATGGAAAAGAAAATCGCAGAACAATGAGGTTAAACAGCCATTCTTGCTATCTCAATAAAGATACCAATGTTTGAGGGTAACAGCTAATTTATTTCAATTCACAGGCTTAGCTGGCTGCCCGGGTTCTTTTAATCCATTTTACCGCCTCGTACCAGATCACAAAAATAAAACCTGTGCTTACGCTTATGCCCATTTGCGCTGCCGTGAGTGGCGCGAAGCTGAAAAACCGGGTAAGTGCCGGAACAAAAAGCAGCAATGCGGTTATGAATAGGGTAATGCAGGTAATGAGTACAATAAGGTTGTTTTTATATCGTAAGGTGGTAAAGACTGAATAATAAAAAGACCGGTTAACGAGGGTAAGGAAAATATTGGCAGCAATAAGTGTGGTAAACACCATGGTTCTGGTTTGTGCCTCTCCGGCTCCCTGCCATACCGCATATTGGTACACCAGCAGGCAACCTGCGGTTATCATTAATCCTTGTATGATGCTGGTGGTAAGTTCTCTCGCGTTAAAGAATGTGGTGGTAAAAGGGCGGGGCGGTTGCACCATCGTGTTCTTTTCCATAGGTTCGTTTTCGTAGATGATAGAGCAGGTAGGGCCCATAACCAGCTCCAGGAAAATGATATGGATAGGCGCAAAAATATTGGGGTAGATCCAACCGGCGGCCAGTGGCACAAATACAGTAAGAATAATGGGTATATGAATGGAAATGATATACTGGATGGCTTTTTTGAGGTTGGTGTAGATCTTGCGGCCCATAGCTACGGCATCGAGCATGCTGGACAAATCATCTTCCAGCAGGATGAGCGAAGCCGCTTGCTTGGCAATCTCCGTACCTTTTTTACCCATGGCTATACCAATATGCGCGGCTTTGAGCGCCGGGCCATCGTTTACCCCATCGCCCGTCATGGCTACAATCTCATGATTGGCCTTAAGCGCGTTGATGATCTTTAATTTGGCCTCCGGAAACATGCGGGTAAATACTTGGGTATCGGTTACCTTTTGGCGGAGCTCCTCGTCGCTAAGCAACATCAGTTCATCGCCGGTCATGGTTTGGTCGTACCCACGAAAGTCCGTTTGCTGTGCAATGGCAGAAGTGGTAGCGGCATTATCTCCGGTTACGATCTTTACCTGCATGCCCGCCGCATAAAACCTTTCGAATACCGAGCGTATATTGGCTTTAGGCGGATCGTAAAACGCTACCAGTCCCTTGAATGTAAAACGTAGTTCCTGTTGTGTAGCCGGGTAATTGTTACCCTCCAGTTGGGTTTCGGCCACGCCCAGCACCCGGTAACCTTCGCTGGCCAGCGATAGCATGGCTGCCTTAACCTGCGCCTGCTCTGCCTCCGAAAGGGCCGACACGACAAGCATGGCTTCGGGCGCACCTTTGGCCGCAATGATCCTTTGTCCCAAAGCGTTTTCAAACACATGGGTCATCATAGGAGGTTTACCACTCAGCGGGTATTCGTGTACCATTTTAAAAGCAGGTCTTTCGTCGGTGGCGGTGGTGCGGCTATACGCTTCGTGCAGCGCCATTTCCATAGGGTCGAAGGGAATGGGTTCGCTGGCAAACATGGCCGTTCTTACCAGTGCCAGGGTATTGCTTTGGTTTATTGCAGCGGCATCGGAAATGCCCCCGCCAGGTACAAACAGCCTGGCCAGGCTCATTTTGTTTTCGGTAATGGTGCCTGTTTTATCGGTGCATATCACAGTGGCGCTGCCCAGGGTTTCTACGGTTTTCATTTGCTTAACCACTATGCCCATCTTCATCAGTCGCCATGCACCCAATGCCATAAAAGTGGTAAAAGCCACCGGAATTTCTTCGGGCAGTATGCTCATGGCAATGGTAAGCGCTTTGAGCAGGCTGTCTAATACCAGCTTGGAATGGTAGTAGTTAATACCCCAAACAATGATGAACACTACCGCTCCGGCAATCACCATCTTTTGCACAAAATTGGTGATCTGCTTTTCGAGCGGTGTTTTTTCTACCTGTATATTGTCGAGGCTTTCGCCAATCTGTCCCAGCCGTGTGGCGTTTCCAATAGCGGTAACGGTGGCAATAGCCAGACCGCTGGCCACATTGGTGCCACTGTAAATGTTACGGTCTTCTGTTGTTGCGTCTTTGTAAACGGTCATCGATTCTCCGGTAAGTATCGATTCATTAACGGAGAAATCGTTGGCATGTATAATTTGCCCGTCGGCAGCGATGGATGCGCCTTCTTCTACCATAAGGCTATCGCCAATAACCAGGTCATCGCTTTTAACCTCGGTTACCTCGCCATTGCGAATTACTTTGCTGTTGGGCTGTGTATAATATTTAAGTTTTTCGAGCGCATTGCGGCTGCGCGATTCCTGGTATAGCGATATGGTGGCTACCAGCACAATGGCCGATGCCATAAAGATACCATCATCGGTATGCCCCATTATAAAATAGATAGCAGCAGCGGCCAGCAGTAAAATAACCATGGGCTCCTTCACCAGATCGGTAATGGCTTCGATAAAACCATTGCGGCGCTTGGTGTGCAGGATATTGCTGCCGTGCCGGCGGCGCGATTCTGCTACCTGTGCATTGCTGAGACCTTGAATATTAAACGTGTTGGCGGGCATAAGCAGTAAGGTTGAATGGTAAGGTTACATGCAGGAATGTGCAACTAAGGTTGTATTAATCTACTACAATTCTATGGTATGAACAACTTGGGCGGGTAACAAAACACCCGGCACATGACCGGGTGCGAAAAAATATGCTGGTGCATTAATGTTTGGGATTCAACAGCTCAAATGCTTTGTAAGCGCTGCGGTGCAGAATGGTGGCGTGGTTCTCTTCCGGCATGGGGTAGAAGATGGTGCGCAACCGCGACTTGCCCTGCATGCGCAGTATTTTTTCGAGTTGCGCGGCATCCGTTTCCATTTGTGTGCCTTCGGTGCCTACAGAGATATACACGCCAATGGTGTAATCGGGTTGTTGTTTAAGCAACCCTGCTGCCTGGGCCAGCAGCGATTCATCATCCCACCAAAGGCTGGGGCTAACGATTACGTATTGGTTAAAGAGATAAGGTTTTTTAAGCAGTATCTCGGTAGCCAGGAGTCCGCCAAGTGATTGTCCCACCAGGGTTTTGGCGGCGCTGGTGCGGTAGTGTGTTTCAATATAAGGTTGCAGCTCGGTAGCGATAAACGAAATGAAATTGGCCGAACCGCCGGTAGTGGGCCAGGTTTTCTTGTCTTCCGCATTACGGGTTGGGAAGGTCATATCGCGTTTGCGGTCGGTATTGGCAATGCCCACCACAATAGAAGGCGGCATGGTACCAATCGTAGCCAGGAATCTAACGAGGCCGGTCATGTGTATAAAGTCTTCCTCTGCTGCGCCATCGAGCAGGTAAATCACCGGAAAAGATGCCGTAGTGTTTTTATGGTATTCATCGGGCAGGTAAATGTTCAGCACCCGGTCTTCGCTAAGTATATTGGAATGCAGGTAGTCTATCTGGCCCAGCACAAAAGGCGTTGGCCCGGCAACAACAGGCGCAGTAACCACAGGTTTTACAGGTGTTTTACGGGGAGCCGGTTTCTTTTGTGCAAAAGCAGTTGTGCCCAGCAAGGTGCACGACAGCAGGAGGGTAGGTATTATTCTCATGGTTTATAGTGGCTTGTTGCCAACTAATAAATATACGCTGGATTTTGAATCGTAGGCGAACATGCACTATTCCAACTGTACGAAACCTTCCCCACAGATTAAAGACCACTGAAGATCGTGCAGATAGCGCCTTGCCCCCGCATGTGGCGGGACAGGCTGCTGCGACGCCGTGAGAAGTGAAAAGTGGCCTTCGACAACTTCGACAAAGCCTGTCCCGCCGCTGCGGGGCTCAGCTACTTAAACTCAGGCACTTAAGAGGTGAAGCGTCAATAGTGAATAAGATTTCCCCTGTGTCTTTGCGCGAAAATTTCTCCCCGCAGATCTCGCAGATCAAAAACCACGCAGATCCCGCAGATTTCCCTTCGCGCAGATCCCGCTGTGTCTCCGTGTACTGTGAGAAAATTTCTCCCGGGATGTGGGTGCGTGTTCGTAAACCCGGTAGTACTAAGGCTGGTTGTAGTACCGCTGCATGGGTGTGAAATAAAATTCATCCCAACCCTTGTGGTAGCTGTCTGCCGTGCCTTCCGGCAGGTTCCATTGGCGCAGGTGCAATACGCAACCAGCATCAGTAGGGTCGAGTATAAGCTCCAGCATAGCATCGGTATCGGTTGCCTTAAAATCGGTTGTGCGCCAGCTTTGCAGAATGCGCCGGCCCTGCTCTACCTCCAGCGTAAGACCGCTGATATAGCCGTTCCAGGTACTGTAAGGACTATCTGCTTTGGGATGAATATGCGCTTTGCTGCCCGTCATAGCAGTATGGCCTTCGCTGCTCAGCCAGTCGTTAAACAGCCGGTCGGTACTCACCGGAAAGGATTCATGCATAATAAGCTTATCCATAAAAGAAGATTTGGGGTGGTTCATTCGCGTTAAGCAGAAACCGGCACAACGCTTGGTCGGTTGTTGTCTGCTTAATCGCTGTTTAGGTAGAATAAATTTAATGAATTTATATAATATGTATAGCGCCGCTTTCGGATGCCGGATTTTACAGGCGTTTTCATTCCTTTCCTGCTAATCCGTATCTTGCAAGTCATCGTTTAACCCATCAAAACGGATTTTTAGTTTATGTCGATTACCTCCACTGCCGATCTCGAAGGCATGAAAGCCATTAGCAATGCTGTAGGCATTACCCTCAGAAAGATGCGGGAATATGCCCAACCCGGCATGAGCACCCGCGAACTGGACGAGTACGGCGGGCAATTGCTCAGCGAAATGGGCGCAAAATCTGCACCCAAACTCACGTATGGCTTTCCCGGATGGACCTGCATTAGTGTAAACCACGAAATTGCGCACGGCATGCCTTCTGCCAAAACCATATTGCAGGAAGGCGATTTGGTAAACGTAGATGTATCTGCCGAGCTCAATGGTTACTGGGCCGATAATGGTGGCTCGTTCGTATTGGGCAACGATACCCGTGGCCATCAGAAACTGGTAGATGCTTCGCGCAATATTCTGCACAAAGCCATTCACAACATCCGCGGTGGGGTTAAAATTGCAGAGATAGGCCGGTTAATCGAAACCGAAGCCAAACGATCGGGCTTTAGGGTCATTAAAAACCTGGTAGGGCATGGCGTAGGCCGCAGCCTGCACGAAGAGCCTTTGGAAATACCATGTTTTTACGACCGGTTTAATTTTGGCAAGTTCAGAAAGGACATGGTAGTAGCCGTAGAAACCTTTATCTCTACCCGCAGCAACCACGCGCACGACAAAGGCGATGGCTGGACGCTCGTTGCCAAAGACGGTAGTTTTGTGGCGCAGCATGAGCATACCATTCTAATTACCGATGGTGTGCCGGTTATTCTTACCGAAGCCAACGGAATCTGGGCATAAAAAACACTTGAAATTAATACTACGCCTCCTGACATACTGTTGTCACGGAGGCGTTTTTTCTTTGTAGCGTTCATCCAAACAAAAGAATATGGAAAAGCTGGATCTAACCAACGTAGCAGCCTATCATTACAAGGCCAAAGCCCAACCCGAAATCGTAACGCTGGGTAAAGGGCAGTTTGTAACCATCACCGGCAAGGGTGCGCCGGAAGGGGAAGAGTTTACTGCCAAAATTGAAATGCTGTACCCGGTGGCTTACGGCATTAAAAAGCAATGCAAAGATGCCGGAATGGATTTTGGTGTGCCCAAATTGGAAGGCCTTTGGTGGGTAGAAAGTGAACTGCCGCCATTGGAGGTGCCCCGCGATGAATGGCATTGGAAACTCATGATCCGTATGCCGGAGTATGCCACAGCTGCACAACACACCAGTGCAGTCGCTGCCGTGCAAAAGAAAAAAGGCAATGCATTGGTGCAGCAGGTTAAGTTTGAATCTATTGAAGAAGGTACCGCGGTGCAGGTATTGCATACCGGCCCCTATGCTACTGAGCCCGAAACACTGGCCAGGATGTATGCATTTGCCGAGGCCGGCGGGTGGCAGTTGACTGGCAACCACCACGAAATTTACCTGTCAGATCCCTTTAAAACAGCGCCCGAAAAGCTCCGCACCATCCTGCGCCACCCGGTATTGCCCAAAAAATAATGCAGGCATTGAAAAATGTAATGAAACATAACGCGATTTTTTTTATTTCTTAGAGTTCTGTATCTGAATATGGATACACAACTCTAACACCAACCATATGAGCACGCATCATTTGCGGAAAGATAAAACCTGCCAGAACTGCGGGGCTACGGTAGCAATTCGTTATTGCACTGCCTGCGGGCAGGAGAATATAGAAACCCGCCAGTCATTCGGGCACTTGCTGCGCCATTTTGTAGAAGACTTTACGCATTACGATGGCGGCTTCTGGCCCACCATACGGGCATTGGTCTTTAAACCGGCGCTGCTCACAAAAGAATACCTGGCGGGCAAGCGGGCCACTTTTGTAGCGCCGGTTAAGCTGTATATCTTTATCAGTTTCATCGCTTTTTTCATTCCACAATTGTTACCACAGGTGGAATCGGAATCATCAGAAAACACACATGTAGCTTCAGTTGAGAACCTTGCCGATTCTGCAGCCGTGCACCATGCTGCCGGAGTGGGGTTTGGCAACATGTTTACCATGCGTTATTTCAGCGATTATCCAACAATGGAGGCATATGAGCAAAAGCAGGCCAGCCTGCCCCGGGCAGAGCGCGATGATTGGATTACCAGTTGGGTAGAGAAAAAACAGATAGGTCTTGCGCATTATTCCGACCAGGAAGTATCGGAAAAATTTACAGAAGCATTCAGCCACAATTTTCCTAAAGCATTATTTGTATACCTGCCCATGTTTGCCTTTGTGATCTGGTTATGGCATGGCAAAAAGCGCTGGTATTACTTTGATCATGCCATTTTCACGCTGCATTATTTCTCATTCCTGCTGTTGGGCTTTATGTCGCTGCTCATCCTTTGGTCGCTTGCCCCTATGGTAGGCATTTCGCTCGACACCGATGCCGGTGCGGTGGTATACGTCCTGCTGGCTATTATCTGGGCCGTGTGGAATGTGTATTACCTGTACCGGGCGCACCGCAAAATGTATGGAGAGCGCCAGCTGGTATCGTTTATCAAAAGCAGCTTTATCCTGGGTATCAATATGGTGCTGTTCTTTTTCCTGATGGTTGGATTTTCGGTCTATACAGTACTTACCCTGCACTAACGGTGCGCAATAATTCAATTCAAAGGGGCGTTTATTGAGCATAAACTCCTCTATCATGAAAAAGATACTTTTCCTGCTGGCGCTGGCTCCGACCGGTGTTATGGCCCAGGCTCCATCGCAAAAGCAAGTAGATGTGAGCGTTGTAGAAAAACTGGCAGGCAGCAAAGCCTCGCTTAAAGAAGCCAGGTCTGCGCTGGGCCAGGCCACTACAGAAACCATCTCGCCCGATAAGGCTTACCTGGAATACAACACGGGTATGGCAAGGTGGACACTTTTTTTCGGGAAAGAGCAGAAACTCGAAGAAGTAAGTTACTCATCTGTGCAGCAATATGCCCATATGATGAACTATAAGGACTTGAAAAGCGGTGGCGGCATGAAAAACCGCAGCCAGGTGAGCGACAAACTGGGTATGCCTACCCGCATCCGGATCAATGGCAACAGGGAAGAATGGTTTTACCTCATTAAAAACGACAAGGAAGAGCAGTCTGTAATGGTAGAGTTCGACCTGGCTTCCAATGCAGATGTAAAACGGTTTTTATTTAACGGTAAGCACTACGCCCCGGTTATTATAGCACCCGAACAAACCGAAGCGCTTAAAAAA
>JAVBJN010000015.1:0-2636 GCA_031546985.1 Chitinophagaceae bacterium
GCTCCGCATGTACGATGTGAAAGACGGTATTCTAAAACTGGATGGTGTGCCGGTAGGCGCTTATCCGCTGGCTTATTTGCGCAGCCACATTAGTTATGTACCGCAGGATGTATTCCTTTTCTCAGATACAATCTTTAATAATATCGCTTTCGGAAACCAGGGTGCTACGCGCGAGCAGGTGATGCATGCCGCCAAACTTGCTGCCATTCACGAAGAGGTGGAGAAACTGCCGCAGGGGTACGATACCGTGATTGGAGAGCGGGGCGTAACCCTCTCTGGCGGGCAAAAACAAAGAATATCCATAGCGCGCGCTTTGATGAAACAATCTCCTGTTTTAATAATGGACGATTGTTTATCGGCCGTAGATACCCGCACCGAGGTGGCTATAACCGATAATTTTGACCGTAATCTTAAAGCGGTAACCACTATTGTAATTACCCATAGAATTCCCATCCACATGCATTTTGATAAAATTATTATGTTAGGCGATGGAACGATTATTGAGGAAGGAACACATGCGGTGCTGATGGAGCAGAAAGGGCCTTATTATGAATTGTACAAACGCCAGATGGAAGTGCACGATCCGCTGCTGGAAGGCTGACTTTCAGAATCGGGAAAATTAATTACATGTTAACCCGAAATCTATACGGAAAAGTTTTGACAATTCAATAAGAGTTTTATATTTGCTAAATCGTGATATTGTTTGCATATTTATAAACCAAAATTATTAGCTGTGGCGTACGAAAACAACCATTCAGTGGAAAGAAACAACGAGAGCATTTACAGTAAACGTTTGAGAGCAGGTAAGAGGAGAACTTATTTCTTTGATGTGCGCGCTACCCGTGGAAAAGACTATTTTCTCACCATCACCGAAAGCAAAAAACGCTTCAACGATAACGGTTACGACCGTCATAAAATCTTTTTATACAAAGAAGACTTCAATAAATTCATTGCAGCGTTAAACGACGCTATCGGATATGTGAAAACCGAATTGCTACCCGATTTTGACTTTGATGCTTTCAACCATGACGATTACGATACCGAAGGTGAATACGAAGGTGCTATTGAGAATGCAGAAGTTGTTGCAGTCCCAACCGGCGATCATGTAGACAAGTGGTAACCACCTCATTATCAAAATATTTGCCCCGTCTTTAAGGCGGGGTTTTTTATTGCGGATAAATGCGATATTTTTGCGCAAAATTTCTTTTCCTGTATGGGTTTACAAGTAGGAATCGTTGGTTTACCAAATGTTGGTAAATCAACACTGTTTAATGCGGTAAGTAATAGCGCCAAAGCACAGGCGTCTAACTATAGATTTTGCACCATCGAACCTAACGTGGGCCTGGTAGATGTACCGGATACCCGTTTGAGCAAACTGGCTGAGCTGGTTGTTCCGCAACGTGTAGTGCCTACAACCATTGAGTTTGTAGACATCGCAGGTCTGGTAAAAGGCGCGAGCAAAGGCGAAGGACTGGGTAACAAGTTCCTGGCCAATATTCGTGAGGTAGATGCTATTGTGCACGTAATCCGTTGCTTCGAAGACGATAATATTCTGCGCGAAGAAGGGGCCATCAACCCGGTAAGCGATAAAGAAATTATCGATACCGAACTGCAGTTGAAAGACCTGGAGAGCGTAGAGAAAAAAATTGGCCGTACCGAAAAAATGGCCAAAACCGGTGGCGATCCTAAGGCAAAAGCCGAATACGAAGTGCTGGTGCGTTGCAAAGAACACCTCGAAAAAGGTAAAAACATTCGCGAACTGGGTTTGAGCAAAGAAGATAAAGTGGCTATTGCTGATCTGTTTCTGCTTACCGAAAAACCAGTGTTGTATGTTGCTAACGTAGACGAAGCATCGTTGCTTACCGGTAATGTTTATTCCAAAACCCTGGAAGATTCTGTAAAAGCAGAAGGCGCCCAGGTAATTGTAATGAACAATACCATCGAAGCGCAGATCTCCGAAATGGAAGGCGAAGAAGATAAGGCCATGTTCCTGGGCGAATACGGTTTGGAAGAACCCGGTTTGAACCGTCTGATTCGTGCGGCATACAACCTGCTCGATCTCATTACCTACTTTACTGCCGGTGTGCAGGAAGTAAGAGCCTGGACCATCCACAGCGGCTGGAAAGCACCTGCTGCTGCAAGTGTAATCCACACCGATTTTGAAAAAGGATTCATCAAAGCTGAGGTAATCGGTTTTGGCGATTTCGTACAGTATGGTTCAGAAGCTGCTTGCCGCGATAATGGCCGCCTGCGTATTGAAGGTAAAGAGTACGTAGTAAATGATGGCGATGTAATGCACTTCCGCTTTAACGTGTAAGCGCCTTCTTAAAATATATGAAAGCCTCTCTGCAGTATTGCAGAGAGGCTTTTTTGTTTGTTTTTACGTTGTCATCCTGCGGAGCGAGGTACGAGTGAAAGCAGGATCTCATCTTTGAGGATCAATTTAAATGGGATGCTGCTCCTATCGGGCAGCATGACAAATTTTTGTGGGGTAGGATGACAAAATAAAATGCTTGTCATCCTGCGGAGCGAGGTAGGAGCGAAAGCAGGATCTCATCTTTGAGGATCAATTTAAAAGGGGATCCTGCTCTCCTGCGTCGGCAGGATGACAACCATTTATTTGCTTGTCATCCTGC
>JAVBJN010000046.1:0-3586 GCA_031546985.1 Chitinophagaceae bacterium
GCCGTTCGGTACCTGGGAAATAAGACCGCACTTTTACAGGCTTAATCAACTGCCTTGTTTGCGCATTCAGCACCAGTAATTTCACTGTTTTATTCGAAGCAAAAGCCACACTGTCTTTGTACAAAGTGAGCTCTGCACGGCGGTTCAAACTATCGGTACTGCCCGATACTGACTCACCCAGGCCCTGCGCCAGCCGAATAACCGATTTAGGCTCATGTTGCAGCATCACCTGCCGGATGGTGGCCGTTCTTTTCTGCGATAAAATATCATTATAAGCTTTGCCACCCACCGTATCGGTATACCCTTTGATCTCCAGAAAACGGTATCCCGCGGCTTTTTGCAAAAAGCTTTCCAGCCGCTGTTGTTCGGCTGCGGTAAGTACCGCTTTTCCCGTCTCAAAATAAAGCGTAATTTTTCGCTGTGTTTGCGCCCGCAAAGCAATGCCGGCCAGTACACAACATAAGATCAATACCAACCTTAACCCGGCGGTGTTTTTCATAATGGAGATTGTATTGCCTAACAAGATAATAAACTCATAGTACAGATGGATACACCCGGCTTATTGGTTCCCGGCTGCCCTTTTTGCGATCCCGGTATTTTAGGCGCCACTTTCCTGGAAACCGAACATTTCCGGGCGGTGTACAATATTTCGCCTATTCTGCCAGGGCATTCGCTGGTCATACCAAAATGGCATGTGGCTTCATATATGGACCTAACGGCACCTGAGCTTACCGAAATGATGCTGCTCATACAACGCGGCTGCCGGGTATTGGAAAATGTATTCCAGACCAAAGGGTTTAACCTGGCCCTGCAGGAAGAATTGATTGCAGGGCAAAGCGTACCGCACCTGCATTTTCACATCATTCCCCGCAAAACAGGCGACCTACCCGAGCCTGGCGGCTGGTATCCCAAACTACAGCAGGAATTTTACAAAGGCGTTATAGACAATACCCAGCGGCCCCGGTATACCGCCGCTGAGCTGGGGCAGATTGCAGGGCATCTGAGAGCAGCTGCGGCCAGCATTCCATAGAAATGAGTAGATTAGCGTTTGTTAATGCCCGTATCATGCTGCGATTGCTTTTGCCCATGTTAGTTGTTTTACCTGTTGCCAACCTCCTGGCCCAGTCCGCTTTCTCTATCCAGAAAGACGCGGCACTCACTGCTTTTCAGCAATCGCTACCCGCCGACTGGAAAATGCAGATCAAACAAGATACCCTGGTCATCCGCTACCAAAAGACCGGGTATGTGATTGACGGTTTTTACCAGAAAGACAGCCTCAATTACGCCCTGGCCAGTAGTGAATTCCGCCAGGCCAGCAATATGAGCAAACCAGTAGCCTCCAAATACAATAAAGACGGGGTAAACACCGGCGCTATGGCACAACCCGAGCTGAGGTACCAACTCGTTTCGCAGATACTCACCAGCGCCCAGGTAGATAATGTGTCCCGCAACAACCGCCAGGTACACCAAAAACAGGCCGCCCTGGTCAAAAAATACAATGGCAAAGCCACTGCTGCCTGTAATTGGTGCTATTGCGCCAGTTTTGCCAATGCCGACAACCGTAAAAAATGTATTACCGAGCATTACCAGCTCGATACGGCCAGCATTAAACTACCCGATTACCATACCAGCAGCTATAGCCTGTTCAGCCTCAACCCCAAAAACATACAGCCTCCTTATTATGGGTACTACCCTGCTGTACTCGATTCCAGCTACCGCAAAGTGCTCGAAATGATAGACCGTTTGTTTATTACCTACTAAGCCGGGGTTTATTGTTAACTTGCATGTCCTTTCTAAGGCAGCATGATCGCACAAAATACCATACAACAAGTTATAGACCGGGCAGAGATTACCGATGTCGTAGGCCAATTCGTAAAACTGAAAAGACGGGGTGCCAATTTCCTGGGCAACTGTCCTTTTCACAACGAAAAAACGCCTTCATTTACGGTTTCGCCAGCCAAAGGCATCTATAAATGTTTTGGTTGCGGCAAAGCGGGTAACTCCGTTACTTTTTTACAGGAACACGAAAAACTGTCTTTTACCGAAGCCATCCGCTGGCTGGCCGGTTACTACAAAATAGAAATTGAGGAAAAAGAAGTAAGTCCAGAGGCTAAGGCGCAGATGCAGGTAGAGGAAAGCCTCCGCATCATCAACACCTTTGCAGCCAAATTCTTTGCCGATCATTTGATGGACTCTGAAGAAGGCCAGGCCATAGGACTCAGCTATTTTAAAGAAAGGGGCTTCCGCGAAGAGATCATTCAGAAATTCCAACTGGGTTACTGCCCCCAGGGGCCCGATGAACTGGCCCGCGAAGCACAACAACAAGGGTACAATACCGAGCTGCTTATGAAAGCAGGGCTGATATCGCAGTACAATGGCCGCTACCAGGATATTTACCGGGGGCGTGTTATTTTCCCTATCCATGCCGCTACAGGTAAGGTTTTGGGCTTTGGCGCACGAAGCCTGCGCTCTACCGATAAGGCCAAGTACATTAACACCCCCGATAACGATCTCTACCACAAAAGGTATGTGCTGTATGGCATTTACCAGGCACGCCAGGCCATTACGCAACTCGATGAGTGCCTGATGGTAGAAGGATATGCCGATGTGGTATCGCTGGCGCAGGGCGGTGTAGAAAACGTGGTAGCCTCATCGGGCACCTCACTTACTGTAGAGCAACTGCGACTGGTAAAACGCTACACTAAAAACCTCACGATCCTTTACGATGGTGATGCTGCTGGTATTAAAGCTGCGGAACGTGGGCTGGACCTGGCCATTGAAGAAGGCCTGAATGTAAAGCTGGCATTGCTCCCGGATGGTGAAGACCCTGACAGTTACATACTCAAATACGGCAGCCAGCAATTCAAAGATTTTGTAAAAGACAATAAGCAGGATTTTATCCTGTTCAAAGTGGGCATATCGCTCAAAAATATTGGTAACGACAGCCAGGCCAAAGCCAAATTGGTAAACGATATTGCCGTTACCCTATCGCGCATCAACAAAACAGAAGACTTTACCAAGCAGCAGGATTATATCCGCAAATGCGCGCAGTTGCTCAAAATTGATGAGCAAGGCCTTATACAGCTGGTAAACAAAAACATACGCGAGCACATCAACAAGCAGCAGGAAAAAAACCTGCCTAAAGATGCCGACGCGATGGACGCTCTCGCTGCAGAAGCCGCAGCTTATGAAGCCCAGATGGACGGCACAGGTGGCGTTAGCGCCAGCAGCGCGTCTGCCGATATTATGGCGCTGGTGTCTAAAGAAGAAAAACAGGAGAAAGGCCTGGTTAAAGCGCTCATTGAGTTTGGCCACCTCCCTTTTGACGAAGACCACAGCGTAGCCCAGCACATCCGCAATGCCATAGAACTCGAGTTTGTAGAAACTGCTTTGCTGCACAGCATTGTGGCAGAGTATTTTGAATTGATGGATGCGGGTACCATTCCCGAACTCAAGCATTTTACTTTTCACAGAAGTTATGAGGTAAGCCAGCTGATGGCCAACCTTTTTAACTTCCCCTACGATGTAAGCGTCAACTGGAAACAGTTTGGCATCATTCCCGTTTCGCGCGAGATGGTGTACAAGC
>JAVBJN010000030.1:0-49170 GCA_031546985.1 Chitinophagaceae bacterium
GGGTAAGGATAGCACCGCTGCCCAGCAGGGTCATGTCTTTGCCCGGCAATTGTTTTAACCTCGCCAGCTCTTCAACCATATTGCTGCTGATAACGGTGGTTTTGTGCCAATCCGGGTTTTTGAGTGTTTTGGAAAACACGATTTTTTCGGCGCTGTTCATGCCTTTGGCTACTTCGGGATCGTTTTGCAAAGCCATATCGGTAGGCCAGTAGCTGGCCATAAAATCGTAGGTTTTGCGGCCAAACAATAAAATATTGCCCAGCTTAACCATCTCAGCGGCATACTGGTTGCCTTCTTCATCGTGCGGGTGCCAGCTAATGTCTTCGCCAGCGCCTTTGTAGTACCCATCAAGGGTTATAAATACAAATGCGGTAATCTTTCTCATGCTTGTAGGTTGAAGGGGTTTTAGAATATTAATCAGCCTTACGGATCATGCAAATCATATCCTTATCGCTGGTATACCATTCTACGCAATAGCCGTTGGGATCGAGGCCAGGCAAGGCCAGCAGGGTTTTAAAAGCGCGGTCTACACTGGCAATGTCTTTCATATAATCGTGCAACGCCAGGCTTACATATTCGCCTTTGGGCAGCACTAAGGTGTGCAGGTTTAATTTTTCGGCTTCGCCGGGTTGTAATTCTTCGGCCGCGGCGCGGTACACAATACCACCGCCGTTTTCGGGGCGGGAAATACCAAAATACCTGCGTTCGGTAGTAAAGGGTATCATGCTGTGGAGCTTCTGGTGGGCTTCCAGGATGCCATCGGGAAAAGAAGCAGCGGTAACGTAAAAGACTTTAACGTCGTTGTTGAGGGTTTGGGTTTCCATAACGGGTCGATTAAGATGAGGAACAAGGCTTCAATGCAAATTTGCGCAATTGGTACCAATTGACCTATGGTAAATACCGACAAATGCGGGGCAGATAGCGACACCCTTATAAAAACCCAAACCTAACAAGCTAGTACTGCGTACGGAGGAAGGTATGCTTAGCATCCACTTCCATCTTATTATCATTAAACCAAATTACAAAAGCTTTAAGCTTTTCTTCATTTTTCACTGCCCAAGCTTTAAATTCGGCCTCATTTCCCTTCTTTAATATCCAGTAGTTATAAGCTTCAAAATGACCTGCCTTAGCAACCTTTTGCTGGTAATCGAACAACATATTCGGGTAATCCTTAGCATTATTTCCTTTTAAATAAAAATCAAGGAACTTAGTACGTATACGGTTTAAGGCTGCGATCGTGATATTCTTTTCATCCATTGAGGCCAGTAACATTTGCATTTCGTAGACTGAAGCAAAAGGCAATTTGGCCTTCTTATTGGATGCCGCATTAATGATCTGTGTGTCGAAGAAGCTGATGCTGGCAGAAGTATCTGATGTATGTTTAATCTCGCTTTTATACGTATCATACAATGACTTGCTAATCTCTTCCGTTCGTTTTGAAAGACGTTCCATATTTACGAAAATCTCTCCGTACAGCAGCCCCCATCCTTCTTCCGTTGAACTCAGAAAGAGTTTTGCTGCTCTATAATAGTTCGATGGAAAACCTGGATCTACGGCAATTCCCTTTTCATAAAGAACCAGTGCTTCATCATATTCTTTTTGAAGCAACTTCATGTTGCCCAACTCAAGGTATAACTCACCCGATTTAGGAAATTTCTTGAGTCCATCATTATATGTTGTGATCGCTTTTTCAGGATTCTTAAGATAATCATAGTTATTACCCAATGATGAGTATACGCTGGCGTCCACATCCTTATGCTTCAATAAAGGTTCTAGTATTTCAACCGCCTTTTTATATTCTTCTTTAGCAGTATAAGTGTAGGCCATCTCGTAAGGGTATATCATATTGGACGGGTCTAGTTTGCAGGCTTCGTTTAGAAGTATCAATGCTTCGTCGTATTTCCCTTCATCATCTTCCAATTTGATTGCCTCATTAGCCTTGGCTTTCGCCAATTCTTTATTATTCTGCCCTTGCGCGGTTGGAGCAGAAGCCAGCAACGCCAATAGGCCAATACCTGTGGCTATCCTTTTCATAAAACCAGTAATTATATTAAACAATAAGCAATAAATATAATATACAGAAAACTCAAAAACATACTTTAATTGGCTAATAATTATCAGCTCACGAATTAATCCCACCCTCAAATGATTTACATTAGCTAAAGAATAACCACCCTCCTACACATGAAACGTTTCCCATCTTTTTTGCTGATTTTTTTGTGCTTTATGGCCGCATCTTCCTGCACCAGCTCTAAATACGTGCTCAAAGACTATAAACCCGACGATCAAGAACTGTACAATACCATTCTGCAACTCGATAGCGCTTTCTTTGGCGCTTACAATACCTGCGCTACCAACCTCGATCTTTACGCTTCCTTCTATTCGGAAAACATAGAATTCTACCATGATAATGGTGGACTAATGACTTCTAAAACCGACATTGTGGAAAGCACCCGCAAAAACATTTGTGGTAAGGTAACCCGCCAATTGGTCAAAGGTAGTGTGGAAGTATACCCCGTTAAGGATTTTGGCGCAATAGAAATAGGCTACCATACTTTCTGGAACCATGCAGAAGCCAACAGCAAACCTTCGCGCCCGGGCCGTTTTGTAATCATATGGCAACTGGAAAACAAGGAGTGGAAAATTCGCCGGGTGGTTAGTTTGCATTAGAGGATTGCGAATTGGCGAATTACGGATTGCGGATTGACGGATTCGCGGATTGCGGATTGGCGAATTAAGCGGAGGTCACTGAGCCTGTCGAAGTGTCGAAGCCCGGATTACGAATTGACGGATTACGGATTGCGAATACCGACGGCTGAGCTTCGGTAAATGAACCCGTCGAAGTTGTCGAAGGGAGGTCACTGAGCTTGTCGAAGGGAGGTTCCTGAGCCCCGCATGGGCGGGACAGGCATTGTCGAAGGGCCGACGCGAGTAATCTCCCCATCATGTTGCTCCCAAACAGATCTTAGCTGCCGTATTCCGCTTTAAGCCTGCGCAGAAAATTCCTGAAGCCATCGGTTGCTTCGGTGGTAGCAGTATTCATAAAAACGATGTAAGCGATATGCCTCTTGCGGTCTATAGAAACATAGGCAAAATAAGTACCTGCCGAGCCCGAATGGCTGGAAAATTCTTTGCCACCGTCATAAACATTGGCCCAGCCCATAGCATAGTATGGCATGCCTTTGTGCAAAGAGGTATAGGTTTTGGCTTTGAGGTAATTGTTCTTGCCTTCTAGCCCACTCATGTTGAGCTGAATGAATTTGATATAATCGGGTAAGGTAAAATTCAAATCACCCGCAGGTTCCATACCATCCAGCCGGTAAGTGGTAGAAGAGGGTACGGGTTCCAGGTTTCCGTTTTCGAGCACATGACCCCAGGTTTCTTTTTTCAGTTGGTTATCTGGCCAGGAAAATCCCGCCTGGATATGCAGATCGCGGTTAAAAACATCGAGCACCATATCTTCCCAACTTTGACCAGCGGCTTTTTCGAGCATTAAAGCAGCCAGCACATACCCCGCATTGGAATACGTATAATGCGCTGCTGTATCGATCACCACAGGAGACAACGTAAGCACATATTTAGCCAACTCCATTCTTTTTTCCTGGTGCGTTCCTTTTAATTCGGGCATATCCTTGCCTTCGGCATCGTCGGTAAACGGTTGGATGCACGCCCGGTGCGAGAGCAGTTGTTGTAAAGTGATGTTGTAATACGCAGGATTCGCCATCTTTTTCCAGCCGGGGTACAGATCAAAGAATCGGGTACTCCATTTCAGCTTTTTCTCTTCTACATATTTGCCCGCAATAAAAGCGGTCATGGCTTTGGTATTGGACCCAATATGAAACCGGTCGGTTATGGCAGCAGTATCGGGCAGGTTTACCGAATGGTGCCCTACAAATGCCATTTCCAGTATACTATCTGTAGTGATCACGGCGTAAGCCAACTCCGGAATATGGGCTTGCCTGCATATAGAATCGGCCAGGGCTGCATGGCGTTGCGCCTGTGCCTGCATATGGCAAAAGCCCAGCATTGCCAATAACACGGTTAAGGTTTTTATGCTCATAGCTGGGTGGTTAATCCGTCATACAATATAAGCCTTTCCTCGGGAGTATACATCCCGGCAGAGGATCTAACTTATTGAGATCCTGCTTTCGCTCGTACCGCACGCCGCAGGATGACAAATGCTGCTACAAAAAAAGGAAGCATTGCTGCTTCCCTTCGTTATAACACATTCATACCGGTTATTATCCTTTCGCGTTGGTGTCGTGGTTGATCATCCAGCTCACACCGTATTTATCTTTAAAGTTGCCGAAATAGGCACCCCAGAACGTGTCTTGCAGCGGCATTTCAACTTCGCCGCCTTCTGATAAGCCGTTAAACAGGCGATCGGCCTCTTCGCGGGTTTCGGGATGCAGGGACAGGTGCATGTTGTTGCCTTCATTCAGCTTATGGCCCATAGATGGAATAATGTCCGAAGCCATTAACGTGGTGTGGCTGTCAATAGGCAAAGCAATGTGCATCACACGGTTTCTTTCGTTCTCCGGCAATTTATCGCCATCGGGCATTTCGTGCATTTTGTTGATGTCCGAAAACTCGCCGCCAAATACGGATTTGTAAAAAGTGAAAGCTTCTTCGGCCTTGCCATCAAAGTTCAGATAGGGATTCATTTTTGCCATGGTGATCTGTTTTTATGTTTATAAGTAAATAAATGAAATTTGGTTAACCGGGTGGTGATTGCAAAGTTATCTATTCATGAAATCGCCGCCATAGATGGTACCTGTTTTGGTGCCGCGTCAAAAATATGGAAATTAATTAGCAAAATACTAATTTTGTTAGCATGAAAAGATCAGGTGCTGCAGATCTCCCGTTACACTATGGTTATGTACCCAAGTGGCTGGCCGACCGTATGGCTATGCTGGGGCTGGCTATTACCGAATCTATCCTTATGGAATACGGGCACCTCGAATTTCTGAAACGTATGAGCGATCCATTCTGGTTCCAGAGCTTTGGCGCGGTGATGGGCATGGACTGGCATTCATCCGGCATTACCACTTCGGTGATGGGGGCGTTAAAAAAAGCCATTAATCCCCATTCCCGCGAGCTGGGTTTGTACCTCTGCGGCGGTAAAGGAAAGTTTTCGAAAGAAGCACCCAATGAGTTGCTTAAAGTAGCCGAGCTAACCGGGCTTAATGGCGCAGAGCTGGTAAGGTGCAGCAAACTGAGCGCCAAAGTAGACAACACTGCGGTGCAGGATGGCTACCAACTGTACATGCACAATTTTATCGTAAGCGATAAAGGCGACTGGTCGGTGATACAGCAAGGCATGTGCGCGGCCAACCATATGGCCCGGCGCTACCACTGGCACTCGGGACGGGTAAACTCTTTTGTAGAAACACCCCACAGTGCGGTATGTGGTGTAAACCAGGGCGCCATCCTTAACCTGACAGCGACAGAAGCCCATACTGCGCGTGCGGGCATTGTATCGCTCACCCACGAAAAGCCAGAACTGATGATGCAGGAAATACAGCACCTGCTCATGCCCTCGCGCCACGAACTGCGCAGCGAAGATGTAGACCTCAAAAGGCTGGGCACTGTGCTGTGGCTGGCCAACGAACACCAGACTTCTAATTTTGAGGAATTATTACTGCTACAGGGTGTTGGCCCCAGAACCCTGCAATCCTTAACCCTGGTGAGTGAGGTTATACATGGCACCCCATCGCGGTTTAAAGACCCGGCCAGGTTTGCGTTTGCACATGGTGGTAAAGACGGGCATCCATTTCCGGTGCCTATTAAAGTATATGACGAAACCATCAGCACTTTGCAAAATGCTGTACACAAAGCCAAAATAGGCCAGAGCGATAAGCAGCAAGCCATTAAAAGTCTGCATACCCTGGCAGCCAGAGCCGAGAAAGATTTTATACCCAACGAACAGTTCGATGCACTGATCGAAAAAGAAAGAAATGAATCGTGGCGCTATGGCGGCAGAACCGTTTTTGGCGAGGCCAAACCACCCGAAAATAACCGGAAGGGATTGCAGTTGCGGTTATTCTAACGCCTCCCTTCCCGGTATCCTTTTAGCCGTTCCTGCACACTTGAAATACATAATTTCCGGTTCTTTTTTATTTTATGTAGTCAACTACGTATCTTTGAACATAAATAGTGAAAGATGGAAAACAAATTTGCAATCCAGCCCGTTCATACGGCCCAGGGCCAGCAGGCAATAGATCTTATTTTACCCATTCAGCAAATCGAATTTAATGTAGCGGTAACACTGGCAGACCAGCCCGACCTACAGGATATAGACCGCTATTACCACCAGGATGGCGGCGGATTCTGGGGTGTGCAGCATGAGGGGCAATTGATAGGCACGATTGCCCTTTTAGCGATCGGGCACCACAGCGGCGCTATCCGCAAAATGTTTGTGCACAAAGATTTCAGAGGTAAAGAACAGGGCATTGCCCAGCAGCTTTTTGAAACCCTGGTGCGTTATTGCCGCGAACAAGGCATTACAGATCTGTACCTGGGCACTGTGCATGTGCTCAAAGCTGCGCAGCGGTTTTATGAAAGAAACGGTTTTGAAAAAATTGCGCAGCAAGACCTGCCCGACTACTTTCCCCGCATGGCGGCCGATGATGTATTTTATCATTTACATGTAGGCTAATATTTATGAACACTATTGACGAATCGGGCATACTGGCCATTGCCACAAGGCTGCAACGCCTGAGCGAAATGCTGCGCAAAGATGGCCAGCTTATTTATAAGGCATACGGCTTGGCTTTTGAGCCCAAATGGTTTCCGGTAATCTATTGCCTGCACAACCAACCGGGCCTGAGTGTAGTGGCATTGGCGGCAGAGATTGGCTATACGCACCCTTCTACCATATCCTTGCTTAAAGAGCTGGAAAAGGAGAAACTGGTGCGGTCTAAAAAAGATAAGAACGACGAACGGAAACGCCTGCTGCACCTTACCGAAAAAGGCACCGCAATGATCGAAAAAATGAAACCGGTATGGCAGGTGGTTACACTGGCGCTCACCGACCTGACCAATACGCCCAATAACCTGATGCTGGCTATTACAGAAGTAGAAGCCGCTTTAAAGCAGAAATCCTTTTTGGACCGGGCTATGGAAATTCAATCCGATTTGTAAACACCCTTGCGCAACAAAGCATGAAAGGCCATTTTTTTTCGAAGTTGTTATGTTTAATCCGCATACATTTTCAATTGCCCGCTCCGGGCATAAAATGCCTGTTGTTGATAGCCTGTGTTTGCAGTAGTTTCGCCGGGTGCGCGCAAAAAACAAAACATATTACAATGACCGAAGCAGATAAAGTATTATTTAAGGCCGCTGCGGATAATGATACCGCTGCCATTTCAAAAGCCATTACGTCCGGTGCTTCCTTGCATACGGTAGACGAAGGCAGCCGCACCGCTTTGCTGGTGGCTACCTACCAGAACAATATTAATGCAGCATTGCAATTGATAGATGCAGGATCGGATGTAAATGCCCAGGATCATATCCAGGAATCGGCTTTCCTGCATGCCGGGGCAAAAGGCTATGTAGAAATCTTGCGCCGCTGTATGAGCGCTGGTGCACGGTACGATGTATACAACCGCTTTGGCGGCACCGCATTGATCCCCGCCTGCGAGCGGGCGCATATCCCTGTGGTAGAAGCAATATTGACCGATATAGCTTTTCCGGTTAACCACATCAACAACCTGGGCTGGACCGCCTTGATGGAGGCCGTTATACTCGGTGATGGCGAAGCTCCACATATACAGGTAGTAAAATTGTTGCTGGCAGCGCATGCCGATGTAAACATTCCGGATAAAAAAGGCATTACACCCTACCAGCATGCTGTACAGCTTGGGTATAAAGAAATGGCGGCCCTGCTGCAAGCGGCGGGTGGCAAATAAAGCAGCGCTCTTAACAAATAGAAAAGCGGTCATCGTGCAAAGCCGGTCTCTGAACTTGTCGAAGAGCTGCGCTCTGAGCTTGTCGAAGAGCCGGTGCATTGAGCCAACGCCCGGCTACCTTTAACGCCACCAGCTTGCCATAACCAATGCTTTAATTTGAAGCTGATAAAATGCTGAACATAAAACGCCCCGCCGGTAGTATTGTTCCGGCGGGGCCTTCTATAATATCACACTTACTTATTTTTCCAGTTCTATCCAAACGGGCGCATGATCGCTGGTTTTTTCCCAGCCCCGCACATGGCGGTCTACACCGGCTTTTGAAAGTTTGCCAACCAGGTTGGGACTCAACAGGAAATGATCGATGCGCAATCCGGCATCGCGACCATAGGCATTGCGGAAATAGTCCCAAAAAGTATAGATCTTTTCATCGGGGTATAGTTTACGAATGGCATCGGTCCAGCCCTGTCCCATCAGGTGCTGAAAAGCTTCGCGGGTTTCGGTGCGAAACAAGGCATCGTCTACCCAGCGCTCTGGCTTGTATACATCCTGCTCGGTAGGAATCACGTTGTAATCGCCCGTCAGCACCACCGGCATATCTTGTTTAAGCAAGCCGCTGGCGTGGTCTGCAAAGCGTTTCATCCAGCCCAGTTTGTAATCGAATTTAGGTCCCGGAGCAGGGTTGCCATTGGGCAGGTACAAGCCGCCTACAATAATGCCGTTTACTTCTGCTTCGATGTACCGGCTTTGTATGTCTTCGTCATCGCCGGGCAATCCTCTTGTTCTTTCCTTAATGTCTAAACCCCGTGTAAGAATCGCTACGCCATTCCAGCTTTTTTGCCCATGCCAGATGGCATGGTAACCAATATTGGCTATGGCTTCTTCCGGAAACTTTTCCTGCGGTGCTTTCAGTTCCTGCAGGCACACAATATCGGGCTGGGTTTCTTCGAGCCATTTGAGCAATACGGCCAGGTGACCGTTTACGCCATTCACGTTATAGGTTGCGATCTTAAGGGTTGGATGAGCCATGCGTATAAATTGAAACCAAAAGATAGGAAAAATAGGCGATTGGGCTACGCTTTACCAGCCGCCGCCCAGGGCTTTGTACAGCAATACCGTAGCATTAAGCTTGCCCTGCAATGCCCGCGACTCCTGGAACTGCGCATCAAAAAGGTTATTTTCCATCAATATCACATCAATGTAAGAAGTGTAGCCAGAGTCGTATTTGGCCTTGGATAGAATTAATGCTTTGCGGGCTGCCACTACCATTATTCTCAGCTGCTCATACTCTTCTGCATAGGTGCGGTAGTAGGCCAGCGCATTGTCTACATCCCGGAAAGCAGCCAGCACGGTTTGTTGGTACGCGTAAAAAGTCTGGTCGTATCGTTTCCGTTCTGCTATCACCGCGTTTTTCCGTTGAAAAAAGGTAAAGAGAGGCCCGGTAATGCTTCCAAAACCATTGGCCACCATACCGCCGTTACCGATAAAGGAACTTAACTCGGGACTAGCAAAACCCAATACGCCAGTAAGGCTTATGGAAGGAAAACGGTTGGCCTGCGCTACCCCAATCTGTTCGAACTGGGCATGCATTATTTTCTCTGCCGCCATTACATCGGGCCTGCGCTCCAGCAATTGTGAGGGCAAGCCTACCGGAATATCGGGCGATAATATTTGTTCAAAATTGCTGTAGCCCCGGGGTACTTCGCCCGGGCCCATACCCATTAAAAGCCTGATGGCATTTTCGGTTTGCACAATCTGGCGCTCCAGCGAGGGAATAGCCGCCGCTGCGATAGACTCCTGCTGAATGGCCTGCAACTGGTCTATCTCGGCAATGTAGCCTTTATTATACCGGTCGGTAATGATTTTGGTATTGTCCTTACGGCCTATCAACGTTTGTTGTGCAATCGACAACCGGTTATCGAGGTCGCGCAGCAGAAAATAGTTGGCAGCCACTTCTGCAATAAGGCTTACCTGCAACGCATTCCGTTCCTGCTGTGTAGCTTCGTATTGTGCCTGCGCAGCCCGGTTGGCATGCCGGAACTTGCCCCACAAATCGGGTTCCCAGCTTAGTACACCAAAAGCATTAAACACGGCCCCTTCAATACCGCCAGCCACTTTTTGCGCATCGGTGCCCGCATGCCCGCCGCCGGCCTTACCGGAATAACCCAATTGCGGAAACATATTGGCCTTTACAACAGCCATTTCGGCGCGCGATGCTTCTATCCTTGCCGCAGCTACATGCAGATCCTTATTGCTGTCCAGCGTGGTCTGTATCATGCCTTTCAGCGCGGTATCTTCATAAACTTCAAACCATTTATCCAAAGGCATGGTATCCCTGGGCTCCACTACCCGGTAGGTAATATCCTGCGGGGCTGTGGGACTGGAATACTTCTTGCCCACCATGCAACCAGCGCAAAGTACCAGAACGGCTATGGGGCCATATATGTTTCTTACGTTCATTGTATTTAAGGTTGAGGTTCACCAGTCTTTCCTTTCGCTTTTTTCTTACGCTCAATAAGCACGAAGAAAGCAGGAATAAGCATTACACCAATTATAGTTGCAGTGAGCATACCGCTGAATACCGCCATGCCCATTACTTTTCTTCCTTCGGCTCCGGCGCCCGAAGCCGTAAGCAACGGCACCACACCCAGGATAAAGGCGAGTGAGGTCATGAGGATAGGCCGGAACCTTAGTTTGGCGCCACCAATGGCAGCCTCGTAAGTCTCTTCGCCGCTCTCGACTTTCATTTTGGCAAATTCTACAATGAGGATGGCGTTTTTCGCATTCAGCCCAATAAGCATTACCAGCCCGATCTGCGCAAATACATTGTTGACATAACTCAGCGAAAATAAGCCCGCCAGGAACAAACCCAGAAACGCGCCCATAGCTGCCCAGGGCGTACCCAGCAACACGCTGAACGGGAGTTTCCAGCTTTCGTACTGCGCAGCCAGGATAAGGAATACAAACAACAGCGCCATTACAAACGCGGTACCGCCTGTACCCTCTGCATTTTTTTCCTGGAACGAAATATTGCTCCATTGGTAAGACATATCGGGGGGCAACACCTGTTTGGCTACTTCTTCCAGCGCGGTCAACGCCTCTGCGGAGCTGTACCCCTGCGCCGGAACACCGCCTATCTCTGCAGACCGGTAAATGTTAAAGTGGTTGGTATATTGCGGACCCGAAGTGTCTTTTACCACAGCTACTGTACCGGCAGGCACCATATCGCCCGAAGCATTGCGGATAAAAAACTGCTGCAAACCCTCCGGCGACATGCGGTAAGGCATATCGGCCATTACATAGGTTTTATACTGGCGCCCAAACTGGTTAAAGTTATTGACAAAGGAACCGCCGAGTAAAGTAGAAATCGTGGTATTCACATCATTGAGCTGCAAGCCCAGCTTATCTACTTTCTCTTTGTCTACCATAATGCTTTTCTGCGGTACATTGGCCCGGAACAAGGTGTACACACTACCTATCTCCGGACGTTTGCTTGCTTCTGCAATAAAACGCTGCACCTGCTCGGCCAGGTACTGGGGCGAGTTACCTGCCCTGTCCTGCAACATCATGGTAAAACCGGCACCATTGCCCAACCCGATAATAGGTGGTGGCCCCACAGCCATAGCCGTAGCTTCAGAAATACCCTTCATGGTAAGCCGGTTTACCTCTTGTACCAGCTCGAGCGCTGTTCTGTGCCGCTCATGCCAGGGCTTTAAGGTGATGAAAAAAGTAGCGGCGTTGGGTGCAACAGTATTGCTAAGCAGGTTGTTGCCGTTTACCACCGTATATAATTCTACTTCGGGTATTTTCTTTAGTATTGCCTCTACCTTTTGCGATACCTCATCGGTCCGTTGGAGCGAAGCCGCATCGGGTAGCATAACGCTGATGAGGAACCAGCCCTGGTCTTCTTCGGGCACAAAACCCGAAGGCACTTTTTTACCCAGCGCTACTGCCAATACAACGATGCCACCCAGCACAATAAGGGAAATAACCAGTTTACGGGCAAAGAAACCCGCCACCTTTACATACTGGTTGGTAAACCGGTCAAACATGCGGTTAAAGGCAGCGAAGAACCGGGCCAGTAATCCTTTTTTTTGCGAAGCGGGTTTTAAGATAAGCGCCGCCAATGCAGGGCTAAGGGTAAGCGCGTTGAAAGCCGAGAATAAAACAGAGATGGCAATGGTAATGGCAAACTGCTGGTACAACCGCCCGGTAATGCCCCCGGTAAGCGCTACCGGTATAAATACAGCCGCCAGGATCACCGCGATGGCTACTACCGGGCCGCCTACTTCTTTCATGGCTTTGCGGGTAGCCTCCTTAGGCTCCATACCATGCTCAATATTGTGCATTACAGCTTCTACCACCACAATGGCATCATCTACCACAAACCCGATGGCCAGTACCAGCCCCAGCAACGAAAGTGTGTTGATGGAAAAACCCAGGAGCGGAAACACCATAAACGTACCAATAAGGGAAACCGGTACGGTTAGCAGCGGTATAAGCGTAGCCCGCCAATCCTGCAAAAACAGGAATACCACCAGTATTACCAGCACCAGGGCTTCGACTAAAGTATGCATTATCTCTTCTACCCCGGCGGTAACCGCATCGGTAGTATCGAGCGAAACACGCATTTCCATATCTACCGGAAAACGCTGTTTGAGCTCCTCCATTTTTTTCTTTACGGCACCGGCCACTGCCAGCGCGTTGGAACCAGGAATCTGGTACACCGCAATGGTTGCAGCACTGTTGCCGTTAATGCGGCTGGTCATGCTGTAGTTTTCTGTACCCAGCTCTACCCTTGCCACATCGCTCATATGCACCAGCGCGCCGCTGGTATTGGATTTGAGAATAATATTGCCAAACTCACCTTCTGTAATGAGCCGCGATTGCAACATGGCGGTATACGTATTTTGGGTACCCACAGAGGCAGGTTCGCCGCCAAAACTACCGCCGGGTTTAATAATGTTCTGCTCTTTTATTTTATTGATCACATCCTGCACAGTGAGGTCGTAGCGTGAGAGCTGATCGGGGCGTATCCAGATGCGCATAGCGTATTCGGAGCCACCCAATACATTTACATCGCCTACCCCGTTGATGCGTTTGAGCTCATCTACAATATTGATGTAGGCATAGTTGTTAATGAATTTGGAATCGTAGGTATTCTGGGGCGATACAATAGAAACCAGCATGAGCGGAAACGTAAGCGATTTCTTTACCGAAACCCCCATAGCCGTAACTTCGGCGGGTAAGAAAGGATTGGCCAGCGCTACCCGGTTTTGCGTAAGCATGTTTACATTATCGAGGTCGGTACCTACATCAAACGATACTTCGAGCCGCATGCTGCCATCATTGGCATTTACCGAGCGCATATACAGCATATGCTCTACCCCGTTTACCTGCTGCTCAATAGGTGTAGCCACCGTTTGTTCCATATTTACAGCATTGGCACCATTGTAGCTGGCGCTTACCTGTACCATCGGTGGTGTAATCTCGGGATATTGGGAAACCGGAATGCCCCGCAAGACAAGCAAACCCAGTATTACCATCAGGATAGATAATACCATTGCAAATATGGGGCGGCGGATAAAAAATTCGCTCATGGGGAAGATTGGTTTCGTCTCAGAATACAGTTATGCCTGTCTATTTTGCCGATGTAGAGTCGTAAGCGTATTTGCCCATCACCGGCTTAATTTCCATACCGGGTTTAATGATTGCATTGCCAACAAGCGCAACCTTTTCGCCGGGTTTAAGTCCTTCGGTTATGATCCAGTTGCTGCCTACACGGCTGCCTACCTTTACCGGCCGTGGGTTGATCTTGCTGCTATCGTTCACCACATATACCATATAGATATTCTGTAGCTGGTTTACCGCTTGCTGTGGCACCAGAATAGCGCCGGGCAACTGCTCTGGCGTAAACCGCACTTTTACATACTGGCCGGGGCGCAACAGGTGCGATTTATTCTCTACCACAGCCTGCACCAACAATGAGCCGGTTAGCGCATCCACCTCACGGTTGGCCATATCAAACTTTCCTGTTTCGGGAAAAACGGAGCCGTCATTTAAGATGAACTGAACCTCCATGTTCTTCAACGCATCGGGGCTCAATTTCTGACGAAACATGAGGTAATCGTTTTCGGTAATGGAAAAACGCACCCGCAGCTCGCCTATGGCAGATACGGTATTGATAGGTTCGTCGCCAAAGTTTTTAACGTAATCGCCTACCTGCACTTTAGAAACGCCAATGGTACCGGAGATGGGCGCCACAATGCGCGAATAGCTGAGGCGTGTTCTTGCATTGCTGAGTGCGGCTTCTGAAGCAGATACGGCCTGCCGTTGCGCATCATAAGTAGCCTGCGCGGCATCCAGATCGCGACGGCTTAGCGCATTCATTTCCGTAAGCGGTTTTACCCGGTCCAGATCTGCCTTAGCTTTTACCAGCATAATTTTAGCCTGCGCCACTTCGGCGCTTGCAGCCTGCTCCCTGTCGCGCAGCTCATCGTCCTGTATCACATACAGCAATTGCCCTTTCGTAACAGGGCCGCCTTCTTTAAAAGCAATTTGCTGTATCCAGCCCTCTACCCGTGGCCGTATTTCCACATCAGATTTACCCAGCGTTTGCCCTACGTATTCTACATACACCGGCACATCGCGCTGGCCTACCTGCACTACGTTTACTTCTGGCACAACCGGGGCTGCTCCTTTGTTCCTGTCAGAGCAGGATACCGATAAAAGCGATGGTAATAAGAGTATAAATGGTATGAATCTCATGGAAATAATTTAACATTAAAACAACCGTTTCGCATTAAATCATTTAGTGTTATTTAAATGTAATTAATAATAGTGTAATAGAAAAAAGATTTATTCTTAAATGAAATAATATGAATGCCTTTGATATACTTGGTACAATATTCCCATTCCTCTTATTTAAACTACAGGATGAACGGTATACCATAAAGCCATATGGCTTAGTTTGTGCACCTATCAAGGTTATAAAACAATTGAAGAAACAGTATGGTTCGTTGCTACGAAAAAAAATAAATCGTTTGGCCTGTGCAACCATCCGACTTTATTAAAACAACAAAGCCACCTTTTGAGGTGGCTTTGTTGTTTTGCTCCGAAAAGCAATGATATTTTACACATGCTGGTCTACAAAAATCATATTGCCATCGGGATCGGTGAGGATAAGACTGGCAGGGCCGGTTGTACTTTCATCGGCCTCGCTTACCAGGGCCACACCCGACTCTTTTAGCTGGCGCTGTATAGCCCGCACATCATCAAACGACTCCAGGTTGGCAGCGTTTTCGTCCCAGCCGGGGTTAAAGGTAATGATGTTGTTGTCGAACATACCCTGAAACAGCCCTATCAGCGCGTTGCCATTCTTCATAATAAGGTAGTTTTGTTCCATGCCACCGGCGAAAACCGCGAAACCCAGTTTTTCGTAAAATGCCTTTGAAACGCTAAGGTCTTTTACGCTAAGGCTCATAGAAAAGGCTCCTAATGTCATATCTGCTGTTTTTGTTGGTTGTGGCTAAAGTTAAGGAAATTTTTTACCCTGCTGCTGCACTCAGCGTTACCACACTATTGTATCTTTAAGATCATACCGCTAGCGCTTATGAAACCCGCAATACAGATCAAAAGAGTATACGAAAAACCGCTTAAAGCAGATGGTTGCAGAATACTGGCCAACCGGTTGTGGCCCCGCGGCATGACCAAAGAAGCGGTAGCAGTTGAAGCATGGGCCAAAGACCTGGCGCCCTCGCCGGAACTCAGAAAATGGTACAGACACGATCCCGATCGGTGGCCAGACTTTCAGAAACGATACCTGGCCGAGCTAAAGAAAAATGATGCTGTAAATACCTTCCTGGAGCAATACGAAGCCGAGCCAACCATTACCCTCTTATATGCTGCCCAGGATACCGAACACACCCATGCCCTTATACTACAACAATACCTTACGCAACAATACCAGCACACGTAACGCGCAACTACTTCCACACCATAAACCAAAGAAACATTTATAATACAACTGGAAATACGTAATTTGTATACACTACCTAAAAGCATTCGTATTGCATTGCAAATGCCCTGGCGATTGCTTGCCGTAAGACTTTGTTTAACCTTCCATTAAAAAATGCTATGCTTAAATATTGTTATTACGGTTTGTTGCTGCTCTTGTTTCTTTTCCGTTCCAATACCCTGCTTGCGCAAAAAGACGGAACCACTAAAAAACACCATCGGGTAAATGTTACCGGCATTCCCATCATCAGCTACAACAATTCATATGGCGTTATTGTAGGTGCTTCGGGTATGGGATTTTTTAAACTTTCGGAAAAAGATACCATTTCCCCGGCCAGCCAGGTGGGTATAGGGCTGGGCTACACCCAAAACAAATCCTGGTTTGGATCTACCTTCGGGCAGTTTTATTTTAATGAAGACAAATGGCGCATAACCGTTGCCGGCGGTGTTGGAAACATAAACTTCCAATACTTTGAAGCGGCCAACGAAACCGAAGAAGGTGGTTTTGTAGATTACAACACGGTAAGCAAATTCTTATTCCTGAAAGGCTTGCGCAAGATTAAAGGACACTTTTATGGCGGGCTGTTCTTAAAACTACAACACTCTGATACCGATTTCTCTAACACCGACAGCAGCGAGAACGTAAACATGAATGGCATTGGCGCCTCTCTCCTGTTCGACTCCCGCAACACGGTGTACAATCCGTCCAATGGCCTGCAGGCTGCTGTTAATTTCCTGAGCAATCCATCCTGGCTGGGCAGCGACGATATTTTCCATTCCATCTTTTTATATGCCAACTATTACCACCGCATCAACCCCAAAGCGATACTGGCTGCACGGGTAAGCATTCATGCCGGGTTGGGCGATGTGCCTTTTGTAGGGCAGCACGCCGTAGGTGGCAAGGATATACGGGGCTATACCAGCGGCGAATTCCGGGGCAACCAGGTGTATAGTGGCCAGGCCGAGTACCGCTGGAATTTTTACAAGCGCTGGGGCGCGGTGGGCTTTTTCGGATTGGCTTTTACAGAAGCACCTTCCAGTGGTTTATTGCCGGGGGGCGGTGTGGGCGTGCGATTCAAAGCCATTCCTTCCCGCAACATTAATATTGGTATAGATGGCGCTTTGGGCAAAAACGACAAAGGCATTTACTTCCGCATCAACGAAGCTTTTTAGCCATCGCTATCTGTAAACAATCGCTTTGCGCATACTGTATACACCAGCTGTTCCCACTACTTTGGTTACCCAGGGAGATAATTTTTTGTAACCCAATACCACAAAATCCAAAGATTGGTACAATGCTTTGGCCTTAGGGTTCTCTTCAATTACATCGAGCCGGATGTATTGCAACCTGCTTTCTTTGGCCAACTGCTCTAATTCGGAGAACAACAGTTTGCCGGCTCCCATACCCCGAAATTGCGGGTCTACAACAATGCCATCCATCAGCAATTCTTTTTTTTGAGGCGTACGGGTAAAGAAAATGCCCATGAGCAATGCTTTGTACAGCCCTTTCCACCAACCAAATTCTTTTCGCAACGAAGCCAGCGTTACATCTACCAACGCATGTTTATCCCAATGGTACCCTGCCAGGCCTATGAGCTGCCCATCGCTTGAAACCGCGGTGATGGCCCGGTTAGCATTAAACCCGCTGCGTATAATTCGAATAATAGATGTGCGCTGCCCCAGCAGGAAAACAAACTTCCGCTGAAATGCCTCTACATACATTGCTGTGGCATGATCCATATGCTCCGGTCTGATGCTGCGTTCAATTTTCATTTGGTGGTGCAAGAATTACAGGTTAAACGTTTGGTGCAGTTTCATTTAAAATTAATGCATTGCCGCATACACACGGTAAAAGGCTGGTTTTTATTTAATTTCAACCGGTAAATACTTTTCCAGCAGCCCATGATACAGCGCGAGCTACCCTTTACCAATGCCGTTTCTCCTTTGCTCAAAGGTATAGGGCAAATCATGCTACAAAACAATGCCTGGACGGGCTTATGCTTCCTGGCGGGCATATGCACAGGCTCATTTATGATGGGCCTTGCCGCTTTGCTGGCGGTGGTAACCGGTACCTGCACTGCCCAAGTGCTGCGGTATGATAATGCGGCCATTCAAAGCGGATTGTATGGCTTTAGCGCTGCGCTGGTGGGAGTAGCGCTGGTCACCTTATTTCAACCAACGGTATTGATCTGGTTGGCCATTTTGCCAGGAGCGGCAATGACCACCATACTGCAACATTTCTTTATCGTAAAAAAGATTCCTGCCTATACATTTCCGTTTATACTCGTTACCTGGGTATTGATGCTGGTGCACCATTATTTTCCTTTTGCACCTGCGGCAGTAATGGATTCACCCGTAACGGCAAATCATTTCCTAGCATTGCTATCCCGTGGCTTTGGACAGGTTATTTTTCAAAGCAGCATTGCAGCAGGCATACTTTTTTTAGCCGGGGTGCTTATAAGTAGCCCCGTTGCAGCAGTATATGGCATTGGCAGTATTGTAATAAGTGCGGTGATGGCTTATTGGCTGGGCCAACCTTTAAACGATATTTACATGGGCTTGCTGAGTTACAATGCAGTGCTTTGCGCTATTGTTTTTTCGGGGAAGAAAATGCAGGATTTTGTACTGGCTTTTATATCAGTTCTCTTGTCGGTGTTCATTATGGTGCAAATGCGCAAGATGCAGCTTACGGCGCTCACCTTTCCATTTGTGCTGGCAAGCTGGCTCACACTACTGGTTAAGGCTACACTGTTACGGGCAAAAAACTAAACCTCATTATTTATAGCTGTTTCATTTTGCAGCAGGAACATTTTGCCCAATGGCGATAATTCATAACCCGGATGGTGGCTGATGGTAAGACCCAGGTTTTTGAGCTTACGGATGTTGAGCTTTAGCCAATCTTTTTCTTTGCCGGTAAGCCGGGCCAGTTCAATGGCAGCCAGTTTGGGGTGCGCTTGTATCGCCAGCAATATCTCCCGCGTCCAATTGCCTTGTTTACTATAGTGGTCCAGCCGTTCCAGCTTTTGATTTAAGGTGTTTAAGTCTGCTGTGGTTAGTTGCGTTTGCTCCCGCAGTGCAATACGCGGGTCTGCTGCATAAAAGCAGACAGCAATGCGGTATAGCTTACCCTTTTCCGAAGGCCGCAGCGATTTCTCCAGTTGCGCCAGATCCTTAAATCCTGCAAGCCTGCAATCTGCTTCGGTAATGTCGCTCATTTTTACCTCTGTTATATCATTAACCAGCACCAGGCCAATGCCGGTTTTCAACAAACTCCCCTGCTTAACGGTTGGTTTTTCCCATTGCCGGAATGCCAGGCCAATGGCACCTGCTTTAATACCTTCCAGATCGGCGTTTTTAAACAGCATGACGTAAGCTTGTTATGGGATTAGCCAGCAATGTATAAATTATTTTTTTCTGGCATTTTATATTAATAATTTCACCACTACGTTTAACTAACCATGCCCTGCTCTTCGTTTTAAACGTAAAACGCCCCACTATAAACCAACCTTACCATGAAAAGATTGCCTGCCCTGTTACTGTTTATACTATTGGCCCAGTGTTTATTTGGGCAATCACCTGCTCTTGATCATTTCATCGATTCCTTTGCAAGGGCCAATCAGTTCAACGGCACCATCGTTATCGAAAAAAAATCGAAGATCAGCTACCAGCAAAGCTTTGGCTTAGCCAACTTTCCATTTAAGGTACCTACCACGCTGGAAACTAAATACAAGATAGCCTCGCTTACCAAACTGTTTACCTCCGTCTTGATCATGCAATTATGCGAACAGGGCAAAGTGGATGTAAACCGGCACATCAGCGATTACTTGCCCGATTATAAAGGGGAGGGCGGCCACAGCATAACCATACGCCAATTGTTAAACCATACCTCCGGCTTACCCAATATCGATACGGTAACATCTGTTGAAAGCGCAATAAAGAATGGACTGCCCGTATACCAGGCGCCCCGTACTACCGATGAGTTGTTAAACAATTATTGCAGTGGAAAACCAGTAAACGAGCCAGGCAAAATATTTGACTACAACAACGCAGACTATATAGTATTGGGCAAGATCATTGAGCAAATGTATCATAAACCCTATGAGCAGGTACTTAAGGAAAACATATTGCAACCACTAAACATGAAAAACTCGGGAATGGTATACCAGCAAAATATCGTTCCGGGCTTGGCAGATACTTATTTCTTTAGAGCAGACCTGAACAGGCTTGTGCCCGACCTGCCGGTTTACCCCGAAAACTGGTACGCGGCAGGCAGCATGTATGCCACAGCTAAAGACCTGTTGTTGTTTTCAAACGCATTGTTTGGCCCAAAATTATTAAAGCAGGAAACATTGAAGCAACTGTTTACCCCCGGCCTGGATGAATACGGCTACGGTGTATGGGTGTACGAAAACTACAAGATCAACAACCGGACGTTTACCATAGTAAAAAGGCCGGGACAAATTATGGGCGCACAAAGTATGCTGTTTCATATCCTTGAAGAAGACGCCACTATTCTTATTCTTTGCAATGCTACAACGGCCAGCCTGGACCAGTTTGCGGCCAAAATTGCGAAGCGCATCATACCCTGACTTACCTGCTGCACCTTACATAACATGGTGCAAGATTAAAACGATGCTGTTTGCAGCAAGTTCAAAGCGACAATTCTCAAAAGAATTAACATCTGAATTTATTTTATATAAAATATACGTAAATTTAAATGACAAACCTCTATCACCATGAAACATAAGTTCTATTGGGCTTTGCTATCATGTAGTATTGGCCTCACCCATCCCGCAACAAGCCAGGTTGTAATTGCCGATGTCATTACCGATTTTAACGGCAGCATATGGAGTTCCAGCACCACAAGCAATAACCCCACCCATCCCAACGACAGTCACAACCTGCTGGCTTTTTCTTACAACGGCACTACCTACTCTACAGGTGTAAACGATGCCATGCTCACTGCCAACACCATTACTTTTGTGCCGCTGAGTGTGGCGTCATTCACCATTCCCAACAATGCACTCAATGCCCCTGTTGGTGGCAGCACCTATATTGGTGTAGGGTTTAATTACGGTGGAGGTGCTGGCAATGTGGCTCCTATACCGGTAGTAAACAATATGGCCCAGTACCTTACCGACGGTGCAGTACAGGGGCTCGATCTCGGCACCGGCGTTTTCAACATACCCCATTCAGAGATCGTATACGCCGTATCGGGCTTTAATATTGGTTCGGTAGGCGATGGCATTCCCGACATACTGCTTACACAGATTGGCAGCCCGCCCAGCACGGCTAACGACACCATTCTCTTTACCGATATTAACGGAAATATGGTAGGCAATTTTGTGGTGGGTAATGTGGCCAGCATCGCTACCGTAGCGCAAACCGACTGGAAATTCTATACCCCAACCGATCCTCCCGTATATACATTAATAGGCGGCCAAACCCGCGACCTGAGGATGGTAGGCTTTGACCTGCAGGATTTTGGTTTAACCACGCTAGACCTGCCCAGCATTACCAACTTTAAACACCGGGTAAGCGGCGAAAGCGACCAGGCTTTTCTGGCGCATAATACGGCATCCTTTACATCAGATACGGGCATCGTTACCCCACTGCCCATAAACCTCGAATCTTTTACGGCTGATAAGACCAACCATGCGGTGCGCTTGAGCTGGAAAGCCAGCGGCGCAAAAGCCTTCTCGCATTTTGAGCTGGAGCACCGTGCCGAAAACGAGGCCCAATTCAAACAACTGGCCGTGATTCCGTTTCACGAAAATAAATTCGTGTACACCGAAACCCACCATGAGCCTGCCCACGGCCGCAATTATTACCGTTTAAAACTGGTAGATGAGGATGGCAGTTTTAATTACAGCAAAGTCGTACTTGCCAATTTTTCTGCCACAGCAGATATTAAAATATTGCCCAATCCTGCACACGAAACCATTAACATTTACACCTCGGTACAAACAGACCAGATCATTGTATCGGGTATAGAGGGCAAGACCATTAACCTACCGGTAAAAACCGGCAGCGGATACCAAAGTATTGATGTGAGCACGTTGCCCAGCGGCATTTATTTCGTTCGTATTATTTCGGGAACCGATGTAGCTGTAGAAAAAATAAGGGTGCAGCATTGAGTTTCATAAAATGAATCTCCGGTATCACTACAGGGTGCAGCATTATGGCGCACCCTGTAGTATTCTACCCCTACCAGGCCCCCAACCCAGGCATTACCTAAAACACACCTGCTTTTATGAACAGAAGCTACCCAATATCTACAGCCCTGCTTGCCTGGTGCTTTATCGTAAGTTGCGGAGGAGACCAGCGTACAACAACCCCGGCTGCTGACGGGCCCCGTGCATCCAGCGATACAACGGGCAGTGTGCTGCCTTTTCCGGAGCCGCCCTCTGCCAGTACCTACGGCGAGTCTATCCTGGAGAGTAAGCATGTGCGGCGCAGCCATCCCAGCCATTTAAAAGCCGGCGCACCCAATATCGTTATCGTGCTGATGGATGATGTGGGTTTTGGCTTGCCTTCTACCTTTGGCGGAGAAATTAACACACCTACCCTTACCCGGGTGTGGAACAGCGGTATTGCCTACAACGAGTTTCATACCACTTCTATTTGCTCGCCCACCAGGGCTTCGCTCCTTACCGGGCGCAACCATACCCGTGTAGGAAGCGGCACCATTGCAGAGCGCGCGGTAGACTGGGACGGCTACACGGGCATTATTCCCAAAGAGGCCGCCACTGTGGCTGAGGTTCTTAAAAACTATGGCTACCATACCGCGGCCTTTGGCAAATGGCACAATACCCCTGCCGACCAAACCACCAAAATGGGCCCGTTCCAGTACTGGCCGGTCAACTATGGGTTCCAGCATTTTTACGGTTTCCTGGGTGGCGAGGCCTCTCAATACGAGCCGCGCCTCATCAACGATTTTACGCCCATAGAGCCGCCCCGCAACGAAAAATACCACCTTACCCACGACCTCGCCGATAATGCTATTACCTGGCTCAAAGACCGCAAAGCCTTTGCACAAGACCAGCCCTTCTTCCTCTATTTCGCGCCGGGTGCGGGTCACGGACCACACCAGATATTTAAAGAATGGGCCGATAAATACAAGGGCAAATTCGACGATGGCTGGGATCAGTACCGGGAGCGGGTTTTTCAGCGTCAGAAAGCAATGGGCTGGATTCCTACCAATACCCAGCTAACCCCAAGAGACAAAACCATGCAGGGTTGGAGCGATATTCCCGAAAACGAAAAACCTTTTCAGCGCAGGCTTATGGAAGTGTTTGCCGGTTTTGTAGAGAACGCGGATTATGAAGTAGGCAGGCTCTATGATGCTATTGATGCGCTGGGCGAAAAAGACAATACGGTTTTCATATACATCTGGGGCGATAACGGCAGCAGCGCCGAGGGACAAAACGGTTCTATCAGCGAGCTGCTGGCCCAAAACGGCATACCCAATACCATACAGCAGCAGATAGCAGCGCTCGGGGCCATTGGCGGGCTGGCAGCACTGGGCACCAACCATACCGACAATATGTACCACGCCAGCTGGGCATGGGCGGGCAATACCCCTTTTAAATACACCAAACTGGTGGCCTCACATTTTGGCGGCACCCGCAACGAGCTGGTCATTAGCTGGCCCAAAGGCATTAAACCCGATAAAACACCCCGCTCGCAGTTTCATCATGTAAACGATATTGTACCCACCCTCTACGAGATTGTGGGCATTGCACCACCCAAAGTGGTAAACGGTTTTTCCCAGATACCGATGGATGGTATAAGCATGGCCTATACCTTTAACAATGCCACAGCCCCACCTGCCGATAAAGTGCAGTTCTTCGACAACAACGGCAGCCGGGGTATTTACAAAGACGGTTGGTATGCCTGCACCTTTGGCCCGCTTTTTCCCTGGTTGCCCGGCGCGCCCGGTTTAAACAAGTGGGATCCTAAAAATGATAAATGGGAACTGTACCATCTTACTGATGATTATTCGCAGTTTAACGACCTGGCGGCCAAAGAGCCGCAGAAACTGGAGGAAATGAAAAAGCGCTTCCTGGCGCAAGCCAAAGACAATAAAGACCTGCCTATTGGCGCGGGCATCTGGCTGCGCCTGCATCCCGAAGATGTGCTTACCTCGCCCTACAAGAGCTGGACCTTTGACCAAAACAGTACACGCATGCCCGAGTTTGCAGCGCCGGGCCTGGGCAAAAAACCCAATAAGGTGGCAATAGATCTCGATGTGCCTGCCAATGCCAATGGCGTGCTGTATGCCCTGGGTGGCTCAGGTGCAGGCTTAACCTGCTTTATGGAAAACGGCAAACTGGTGTATGAGTATAATATGTTTATGATAGAACGGTACACCATCGAAAGCAAAGGAAAGATAACACCAGGCAAGCACCATATAGAAATACTTACCGGGCTGGCCAAACCCGGTGCGCCCGCTACCATTACCCTAACGCTGGATGGTAAGGAACTCGCCAAAGGCACGGTAAACAGAACTGTACCCGCGGCATTCAGCGCCAATGAGACCTTTGATGTAGGCACCGATCTGGGCTCGCCGGTCTCGCTGCGCTACCACAAAAAAGCACCTTTCGCTTTTAACGGTCAAATATCATCACTCAAGGTAGACCTCTTGCATTAACCCACACATTTCTCCTATACCTAATCCTGCAAGTATGAAAAAAACGATATGGTTATTACTGTTGCCCGCTTTTATCATGGCCAGCGCCACAGCGCAAACTCCGGCATTTAACCGTGCCCAGCGCACGGCCGAAAATTACGAACCCGCCATACCTCACCCCTCACAAGACAAAATAGTGGCGCAAAAACTGGCCGATCTGCAAAAGAAGACCGGCAAGAAACCCAATATCGTATGGCTGGTGATCGACGATATGGGCTATGGCGACCCCGGTTGCTATGGCGGCGGAGAAGCCATTGGCGCAGCTACCCCCAATATAGACCGCATGGCGCATGATGGGCTGCGGCTCACCTCCTGCTATGCACAGCAAACCTGCACGCCCACAAGATCGGCCATACTTACAGGCAGGTTGCCCGTGCGCACCGGGCTTACGCGCCCCATACTGGCGGGCGACAAACTTACCGTAAACCCCTGGGCCGATGAACTGAGCCTGCCCAAACTGCTGAGCGATGCAGGTTATTATGCCCTGCTTACCGGCAAGTGGCATATTGGCGAAGGCACAGGCCTGCGGCCGCACGATGTGGGCTTCGACGAATATTATGGGTATTACCCTGCACAGAAAGAGATTTCGCAACGGGTAGATCCCCGCCGCTACCCCGACCTGGTGCTGGACAAAGAAAAGTTTGAAGCTTTTGAAGGCATTGCACCGGATGCACACCTGGTACATGGCTGGAAAGGCGGTAAAACAGAAAATGTAAGCCAGATACAATCTACCGAAGACATGGGCCGGGCCGATAAAGTGCTGGCCGATTTCAGTGCTTCAAAAATCAGGGAGCTTGCCAAAGGTGGCAAACCGTTTTTCCTGGAGCACTGTTTTATGAAAGTGCATTGCGACAACTTCGATAATCCTGCATATCCGGGTTTGAGCAAGAGCAAATATCCCTACAAAAACGCCGTGGCAGAGGTAGATATGCTGATAGGCCAGATCATAAAAACCCTCGAAGATGCTGGTGTGCTGGACAATACCTTTATCTTCATTACCTCCGACAATGGTCCGCAGATGGATGCATGGCCCGATGCGGGTTATACACCGTTCAGAGGCGCCAAAGGTACCACCTGGGAGGGCGGCGTGCGTGTGCCTGGCATTGCTTATTGGAAAGGCATGATTAAACCCGGCCGTGTGAGCGATGATATTTTTGACCTGATGGATCTTTTTGGTACCAGTCTGCACCTGGCAGGTGTGCCGCTCAGCAAATTGCCCAACGACCGCTACTACGACTTTATAGACCAAACAGGATTTTTACTCGACGACAATGGCGCATCGAACCGCGAGACCGCCTATTTCTGGTGGGGTGCAGAACTTATGAGCTGCCGCATGCGCGAGTACAAAGTGCATATTAAAGTGATAGAACCACATGCACCGCATATGTACATCGACTATTCTACCGTATCAGATGTGGGTCTTGCCCCCTGGTTGTTTAACCTGTATATAGATCCTAAAGAAGAAATGACGGTGGGCCACCGTATGAATGCCTGGCTGGCTACACTTACGGCCCAGCTTAAAATGCATGCGGCTACCTTCAAAAAATACCCGCCCAAAAATATTGGGTTATAAATGGGTTAGTGGCCGTACTCATGCTCATGACCCTCTTCATCCTTAATCAACAGCATGGGTTTGGCTTCCATGCGGTAATAACCCATGATTTCGGTTATGTCTTTATCCGATAGCAGTTGGGTTTCTACATTTGCCCGGGTCTCTGCCTCGTTGGCCATAGAGCGCATAAGCACCACTTTGTAGACTTCCTGTTTTAGTTCAAGGCTCATGGATGGGTGCTTGGTTACATACTGTTCGTAAGCGGCGGCCATCGCCAGCCAGATTTCAATTTCACGATCGGGGTTCTGGTCGCGTTTAAAATCGCTTACCGTTTCCTCAAAGCTCACCGGCTCCACTTCCAGGAACACGGTGTGAATGCGTTTTATTCTTTCCATCTGGGCGGCAGACAGTGTATCGTGTATGATCTCGTTAATCACCACCCGGTTAGCGTCTACCGTATCTACCTGTGATACGGCTTCCTTTTCTTTGGTACCGCAGGAAATGAAAACAAATGCTGCAAGGGCCGAAACGAATAAACCCTTTAAAAAATGATTAATGCTATGTAGCGGCTGCCTGTAGTTCAATGTAATGCTGGTTGTAAAGGGCAAAATTAGTATTTAAATCTTTGTAGCGCCCCTTTCGGGATTAACACCAGAACACGATGGTTTCGTAATAAAAATCGAGCTGCCCGTTGGTCTGGTATTTATAAAAAAGCGATTCGAGTTGCTGCATCAGTTTCTCGTAAGCCGGGCCCGATTTGGGGCAGTAAGAAGAAGACCGGGTTCTACCCTTCAGCGATTCCAGGTCAAAAACCTGCGCATAATTTAAATGTTCCTCCTGCACAGGCCGGGGATTAAAGAATCGCGCAATTTTTTCACGGTCTATTTTGAGCCGGGTAATTGCTTCATACCCTTCGATACAGTCAAACAAGGCTTGTTCGTATTCCTGCTGAAAAGCGTCATCCAGTTTTCTTTGGTTCCAGGCCAGCACCAGGTTCCCGCCAGGTTTTAAAATACGGACGCATTCTTTTTTAGCCTCCTCCACATTAAACCAATGAAAAGCCTGCGCGCTAAAGAGTACATCCACACTTTGATTGGCCAGTCCGGTATCTTCGGCAGTACCATTAACGCTTTCAAACAAAGGGTTGGCTTCAAAAGCCTGCTCTGCCGCCTCGCGCATTTCTTTGTTAGGCTCCACACCATATACCTTATTGCCATTGCCCAGAAAAAGCTGTGCAGAAAGGCCGGTGCCGGAGCCAATATCTGCCACTACGCTATCCTGGTCAAAACCAATGCGGCGGGCCAGCAATGTTAGCAACGCAACCGGGTACCCCGGGCGATATAGGGCATAATCCGCTACCCTGTCCGAAAATCGTGTAGTGCTGTTTTTACCCGTATCCATATAAAAAGGTTGTGATTAAAGATAGGATTTGTGTTGCTCTTTTCTACCTGTGCAGTACAAGTAGTGCGTTTTGTATAATTTCGGTTTCGAATTCATTTCCTTACAACGGTTCAATCTATTATACCATGTCTTATTGCAGCGCCATTGCTTACATGTCCGAAGAGAAAAAGGCTATTCACCAGCCCTATCATGATCTGCAGTATGGTTTTCCGATACACGACGACAATGAGCTGTTTTGCAGGCTGGTACTGGAGATTAACCAGGCGGGCCTGAGCTGGGAAACCATTTTGAAGAAAGAAAAAACATTCCGCAAGGCGTACCACAATTTCAACATTAAAAAAGTAGCTGCCTATACCGAAGCCGATCGCGAAAGACTGCTGGCAGATGCAGGCATTATCCGCAACCGTTTAAAAATTAACGCGGCTATCGAAAATGCCAAAACCATTCTGCAATTGCAAAAAGAATTTGGCTCATTTGAAAAATGGCTGGCCCACCACCATCCTAAAACAAAGGAAGAATGGGTAAAGCTGTTTAAGAAAACCTTCAAATTTACCGGTGGCGAAATCGTAAACGAGTTTTTGATGAGTACGGGATACTTACCCGGCGCTCATGATGCGCACTGCGCCATTCATAAAAAGGTGATGAAAGCAGGCCCACTTTGGGCAAAACCGTAACAAACCTGATTATACAGGCCGGGCAGGCGTAACCATAGTAGCCACACATTGCCATTGGGCTCCGGAGCGGATAAAAACGCTTAACGACCATTCATACAACTCAAACGGCTGCCCATCGTACACTCCGGCGCTGGTGCCCCGGCTAATGATGGTGGCAGCATCGCCGTATACTTTAACCACCATTTCGTCCGAGTCCATCCGGTTATGCGTCAGCAATCTGCTTTTAACCGATTCCAGGAAAGCAGATTTAGTGGTAATGCCATCGGCACCCACAATAACCCAATCATTGGCCATAAACCCGGCTATTTCGTCGGCATCATTACCCACCATAGCCAGGTCCCATTGTTGCTCTAACGCAAGCAGTGCTGTTTCGGCTGTTTTCATACCGGTACCATTTGGGTGTACAATAAAATAGCGCTGCTAATCCCGCTTGCCCTTAAAATAGGCAAATATTGCCATGGCATGCCCATGCCCCAGGTCAAAATCTTCTTTTAGCCAGTTTATAACTTCTGTGGCTTTGGTTTTGGGATTTACTACGCCATCGATTACAAAGTTTTTCTTTGTGCCCAGTTTTATAAAGTCTTCGGGCGTTTTACCTGTTTTTTCTTCAATGTTGCGGAGATAACCTTGAAAAGACATGGTGGTGGTTTTTGGTTAAGAGTACTAAATTAAGGTAAAATCTTTTTTCCGTTGTTTTGTTTAACCCCTACCGATCATTGAAGGGATTTGATTTATTTTCACCAATCATCATCACCCTGTTTATCATAGCATGCGCATCCAATCACACCCCACGAATACCACCCCCATAGCCGAAATCATTTCGGAAACCATACTGCTGAACAACGCGGAAGATGCACTGCAACTCATGGCAGACCTGTATTACCAGGATTTTGACAAAATTATTATCCATGAAAAGAACATCGTGCCCGGCTTCTTTGACCTTAAAACCGGGCTGGCCGGAGCGATACTGCAAAAATGCTCCAACTACCGCATCAGACTGGCTATTGTGGGCCAGTTCTCCCAATATCCCGGGCAAAGTATTAAAGACTTTATCTACGAAAGCAACAAAGGTAAGCAGGTCAATTTCCTGGAATCGGTAGCGCTGGCGGTGGAAAGATTGTCAAAGTAAAAAGGAATGGATTAGTAAATGGCCGCGGCACCCAGCATATGTGCTAAAATAGGTGCGCATTTTTCCTGGCAAGGCGCATAAAAATGGCCATGCTTCCAGGTGGCCGATTTGGGCGATAGCCCCCACCAGAACTCTGCCAGAGCCAGCGGTTTCATTTGGTTTTCAAAGGCGTATTGCAGCAATTTGGGTGCTGCACATTCTCCCGCTCCTGCGGGTGGATTGCTGTAGCCGGCTTGTTCAAAAAGTGCAACCAGGCTTTTGGCTTCGCCTGCATTGTTCTGAAAACGGTATTGTTCAAAGATCCGGTTTTGCAGGGCCGTAGAATGCTCTTTACGAAAAGCCTTCAGGTGTTCTGCATCCTGGCTCAGAGACTCCAGCAAATTTATTTCTTCGTTGATGCGTGAAAGCCGGGTCATTCCTTCGTTCACAAAACCACCTTCGGCCATGCCATCGAAAACCGGCGGCACAAATTTAGCATGGTAGTTGCCCCCGGCGAGTTTGCCGGAAAAAGCTGCCAGGTAGCCCAGCTCTCCCGCTGCCGTACGCACCACCAGCACACCAAACATTTTGCCAATAACACTACCTTCTAAACCTTCGGTTAAGCCAAAATTGTGCTGCCAATCGGTCTGGCACTGCAAATGCAGTTGCAAATGACTGGCGGCCAGGCGGCAGAGCGGTTGCGGATCGTTATCCGAGGCTATAACAGGCCCGGTGGGGGCATAGTGTTCCGCCAACGGACCAAAGGCGTTAAAAACAGAAGAATCAGTTATCATTTGATGCATTACAGACATAACAAGACAAGTGGCATAACGTACAGAAGCCCCAGATTTCTCCGAGGCTTCTGCTATTGGGTCGCAAAATTCGGTCTTTTTTTGCTAACCGTTATATTTTTTAACCTATTTCTGGTCAATGCAACGCGGCTAAAGGATCTTCAACCGCTTTTTTAAGCAGCTCCAGGGCTGTACGCCAATAAAATGCCAGGTGGTGATAAATAGTATCTGTGGCAAAGCCAGTAATACTCAGCGTCAGTGCTGTAGCATGGCCTTGTGGTTGTAAGGTAAACGTAATAATGCTGGCATTACCGGGTATATCTGGCAGACGCGATGCAGAACTTAAATGTGTGTATTGTAAAACCCGGTTTGCATCGTATTGCAGCACGACACCCTTGTTTTCGAACCGGGCATGGTGAAATCCTGTAATCACAATAGGACGCCCTACTTCCCAATTGGTGAGAATGGCGAGTTCCATTTCGGGCGGGCCCATCCATTTTTTCATTAACCGTGGTTGGGTTATATTGGCCCAAACCGTTGCAGGATAGGCCTGTATAACCACTTTTTTCTCAAATTGTTGTGGCATGGCCAGTCCTTTTTATTACACAGGCAAGTTACCGAATTACCGGTTTGTTTTTTTAGCAGCACCTCCGTTTTAACAATCCATAAAGCGCATAACAACCCGACTGGTGCAAAAACGAAAACCCCGGCCAGGTAACGGGCCAGGGTTGGGGGTTGAATGATAAACCTGTTGTCGCACAAGTACGGTAGCAGGAGGGGCAAACACTAGTTTACATATATAATCTTGCTCGATTGCAATGGAATACCGCCACAATCGGTTACACACAAAGAGATCTTGTAATAAGTGGTCATTGCAAAAAGTGAAGGAGAAAGCGTGCTTCGCAGATCTATGATTCCGGGCATGCCATGTACGGTAGCTGTAGAGTCGCTTGCTCCACCAGGTATAACGGTACCGGTAGAAGTACATTCTTCTACTTTAAAATAATGCTCCCGTATATTACGCGATGCCGTACCGTCTACATATACCGGAAATGCCGATGCAGGTGCGTGTCCGATAGAGGCCGGAGCGGTAAATGAAAGCAAGGGTAAATTGTTTTTGCAAAGTTCATCTATATAAGCATAGCCCAAATGACCACCAAATGCACAGTCGGATGTGGCGAAATAGATGGTTACGGGCATACCTATATTTGCTACCAGAGATGGAAATTTTTCCATTACACACTCTTTAGACCAGGGCTTGTAAAGCACCCCACCACTGGCGGTAAGACCTGGCCTGTCGGTACGAAACTCTTCCATAGCCAGCAGGTTTCCGGCCATAGTGCTGGAAGGCAGTATATCGGTAAGGCTTATCCAGTAGCTGAAAAAAGCATCTTCGGCAGCCCCGTGGGTTCCTGACAGCACCATTGCATACAGAAAGGAAAAATCGTACGGAAGGTTAAAAGTATAGGAAATGATTTCTGTCTGAGATCCTGCAGCATTGTTACCCAGCATTAAAGAATAGCTGCCATTGATCACCACCGGAAGCGCAGCCCCTACTATAGGATCGTTGGTACCTGCAACCATAATATTATGCCTGGGAGAAGAAGGAACAGGAACGTACGATGAAGGATTAATGACTCCTGTAGCGGACATACCGCCTACATAACAACTCCAGGGTGGTGTTATGGCCCCGGCTTCCAGGTCTCCGTTCGGACATTGGCCCCAGCTGGTGCCGGCGGCTAAAAGAAAACAAGCAGTAAAGAATATGTTTTTCATACGGTAGATGTTTATTTAATGATTAATTTTTGGGTTACAGGAGTTGCATCTCCCGCGCTTAGCGTAACCACATACACGCCTGCTGCTAAATTCAATGTAACAGGAGCGGTAAATGAGCCAGCGGCAAGCTCTTTTTTATCCAAAACAGTCATCATGGTTTTGCCTTCGATATTGGAAATACGGAGGGTGTACTGGCCTGCTGTTGCAAGATTACAGGCAATGGTAATGTCCTTCTGCGCCGGGTTGGGCGAAAGGGTAAATGTATTGTGCACCATTGCCGCCACGCCCTTCTTCGCTATTTTGTATTCGGATCTGATGTTTCCGATCTTACTTTCTACATAAATAAGGGTAGCCAGCTCTTCCCCTTTCTGATTTTGGTACAGGAAGTAGGTATTGTTGTAGACAAAATCGCCGGGCAACTCTTTACCGGCTTTGATCTTGTACCGGTCTTTAATCACATAACAAGCCACACCTTCATACACAGTACCTTCCAGGTTTACACTCGTATTGCTGATGTAAGTGCTGCTTATATCATGCGGCACGCCGGGATGGTTAATGGTTTTGTGCAGTGCATCCAGCGCCGGGAAATAATCTAAAGATGCTTTTAGTTTCTTTTGTTCTTCGGCAGATGAAAATTGTACCGGGGTGTTCAGAAACTTCTGATCGGGTTGCACCAGTACCGTTTCGGTTTCTTTGATTTCGCGGGAAAGCGCAGATACCACCGGAACCCTGTTGAGGTCCTCGTGTACATGGCCAGACTGGGCAATAGCAGTGCATGCTGGCAGCATGGCCAGGAACAGCATTTGTCTTTTCATAATTATGTATTTAAGGGTGAATGAACAGCAGGTATCGCCAGGCTTGCGTACCTGGTGAAACGTTATTCAGTTGGTTACACCTGTAAACTATAATGTGAAATGCCGCTGGCAAAAACCAGTTTATTAACGGAGGGGTTTTGTTTACGAACGGTAGTGCATCACAATCGTAGCTTGCGTGCCGGTCACTTTGTTGCCTTGTTTAAGGGATTGGATGGCAAAATGCATGGTTATATGATGGGTGGTAGCCATTGCAGCCATGCGCGCTTTAACCGCATGCAACGCAAAGGATTCATGCCCGCTGTTGCCGGAGCCTGTAGCAGGGAGCCCCACCCCGTTGTCTGTAACCTGTATCTGCAAGGTGTTGTTTTCTTCCAATATCCGGATGCTCACATGGGCATCTTGCTTATAGGCTGGCATAAGCCCGTGTTTGATGCTGTTCTCCACCAACGGTTGCAGGAGCAATGGCGGTATCATTACCTCATCGGTATCTATAGCCGGGTCTATAGCAATGGTATAGCTTAACTGCGGATGCCTGAGCTGTTCCAGTTTCAGGTAATGTTCTGCTACCATAATTTCGTCGTGCAGAGAGATCAGCTCCCGGGATACGTTCCGCATGTTTTGCCGCACCATGTCGGAAAAAGAGCGGATGTATTCATTGGCCAGCCGTTTGTCATCGCTGTTCACAAAACCCTGGATGTTGTTAATTGTATTAAAGATGAAATGCGGATTCATCATCGCATTCAGCGCCTTAAACTCTGCCAGCAGCATTTTCACTTTCGTATTGTGCTCCTTTTCCTTGCGTTTAACCACCCGCTTTACAACATAGAAAACGACCGCGCCACTAAACAGCACCAGTACAGCCACCAGCAGCGATACACCCCACCAGCGGGCCCACCAGGGCTTAACAATTTCAATGGTAAAATGCCTGGGCACACTAAAATCTCCTGCCAATGTGCTAGCACGCACCATGATCTCAATTTTTCCGTAGGCAGGCAATACCAGGTTCAACTCTTTGTTGATTACTTTTTGCCAGTTGACCGAAGCGGTATCTTTCTCCTGCACAAGAGCATATTCGCATAAAATATCGGCGGCATTGAACCCCAGGATGTCAAATTTAAGGTTAATGTTGGCCGTGCTATGGTAAGGCAGCAGGAGCCGGGCCTCCTTTTGTGCGCCAATGGTGTATATGCTATCGTCGCTTACGGCTTTTAAAAAGTCTACTACGGGTACGGGAGGCTTACCCAATAGCTCCTGCCGGGGCAGCATGGTAATGGTGCCCTGTTTAAAAAAATAGCAGTTGCCGCTATCCGCCAAAAAATAATCGAAGTTGCCCGGTACAAAAGGGTTTTCAATAATCCGGGGTTGCAGGAGGCTTTGCTCCTTAGAAGGTAAGGGCAAAAGGTAGTTTAGCTTGCCGGCAGTGAGCAAAACCTGCTTACCAAACGGGTAGGCATTATCCCATATAATACCGCTATCATAAAAAGAGTCGATTTTTAATGCATCCTTAAGTAAATACAATGTGTTGGTCTGCGTGCACCCCAGCATATAACCCGCTATAGGGCGCAACCATTTAAACACATCGGTACCGTATCCTGGTTGTAAAACAGAGGTGTCTTTTACATATTTATAGACGCCGTTGGTTTGCGAGTATACGATACGGTCGTCGGTATCTTTGGTAATGGCATAAATGCGGGAACCCGGGGGGCTGTTCAGCATCATTTCCTTTCGGTCGAATACCCCACCGTTTAAATCCGAAGGGATGAACGCTTCGGCAGATTGCGAAGACCCCAGGTACAGGGCTTGGGATGTGGCAATAATATATTTGGAAAAAGACAGGGCCGCATTGCCAAACAGTCGCTTTACCGGTAATGAACTGCCAGCAATATTTGTTTCCGTATCCCATTCAAATACAGTACCGGCACCACCGTTACAATATATTTTACTGCCGCTGGCACTGCAATTGGTGTAATGCCCCATTCTTACCAGAGGAGCATTACCCTCAGAAAAATCGAATAACAACTCTGCCTTTTCATGCAGTAACCGGAATAACCTGCGATTGCTTGTGGCAAAGTATTGTATGCCATTATAACTGTATGCAAATGTTACCACCCCGGTATATGCATTAGCCAGCTCCATACTTTGTTTAAAATTCCGGCTCACCCGGTATACGCCGTTTCCTAATGTAGAAAACCAGTAATCGCCGGTTATATCTTGTGTTACAGAAGCTACTCTTTCTCCTTTTAACAGCACCAACTGGTTATTGATAAAAACACCGTTTTCGGTAACAATACAATAATCCTCCCCGTTAAAACAGATATTGTACAGCATTGTAAGGGCAAATTGGTTGGGATCGCCGGTAAATGCCCAACCGGGTGGTAAAGGCGATAAAACCTTACCGCTACCGGAGTAGATGTAGCGGTCATCAAAAGCATAATACTGGCCCTGGCATTTTCGGAAATACATAAACCTGTCATACGGTTCGCGCAGCAACTGCCCGGTACGCACGTTCAGCAACCATTTTTCATCGTTGTATTGCACGGTGTAAATGCTGTCGTTGGTTTTGAAGACATTTCTGATCGTACTGATTTTGCTGTCTAAAACCGGCGCATGATAAACATGGCTTTGGTTACCTTTTATATTTACAAAACTATGCTGCTTCATATAGTTTACCGTAAGACTGCTATCGGCTTCCAGCACAATATTGGTGGGCGCTGCCGGCTTAAACGGTAATCGTAAAAAAGGCGTATTGGACGGGTTATAAAACTTACCATCTTTATAAAAACATAACTTGCCGGTGTAAGTACCTATCCACATGCGATGGTCATAATCCTCCTGAAAGAAAAACACTTCGTTGTCGGTAAGCCCGTCGGCGGTATTAAACAACTGGAAAGCCATACCATCAAACCGCACTACACCTTTATCTGTAGCCAGCCATATAAACCCTTTGCTGTCGCGGTAAACCGTGTGTACCATATCGCTGGGCAGCCCGTTAGCTTTGGTATAATGCATTACAGGATACTCGCGCGCATGCAGTATGCAGGGCAGCAGAAAAAATAAGGTAAGGATGAACCTCAGCATTGCCAATGCCGGTTATTTAAGGTTGACTTCAAAACTTTTTACAAATGCCAGCAGGTCTGCATAGCGCCTCCTGCCCACGGGCAAGGAATGCCCGCCCGTAACTACCACCATTGCGTTATCGCCTTTAACAATGCTTTTTAAATGCTGGCCATTAATGAGGTATGATTTGTGGATGCGGAAGAAGGTATCCTGCGGCAGTATTTCTTCGTATTCGGCAATAGAGTGGCTCATGATAATCTGCCGATCGGCAGCGCCCTGCTTAAAGTGAATGGTCGCATAACTGCCTTTGGCTTCTACATAGCAGATATCGGCAAAATTTACGGGGGTAATGGCATTCTGCTCTTTCAGAAATATCTTTTGGGGTTGCTTTTTATGTACCATTTGCGCGGCAAGCTCGCGGTAGCCCTCGCTATGGCTATGCAATATTCTTTTATACGCAATTTTTTCCTTTAGCCGGGCTACGGCCTGTTGTACCTCTGCAATACTAACCGGCTTCATAATATAATCTATGGCATTCAACTTAAACGCCTTTACTGCATAGGCGTCAAATGCGGTAACAAACACTACTTCAAAAGGGAATGGATGAATACGCTCCAGGAAATGAAACGCATCTTCTTCGGGCATTTCTATATCTAAAAACAAAGCATCGGGCTGGTGCAGCCGGATTTGCGTCAAAGCATCATGAGTATTGTGCACTATGGCAGCTATCTGCAACGATGGGTCTACATGCCCGTGTATGATGTTTTTAAGATTATTGCAGGCCAAAGGTTCATCATCTACGATTAAAATTTTCAGGTTGGGGTTGTTTTTACTTTGCATTACGCTTCCAGGTTTAGCATGGCTTGGTTTATAAAACAACGCCCGTTACAGGGCGTTTATCGCACCTAATAAATATACTAAAACAAATGCCCGTATTTATAATCCCAAAGCGATTTAAAACAGATGCGCATAAAAGCAAACGGGCTCCAGTCTGATCGACTAAAGCCCGCTTGCTGATTTTTTTATAAACATGCTTATGCTATTCCACCGTTTGCGCTACAGCAGCTTTCTGATAGGGCGTACCTTTTCCTGTGGCCAGGTAAGCATCCAGGCTGGACAGGAACGCATCCCAGCATGATACACAAAGCTCGTAACATTCCATTCCCGGGTTTAACCCCTCGTGCAGCAGTGTTACCGTGGTGCTGTCTCCATTGGCGCTTAGTGTCCAGACTTGTTTAGTACCCAGCCACTCCGCTTTATTTTTTAGCGTGGGTACATCTATGTATGCTTTAACGCATTGCCATACCACCTGCTCGTTAGGCACGGCGGTCAGTATTTCGAATGTTTTTTGCGTTCCGCCAAAGGCAATGTCAAAATGATCGCCTGCGTGGGCTGCGGCACCAGCATAATCATCGCTCCACCAATCGGGGATGTGCCGGGTAATAGCGGCGTAAACCTTATCTACCGGCTGGTTTACCACTATATTTTTTTGATAATCTTTCATGATAAAAGGTGTTGGTTGTTAAAAATTACCAACTAGGCCGACATAAATTTTGCTTCGTCGGCCGTTCTTGGCGTTTCCGAACTATTGGGCTGGCCTTTACCGGTGGTAATGAGGTTAAACAAACTCTCCTGTATATACTGCGTCCAGGCATTTTTACAAATATCGAAGCACTCGTATTCCGGCACCAGGCCTTCATGTGTTAAACGAAGTTGCGTTTGAGCGCCTTTTTGCGAAATGTCGAAAACACATTTGGTACCTACCCATTCGCTTTTGTCGTGGGTAAACTTAAAATAGTTGTCCAGCACCAGCCAAACCACTCTCTGGCCGGGAACGGATTCTATAATTTTCATTTCGCAGCGGTGCACATCCTGGAAATGGTATTTAAACACATCATTCAGCAGGGCGGTGCCGCCTTCAATTTCTTCGGACCACCATCCGCGCACATTGTTTACAGCATTAAATACTTCTTCGGGGGTTGCATCTACCAATATGGCAGTGGTAAAATCTGGTGTAGTCATGGTTGTACAATTTGGATTAACTAGGAATATTAAAATAAGAACAATGTAAAGTTACGGGCTTAGCAAACGGTTATAAGGGTGTAAAACAGACATTCTACCGGGGCGATTCAGACAAAATACTACCGTACCTTTGTACAAAGACCCAACCATGAAACAAGTAACCATAATAGTACCCGAAGCATATGCCAACCTGAGCAGTGTAACAGGCGCATACCAGATTCTGGCACGGGCCAATGGCTATTGGCAATCGATGGGGCACCCGCCGCTGATGGAGGTTGTTATAGCCGGGTTTGTAAAAGAACTGAAGCTGGATGATGGTTTCTTTTCCATTCACCCGGTAAGCCTGAACGAAATATCTTTTACCGATCTCATTATTATCCCTTCCGTTTCGCATGAGTATGACCAGGTTATAAAAGAAAATACCGAGCTGATAGACTGGATCAAAACACAACATGCATACGGCGCCGAGATTGCCAGCATTTGCACCGGCGCTTTTCTACTGGCCGCTACCGGCTTGCTGGATGGTAAAACCTGCTCTACCCACTGGAATGCCGCTGCCGATTTTAAACGGCTTTTTCCCCTTGTTCATCTCCAGACCGATAAATTGATTGCAACAGCACCCGGCATCTATACCAATGGCGGGGCCTACTCTTTTCTAAACCTCATGCTTTTCCTGGTCGAGAAATACTTTGACCGGCAGACGGCTGTTTTCTGCTCCAAAGTTTTTCAAATCGATATGGAGCGGTCTTCACAATCGCCCTTCGCTATTTTTCAAACGCAGAAAAACCACGGCGATGAGCTGATTAGTGAGGCGCAAACTTTTATAGAAAAAAACCTGGGCGATAAAATCTCTTTTGAAGCATTGGCTACCCAGCTGGCCATCAGCAGGCGCAACTTTGATCGCCGTTTTATTAAGGCTACCGGCAATACACCCGTAGAATATTTGCAGCGCGTAAAAGTAGAAGTGGCTAAAAAGACTTTCGAAAAAGGCAGAAAAAGTGTTTTTGAAGTAATGAGCGAAGTGGGCTACTCAGACGATAAAGCTTTTCGCGAAGTGTTTAAGAAAATAACGGGATTGTCGCCGTTGGATTATAAGGCAAGGTATAGTGCGGGAGTGGTGGGTTGAGCGGATATTCATTAGTACATTTATACAGATAAAATCCTTGCACATGCCCGCAACAAACCCTGCACAGCCGGATCATATTCATATCAAAACATCCTTTGCGCCCATTGCAGACGATGATACTACTATATTAATTCTGGGTTCCCTGCCAGGTGATAAATCGTTGGAGATGGGCGAGTATTACGGGCATTCCAGGAACCGGTTTTGGCAAACCATCGCTACCCTTTGTAATTGTACTTTACCCAACAATTATACTGGTAAGCAACAAATGCTTTTGCAAAACAAAATAGGCATTTGGGATGTGGCGCACCAGGCCACCCGAAAAGGCAGCCTGGATAGTGCCATTACCGCAGAAGCGCCCAACGACCTGAACCATTTTCTCGACAACCATTCACATATAAAAGTGATTGGCTTTAACGGTAAGAAATCAGAAGCGCTTTTTAACAAATACTTTCAGCGCAGGGCTGGTATACGGTATGTTTCATTGCCCAGCACCAGTCCGGCCAATGCAGGTATACGCCCCGAGAAACTGCTGGCACAATGGCAACAAATATTATAGCAAGGTATTTCTGCCGCATTGTAAGCCCTACCCCCTGGCTATAAACCCCATCATGCGTAAAAATTCATCGCGCTTACGCTGCGAGACAGCCACTTCTTTCTGATCGCACATCACCACCGTTCCACCACGGCCACGCTGGTAGCGCTCTACATGATGCTGGTTTATGAGGTGCTGGTGGTGCACCCGTATAAATCCGTAACCGGCCAGCACTTCTTCATAATACCCCAGTGTATTGCACACCACCATCTTGCTACGGCTCGTAAAATAGAAAACCGTGTAGTTACCACTGGCTTCGCAGCGGATAATCTCCTGTACCGGTACATACACAAACCCATCCGACAGTGGCAGCATAAGTTTTTCCAGGTTATTGTTGTTGCGTGGTATGGCCTGCATCAGGCTGGCGAGCTGGCTTTGCATATCCTGCTTTTGGTGCAGGGACTGGGCACGGCTTACGGCCAGCATCAGCTCCTTGATATTGATGGGCTTTAAAATATAATCGAGCGCACTATGCTTAATCGCTTTAAGCGCATACTCATCATAGGCGGTGATAAACACCACATAAAAATCCGGTTCGGGTATATGTTCAAACAGCATAAACCCATTCTCCTGTGGCATATTTATATCGAGAAAAACCAGGGTGGGCTTTAGCTCCCTTATCAGTTCTACCGCTTCACTTACAGATCCCGCTTCTCCCAGCACGGTTACATCGGGACAGTACCGGCCCAGGAAATTGCGGAGTGTTATGCGGCTGTCTTCTTCATCATCAACTAGAATAGTGGTCAGCATATTTATGTTTCTTTTGCAAAGGGATTAGCATTTCTATTGTGGTGCCGCCCGGCTGCCCGGGAGCAATCCATTTATCTTTAATCGCTATGGCTATAGTGGTATGGTACAACTGGTTTATGCTTTCTACCCGCTGCCGTGTAATGTGCATACCCAGCGAGGAATGGCTCAACGTACGAAAACGTTGCGCTTCTGCACGGCCAATACCATTATCGTCGATAATACACTGGAGCTGCTCCTCCAGCAATGTAAACCTGACAGACAATAAACCCGGCCGCCCCTTGAGGTTGCGCAAGCCATGATTAATCGCGTTTTCTACATATGGCTGTATAAGCATAGCCGGTACTTCGGTTTGCTCCCGGTCAATAGCCGGATCTATATAAATATCGAACGTAAACAATTTCTTAAACCGCATTTGCTCCAGCTCTATATAGGTATGGAGCATTTCGGATTCTTCGGCAAGCGGTAACCAGTGCACCTGCGATTGGTTAAGGGTTTTGCGGATAAACTGTGCAAAGGAAGTCATATAATGATTGGCCGTGAGCTCGTCATGCTGGCTGTAATAGGTTTGTATAGAATTAAGCGCGTTAAAAATAAAATGCGGATTGATCTGTGCCCGCAGCGCTTTCATTTCCAGCTCGGCCATCTGGCGTTTGTGTTGTTCTGTTTTACGGGTTTGCAACTGTATCGTTTTTATCCTGCTCCGGTACCCGATATAACCACCTAATGACAGCACGAGCACGCTGGCCAGCAACACCCAGGGATTAAGCCATAGTGGCGGCCGCACGCGAAAGCTGAGTGTAACCGGGCTAGGTGTCCAGTGGCCCAGCTTATTTCTTGCCCATACCATCAGCTCATAATTACCCGGCCGCAGCGCGCTGAAGTTGATGGTACGGTCCCTGGTAAATACCGTATCGCCATTGCTGCCTTCGAGAAAATATTTGTACTGGAGGTTAGGCCCTCCGGTAAAAGAAACACCGGAGTATATGACACGCAGTTCGTTTTTATTATAGGGCAGCACCAGCTTACCCACCTGCGCACCGGGAATGAGTATACTGTCATTTACAGATTGCAGGTACAGCAATGGCACGCCATACCCCTGGCTGCTGCGGTCTACGATTAAAACACCATCGGCCGTAGCCAGGCAAAGCTTACCTTTTGCAATCACCATATCATTAATGCGGCTACCCGTAGCCCCCTCCGGCAGGGAATAGGGGTACACCCTGTAACCACCACCTGCAACCGGGTCTAAACGATCGAGGCCGCTGGCCGTGATCACCCAGATATTACCCTCCTCATCGGCATACACTTTTTTACAGCTGTTGCTGCTCAATCCATGTTGCTGATCTATATGTACAGGTGGTTTATCGTATCCGGGAATAATAAACACACCACAGGTATTGGTACCTACCGCAACCTTGCCATCGGCTGTTACCGCCAGCCCTGTTACCCGGGTACGCGACAATTGGCTGTGGCCGCTGTACAAAACATGGCCCCCCTCATCATACCAATACAATCCTGCCAGGGTACCTATCCACACCTTACCATCGGGCGTTTCCTCAACCGCCATGGCACGCTCATTCCAGAGATACATGGTATCCTTACCTTTTGGCGAAAAGTATTTATATACACCGCCGGCAAACCCTACCAGGCAGTAATCTTTACGGAGTACCCCCGATTTAATAGCGCCTTTAAAAATTACTTTGGAGACGCCGGTGCGGATATCGGAACTCATCAGGGCCAGATCGGTTCCTGAAATAATAACACCATCATTCCGTACCCGGGCAAATAGTACACGGTTGGCCTGGCCATTGTTTTTTATATTAAACGTACGTATTCCTCCGGATGTAACCAGACCTAAGCCACCATCGTCATCGCCGGTCACCAACTCATCCTGAGCAGTTTTGCTAATGGACAATATATTGGATCTGGGCAAACCCGCCTGTTTGCCAATCAGGGCAGGCGCATTTTTCAGTTTCATGTACACCCCGTCGTTGATGGTCGAAAACCATTTATTGCCCTCACGATCGGTAAAAACGCAATTAGGAATAATGCCTGGCGGCACGGTACTGTCCGGCTCCAACATACCTGTGGCCGGATGATATAACATGAGTCCTTTTTCTGTACTGCACAGCACATTGCCCTCCGGGGTTACAGACATATTGTGAATCCATGCCTTTACAGAAACGGAACGATACAACTTTGCCCCCGAATCTGTCAGCTTCCAATGTTGTAAACGAAGCGAATTACCCCCCATAGTCGAAAACCCAAAGAAGTTGTCCTTGTCCTGTATCGCACGCCAATAGGGCGACCACCAAAGGTCTTGCACTTGCGGAGCAGTAAGCACCCCAAAAAAACCGTGGCTGCCAATGTATTCCTTATTTCTCCATGACTTGTAAACCAAATCGCCCGGCCCGCTCTGGCAAATATTGAACAAACGGTACCGGAAATCATTGCCCTTCAGCTTTACGATATGGGTACCTGCCATGTATTGCGCACCATCGGGACCACGCTCCAGGCTGCTGTATCTCACCCCTTCTGTTTCGAGCCTCCGGCACAGCAGGCTATTGGTGCTGTTGTATACCTTATCGCCATCTATACAACAGGCCCGGCTATTATAGCATACCAGCCAGATGCGGTGTTCATCATCTTCCAACGCACGAAAAATTTCATTATCCGGCAACCCGTCTTCGGATGTAAAATTGCGAAACCCGGTGCCATCAAAACGGCTTACGCCCTGGTCGGTAGATATCCATATAAAACCACGACTGTCCTGCATTACATCATACACCACATTACTGGGCAAGCCATCACGTACGGTATAGTGGCACAACACAGGTTGCTGCCCCCATTGGGCCATCACAGGTGGCAAAAACAATAAAAAAAACAGCCATAAAAAAAGGCACTTCATATGATAGATGCAGGTGGTAGTTAGCCTGATAAGATACAAGAAAAAAGCACTTCTGCTGCTTGTAAAAACACATAAGATATTATATCAGGAAAGGACAATTGAGTGGATGTGCATAATGGCTGAACCAGTAAGTAGCTATTCGCTGTAACTGCACCGGCCGTAAGCCTTGGGATTAAATGTTTTATTGCTTCCGCAACCTAAGTATCTGTGAATTTATGGAGAGAAACCAGAAACTAAACCTTCATTATGATAGAGGAAATAAAAGGGTCAATAATATATTCCTTAACAATGTTGGTCTTATTGGCTGAAAACTAATGATTACTGCACTACCAACGCTTGCCCAACCGCACGCCCACAAACAAATTCACAAAATAGGGATATGCTTTTTGCTCGGCCAGAATAGAAATTTTTTTCGTATATATAGTAGCAGATGCGCCTGCCTGTAATGCTTTTAACCAAACAATACTCTTGCCAAACTCCAACTCTCCGGCAGCCGCCAGAAACAATCCAGGCATAACCTGCATTTCATTCAATCCCTTGCTCCATTTGTCTGCGCCGTAGATAAAATTCCGGTTGATGAATGTTTCTGTATTAGCGGTATTGTACGTTTCACTTTGTACATACAGATCTGCTCCGTTGTAATACTTCATATTCAGGTAGCAGGGTTTAAGCAACCCTATGCTAACGCCGCCCTGGTATTGTAAGGCAATGTTCATGCCCGGGCTTATTAAACCCGGAAAAACTATTCTACTCTGCCCGTAGCTAAGGTTTACGGCATAAAAATAATTGGTCTTGCCCAGGATATAGGGCCGTTGTTTACCATAATCTTCATATGCCAAACCCGAAGGTCTAAATTTTTCTTCCTTATCGTGTTTTTTTTCTCCCACTTCGAGCATAAATAAATGCGTCAGTTTGGAGTCTGCCTGTTTACCGTAACCCAATTGCCCGCTCCAGCCATCGGAGTATGCCTTTGCACCTAAAAATAATTCACGGTGTACTTTAGTGAGATCGGTGCGAAAAAAGCCATTGGTTACCTGATTGGCCTTGTTAATGGTTTGCTGTTGTAATTTTTGTTGCGTTTGTTTAATACGTGCAACAGAACTGTCGGACAAGCTTTTTTGCGCGTAAGAAGCAGTAGCAACAGTAAGTGGTAAAATAAAAGGTAACAGCAATAAAACTTTCACAGCGTCAACAGGTTGAAGTTCAAAAGTAAATAATAATTTTACAAATAATCTGATCGGGGCCTGCCTAGTGAAAAAGTTGTTTTTATTTTTCGTTTCATTGTTATGTTTAACATTTTGGCTCTTTTCGCCCTATGCGAAAGCCCAAAACGGCGATGTGTTTTTTGGCCCCTTCCGGGTACAACACCAAATTATTACTTGGCAGACTTATCCTTCTGGCAAATACAACCTGTACTATCCAAAGGAACAGGACAGTACCGCCGCTTTGATTGTTAAACATGCATTACCTTATTTCCAATCATTAGAAGACAGTCTGCAATTCACTTTTAGGCAAAAGGTGAACATCATTCTCTATCCCAGTACACAAGCCCTGGAGCAAAGCAATATTGGGCAGGAAATGGAGAAACTCAACCCCGGTGGCACCATACAATTCTCCGGCAACCGCTTATTGCTGGCTTATGCCGGTAGCCGTTCCGCATTACTATACGATCTTAAACTTGGCCTGGTGCGGGTGTTGTTGGAAGATAATTTTTATGGTAGCAAGGCCCAGGAAATTATGGAAGAGCTGGCCAAAGGCGATCTGCCTGCCTGGTTCTGGCAAGGCGCTGCTGCTTATGAAGCCCGCGATTGGGATGCCCAAACCGACAACCAGTTAAAGCAAGTATTGCAAACCCAACGTTACACTACCTTCAACGATGTAGCACAGGAACACCCGGCATTAATGGGCCGTGCGCTGCTTTACTACATTGACCATACTTACCGCGAAGGCAGTGTAAAAAGACTAATTTTCCAGACACGTGTAAAAAAGAATATCAATACGGCTTGCCGCCTGGCGCTCAAAGAAGAGCTGGGACTGGTACAGCAAAATTGCCTGCGGTATTGGATAGCCCGTTTCCAGCAGGATGATGGAATGCAGGATAGCATTAAGATGGAACAGAAGCTCACTGCAATTCCTTTAAAGCAAAAGCAATGGACGGTACTGCCCGCAAGCGTAGCGGTAAATAGTTCGGGAACCTTAATGGCTTTTGCGCGGTACCGCAGAGACCAATTGCAGGTGGTGTTGCAATCTACTACTGATCCTAAGCTGCATAAAACGGTTTACCATACGTTGCGGGATAGCCGCAACAACAATATCGTTACCTCCTACCCATTATTGCAATTCGCCAACGACCAGTTGGGTATTGTTTTGCCCGCCGAAGGGGAAATGAAACTCATTACAGTCAATGGATTTTCTGGTGATACGAAAACATACCCCTTGCCTGGCGAACTGGATGGTGTAGATCATTTCGCATTTAATCCTAAAGGAACACAGGTGGTTTTATCAGCATGGAACAAAGGTCAGAGCGATCTTTATTTGTACCAGCTCAACAAACAAAAGTTACAACAACTGACCGATGATGGGTATGACGATTTGCAAGCCTCCTTTTGTCCGGACGGCATTTTGTTTTTGACCAACCGGCCTACCGATACCCTGCACAGCAACAAGGATGAAAAACCAACCTTGCATTACAGTTGGATGGTATTGCCGGAAACTGGTTATGCAGAAGCCCGCAGGAGCCGCAAAGTCTCACTCAAGCGGGTAAATGCCGGAGATTCTGCTGATGTGCAGCAGCAGGCATCAGATTTATTTAACACCAGTTGGTTAAACAATGCCAATGGGGTCATGAACCTGTATGAATCTAAAGCAGGCGCAACCACTCCTGCAACCAATCTATCGCTGAATGTACAGGCTCCTGTGTCTGATAAAAGCCATCCTGAACAATGGCTCGCCTTTACCGTACAAGGAGATACCCTTCGCGCCATCCGGGTAAGTCCAAAGGGTTTGCCAGCCTTACCCCTTACCCAATACAAAAAAGAGGTGCTGGCAGCGCAAGTCCGCCAAATGGCTTTGCAAATGGCGCAGGACAGCCTGGGCATAATAACCGCAACAGAGCAATCTGCAACATTACAACTGAATTTCTTTGGCAGACCAGACAGCACCGAAGTGCAGCGTTACCGCGATAGCCTGATAGCCGAAACCATATTCCGCTACAAAAAAGTGGCGCCCTATTCCCTGAAACTGACAGGAGATTATGTAACTGCACAGCTCGACAACTCCCTTATGCTAAACCGCTACCAGTCTTATGCATTTTACCAGGGGTGTTATGTACAACCTCGCCTGGGTGGCCTAATTCAGTTTAGCGTAGGTGATCTTTTTGAAGATTACAAAGTAACCACAGGCTTCCGTTTACCTGCTGCTGGCGGTGGCAGCGATTATTTCCTGCGCATAGACAACTATAAGAAACGGCTGGACTGGAATTTGTCCTATTACCGCAAAGTAGAAAAGATAACCCTCGATGCAGATAATGGTTGGAAAACACCGGCAGGCGTGAGCTATCCCAACTATATCAAAATGAAAACGCATTACCTGGAAGCTGGTGCTTTGTATCCTTTCAGTGTGCGAAGTGCCGTAGCCGCTCATTTGGGTGTGCGCAGCGACAGGGCTGTGTTTATTGCAACTTCACCTTACAGCCTCCGTTACCCGGACAGTACCATGCTCTGGGGTTTAGGTCGTGTAGAATGGATGTATGATGATACAGAGCAGCCTATGGCCAATATTCGTAAAGGATTCAGAGCAATGGTGTTTGCAGAATTCCAGCAACAGATTGCTAAAGCCAATGAAGGGTTCTTGCATGTGGGTGTAGATCTGCGCTATTACCTGCCGGTGTATAAAAACATTGTGTGGGCCAATAAGCTCAATGCTGCTACCAGTAGTGATGATGGTGGTGTAATGTATACGTTAGGAGGTGTCTCCAACTGGCTGGCTCCGGTAGCCGATAGTTCGGTAAAATTTTCCCAACAGGCCAATTATAGTTTTACGAGCTATACCAATTCGTTACGCGGTTATGTGCAGAACATTCGTTACGGTAACACATACGTATTGCTCAATAGCGAAGTGCGGGTGCCCATCCTCAATACCTTCTGGAACACGACAACCAAATGGAATGTAATTAACAACCTGCAATGGGTAGCATTTACCGATGTGGGCAATGCCTGGCGCTACCTGGGCGATAAGACTACTAAGGCTAGCCCCTGGGTGGCGGGGTATGGTACAGGTCTACGATCTACACTGCTGAGTTATTTTGTAAGAATGGATGTGGCCTGGGCTTCGGAAAAGCAGCCTCACGCGAAGGGAACGATGCTGTATTTTTCGCTGGCAAAGGATTTTTAGGCGTAAAAGTGCTTTTTCTAGGTATGCAACCATAAATTAAATTTACATTGTTATAACTGAGCACTTCGCCAAAGAAGCGATCGTTACCCTGGCCCTCGACCCAACTGCGGTTAATGCCGGAAAGCCATCCCCGGATATTGTAGTCATAATCCTGGCTAGCCACATCGTTAGAACTAATAGGGTTCTTAGATTCAGGGCGTCCAAAAGCGTCGTAGATGGTGGTGTACAAGTTGCGTTCAGGTCCGTTATTGATGCGGTGGTAGGTATTGGCCAGCCTGCCCGCATTATCGTACTGGTACCATTTACGAATGGTGGTTACTTTATGGCGGTCGTCGGTTGCCACCGGATTCTCCGTTCTTAACACCTCGGCTAGTTTCTTGCCCTGAAAATTGTATTGAATAGTTGTCACATCCGTACCCCCTCTATGGTTGGTGCTTTGGGTTTGTATCACCCTGCGGTTGTTGTCGTAAAAATTAACGGTGGTGATCCAATCGCCCAGCGCGGTGCTCCAATTACCGGAGCTGGGTTTCATAACCCGTACTTTGGTACCGGTAACCAGGCTGCGGGTCATATTGCCCAACACTACCGGCATAGCCGATGGAATACATAGATTTTACAGTTGTCTTGACTAAACAAATCAATCGTTAAACTGTAGAGAACAAAAATAAATGCAAAGGTCTTTTTCATTTATTGGATAATTGTGCACCGTTATAATTAGGGCTGGCATACATGAATATGCCAGCCCTGTTCGTATTGAAATATTTGCTTATAAATTGGATTGTTTCACTATTTCAATATTAATTCCACACCAAATTTTTGTTCAGTAATTGAGTAAAACAATTCATATACAATGAGGTAAAATCCGGAGCATTCGTAAACGGAGCCAATTCGGAGCAATTTGCATCGCGCTTCAAATCGCCTTCTGGATAAACCAACATCAAAGCTTGATCTTTTAATCATTCCTTCAATTTGCTGAACGCTGTCAAAAGGCTCCTTCGGGCCTATCATCAACCGAGAATAAGTCGAATAAAAGGAATCTATTTTTGTTGAATATTGAAGATCCTCCTTTTTTAGCTTAACTACTTCATTGGTGCACTTATTGAAATCTTTAACTGAAACCTTTCCTTTCGACAAATATGTAGGGAGCAAACTGAAATCTAATTCACATAACTTCATTTTGTTTTGTCGAACAAGCGTCTTTATTTCCTCAATGATTCCAGGTTCTACCATATTTAAAACATCTAGTTTTAAATATTCTTCGTCAAAGTATAGATTTTGACTTTGCTCCTTTAATCTAGTATAAAGATCTGCAATCTCTACATAAATAGATTTTTTTTCTTGTGCAAATGTTAGCTGAGTCAATAAGCACATTGCTAGGATAAGTATAGTTCTCATAAGGGTTAATTTTTCTTTGGTTTATAAGGACCAAATCTTTTTGATTGATTTACATGTCTTTTAAAATCAGCTCTCAATTGAGATGTTTTGGCTTCCCAATATGTCGGATCATTATATGAATCAGAACCTTTTTTAAATATTCCACCAAATAATACTAAATGATCAACATCTGTACCTCTATGCCCAGTTGGTGAAA
>JAVBJN010000047.1:0-36981 GCA_031546985.1 Chitinophagaceae bacterium
GGTGACTGATGGCGCCACTTTAATAAACTTACCATTAGGCGTAAGGATCAACGGAGGCGTTGGATCGCCGCCGGGCACTACCGCCCACTGGAATTGTGAACCACCCACTGCTTGCAGCGTTACAGAATCGCCCGAGCAAACAGCCGTATCATTTAAGATATAAGTGGTAGACTGTACATAAATAGAGAACGCATACGTCTGGCTCAGCTGGATTCCCGGAGGACGGCAACTGGTATCGGTTGCGGTAACCGTAAAGGTTTTAAGACCGGTATCCAACGCGGTTGGCGTCCAGTAAAAACAGTTATAAGTAGTATCGGTACCCTGGCCGGTTACGTTAAGTGCGGCACCGGGAATAGCAATAGCAAGGTTATTGGTTATTTTCAGTTTGGCACCGGTATCGGTGGTACCAATCATAAAGCAGAAAGACATGGGCGTGAACGGACATACACGGAATACGTTGTTCGTTACCGTAGCGCCCACAATACTAACAGGGTCAATATTATTGGTTGTAGGTTCAAAACTACAGTTGCGCACAATGATCTGGATATCGCGGTATACCGATCCGATCCATTGTCCGGCCCGGTACTCATCCACTTTAATGGTAATTACCGCAATCTGCACCGATGCAGGGGTGAAAGCCACCTGACCGTTGATAGGATTTACGTTAAAGGTATTGTTGGTATTAAAAGGATTCGTAGTAGCGTTGTAAGGCGCACCAGGCTGGCCACCATCATAAGCGATGGGCAAAGCAGGCTGGTTAGGGTTCACATTACAAGTGGTACCCTGCAGTGGTTGAATAGAACTAAACACCAGTGAGTCACCATTAATATCGAACGCACCATTATTAAAGGTGTACGGCTTGTTGATACAAACGTAAGGAACCGGTTTGTTGGTAAAATATACAGATGAGTTATACGGCGTAGTGATGGTATTGTTCAACTCTGCCTGAACGAAGAGGTTAAACGAAGAAGCGTTCAGCAGGTTGTTGATCGCGTTGTTACGGCTACCCTCTGTTACATAGAATGTCCATTTATTACAACGTTCCGGTAAGGTAACGGTTGCTTCATACCAGAACTCCTGGTAGCCTGGCAGGGAACCGCCGCTACAGGTGGTAGGAAAGTTGGGACAACCTGGGTTTACAATCACCCCGGCCGCTGGCCAGTTGGCCGATTTAGGCATGTTTGCCTGGAGCGGAACGATGGTATTACAGGTATTGTAATAACACAATTGCATAGCTGCAGGTTCGGTAATACCGCCGCAGTCCCTGTAAAATTTAAATGTAAATCTCCAGGTAGAATCACTTACCCATTGGTAGATCAGCTCACCTCCGGCTGCGTGACTCGCATAAGACTTTTGGCTGAAAAATGTACAAGCCAATAGCGCTACAAAGAAGAAGCGGAAAAGTCTATTCATTATTAAAATTTTAAATTTTCACTAACAAATCACAATATATTGAAAAAACATAAAAAAATGCCTCAACAAATTGACTATACCTATAGACGGTTGTTCGGAATCATTGGTTGGGGCAAAAGCCGGGTTTAAACACGGAAATAATTTTTGTTGGCCTGTGTTAAATCAATATCTATCAAAACGTTATCATACAAATAAACAAGAGATTAACAAACATCAAATTACAAAAACGAATTAAACATAATACATTTAACAACTTTTTTAGTCCTTTTCAAAATAAATTGGCCTGTTGCCTAACCTAATTGCTTCATTTCTGGACGTATAGCCTCTCCGTTTCCCCTTATTCATAGCACAAAAACGCAGTTCTGCCATGTATTATGCCATATACAGCACAAAAAAAACGGGCGCGCCGAGACCGGCACACCCGTTCGCTATGAGAAGCGTACACGGTATTGACTATCTGATAAGGGTTACATTTCCTTGCTTAGCCCATTTGCGGCCGGTATTGGTAACTGCCTCAATGGAATACATATAGGTACCCAATGGCTGGTTCTTGCCTTTATAATTACCGTTCCATCCTTCGTTGATGTCGGTGGTGCTAAACACTTCCTGCCCCCAGCGGTCATACACCCTAAAGAATTTGAGCGTAGCAGGACCTTTTCTAATGATTTTCAGTTCATTATTGGTACCACTGCCCGGTGTAAACGCGTTAGGAATATCCAGCAGGGTTTCGGGGTTTACATGCACGTTCAGGGTGTCTGATGCCATGCAACCATTTTCGGTTATGGTGGTTACCACATACTGAATATCATTATCCGGAACAGTTAGTACAGGGTCTCTCACATCCGGGTTGCTTAACCACAGCGCCGGGAACCAGCTAAACACAGATCCATTGCCGGTAGCATTCAACTGATGCGACTCGCCAGGGTACAGAGTCAAATCTGCACCCGTTTCTACTACTGCTTTGGGAGCCACGGTTATTGTTACATCTGCGGTATCGCGGCAACCGAATGCATCTTTTGCAATCACCGAATACTGCGTAGTGGTCATAGCGCTGGTTATTGCGGTATTGCTTGTGGTATTATCCAATCCATAGGATGGTGACCACTGCCAGCTTACGCCTCCGGTTACAAACAGCGGAGCCTGATCGGTGGCGCAAATGGTAGTATCGTTGCTGATGGCGGTGATGAAATTGCCAGGGTGTACTTTAATATGTACTGTATCGCGGCCTTTACAACCTGCAGAAGTGCTTACTTCTACGATATAATCTTTATCCTGGTCGAAGTTTACCGTTACCACCGGGTTGGCAAAGGTTGGATCGTTAATATCCGTTTGCGGTGCCCAGCTGTAACTATACCCATTAAACCAGGTGGGTGATGCAGAGGAGTGCAGGTGCACCGTATCCCATTGGCATATCTCACGGTCTACGCCGGCAAATACGATTGGGTTAGGTTGTACTTCTACCGTTACCGATCTGGTGGCGGGTACACAACCGTTATAATTTGCGGTTACGGTATAAGTTGTTGTAGTATCCGGTGTAGCAGTAGTGGTCTGCCCGATAGCATTACTCAGAGAGCTGGCCGGGGTCCAATCGTAGGTAAAGCGGCTATCACCTGTTACAATCAGTTGGGTAGAAGCCCCTTCACAAATAGCATGATCGGCGGTGATACTAAAATCGAGCGGCAGTACTTCAACATGTATCGTATCCATGGCTTTACAAGCCTGCACACCGGCTACCGATACTTCCAGGATCAGGTCTGAGCTGGCATTGGCCGTAAAGGTCGGGTTCAGAATAGTGGTGCTGCTCAGGTCGGGGTTAGGATACCAGGCGTAGGCAAATGGCTGGGTATTGGGTGTAATTACCGGATCGAGCTGCACGACTGTGCCTTTACACACGGTGGTATCGTTTCCGATATGCACAGAGAACGGCGTTACGATGGTTACGGTTACGGTATCTTTATTTACCCCGCAAACATTATTGGTCAGGTTGCTTGTAACCGCATATTGCGTTGTTACTGAGGGTGCCAATTTAACAAACTTACCATTGGGCGTAAGCATAATAGGTGGTGTGGGATCGCCGCCAGGCAATACCGTCCAGGTAAACTGCGAGCCACCTACAGCCTGCAGTTTTACAGAATCGCCTGCGCACACCGCCGTATCGTTCATGATATAGGTAGTGGACTGCACATAAATAGAGAAGGTATAGGTTTTACTCAACTGTATACCGGGCGGACGGCAACTGGTATCGGTTGCGGTTACGGTAAAGGTTTTAAGTCCTGTATCCAACGCTGTTGGCGTCCAGTAAAAACAATTATATGTAGAATCAGTTCCCATACCGCTAATATTTAATGATGCGGCGGCAATAATACTGCCCAGAGTGGTAGTAATTTTCAATTTAGCGCCGGTATCGGGCGTAGCGATGCTGAAACAGAACGACATGGGCGTATACGGACACACCCGGAAAACACCATTGGTATAAGAGGCTCCTGCAATAGTTGCCTCGTCAACCTTTGAAGAGGTGGGCGCAAAAGAGCAATTGAGTACAACTATCTGAATATCCCGGAATACGGAGCCTATCCATACACCGTGCCTGTATTCATCTACTTTAATAGTAATAACGGCAATTTGCTGGGTAATGGGAACAAATTGAACGGCACCAGTAGCTGCATTTACACTATAAGTGCTATTGGTATTAAAGGGATTAGTTGTTGGATTAAAAGCCGGATTTTGGTAAGGCACAACCGTAGGAGGCACATTGGGTGTAACTACGCATGAACCGGAACCCATTGGCTGAATTGAAGAATACACCAGGGAATCGCCATTGAGATCTAATCCCAAACTGTTAAACTCTGCCTGGCCACCAGCACAAACATAAGGTACAGGCTTGTTCTGAAAGTCAACAGAAGTGTTATAAGGATTGGTAATAGTATTATTAAGCTCGGCCTGCACATAAATATTGCCCCCAATATTTATGTTGGTAATAGTGCTGTTGCGGGCGCTAATGCTTACGCTAAATGTCCAGTTCTGACAACGTTCGGGTAGTGTCACCAACCCTTCGTACCAAAACTCGCGGTAACCAGGCAGCCCTCCACCATTACAGGTTGAGGGAAAACCAGGACATTCATCGGCCACTATCTTTCCATTAGCCGGCCAGGTAGGTGATTTGGGCATATCTATCGATAATGGCTGGATCTGGTTGCAATAATCGAAATAACACAGCTGCACCGTATTAGGCTCCGGAATACCGGCACAATCGCGATAAAATTTAAAAGTAAATTTCCAGGTAGAGTCGCTGACCCATTCATATTTCAACTCGCCGCCAGCAGCGTGGTTGGCCATACTCCTAGTGGAGGGCAATAGGAAGTACAACGCCAGCAATAGCGCAAGTTTGATAACTCGGTTCATAGGGAAATTTTTAAAACGACGTAAGACAATAAATAAACAGAAGCTTAAAGCATCTTTTTATTTTTAAACTCCGGTTTCAAAAATATAGACCCTACCTTTTAACGAAAGGTTGGCTTATTGCAGGATTTTTTTGCTAATGTGGCTATTGCGGGTATATCCTGGTTATTCATACAGCGGAAATGTCTTTTTGGACAATTTTGATACCCGATCTTGGAGCAAGGCCTGCAAGACAAGCCTTTTACCTCCATTAAATGCACATTGGGCGCTACGGTTCCGTGCAGGTTATTGTAGCCCATATAAGGGTACATACCCAGTTCCGGCACGGTATTGCCCCAAACAGAGATGATTTCTTTTTTAAAAGCGGCAGCTATGTGCATGAGGCCGGTATCATGGCTAATGATGAGTTTGGCCCGGCGCACCAGATCGGCCGATTCGTTGAGGGAGAACTTGCCGCAGGCATTGTAAATTTTCACATCATCCACCGCGCGTATTTCTTCGGCCACTGCGGCATCTTCTTTACCACCCATGAGTATAATGGGGTATTCCAGGCTGCGGCACAGCTCCTTTAATTTTTCTACCGGCAGCTTTTTGGTAGCATGCTGCGCGCCAATCACCAGGCCTATGTAGCCCATCCAGTGCGATACCGGAATATCTTGCTGCGTTACCTGATCCTGCTCCGGTATAAAATAATCGAGCCCCTGCCCGTCGTTTTTAATGCCCAATGGTTTAACCGTTTCGAGGTAGCGGTCTACAATGCTTTTATCGGGCATCAGGTTCCATTTGAGGTTTACCAGCAGCCATTTTTGCACGTTGAGTTTGGGAAAAGAAGCAGAAGGCGCTTCTAACGCTCTTTTAATGCGCAGGGTGCGCAGGTTGTTGTGCAGGTCTACCACATAATCGTAGTTTTCCTTTTTAAGCTCGGCTATCAGCACATTAATATCATCGTGGAGGTACACACATTTATCGATGTACGGGTTGCTTTCTACAATGGTTGCAAACTGCTTTTTGGTGCAATAATGAATCTCCGTATCGGGTCGCTGCTTTTTGAGGCAACGCACAACAGGGGTGGTAAGCACCATATCTCCGATCGACGAAAACCGGATTACCAGTACTTTAAGCGGTTTGGCAGTTTCTTTATCCTTGTGTAGTTCAGCAACAGATGTCATAAAAAAGGGCTCCGAAGAGCCCACAAAGAAATGAAAAGTTCCCTAAATATGGTTTTATTGGGCGCCCATTCTTAAACGCCATTCCTGCGGATAATAGTTATTAATACGGTTGGGCAGCAATTTGGCCCAGCCCAGCGGCACATTTTCATACGTCATCAGGTGCCAGCCTTTGCCGGATGTTGCTACTTCAAAATTTTCTTTACGTAAAAAACTCCGGGCATCTTCCAGTTCAAGCGCTACTTCTGGCCATTGGCGGTTAAGCACGGTACAAAGCGCCAGTTCGTGTTCGGGAATCCATTCGTTTTTACCGGGTTTACCCAGCAACACGCCGGTTTTCTTTAAGCGCAATGCACTGCTGAGCGCCAGCATATCGGCACGAAAAATTTCGGACTGGGCTATCCAGCCCGCAGCCGTTTCGTGCAGCAGTATACCGGTATCCAGGTTTAAAAGTCCGGCGGTTTGTTGCAGCACGTTCTTGTCTATTTTGGGCGATGCTTTGGGTCTGGCAAAATCAAACCCGCTATCACCTTCCTGCTTGCGAAAAGCCGCCAGAAACAGGCCTTCGCCTTTTACTTTATGTGGTAGAAAGCGGTAACCTTTGGCTTTGGTGGCGGCACTTTCCGTTTCCATAATGCCCCACTCCGCCTGCACAGGAATGGTTAGCGATTCAAAACCATAGGTCTGCACCAGCCAGTCGCAAATGGCTTCATCTTCGGCTACGGAATACGAACAGGTAGAATACACCAGCACGCCACCCTGCTTTAACGCAGGATACACATCGGCCAGAATCCTTTGCTGGCGCTGGCTGCACAGGGCCACATTATCTTCTGACCATTCTTCCATAGCATCGGGCTCGCGCCGGAAAAGGCCAGATCCGGAGCAAGGCGCATCAATGACTATAACATCGAAATACCCTGCTAGCCTGGAAAAATCTTTGGGATCGTTGTTGCTTACAACAGTATTGGGCTGGCCCCATTTGGCCATATTTTCGTAAAGGATGGAGGCACGTGTTTTGATTACGTCATTGCTTACGAGCAGACTCTCAGCATTGAGCAAACCTGCCAGCAGCGTTGATTTGCCACCTGGCGCGGCACAAAGATCGAGTACACGTAAGGGTTGAGAAAGGTCTACGGTAGTTTTTACCGCGTGTTCTACAAACATAGAGGAGGCTTCCTGCACATAGTAGGCTCCGGCATGCCATAATGGATCGAGTGCAAAAACCGGACGTTGGGATAAGTAACAGGCGCCTGAGGCCCAGGGAACCATTCCTGAAACATTTTGGAACGGCGCATCGGTTAATTTAGCAGGATTGAGACGCACTGTGATGGGAGCGGGTTGCTGGTGCGCTTCGAGAAAAGCATTGGCATCAAACTGCTCGAAGATCAAAAGCTCATCTGCCAGTTTATGTAGTATAGAATTCAAGTTTTTTGACCGAAAGGTAAGCACTCCCGCTTACATTTGCTTGAGTTCGCTCACCAAATCCTGCAATACCTTTTTGGCGTCGCCAAAGAGCATGGACGTTTTGGGCTGAAAGAACAGCATGTTTTCGATACCCGCATAACCGGGCTTCATGCTTCTTTTGTTTACAATTACATGCTTGGCCTGCTCTACTTCGAGAATAGGCATACCGTAAATAGGGCTAGCTGGATCGCTTTTGGCAGCGGGGTTTACCACATCGTTAGCGCCCAAAATAAGCACCACATCGGTAGTTGCCATTTCGGGGTTGGCGTCGTCCATTTCTTCGAGTTTGTCGTAAGGCACATCGGCCTCGGCCAGCAATACATTCATATGGCCTGGCATACGGCCGGCTACCGGGTGAATGGCGTATTTTACTTCTACGCCTTTTTCTTCCAGCATTTTTTCCAGTTCATGACAAGTGTGTTGGGCCTGCGCTACTGCCAATCCATAACCGGGCACAATCATTACTTTTTTGGCGTAGGCCATAAGCACTGCTGCATCGTTAAGGCTTACCTCTTTGTACACGCCACCGCCCTCTACCCCATTGGATGAAGCGCTGGTTTTATTGGCACCAAACGCGCCAATGATAACATTGGTGAGCGAGCGGTTCATGGCTTTGCACATAAGCATGGTGAGAATGGTACCTGCCGAGCCTACCAAAATACCACCCGTAAGCATAACCGGATTGTTGTATAAAAAGCCGCCAAAAGCCGCTGCCACACCGGTAAAGGAGTTGAGTAATGAAATCACCACAGGCATATCTGCACCACCAATAGGCATTACAAAAGTTACACCGTAGATAAAGGCTACTGCCAGCAGAAAATACATATTGGTCATCCAACCGGAGAGCATGCCAATCGCGAGCAGTACGATTAATGCCAGCAAGCCCATATTAATCACTTGCTGCGAGGGCAATACTTTGTCTTTGATCTTACCATCCAGCTTGCCATAAGCGACCATAGAACCCGAAAACGAAACCGTGCCTATTACCATACCTGCCAGAATGGTGAGCAGATTGCCGGCCGATGCCTGCTGAATACCGCCCACACTATGCTCCAGGTGATGAAACTCTACAATAGAAATAATGGCTGCGCAAGCGCCACCCATACCGTTAAACAAACTTACCATTTGCGGCATAGCCGTCATTTGCACCCGCTGGGCAATGAGCGTGCCCACTACGCCGCCAATCAGCAGCCCGCCAAATATCCAGCTGTAATTGTGCAAAGCCCTGCCGTCGGCATCTTTATACAAAAAGATAGTACCCAGAATGGCAATAGCCATACCTGCGGCGGCTACCAGGTTGCCTTTACGCGCCGTATCGGGATGACTCAGCATTTTTAAACCCATAATGAAAGTAACAGAACCTACCAGGTAAATGAGCAGCAATATGGCATTGATCATAGTATGCGATTGTAATTCGGGTTAGGAATGGAAAGGAGAAAGGCCAGGAATTGACAGTAAAAACGGTTAAGGTTTCCGTTTCTTAAACATTTCGAGCATGCGGTCGGTTACCACAAAACCGCCTACTACATTGAGTGTACCCAGCACCACGGCCAGGAAACCCAAAATGAGAATGGGCAGATTGCCGGGATCGGCCTGGCCCATTACAATAATGGCACCAATGATCACTACGCCATGAATGGCATTGGCACCACTCATAAGCGGGGTATGCAGCACAGAGGGTACACGCGAAATAACTTCGATACCCAAAAAAACCGAAAGCACTACAATCGTGATGAGATCATAATGTTGTGTAAAGAATAAAGCCAGACTGTTCATGTGTGTAAGGTTTAAGCGTTAACGCCGGTGAGCAGTGCAAGAACGCGTTCCTGTACTACCTGGTTGTTGTGAGCAATACATGTTCCTTTTACAATATCGTCTTCGAAGTTCAAAGCCAGTGCTCCTTCTGCGGTCAACATCAGTTTAAGGAAGTTGAACACATTTTTCCCATACACTTTACTGGCATCGGAGGGCATTGCAGAAGGCAATGCAGAATTGCCGATGATGATAACCCCGTTGTGCACGATGGTTTCATTGTTTTGGGTAGCGGTGGTATTGCCACCGGTAGCGGCAGCAATATCTACAATGACCGAACCGGGTTTCATGCCGGCCAGCATATCTTCGGTTACCAATATAGGGGCCCGCTTGCCCGGTATTTGCGCGGTGGTGATAACCACATCGCTTTTTATAATATGGTCTTTAATTTTTTGCTGTTGCCGCTGCTGGTACTCTTCGTTTTGCTCTACGGCATAACCACCGGCTTTGGAGGCATCGGCAGCCCCGTCGACTTCTACAAACTTTGCACCCAGGCTCATTACTTCTTCTTTTACTGCTGAGCGGGTGTCAAACACTTCTACCACCGCTCCCAGCCGCTTGGCTGTTGCAATAGCCTGCAACCCCGCCACACCAGCACCCAGGATGAGTACTTTGGCCGGGGCAATGCTGCCTGCTGCGGTCATAAACATGGGAAAATAGTGCGGAAAAGTATGAGCCGCCGTCAATACCGCCTTATAACCGGCAATATTGGCCTGCGAGCTGAGTACGTCCATAGACTGCGCCCTTGTGGTTCTGGGAATAAAATCCATGCTAAACACGGTGAGTCCGCGCAATGCCCATTCCTGCATTAGCTGGGGTTCAAACAATGGCTGGTACAAACCCACTAATACAGTCTCGGGCTTCAGCGCGGCAATATCTGCTGGTTCTGGTTGTTGGATGGAAAGTACAAGCGGGCTGGCGAGCACTTCTGCTCTGCTTACGATCGTAGCGCCTGCCTGGCGGTAGGCCTCATCCGGCACCCAGGCTTGCAGCCCGGCACCCTGCTCTATCGATACGCTTACGTTCTGTTTTACTAAAGCCGCAACGGTTTCCGGCAGCATGGAAACCCTGTTTTCAAAAGCCGGTTCTTTCAGAATACCCAATTGCATACGCGAACTTGTTTGTATGGTAGAATAAATGAAAAATAATCAAAATATTCCTTTTATACAAGCAATTCTGAATGGGATTGCGGATTGGCGGTTTGGTGGATTGGCGGATTGATGGATTAGCGGATTGGCGGATTGCGGATTTACGAATTGCGGTTTGGTGGATTGGCGGATTAGCGGGTTCATCTGGAGACCTTCCAGGTCCGCAGGTCTGCTCACCTTTCACTTCTCACCTCTCACCGGAAACAATCCGAAGCGCAAGAGATACCTACTTTTAATACCGCAGCACAAAATGCTGGCGTTCCTTAAAATCGGGGCTAAAAAATACCAGACCAAACTTAAACAGGTCTATAGTGCAGGTTACACGGGGATGCTGGCTTATCTGCTGCCAGGCTTCTTCCATTTCGCGGCTCCAGTGAATATCGTCAAATACCAGTACCGAATTTTCGTGGACATGGGGCAGTAACCAGTCGAAATATTGCAAGGTAGGCGCTTTGCGGTGGTTGCCATCGAGGTATACCCAGTCTACCTTGCCCAATTCCTTAAGCAAAGCAGGCAATTCGGTTTCAAAACTTCCGGTACGGATCTCGGCATTTTGAATGCCCAGACTAGCCAGGTTCTTTTGCGCCAGCGCTGCAATGGCAGGGGCACCTTCTATAGAATACACTTTACCTTCCAGGTTGGCCTGGGCCATGTATGCGGTAGATATGCCGAGCGAAGTACCCAGCTCTACCACTACCGATGGTTTGCAGTATTGCACCAGCCGAAACATGAGTTGCGCGTGTTCGGGCGATTGCGCCGCATAACGTGCTATCTCGCACACTTTACGCTCCGCACCAGATCCGGCTTGCGTACCTGCGCCCAAATCGAGCACCTGCACGGTGGCACTGCTGCGTAGCAATTGCTTGCGCAAGGCTTCTACATCTTCAAAAGTGTAGTAATTACGGTCGTCTTCCAGCACTTCCTTTACCAGGCTGTACACATAAGGCGAATGCACGCTATGCCCGCCACGTTTGGCGCTTAGCAGGTATTGCAAATATCGTGCGGCCTGGAAAAATTTAGCGGAAAGGTTCATAAACGGATGCGTTCGTACACTTCGAAGGTGAGGTCAAATTCATTTTTTTCATCGTGGGCATAAGGCTCGGACTGAACCAGCTGCCATTCTGCCTCAGACAGTTTGGGGAAAAACACATCGCCACCTTCTATCGCTGTGTGAATACGGGTAAGGTACACCCGATCGGCTTTGCGCAGCACTTGCTCAAAGATATTGCCGCCGCCAATGATAAAAATCTCTTCATCGGCCTGCTCACGGGCAAATTCTATGGCCATATCAATAGAACCGGCCACGGTAATGTCTTTACGCGCCCAGAGTTCGTTGCGGGTAATTACAATATTCTGGCGGCCCGGTAACGGACGGCCTATAGAATCGTAGGTATTGCGGCCCATAATAACCGGGCAACCCATCGTTACTTTTTTAAAATATTTAAGATCTGCCGGCAGGTGCCAGGGCATGGTATTACCCTTGCCTATCACATTGTTTTCCGTTGCCGCTACTATAATTGATAACTTCATTGAATTGTGATCGAAAGTCCTTGTTTTAGTTATTGATTGCGAATGAACGGCCTGTCGCGCCACTGCGGGGAGCTACGCACCTTACTACATAAGCAGCTCACCACATTAAGCCATTAGCTCATTGCATTTAAACCGCCACCGGCGCTTTAATACCGGGGTGAGACTGGTAGTTTTCCAACGTAAAATCTTCAAAGGTAAAACCAAAGATGTCTTTTACAGCCGGGTTAATGTGCATTACCGGCAATGGGTAAGGCTCGCGGGTCAGTTGCAGTTTGGCTTGTTCAATATGGTTGGAGTATAGGTGCACGTCTCCAAAAGTGTGGATAAACTCGCCGTATTCCAGGCCGCAAACCTGTGCTACCATCATGGTTAGCAACGCGTAAGAGGCTACATTGAAGGGTACACCCAAAAACACATCGGCGCTGCGCTGGTACAACTGGCAGCTCAATTTACCATCGGCCACGTAAAACTGGAACATGGTATGGCAAGGGCTCAGGGCCATTTGCGGCAGATCGGCCACATTCCAGGCGCTTACAATAAGGCGGCGGGAGTCGGGGTTGCGCTTAATTTCGTTGATCACCTGGGTAATCTGGTCTATGGTTTGCCCATCGGCTCCGGTCCAGCTGCGCCACTGCTTGCCGTAAACCGGGCCCAGGTCGCCATCGGCATTGGCCCATTCGTCCCAAATGCTTACCCCATGCTCTTTAAGGTAGGCAATATTGGTATCGCCACGCAAAAACCACAGCAACTCATATATAATAGACTTCAGGTGCAGCTTTTTGGTGGTCACCATCGGAAAACCTTTTTGCAGATCAAAACGCATCTGGTAACCGAAGCAACTGGTGGTGCCGGTACCGGTGCGGTCCGATTTAAAAGTTCCGTTGTCCATAATATGACGGAGCAGGTTCTGATACTGTAACATGGCTTGGTATTGTTTGAGCGCCTCAAAAATATTCAAAATAACCGGGCTTTTGGAATCGGAGCCGCCCGAAAAAGCAAAAACACCCCAGTTATTCACATTTACATTTTAATCATTTTAAAGCCCTGCATGCGGTTACCGTTCATGGACTCATCTTGCTACACATCACTTTTCAGACAATTTTAGCTTTTAAAGCCCTAATTTGCTGCAAAATTGTTCAAATCCATGAAATTTAAATCATTCATGAGTCTGGCGCTGGCAGGTACTATGCTGTCGGCTTCGGCAATTGCTCAGAACAAGAGCAAGATCAACTTCGTGGAATACGATCTGCCCAACGGGCTGCACGTAATCCTCCAGGAAGACCATTCAACCCCTATCGTTGCGGTATCTGTATTGTACCATGTGGGTTCTAAAAACGAAGACCCGAAACGTACCGGGTTTGCACACTTTTTTGAGCACCTGTTGTTTGAAGGTTCCGAAAACATCAAACGCGGCGAATACATGAAGCTGGTACAGGCCAATGGTGGTGAGCTTAACGCCAACACCTCTTTTGACCGTACTTATTACTATGAAGTGCTGCCTTCCAACCAGTTGCAACTGGGCCTGTGGATGGAGTCTGAGCGTATGCTGCATGCCAAAATCGATTCTATCGGTATTGAAACACAGCGTAAAGTGGTAAAAGAAGAAAAGAAACTCCGTTACGACAACACGCCTTACGGCCGTCTGCTGGAGCAAACGTTCAAAAACGCCTACACCGTACACCCTTACCGCTGGATGCCTATTGGTGAAGACCAGTACATCGACAACGCTACCCTGGGTGAGTTTATGGATTTCTACAAAACATTCTACGTTCCCAACAATGCTACCCTGTCTATTGCCGGCGACCTGAATGTAAACGATGCCAAAAAAATGATCGAAGAGTACTTTGGCGGCATTCCTAAAGGCACCAAAGCTATTCCCCGTCCGGATATTAAAGAACCACAGCAAACGGCTGAAGTTCGCGCCAAATTCTACGACAACGTTCAGTTACCTGCGGTAGTACTGGCTTACCATATTCCTGCACAAGGCACACCAGATTTCTATGCTATGGATATGCTGGGTTCGCTGCTGAGCGAAGGTAAATCTTCACGCTTCCAGAAAGAGCTGGTAGATAAAGAGCAAAAAGCGCTGGCTGCCGGTGCATTCTCTCTGCCTACCGAAGATCCGGGTATGGTTATGATGTACTCCATCGCCAACATGGGTGTTAAAGCCGAAGATCTGGAAAAAGCAATGGATGTAGAGATCAACAAAGTAAAAACCGCACTGATCTCAGAAGATGAGCTGGTAAAACTGAAAAACCAGGCACAAACCCAGTTTGTAAGCCAGGCTGGTAAAGTAGAAGGTGTTGCAGAGCAACTGGCCAACTACCACGTATATTTCGGCGATGCTAACCTCATCAACACCGAGATTGACCGTTACATGAAAGTAACCCGCGAAGACATTCAGCGTGTGGCGCAGAAATACCTGGTAAACACCAACCGTGTAAGCTTGTATTACCTGCCAAAATCAGAAGAGAAAAAATAGGTTTTACTGATCCGTAAAATGCATTAAAAAATCATGAAGAAAGTAGTTCTATATATGTTAGCTTCTGGCATCGTTACTGCAACGTTTGCACAGAACATCGACAGGAGCGTTCGCCCTCAGCCTGGTCCGGCTCCTGAAATCAAATTGGCCGATCCGCAGAGCTTTACCCTGCCCAACGGTCTTAAAGTATTTGTGGTAGAAAACCACAAACTGCCCCGCGTTGCGGTATCTGTACAGTTCGACATCGATCCTGCACTGCAGGGCGACAAAGCCGGCTATGTAGATATGATTGGCGACCTGATGAGCAGCGGCACCAAAACCCGCACCAAAGACCAGTTCAACAAAGAAGTGGACATGATTGGTGCTAAAGTGGCTACCAGCAAAGAAGGTGCTTACGCTATGGCCCTTACCCGCAACCAGGACAAACTGATGGAACTGATGAGCGATATGTTGCTCAATGCAGATTTCAAACAGGAAGAACTGGATAAAATTAAAGTGCAAACCATGAGCGGCCTGGCTTCTTCCAAAGAAGAGCCTAACGCTATTGCTGTAAACGTGGTAAACATTGCCAACTACGGTAAAAATCACCCTTATGGTGAAATCACTACCGAAACTACTGTGGGCAAAATTACCCTGGCAGATTGCAAAAACTACTACAACACTTACTTCAAGCCAAACGTAGCTTACATGGCTATCGTGGGTGATATTACCCTGGAAGACGCTAAGAAACTGGTAGAGAAAAACTTTGGCAAATGGGCAAAAGGCAATGTACCTGTAGCGCAATACCCTGCTGCTAAAGCTCCTGCCAAAACCCGTGTAATTACAGTAAACAAAACTGGTGCTGTACAGAGTGTAGTAAACGTTACTTACCCTGTAGACCTGAAAATTGGTACACCAGATGTAGTTAAAACCAAAGTACTCAACACCATCCTCGGTGGTGGCGCTTCTGGCCGTTTGTTCCAGAACCTGCGTGAAGCACATGGCTGGACTTACGGTAGTTACTCTCAGTTGAATGCAGATGAGCTGGTAGGCGAGTTTGCTGCAACTGCCGAGTGCCGCAACCTGGTTACCGATAGCGCTGTGGCAGAGATCATTGCTGAAATGAACAAACTGCGCAACGATAAAGTAGCCGATCAGGACCTGCAAAACACCAAAAACTTCATGGGTGGTAAATTTGCCATGAGCCTGGAAGATCCTCAGACTGTAGCCAACTTTGCCATTAACATTGAGCGCTACAAAATGCCTAAGGATTATTACAAAAACTACCTGAAAAACCTGTCTGCTGTAAGCTCTGCTGATATTCAGACTACTGCTCAGAAATACCTGACTCCGCAGAACGCCAACATCGTTGTGGTAGGTTCTGTAGACGAAGTGGCTGCCAAACTGAAAAGATTCAGCCCCGATCAGAAAGTAGAAATCCTGGACAACTACGGTAATCCTGCTGAAGCTAAAAAAGCAGCTCCTGCTAACATTTCGGGCAGCAACGTTATTGAGAAATACGTAAAAGCTACCGGTGGCGAAAAAGCATGGAGAGATATTAAAGACCTGGCTGTAGATTACGACATGGAAGTACCTGGTGCTACCCTGAAAGTAACGCAGATCAACAAGGCTCCTAATATGTCTCTGACCGAGGTTAAGTACAACGGCATGACCTTCAGCAAAGAAGTTTGCGATGGCAAAACCGCCAAAGCTACCATGCAGGGTCAAACCCAGGAGTTTTCAGGTAAAGAACTGGAAGACAAGAAAACAGAAGCTAACCTGCTGCTGGAACTGGACTACACCAAACTGGGCTACAAAATGGACGTAACCGGACAGGAAAAAATTAACGGCAAAGACGCTTATGTTGTAGCTGTTACTGCTCCGGGTGGCGACAAAACCACTGAGTATTTCGACGTAGAAAGCGGCCTTAAAGTAAAATCACTGAAAAGCCAGGAAACGCCTCAGGGCAATGTTTCTTTCGAAATCACTTACGACAAGTATACCGATGTTGGTAACGGATATAAAATCCCTTACGTAATCGAAATTTCAGGCGCTGGCCAGAAAATGAGCCGTAAGGTGACTAAAGTAGATCTGAACAAAGGCGTTAAAGACGACATGTTCAAGCTCTAAGCTATAGTTGCATCAATCACAAAAAAAGCCGTCCCAGCATATGCAGGGGCGGCTTTTTTGTTCACATCAACTTACTATCCTGAAACGCTAAAATCGTTCTTGTTTACAGCACAGCGCATTCTTCTACCAGCCATATCTCGGCCCTGCTTGCTATGGAAGCAGGTATTACATGGCAAAACAGGAACAAGGGCTTGCCTACATACAACAGTTCGGGATCAAAGAATTTGCGCGGTCGTTTTAACCGCAGGTACTGAAACAGCTCAATAATAACACGCTTTCCGCTTTCATAATCAGACGGGGAAAAGTAATACGTAAGTCCCTGCCCGTATGTTTTGTTGAATTTCTCTTCCGCTCCTTCCAGATCGGTGGTGATGATAAAATTCAGTTCAAAATCTTTCTTCTTCAGTAGTTTAATGTTAGATACGCTTTTGTCATTGGGCTGCGGCCATGCAGGAGATTCAAGTTTGCTTAAAACATCCTTCAGTGTCATAGGATTTGGTTTTGTTTGGTAAGTAAGGGCGGGTTTTTCCCTAAAAACAAACTAACACTGTGGACAGGTTCGGGATCATTAAGCATAACCGGTGGCGACCGGCAAGCAATCGCCACGGTTATGCATTTATAGCACGTTTACAAGGTTCAAAATGCAAAAACACTATACACACAAAAAGCTTCTTAAATGATTGCTACTTAAGGTCTATCACCGCCTCGGAGGCCAGCAGGGGCACATCATCATCTCCGGCATCTACAACGGCAGTAACCGTGTATTTGCCTTTCGCTAAAGTATTGGGCAAAGTAAAATTGATGTACCGCTTCTGATCGGGGAAAATGGGAAATTTCTTAGGATCGAGTTTAATCTTTTCGCCTGTCTGCAATGAGGTAACTTCCAGGAATGTAAGGCATTGCAATTGCGTCTTACCCGTATTGCGGCAAAGGATCTTAAAGTTGTGCGGATCTGCCTTATCGGCGGTAAAGCTCACCATTTCAATGTTCTTATCCGTCATAAAAGCCTGTGGCGTTTGTAAAATATGTATGCCCAGGCGCATGGTCATATTGACCACCGCACGCGAAGAGTCGCTGGGTTTCAGCTTTTTATTTTCCGTAACCGATTCCAGCATTACCAGGCACCACTTCATTTCCGACACAGCCGATGCCGAGTCCGGCACGACCAGCCTTACCAGCAATTCGCCCGTCTTACCCGGTTCTACTTCTATCACATCCTTGTTAAAAGATATCCAGCGCGCACAGGAACGGCCAAAGGTGCCCGGATCGGCGTAAATGTGGGCACCCGTACTGTCGCGCATCCAATCGAGCACAGTAGCCTTAAATTGCATGGTACGGTTAAACTCATTTGTAATGTATATCACCTGGTAAGCAGCTTCTCCTTTCGACAGATTAAAATCAATTTTGGCCGGCTTTACAGAAAGCCCTGTGGACCCTTTAACCGATACCGGATTATTGGCCAGCGAGAGCGTGTCTTTTTGCGCGCCCGCATTGGTTTGCGAGAGCAAAAAGACGCCAATAAAAAAATGGAGAAAAAGCGAAAATTTCATAGCATGATTAATTTAGTTAATGTTAAAATAATTACTTTTGAAGTACCAACCATCAACTATATGAGCATTCGTACGTTTTTACTGATCATTGGCATGATTCCATTGAGAATTTATGCGCAGACCGGCGACGCCGGCGCACTGATACAAGTGCAGCAACTGGCTCCGTTAAATATTTCCTACGACAACATTGATGCATTGATGCAGGATGTAAAAGTGGATAACGCGTTTCAGGTAACAGTGCTACCTCAAAAAAGCAAGTGTTACCTATACGCCCAATTGGTATTTACAGAGCCTAACAGCACCACTCCAGCCGCATCTGGTCTCCGGCTCAAAACCAGGACCATCAACGGTATCACGCAAAACACGGTAGATATGCCGTTGTCGTTAACGCCCATTCAGATTTCTGAAATTGAACCTTCACTGATCCCTACCACACTGAATTATGATGTTGTTATAAAGTCTCAGCAAAACATGAGCAATATCGGCTTACACAACTTTTCTATTAATTTTTCAATTGTACAACTATGAAAAAAGCAAGCATCCCGATCTTGTGCGCTTTTGCCCTGTTAGCCTTGCCCACAAAGAGTTTCAGCCAAACAACATCTGCCTCCGTAAGTGGTTCTATCAACATACCGGCTTTGCATACGATAGAAGTAAGTCCCATTAACGAAAAGCCCTTAGACTTCTCCAGTATTGAAGATTACAGAACCGGAAAAGAGCTGCCCAATTATTGCAGGGTAACGGTAAAATGCAACTACCCGTGGACGCTGAGCGCATTGCTCAACTCCAATAGCATCATGCAGGCTTACAATGCAGAGCCGCAACAGTTCATGTTCTTCAAACTCCACAACGACGCGGCTTACAAGCCATTAACCGGCACGCCGGTACACTTGCTATCCAGCGAAAACTCGTCTCTCAAAAACGAATATATTTTCGATGCCAGGATAATGCCCGATCTTAAATTTAAAGATGGCACTTACTTAATGGATATCACTTTTGTACTGGCACCACAATAACATAACCAACCTTTACAACAAAAAAATAACCGCACATTACATGCGGTTATTTTTGCAAACACTATATCGGTAACAAGCAAGAAAATCAGTTAATACAACAACTATAACGCCTGCAACTATGGTTATTTAACCGTAGCATCAATCTTGTTAATTTTACGGGTGCGTTGTTTAATCACATAGTTCAGCACCATTTCGTCGGCAACGTACATATTGGCGTTCTGCACCATCTGCACCGGTTTAAAGCCATCATCGAAGGCATCGGGGTTAAGGGTAACGATATATTTATTTTGGGGCACATTAAGCTGGTAATTGCCCAGCATATCGGTAAGGGTAGAAAATTTCTCGCCCGAAGAGTCTATTGCCGTAACCCGCAGGTATGCGTTGGAGAAGGTAGTTTTACTCAGCGAATCGAAAATAATGGTAATACCGCCTTTGATTACCTTACCCTTATTCATCGGAATTTCCATTTTGGTATTGCCTGTAACCGTTACAAACTGCTGAAATCCCCGAACCGGAATAAGCCCCTTGCTGTTGTTCATCTCATGAAAATCGAGCCGGTAAGCGCCTTTGGCAACGTTTTTATACCGCACTTCTCCCTCCTCGCCCGAGTACAGCGAAGTTTCGTTTACGATAATGTGGGCATTGGGCACCCCTTGTTCATTCGCATCTCTATGCCCGTTGCCATTCACATCTTCATATAAAATAAGGCTCAGGTCATAAAATTTTCTATTGGTGATGATGGGCACATTCAGCGATTTGCGCACAATCAGCGAAGCAAAATTAGATGGTGTATAGGTAGACTTGAGTACATAACTGCCAAACAAGGTTACATCCACTCCGGCATTGGCATTCATATACATGATGGTGCCCATAACCGATTGCATTTCATTAACACCGCGCGGCTCGGTAGCCTGGTAAAAGCTGTATTGCAACCGTCCGTTAATGCGTTTGTGCCACAACACAAAAGACATGAATGGCGTTATACTCATCACATCGCGGTAGCCCAGTAAGGTTACACTATCTACAAACCTCGATACCAGCGGCATACGGTTATACATCACATTTACCCCACCGTAACGGGTATTGAGCACTGCAGTATTGGCGTAGTACAATACCTGCTGGTGTTCTTGTCCAAAGTCGCCATGATAACTCGTAATGGAGTTAATACTCAGGGAACCTATATTTTTTATACGCCAGTTCATACTAAACAGACCTGATGTAAACTCCGGAATAGTGCTGCTCGAGTACTCCAGCGACTGGGTGCGGGCCACGCCCAGTGTGAGCGCTACTTTTTTAAAGTTAAAACCCACCCGGGCACCATAGTTGGTCAGGTTATAGAGATAGCGGTTATCATAATACACACTGTCGATAAAATAATTCTGACGGGTAAAACTTGAATTGTAAAACAACCCGGCAGAGAATTTTTTGGTAAAATAATAGTCGGCGCTATGCGTCTGGTTGCGCCAGCCTTTGTACACTCCCGGAAAATTATTGCTGTTGAACAATACCGAAGACATGATTTTCCAATGCGGGCGGCCAAATATAAAATCATAACCTACCGTGCTGCCCACCATATATTTCTTATCGTCGTTGCGCTCGCGCACATCTGCGCCGGCACCGCCAATAAGCCTCAGAAGCAAGTTCTCGCGGCTCCAGATGTTGATGTGCTGAATGCCGATGGCGCTGTTGGTATGCGAGAGAGGATCCTGGTTTACCGAAAGAAAAGTACCCAGCAACAATCCCTTTACTTTATAGGAAGAAGTAAAAATCGCCGTTTGGTTCTTGTTGATAGAGTTGTTCGACATCAGGTTACTGATCACCGTAAGCCTTGTGCCTTCAACCTCGTTTTTCTGATAACCGACAGATGCGCCCAACCCCGATGTAAAGAACTGGCGCGAATCTGACAGCAGACCGAGCTGGTAATCCCATTTATGGTACCGGAGCGATATACCAAACACATCGTTCTGCACACTGCGGATGCCGTATTGCTTGCTGCGGTAAAAGAAACTGATTTGCTCGCCAGGTTTAAACTGGTAAGCGCCGGTGATACCAAAATAATAAGAACGGTCGGCATTATTGGCCAGGTATCCGCCCTCTACCGTAAGCGGAATAAAATTGTAGGCGTTTTTATTCTGTTTGTTAGAGGTACCCAGTTTACTCACCTTAAAAGAATAAATGCTGCCCACGGTATCATTACCTATCCTTGCGGTAATCACAATAGGTTTGGTAAGCGATTTTACAAAATACTGGGGCATATCGTATTTATACACCAGCAGGGTATCCTTTTGTTGCGGCAGCACAATTTTAATGCGGCGCGAGTTAAGGTTAATAGCCTTGCTGAAATAATTGACTTCAAAAGTTTGGGTGGTATTGCCCACGTTGCGTATGCGCAGGGGCAGTTCAATATGCGGATCGGTCACCGATACCATCACATCCTGTATATCCTGGTAAACCCTTAGTTCTTTTACACTGAGGTTAACGATCTTAAAACCATATTCGAGTTTAACGGAAGGATTTTTAAGCTGAATATCTATGCCGGCCATTTCGGTACCAGCTTTGGCTTTTTTATCTCGGCTGAAGGTAAGCGGAATAATAGTGTTTTCGCCAGGCGCCAGCTCATAGGTCATACCGTTCTGCGAAATAACAGCATACCCTTCGGGGCTGGAATAAGTAATGGTAAACTGAAGCGGCTGGGAAAAAATGTTGGTAATGCTGAGGTTGTTGCGTACAAAAGGCGATTCCTGATCCATGGTTACCGACTCTTTGTATACCACATAGAGATACTGTGATCCTGTTTGTGCGTTAAGACGGGAACAGAGACCACTCATCAGGACAAATACAATTGCCAGATACCATCTGATATCGGTAAAGCTTTTCATGGTTGGTTGATTACGGCACAAAGGATATAATCATGGCTTGTTATACCCCGCTCTCTCGTCGGTACTGAACTAAAAAAAGAATGCGCCCCGGATTAACCAGGGCGCATTGCTCCAATTTATTACTGAAGGATGGCAGCGAACACGATGTTTACTGCATAGTCACCATTAGGTGTGTTAATGGGCAGAGGGCCAGTGCTGAATGCTACTTTAGCTGTTTTGGTAATCAGTGTAGGAGGCGCATTCTGAATGATTTTGGCACCAGCAGTACCGGCAGTGTAGCCGCTACGGGTGGTTACAGGACCAGATACGCCATAAGTACCTACGATGGCACTAGGAGCACCCAGCAAGTTTGAAGTTACTTTAGCTTTCAGGATGCTCAAAGGCAGAGATCCTGATCCGCCTACTTTAGGCATGTTGTTGGTGGTAGAACCCATGTACACATCATAATCGTCGGTAGCGGCGATAGAGAATTGAGCTTCGCCCAGTGTAATACCATTGGCCCAGTCGGTGATGCTGTTGGCACAAGCGTGCATGTCATCACAATTGTCGCAGTTCATTTTAAGCGTGTTGGCTAAGCTTACCGTTACTTTAGACTGACAATAGTCAAAACGGTCGGCAGTACAGCCTGTACATGGTTCGCCTTGCGCACCTTGAGCCATAGCGCCAGCCATGCCAGCAACAGCGAATACAGCAGTTAAGATTACCTTTTTCATGTTTTCAAAATTTTGGTTATGAAATAAATTATGCCTCAAACATATGGGCTAATTTCAAAACATGAAAACACAGCAAAGGCAAAACCGGCAGAGAAAATTGTGGGAAAAACTGCCACCTTACCGATAAATACCCGTTGCTCATTCAGAACTGCCAATCGCTCAAAAAAACGGCAAAAGCCCATGCAGAAAATCCGGCCTTATTCACAAATCATTAACAAAATTTAACAAACAAAAACCCATATCCTTCGCCCAAAATTTGCAAAAACAGAAATGGCAATTGGTTGTTTTGCATAAAAAAACCGTTTTATCCTTTTTAAAAAGGGTAAAACGGTCTATAATATTTATAAGCCTGCACACAGGCCAGGCATTTATTAAAAAACGCCGGTAAAACCTTTGATTACAGCGCCCAGTTTAACCGCGTCGAATATGCGCGACTCGCTGGCTCCGTGCTGTTTTACGCTGGCTTCGTGGCTGGTTACGCACAGCTCGCAACCGTTTAAGGCGCTCACTACCAGGCTCAGCAGCTCAAAAAACTCTTTGCCCAGCACCGGGTTCAGCATCAGCGTCATTTTAATACCGGCAGGCTGATTCTGGTAAAAAGTGTTGTCGTGCATAAAGTGACGGAAACGGTAAAACACGTTGTTGGTCTTCATCAGCGATACGCCCGCTACTACTTCTGCAATCTCCTCATCGGCAGCGCCTTCGGCCCTTGCTTTGCTTTCAAAAGCGGTCATCAGGGGCTGGCAACCTTCGTTTACGGCTACCGCATAAGCCAGCAGGTAACTTTCTTTAGGGTTAATGTGCTGGCTCTTGAGCGCATTGCCCACGTTTATTTTCAAATCGCGGATATAACGGGCATCTACTTCAATCAGGTGCTGAAAGTGCGCGCTTACTGCATCCAGATCTATATTATGGTCGTTAAACAGGTTAATTACGGTTTCGTGCTTTATTACGTTTTCCATTATGTTTCGATTTAGACAGGAATAAAAAAGCTACCCGAAATTGCTCCCGGATAGCTTTACTTGTGGTTCTTTATTAGTTCATGTTCAGTGCAGTAGACAAGGTTTCTTCACCTTTCTTCCAGTTGCAAGGACACAATTCGTCGGTTTGCAGGGCATCCAGCACACGAATCACTTCACCTACGTTACGGCCTACGCTCAGGTCGTTGGCACAAACCCAGCGTACGATACCTTGAGGATCAATGATGTAGGTTACACGGTATGCAATTTTTTCGTTGGCTTCCAGGATACCCAGTTCTTCGGCCAGGGATTTGGAAGTATCGGCCAGCATTGGGAAACGCAGCCCTTTCAGGTCTTCGTGGTTGTTTCTCCAGGCCAGGTGCACAAATTCAGAATCGGTAGAAGCACCAATCAGCACAGTGTCGCGGTCAGCAAAATCATTTACCGCTTTGTTAAACTCAGCGATTTCGGTAGGGCACACAAATGTGAAATCTTTTGGCCACCAGAACATCACCATCCATTTGTCCTGATCCATGTGGATCGCGTTTGTAATGTCTTGAAACTCTTTACCTTTCTCCAGAGATACTACGGCTTGCTTGTTGAATTTAGGAAACTCGCTTCCTACTGAAATGATCTGATTTTTCATATGCTTATAAATGTATTTACTGTTTTACGGATGCAAATATCCGAAGGGCCAGACTATAATCAAAATTAATATTAACTATAAACCTATAGTTTTATACTATAATCCTATTAACTGGCGCTTGTACAGCTGCACCGTATTTTCGAAACCATAATACAGTGCGTCGCAAACCAGCGCGTGCCCGATAGATACTTCCTGCAAGCCATCGGTCTGCTGGGCAAAATAGCGCAGGTTTTCCAAGTCCAGGTCATGCCCGGCATTCAAGCCCAACCCTACCGAATCGGCTACCTTGGCCGCCTGTACATACGGATGCACTGCAGTGGCCCTGTTGTCTTTAAAGCCAGCCGCAAAGGCCTCTGTGTACAGTTCTATCCTGTCGGTGCCCGTTTCTGCCGCATGGCGTATTATTTCTTCTACCGGATCTACAAAAATCGACACCCGTATGCCGGCTTTCTGAAACACAGCGATCATCTCTTTCAAAAAATCCTTGTGTTTCTTCGTGTCCCAACCATGATCGGAGGTAAGCTGGCCCAGCTCATCGGGTACCAGGGTTACCTGCGTGGGCTTTACATCCAGCACCAGGTCTACAAACTTCTGCTCGCGGCAGTTGCCTTCTATATTAAATTCGGTATTAATGATCTTGCTGATGGCGTACACATCGCTGTAGCGGATATGCCTTTCATCGGGGCGGGGATGCACCGTAATGCCATCTGCACCAAACCGTTGCGCATCTACCGCGGCTTTTACCACATCGGGGTTATTACCGCCACGGGAATTGCGCAGCGTGGCAAACTTGTTGATATTAACGGATAACTTAACGGCCATATCGTTGTATTTAAAGTAGTATTCAGATTAACGGCAATACATTGACTACCATCGCAAAACTACAGTATTAAATGAAAAAGGGGCCGCAATCTGCGACCCCTTTTTACAGGTTTATACTTACTAATACTATTTCAGTTTCAGATCCATATCTACCCTGCGGTTTTTAGCTTTACCGGCAGCTGTTTTGTTGTCAGCTACAGGGCGTGTTTCGCCATAACCTTCAGAAGATAAGCGATCGGCGCTGATACCTTTAGAGATAAAGTATTCTTTTACAGATGCAGCGCGCTCTTTAGACAGTTGCAGGTTTTTGTCTGCAGAAGTCTGTCCTTTTTCCAGTTTCTTGAACTTGGTATTATCCGTATGACCTTCGATAGTCATGTTGTAATCGGCATACTCGTTCAGGATGGCTACAATCTCATCCAGCAGTTTGTATGATGCTGGTTTGATGGTGGCTTTACCCAGATCGAACTGGATAGCGGTGGCAGCAAACGCCAGGCGTTTCTTAACATCTGCACGCACTACAGGACAACCCTGGTTTTCTACAGGACCTGGTTTGGTAGGACATTTGTCTTCTGCATCAATCACACCATCACCATCGGTATCGGGGCAACCTTGCTGAGAAATAGGACCTGCAACGGTAGGACATTTATCGTCTTTATCAGGCAAGCCATCACCATCGGTATCGGGGCAACCATTAAACTGAGGCAAACCAATGGTGGTAGGACACTCATCAATGTTATCGGCTACACCATCGCCATCCGCATCGGGACAACCTTTGGCAGAAGCCACACCTGGCACATCAGGGCACTGATCGTCTTTATCCAGGATGCCATCACCATCTTTATCAGGGTTAGGACAACCTTTCAGCTCAGGTACACCTTTCTCGAATTTACAGCTGTCGCGTTTATCCGATACCAGGTCACCATCGCTGTCTTTCTTACGTTTGTTGGCAATGCTGAATCTTGCACCAACATATACGTTTATCCCTTTGGAGTTGTTGTTCATAAAGGCAAGGATATCATCGGTACCAATCATGAAGAACCCGGCACGGGCACCAGCACCCATTTTAAAGTCCTGGCTGGTCATGTTATAGGTCATTGGTAAACCGAAGTCAAACACTTTACTTTCATAACGGGGGGTAAGCGTAATCTGGTTGTAAGAATAGTTACCGGGTTTGCCTTTGCTGGCCAGGTTACCTACAAACGATGCGTTTACATAAAAGCGTTTGTAAACGTTGTAATCCACACCCAACAGGAAAGTGGTAGGCAACATCATTTTGTTGGTAGCCGTGGTAGAATCGAGGGTAAAACCGTATTTCACCAGTGAATCTTTCAGATCGCCAAAGTTGGAAATAGAGCCTTCCAGGTTTTTGATCGGAATAATACCACTACCGGTAGCAGTGTATTGCTGCGTGTTTTTATAGGTCATTTTACCAAACCCGATATCCAGTACCGAGGCCGATACTTTCAGTTTGTATTTGTTTTTGCTGGGGTCGTACTGGGTTTTACCATCCATTTCGTAGAGGTAAGAAGCGTATTTGGGACGGAACTCATATACCAATCCCACATCGCCGCCAAAACCGGTACCGGCCGCGCCGCCAAAGAAGTAATCGAAGAAGCCGCTTACCGAGCTGATGTTGTTGATCTGCTCAATAATATCGCCCTGTACGTTGGAGCTGAATTTAAGATCCGACTGGCTCATGTTTACGGTATCACCGGCGGCATTATAGGTACCTACCAGGGTATTACCGTTCATATTGGCATATTTAATGCCGCGCAGGTAGCGCAGGGTTACACCACCTTTCAGAAAGTGCTGTTTTTTATCGACCAGCACACCACCCCAGCTCAGGCCGAGGTCAGATACAGTATTGCCACTGTAATCGTAACCATTGCGGTCGTTAATGGTACGGTCTTGCGTCAGGTCAATATTGTTGCCTTCGGCCAGCAGCCCAAACAGGTGCGAGTCAAAATCGTGCAGCTGGTTCATAAACCTTACACGGGTACTCAGACCAATGCTGTGTTTGGAGTTGATGGAATAAAAAGCCGAAGGGCCTCTCAGTTCCAGGAACGGGATCTGCGCAGAAACAGAAGGATCGTTGAGTTTGATATAATTGGCCAATTGAATATCATCTCCATTTCTTACATCCCGGAAGATGTCCCGAAACGGGAGATTCGTCATGGTATTGTTACCCAACGCGTTAATGGAAAAAATTTCCACGGCAAGTTTGTGCCGGGAATCTGCAATGTTGGCTGGATTGAGATACATCCCCTGAGTGCCCGACCAGTTACTGTTGGCAATGCCAAAGTAACGCTGGGCCTGAACCGCCTGCGTTACTGCGCACAGTAAAGCAGCTGATAGTAGAACCTTTTTCATAAGCAAATATGTTTGAGCAAAAGTAACATATTTATTTTTGCCATTACTAATTCAAGTTCTTACAATATAATATAAAAGCAAAAGCCACCTATACGGGGGCTTTTGCTTTTATAACTAAACTTATCGTAACGACTAGTAACGGTAGTGCTCGCTTTTGTAAGGACCTTCTACTGCTACGCCGATGTAAGAAGCTTGTTGCTCAGACAGTACATCCAGGTCTACACCCACTTTAGCGAGGTGCAGGCGGGCTACTTTCTCATCCAGGTGCTTAGGCAGAACGTATACTTTGTTCTCATACTGAGATCTGTTGGTATACAGTTCGATCTGAGCCAGTGTCTGGTTGGTGAAAGAGTTGCTCATTACAAAGGAAGGGTGACCCATAGCACAACCCAGGTTTACCAGGCGGCCTTCTGCCAGTACGATGATATCTTTACCTTCGATGGTATATTTATCAACCTGAGGTTTGATGGTGTCTTTGGTAGTACCATAAGCGCCATTCAACCAGGCCATATCGATTTCGTTATCAAAGTGACCGATGTTGCAAACGATCGCTTTGTCTTTCATCAGGCGGAAGTGTGCTTCGCTGATGATGTTGTAGTTACCGGTAGCGGTTACGATGATGTCTGCTTCTTTTACAGCATCAATCATTTTTTTCACTTCGTAACCTTCCATTGCAGCCTGCAGAGCGCAGATCGGATCAATTTCGGTAACGATTACACGGCAACCTGAGCTGCGCAGAGACTCGGCAGAACCTTTTCCTACATCACCAAAACCAGCTACAACAGCTACTTTACCAGCCATCATAATATCGGTAGCACGACGGATCGCATCTACGCAACTTTCGCGGCAACCGTATTTGTTGTCGAATTTAGATTTGGTAACAGAGTCGTTCACGTTAATAGCGGGAACAGCCAGGGTACCGTTTTTCATTCTTTCGTACAGGCGGTGAACACCGGTAGTGGTTTCTTCGCTGATACCACCAATGTGCTGCACCAGTTCAGGATATTGGTCCAGTACTACGTTGGTCAGGTCGCCACCGTCGTCCAGGATCATATTCAGTGGTTTGTCTTCAGAACCAAAGAACAGGGTTTGTTCAATACACCAGTTGTATTCTTCTTCGTTCATACCTTTCCAGGCAAATACAGGGATACCGGCAGCAGCGATAGCGGCAGCAGCGTGATCCTGGGTAGAGAAGATGTTGCAAGAGCTCCAGCGTACTTCAGCACCCAGTTCTACCAGGGTTTCGATCAGTACAGCAGTCTGGATGGTCATGTGCAGGCAACCAGTTACACGGGCACCTTTCAGGGGTTTCTGAGCACCATATTCGGCACGCAGGGCCATCAGACCCGGCATTTCAGCTTCAGCAAGTGTAATTTCTTTACGACCCCATTCAGCCAGCGACATATCTTTTACTTTGTACGTCAGGCTAAAATCGATATTAGCTTTGGATGCAGTTGACATATTTTTGATTTTGAAATTTTTGCAAAGTTATTTTATTCTCCAAAGAACAGCAAAAACCAGCACTTTTTTTACCCAATTGTTACGCAAATCCTACCTTTAACGTTTATTAACAATAATCAACCTGTATTAGTTTATGCAACAGAGCAATTTCCGTGTTATTACGGCTATCCTTATCGTGCTGGGTATTATTGCCGGCTCCCTGGTTATGAGAAGCGCTTACATTTATAAGTTCCGCCAGCAGGAAACGGTAAGTGTAACCGGCGCTGCCGAACACAATTTCGTAGCCGACCTTATTGTATGGAGCGGCACCTATTCTAAAAACGCGATGGATCTTAGAGAGGCTTATGCAGCCCTGAAACAGGATGAGCAAAAAGTACGCAGCTACCTGCAAAGCAAAGGCGTAAGCCCTAACGATGTGGTAACCTCGGCTGTAAATACCGAAAAACAATTTGCTTACCAGCATGATGAAAACGGCCGCCAGATTGGGTCTACCTTTGCCGGATACCGCCTGCAGCAAACGGTTAAAGTACAGTCTAAAGAGATTGAAAAAGTAGAGAAAATCTCGCGCGAGATTACCGAGCTTATTGAGAATGGTGTAGAACTGACCAGTGCCGAGCCACAGTATTTTTATACCAAACTCTCTGAACTTAAGATAGATCTGCTGGCCAAAGCATCGGCCGATGGCAAGATCCGGGCAGAAACCATTGCCAAAAATGCAAGCAACAAACTGGGTGCGCTTAAAAAAGCACAAATGGGTATTTTCCAGATCATTGGGCAAAATACCAATGAAGATTACTCTTATGGCGGCGCCTTTAATACCTCCAGCAAAAACAAAACGGCTACCATTACCATCAAAATGGAATTTGCCGCCGATTAAGCATCGTTCAACCTTATTTGAGATAAACAAAACTGCCGGACCAAATTGCTCCGGCAGTTTTGTTTTATAGTAATTTTTAAACCCAGGTTGCTTACAACCCTATTCTTATTTCTCCAATTTTCGGCTACCGTGCGCATCGTGGTGCAACTGCTCCGACAGATCGCGGTGCCCTTTAATAGCCCTGCGGGAAAGCCGGATGGCGATAATGAGCGATATAACCGCACCTATCACTGAGAAACTGCGGTTTACAAACAACGAAAAATCGTACGCCCCATGGAAGAACACCGCCAGCGCCAGGCCTTTAAACAGATCGGCTTTCTCGTGCGGCGGGTTAAATTTGGCACGGCCTACAAAGTAGCCCATCATTACCGCAAAAGTAGCGTGGGCGGGCACCGCCAGGAAACTGCGCATAACGCCCGTAAGCGCTCCGTTCTGTAATACATAAAAGATGTTTTCGAAAGTGGCAAAACCCATTCCGATCATCATGGCATACACAATACCATCCAGCGGCTCATCGAAATAAGGTAGGCGGTAAGCATAATACCTCAGAAACAGGAACTTGCACAACTCTTCGCTCAACCCTACCACCAGCCAGGCAAATACGGCCACACTGCGGGCTTCAGACGACAGGATGTCTACTTCCATTCCACCGTTGATCCAGGTCATAACCGGGTAGCCCAGCGAATGCAGCACACCCTGCCCTACCGATTCCAAAAAAACTGCCGGCAGGCAACTGAGTGCGCCCAGCAAAAAACAAATAAGCAGTTTACTAAACGGCTCCCGGTTGTACTTATCTTTCAGATAAATGTAGAGTATAAACGCCAGGCCGGGCGCTATGGCCAGCAGGAACAGGATCATACCGACAGGGTTTTACGTTTGTTCTTTTGTCTAACTATAAAAGCTTCCATACCCACACGGTCAAAACTGCTCAGGTTAGCGGCAGCGGTGAGTCCGCCCTTTTGCGCGCTGAGCACACCATATTTCACATCTTTATACCCTTCTACACTGTGCGCATCCGGATCGATGGAAAGCAGTACTCCCTGCTCCATTGCGTAAGGAATCCAGGCCCAATCCATATCCAGGCGCCTGGGGTGCGCGTTAATCTCAATTACCACATCATATTCCTTACAAGCGTCTATGATCAGCTTATGATCTACCGGAAAACCCGGGCGGCTCAGCAACAGCCGGCCAGTCATATGCCCGAGGATAGAAGTATACGGATTCTGAATGGCCGTCAGCACCCTTTGCATGGCTTTTTCGGGGCTCATTTTAAGGTTGCTGTGCACCGAGGCGATAACCAGGTCAAAGGTATCGAGCACCGCTTCGGGGTAGTCGAGGCTGCCATCGTTCAGAATATCCGATTCTATGCTTTTGAAAATCTTAAAGTTGGTAAAGCCATCATTCAGGGAATCAATCAGGTTATGCTGCTCCCGAATGCGGTCGGCCTTTAATCCATTGGCATAAAAAGCAGTTTGGGAGTGATCGGAAATAACCAGGTATTCCAATCCCTGATCGATGCAGGCTTTAGCCATTTCGGGCAGTGTATGTACCCCATCGCTCCAGTTGGAGTGGCTGTGGATAATGCCTTTTACATCGCCAGGCTGGATCAGCGCATCGGTTTGCTGTGGTTTGGTCAGCGGGTATACTTCCCGGTGTACCGGTTCGGTCCAGGGCAATTGCAGCGCCTCAAATATGGCAGCTTCGGTTTCAGCTTCCGGTACAGTAGCCTCACCAATCTCTTTTGCCAGCCATGCCTCCGAAGCAGTGGTCAGGAACTGTGTACGGGCAAAACTTGCTGGCGTTGTACTATAAAACCAAACCGGGAATCCATTGGCGTTCTTCATTTTCAAAACGCCGGCTTCCGCACTTTCTGTAACCAGCCCCTGCGCCTCCCACAAAGATTGCAATGCTGCCAATGGCGCCGTCGTCGCCCATTCCAGGCACTCAATAATGTCGCATTGGCGGCGAAAAGCGCCACTTACTTCATGCCTGTCCATCGGAAATTGTTTGCCCAGCCAAACCAGCATTTCCGCGGTCATATTTTCGACCTGGGCATAGAGGTGCTTGCCCATATTACCCAGGTAGTATTCTATTTGTTGCAGAATATTCTGCTGTGTTTTTTCGCCAAATCCTTTGAGCAGCGTAAGGCGGTTTTCGTTGCAGGCATACATCAGTTCGCCCAGCGATTCTACACCCAGCTCATTCCAGATTACAGCAATTTTCTTGGGGCCTAATCCCTTAATGCGCATCATTTCTATAATACCTTCGGGGGTGCGGCCTATGAGCTCCTCCAACCCCAGGATCTTGCCGGTGGTAAGCAATTCGGTAATGGCGCGGGCGGTAGAATCGCCAATGCCTTTGATCTTGCTCAGCTCGGCGGCAGGCACCTGCTGCAGCGGATCGGGAAGGCGGTCTATGGTAAAAGCGGCGCTTGCGTATGATTTGGCTTTAAAACTGTTTTCTCCGTGAATGTCCATCAGTTTAGCCCAAAGGCTAAAATATTCTGATATTGAACCGTTGTCCATGCTTTTTCTTTTGCGTGAAAATACTAACAATGTTGCATAAAAAAAGAGAACCCCGGGAACGGGGTTCTCTATTAAAAGCAAAGAAAATTTAAAATTAATCAGCTTTAGGCATAGACGCTTTTTTAGGAGCGGCTTTCTTTGCAGCAGCTTTTTTAGGAGCAGCTTTTTTCGCTGGTGCAGCCTTTTTAGCTGGTGCAGCTTTTTTCGCAGCAGCCTTTTTAGCTGGAGCGGCTTTTTTCGCTGGTGCAGCTTTCTTAGCTGGTGCAGCCTTTTTAGCAGCGGCTTTTTTAGGAGCAGCTTTTTTCGCTGGTGCAGCTTTTTTAGCAGCGGCTTTTTTAGGAGCAGCTTTTTTTGCTGGTGCAGCTTTTTTTGCAGCAGCCTTTTTAGGGGCAGCTTTTTTTGCTGGCGCAGCCTTTTTGGCTGGCGCAGCTTTTTTTGCAGCAGCCTTCTTAGGGGCAGCTTTTTTTGCTGTTGCCATCGCTTTGAATTTTAGGGTTAGTAAATATGGGTTATTAAAGAACTTATGGCAAAATTTAAAACAGCTTATTATGCTTCTGCAGCAACATCAATCGGGCTAATGGAAACAAAAGTTTTGTTGCCTTTGCCTTTCTTAAATTCAACTAAACCATTGGTCAGAGCGAAGATTGTAAAATCTTTACCCAGTCCAACGTTATTACCAGGATGGTAAACAGTACCACGCTGACGCAGAATGATGTTACCTGCAATAGCTGGCTGGCCTCCGAAAATTTTCACGCCCAGACGTTTGCTGTGCGAATCGCGACCGTTCTTAACACTACCTTCACCTTTTTTGTGAGCCATCTTATTCGGTATTTACTATTTAAAGATATAAAAAATTATTGAATGTCTTCAATTCTGATTTTAGAATAAGTTTGGCGGAAACCAAGCTTCTTCCTAAAACCTTTACGACGTTTCATTTTGAAGGCAATAACTTTATCACCTTTTACAACGTCAACAATTTCGGCTTTAACTAAGCCTTTATTAAATGAAAGGTTTCCATCAGTGTTAACCATTAACACTTCTGAAAATTCTACCTTGTCCCCTACGGTGCCGCCCAGGTGATAAACGAAAATCTGGTCATCTTTTTTCACCTTATATTGCTGGCCGCCTATTTTTACAACTGCGTACATAGCTTTCCAAAAATAATTTCGTGCAAAGGTAATATTACTTTTCTAATACAGCAAACTTATTTAAAAGTTTCATCTCTGTTTCTTAGCCGTCAGCTCGGCCCACTCCTTTTGCCATTGGTGCAATGTGCCCTCATCGGGATACGCAAACTGGTTGTTGCGCTCCAGAAAACGTGCATACATCACCTGCGCCTCTGACTCCCTGTGGTTTTTGTATAACAACTTAGCATATATAAAATACATTTCCACCACATCGCCGCCTTTATTTTCGCGCCATACAATCGCTTTTTCAATCCAGCGGATGGCATCATTCATCGTGTATTCATCATGCGAAAACTGCTCGTTTACCGCATTCGCGTAGCCCTTGAGGTAAGCCGCCTGTTTGTATGAAACACTACCGGTATCCAGGTCGTTGAGGTGCTGCTGCAGGTAATAATCGGGATCAATTTTCGTTGCCGCGGCTTCTTTTCTGAGCTTCTGGGTAGCTGCCTCCCGGAATGCCGCAGAGCGTTTTTCCATCAGCGTATCCGGAATCTGGCAAATGCGTTCGGCATCTTTTTTCAGGTAAGACAGATACATGGAGGTATTACCTAATGTTTTATAAAACTCCATGCCCAGTTTGTTGGCATACTCATTCAGCAACACCGGATCGGTCGAGCCCAGGCGCTCAAAAGTAGCTTCCAGCACCCCTTCGTTCCTTTCTGCAATTGCCTTTTTCAGCGTTTGCCTTGCCCATTTGAGCAAAACAGCCTGCACTGCGGCAGAGTCGCCTTTGTGCACCGAGCCATATACCTGCCGGATATTAGCCGTGTAGTATTTGGAGCCGGTACCATCAAAACTGGTTTCGTAGCGCTCTGCCACCCGCAGGGCAGAATCAGACACTTTACGAATATCGGGGTCTACCTGTATCAGGTACAGGTGCAGCGCCTGACTATTGTCCAATTGCAGCCGTTTACGTTTTTGCAGGTATTTTAACAGCAGTGGCGTAGACAGATTACCGGCATCCAACGGATTCTGGTACTGGGCCAGCGTCATTTTATCTTTCCGTTCTTCTTCGGCTTCGCTATAGGCTTGCAACATCTGGGCTTCGGACGACGGCAACCCGTCAAACCGGTACAGCACCCTGTTCTCTGCCGCATCTACGATAAAAGCAGCAGGCAGGCCCGATACGAGGTACCGTTTGGCAGGATAATCGCGGGTGGTATCAACGTCGCTTCTCCAGTTTAGCAAAAATTTATTGTAGAGTTCGGCAGCCCTGCCCGAAGGATAATAGCTGGCCGCCTCCATTGCCCTCCGTTCCTGGTCTGTCAGCTTGCGCACATTGGGTACAGGCTCAAGTTCGGCAAATAGCATTTTCTTTTGCTCCACCGCCTTGTTCCATACCGTTTGCCAGTCTCCCCTCTCAAAATTGATCTGCTGCGCCTGCACCTGGAACAATGCTCCCATGCTTATCGCAGTCAGTAATAATCCTCGTCTGAGCATGTACTGAATATTTTAAAGAGCAATATAAAGATTTTACGGCAACGCATCGCGTCTCTGCCCGAGCCTATCAACGGTTTATCCTATATTCGCAGTTGGTTCACTTCAACCCAAACCTTAACCACGCTGTTAATGAAGATAAAATCGTTTCTGGCCAAACCACTTGCAGCATTCATCCATTCCAGGGTAAAAAAAGGAATGCACACCGCAGTAAATGACCAGCAGAACACGCTAAACTATCTGCTCAAAGCCGCGCCACGCACACAATTCGGCATTGATCACCACCTGAAGGATGTGAGCGACTACAAAGGCTTTGCGCAAGCAGTATCGATTAAAGACTACGAACAATACAAACCATATATTGAGCAGATTAAAGAAGGCAAGCACAATGTTTTGTGGCATGGCAAGCCTATTTATTTTGCCAAAACATCGGGCACCACGAGTGGTGTAAAATATATTCCCATTACCAAAGATTCTATTGGCAATCATATAGACACTGCGCGTAATGCGTTGCTTTGTTATATGGCAGAAACGGGCAATACCGCCTTTGCCGATGGTAAACTCATTTTCCTCTCGGGCAGTCCCGAGCTGGAGCGTGTAGGCGGCATACCTACCGGCCGTTTGAGCGGCATTGTAAACCACCACGTGCCCAGCTACCTGCGTAAAAACCAGATGCCCAGCTACGAAACCAATTGCATCGAAGAGTGGGAAACCAAACTCGATAAGATTGTTCAGGAAACTATTAATGAAAATATGACGCTCATCAGCGGTATTCCACCGTGGATGCAGATGTACTTTGACCGCCTCACCGAAAAAAGCGGCAAAAAGATAAAAGACCTTTTCCCCAATTTCCAGGTGCTGGTACATGGCGGTGTAAATTTTGAGCCCTACAAAGCCAAGTTGTTCGAAGCCATTGGCAAAGAAATGCACACCATCGAAACCTTTCCGGCATCCGAAGGCTTTTTCGCTTTCCAGGATACCCAAACCGAAGAAGGGCTGCTGCTCAATACCAACTCGGGCATTTTCTTCGAGTTTGTACCTGCCGATGAGATCTTTAACGAAAATCCAACACGCCTGTCGCTGGCCGATGTAAAAGTGGGTGTAAACTACGCGCTTATCATCAACAGCAATGCGGGGCTCTGGGGCTACAATATTGGCGATACCGTTAAATTTTTATCTACCGATCCTTATCGCCTGGTAGTAACCGGACGTACCAAACATTTCATCTCTGCTTTTGGCGAGCACGTGATTGGCGAAGAAGTAGAACATGCTTTATTACAGGCCGCGCAGCAACACCATGTGCGGATTATTGAGTTTACCGTAGCGCCGCACATCTCACAAGGCAAAGGTTATTCTTTTCACGAATGGTTTGTAGAGTTTGAGAAACAACCCGATAATATACAGGCCTTTGCGTTGGATGTAGACAACAACCTGCGCAGCAAAAACATCTACTACGACGACCTGATTAATGGCAGCATTCTGCTGCCGCTGCAAGTAAGGCCCATGCGAAAAAACGCCTTTATCGAATACATGAAATCGATTGGCAAACTGGGCGGACAAAACAAATTGCCACGCCTGAGCAACGACCGTAAAATTGCAGAGGCGCTACAGCCCTGGTTACACTAATCATACACTAAGTAGAAATACTCAATATCAATATCCCCGCAGTTTTTTTGCGGGGATATTTGTTTTTCTGAAATTTATGCCCGTAACTTTGCACTGTCAAAGTATTGTTCACATCATTTAATAACGAACTGAAGTTGGAAAACATCGCAATCCATATTGCTGCTCCCACCGTCTTGGTCAACAGGGCAATGTTTTCTTTTGTGAACACCCTCACTCCACAGCATTCGCGACGTGGATGCTGATAGGCCGAGCAATCGTTGAATTGCCCCTATCAGTGGATTTCCCCCGGAAACACTTACATACTGAACTGGAATTTTCCCTGTAACAATATGCATAAACCTGTTTAGGTCTGCGACGGTACATTGCTGTACACGCATATCCTGCACA
>JAVBJN010000024.1:0-109320 GCA_031546985.1 Chitinophagaceae bacterium
CAGCAGCATTTCTGCCCAGTCCTGGCTTTCGGTACCACCCGCGCCGGAGTTGATTACCATTACCGCTGGCATTTCATCTTCGGGCTGGTTGAGGGTGGATTTAAATTCGAGTTCTTCAATTTCCTTAATAGCAGTGTCAAATGCCTGGCGGGCGTCTTCTTCAGCAGCTTCGCCAGCTTTCCAGAAGTCGAACATTACGGCAAAATCTTCTACCGCGCTGTTAACTTTTTCATATAGGTCAAGCCAGAATTTATTGATCTTGATCCCTTTCAAAATCGACGTGGCCCGGGCATTGTCGTTCCAAAAACCCGGAGCCAGCGTCAATTGTTTATCGCTCTCTATTTTAGCTTTTCTGTCATCAACAGAGAGGAAACGGCCAAGTATAATTACCCGCTCCCTCATTGTTTTCAGTTGCTCTTGCGTCATAATGGGTGCAAAAGTAATGTGTTTTAGCCTAAAAGCTAGGTGCTGCGGCTAAAACTAACTGGAGTGCTTCTTAACCCAGTCTCTGATTTTTCTTACGTAGTCGAAATAGCCCATTTCCATGCGGAACCAGAAAAACAGGAAAATGAGTGCTGCCACACCCATCGTCAGGAAAGCGCCTTCGCGGTATTCGCGGTGTCCGATGGTGAGAAATGCGGTAGCCACCAATACCATGAAAATACAAAAGCCCACTACAATCAATGGGCCTCCTTCGTCGATTTTCCTGGGTTTGGCGGTAAAACGGATTTGCGTGTTACGGTCGTTTCCACGAAACTCAATGTGTGAGATGGGAAGCGTAAGTACACGATTGTTTTCGTCCTCTTCCGTGTGGGGAATAATCTTGATCATTCCTTCTTTTTCGGAGATTTCAAAATCGAGGCCATGCACCTTTAAATGCTGCCCGAGCAACCGGTTTCGGATCTCATTAGCCGAAAGGTTTGAGTTGAAAGAGTAACTTCTGTTGAATAGCATAGGATAGAGTTTTGATGTGAATTGATGAACAAAACATTTTTCTGATACTAATATATGTTTTTTACTTTATAACACAAAGGCCAAAGTGATTTATCTTTGCACAAATTCACACTTTATGCACAATGGATATTTTCATTATCATGAGCCCAAGAACGAACCGGTTTTAAACTATGCCGCCGGAAGTGCCGAAAAGGCCGCCCTTAAAAAGGCTCTGGCAGAACTGAAAGCAGAACAGGCAGACATTCCGATGTATATCGGAGGTGAAGAAGTGAGAACAGGAAGCACAAAAGAGATCCGTCCTCCGCATGAAATCAGTCATATCTTAGGCCGTTTCCACGAAGGAAATGCCGACCACGTAAAAGCTGCTATTGACGCGGCGCTGGAAGCCCGCAAACAATGGGCTGCTACCAGCTGGGAAGAGCGCGCTGCCATCTTTATGAAAGCGGCCGATCTGCTGGCGACCAAATACCGCCCTTACATGAACGCTGCTACGATGCTGGGCCAGAGCAAGAATGCTTACCAGGCCGAGATCGACAGTGCTTGCGAACTGATTGATTTCCTGCGTTTTAACGTACATTTTTTAACCCAGATCTATAACCAGCAGCCGGTTTCTGGCCCTGGTATGCACAACCGCCTGGAGTACCGCGCGCTGGAAGGTTTTACCCTGGCGGTAACACCATTCAACTTTACTGCTATTGGTGGTAACCTGCCTACTTCTATGGCTATGTGCGGCAACGTAGTGGTTTGGAAAGCTGCCAACACGCAGATTTACAGTGCCAATATGTTTATGCGCATCCTCAGAGAAGCGGGTCTGCCTGCAGGTGTAATCAACCTGGTATATGTAGATGGGCCAACCATTGGCGATATCTGCTTTAACCATGCCGATTTTGCTGGTGTACACTTTACCGGATCTACCGGCGTATTCCAAACCATGTGGAAGACGATTGGCCAGAACATTTCGAAATACAAAACCTATCCCCGCATTGTGGGCGAAACCGGTGGTAAAGATTTCGTTTGGGCTCACCCCAGCGCTAACCCCGATGCAGTAGCAGTGGGCCTGGCACGTGGCGCATTTGAATACCAGGGTCAGAAATGCTCTGCTGCAAGCCGTGCTTACCTGCCCAGCAATATTGCCGAAGCAGTTAAAACCAAACTGGTTGCTGATGTGAAAACCATGAAAATGGGTACCACCGAAGATTTTACCAACTTTGTGAACGCGGTTATTGACGAGCGTTCTTTTGATAAGATCGCCAGCTATATCGACAATGCTAAAAACGATCCGGCTGCTAAAATCCTGGTGGGTGGCAACTACGATAAATCTAAAGGTTACTTTATTGAGCCTACTGTAATCGAAACCAACGATCCTAAGTACATTACCATGTGCGAAGAGATCTTTGGCCCGGTGCTGACCGTTTATGTATACGAAGCCGACCAGTGGGAAGCATCGCTGGATATCGTAAACACGACTTCGCCTTACGCGCTTACCGGTGCTATCTTTAGCCAGGACCGTTATGCTGTAGAAGTAGCTACCCGCAAACTGGTAGATGCTGCGGGTAACTTCTATGTAAATGATAAACCAACCGGTGCGGTAGTAGGCCAGCAGCCATTTGGCGGCGCGCGTGCTTCCGGTACCAACGATAAAGCGGGTAGTGCGCTGAACCTGTACCGCTGGTTAAGTGCCCGTACCATTAAGGAAACATATGTGCCGGTTACTGATTACCGCTATTCGTTCCTGAACGAAGCATAATTCGATCGCTGATTGGAGGATGTCTGATGTGCGATCGCTGATCGCTGATCTGATCTTCGCGAGAAAGACCTGCCAGCTTCGTAGGTCCTGTCAGGTTTGCGTATAAGAATCTTACGAAATTAGCATACCAATATCTAATCCCTCTGCCTAACCGCAGGGGGATTTTTTGTTAGACCTGTCGGGTCCGCAGGTTCCCGCAGTGGCGGGACGGGCTCTGGCAGGTCTCAGTTATTTCCGCATCATCGCTCAATGCGGTATAAATGGTTGTGATGGCAACCCTTGCGGATTGTACGTAACTTAGCGGCGCTAAAAGGAAATATTGTTATGCAGCAGGGAATGAGCAAAGGATTAACGGTACTGATGGCGGCGGCTACGGGTTTGATTGTAGCCAATGTGTATTACAACCAGCCGTTGATTGTGATGATAGCCAAGACTTTTAATGTAAGTGAAAGCAACGCGGGGCAGATCTCTTTTCTGACCCAGGTAGGTTATGCAATGGGCCTGTTCTTTTGTGTGCCGCTGGGCGATTGGTTTGAGCGAAAGAAGCAGATACTGGTTATGACTTTTCTCTCTGCGCTGGCTTTGTTTGCGGCTGCGTATTCCAACTCTTTATTGCTGCTAAAGATTACCGCTTTTACCATAGGCTTTACCTCTGTGGTGCCACAACTGATATTGCCATTGGCGGCTAACTTAACGGCACCTGAGCAGCGGGGTAAGATCATAGGTTTTATAATGAGTGGTTTGCTGATAGGCATTTTACTGTCGCGCACTTTGAGCGGCGTAGTGGGTGCACACCTGGGCTGGCGGGCCATGTTTGGTATTGCAGGCGCTATTTGTATTGTGCTTATGGCTATCATGGCGGTGGCGTTGCCGCAGAACCGTCCCGACTTTAAAGGATCTTACAGCAATCTGATGGGCTCGCTGTTTACATTGATTAAAACGCAACCGGTACTGCGCGAGGCCTCTGTGATTACCGCTTGTGCATTTGCCAGTTTTGGTTTGTTCTGGATTGGTATTGTGTTTCTCTTATCTGGCGAACCCTATCATTTTACCAGCGATAAGATTGGCTTAATGGGCCTGGCTGCCGCAGCCGGTGCTTTGGGTGCGCCACTGATCGGCAAAATATCGGATAAAAAGAATCCCCGTATTGCCATTGGCTATGGGTTGGGATTAATTCTGCTGAGTTTCATCTTGTTTTATTTCTTCCGCAATTCACTGGTTGTACTGATAGCAGGTATCGTGCTGCTGGACCTGGGCTTGCAGGCCGCGCATATCTCCAATCAAACCCGTATTTACGCTTTGATACCCGAAGCCAGAAACCGCATTAATACGGTGTACATGACCACCGGTTTTATTGGTACTTCCATTGGCTCTGGTGTAGGCCTTTGGGTTTGGGATCTGGCAGGTTGGAGCGGAGTGTCTATAGCCGGGGTCGTGTTTATGTTGATTGCTTTTGCGGTTTACGCATTAACGTTCCGTAAGGCAGCGCAGACACCAACCGTAGCGGCATAGTTACTGCTGCTTAGATAATCTTACCAGTTTTACCTGCCCTTCATCGTTTTGTAGTTTTAAAAGATAGGTCTGCCCGGGCATTGCCGGCAACTGGTCTATGGCCAATGTGTTATAACCTGCCGGTAAATGATAACTACGGGTCAAAACAATTATGCCCAGTTGGTTGTATACCGTAGCGCTAAGGGAAGTGGGCTTGCTCATTCTGCAACCGATATGAATGGCGTGCGCAAAAGGTATGGGATAAACCTTTTCAACTTCGAAAGTGCTAAACTCGTTTGCAGGGCGTTGTATTTTTACCGTTTTACTATAACTGAAACTACCATCTTTGGCAACCAGCTTAAGCCGGTAAAACAGCGTGGTAGCTAGTTCTACGCTGTCTTCAAAATGATAGACTGCGGCATAGCCCGCGGTATAAGGTGCTTGTTTATGCAGTGGGCTAAAGTCGGAGGCATTGGTACTGCGTTCTATTTCAAAATAGGCATGATCTGTTTCCTGCTCCGTTTTCCAGCTCAGGATATTACGGTCTGCGGCGGGTATACCTTCAAATGAAGAAAGGGTAACGGGCAGTTGCAAGCTGGGGATTATAATGCCCGAAACTGCAAACAAGGCAAACCTGGCCCTGGGGCTTACCAATGTATCGGGTACATTAGGATCTACAAAAGCACCAAAGAAAACAACATAGCTCACAGAGTCGAATCCGTTTGCCGGGTATACTTTCTGGTAAAGGTTGCATTCGCTGCTGTTGAGGCTGCTGAACTGGCCTGCAGTAGCGGTGCCGCGGCGTACCCTGCCATAGCCTCCGGCAGCTCTGTTGGGCGCATTGTGAAGCAACCAGTCTGGCACATACCAATAGGTTAGTGTATCCTGCGGAGCGCCTCCGGCATAGTGTATAATAACGCCTATAGGTATGGTATCGCCAAAGGCATTAGAGGTAACACCTAAAAAAGCGAGGCTGTCGCAGTGCATGGGATGCTCAAAGAAGATGGTATCGTACTCACCGGCTTTCATTAAAAGCACATTGGGCGAATCGTATGGGGCAAGAGTGAAACTCAGGTTGGGATTAATGGCGCTGGTGACGATACGGTTGGTAGGCAAGCCCGTTTCTGCAAAAGGAGCAGTGGCGTTGTAAAGAATACAGTTCCCGGTGTCGTTTTGCGCATCTACAAAGCCCTGGGCGTAATAGGTAAATCCGTTTCCGGAGCCACCAAAAGCATCAAAATCAGTGGTAGTTGTAGCTGCAACGGTTTGCGTAACACCACCACAAACCCCTCCGTTGGCAACCAGATCGGCATTTAACCCCACCAGTTTAAAATGCGCCCAGACTTGTGCGTGGCTTACCTGGTTCATCCATAATATGAAAAAACATAGGGCGCAGGTTATTCTTTTCATATTTGCATTAATCATAATGCAAATGTAGGCAAAGAATCTTCAATTAAATGGATATCGGCTTGGGAGCAAAAGCCCTTCGTAGCCAGAATGCAGATTCCTTAAACCTTTGCTCATAACTATATTGGGTATGGTGCATTTTGAGGTACACTTCAAAAGCCTGGCTAATGGCCCAATCATAAGCGGGCAGTGCTTCTTTAGCGCCAAGAAACGTATCTGCAATGGCATGACCGGCATAATAGCCGCCTTCCAGCGAAGAAACAATACCATAAGAAGAAACAGGATCGTAGGCATAAGCGGCATCGCCTACCGCCAGCCAGTTGGGCCCATGCCGTTGGGTAAGCATTGCGGTGCTGGCGGTTTGGGTAAGCATGGGATGTATGTTGGGAAGCACATTTGCAAGCAGTCCCGAAACGAGTTGGGAGGACTGCGCGCTTTGCAGAAATACATCGCGGTTAAGCAGGTTTTGGTCGAGCATGTTGCTATCGGTCATAAAAGCGAGGGCCAGCATGTTTTGTGGTAGCGGCGCAGCATACCACCAGCCATTGGCCGTGGCTTCTATAAAGGTGTATTGTGGTTGCACGGGTTCGCTTAACGTAACATGGGTGCAAATGCCCGACAAATGATCGAAATGCTTGCGGTCTATACCCATGCTGCGGCTAATGCGCGATGCACGGCCTGTGGCATCTACTATAAAACCACATTGCAAGGTTTGTACCGTACCATTGGCATGTTGTAAGGTTACTTCCCATCCGTTGGGCACAGGTATGCATTGCTGAATACGGCAATCGGCATACCAGGTAATGTTTTTGCTTTCGCATTCGGCCTGCAATTGTTGTTCAAATACCAGCCTGTTCAAGTGCCAGCCCTGGCTGTGCAGGCGGTTCATAAAGTTTTCGTCGGCCACAGTGTCAGATCCCCAGAGAAAACGGTTGCCATAGCAAGCCAGGTGCTCCGGCTCGCGCAGCAAATGGGCCAGTTTTAACTTTCGCAGCAAAGGCATAGCATTGGCGGGAACGGTTTCGCCAGGTTTAAAAGCATGTTTGTAGCTTGCATTAGCCACCACACAAGGAATACCACGGGCATGTAAACTTAAAGCGGTGGCCGATCCCGCAGGACCGCCACCGGCTATAAATACAGGAATAAAGGCTATGGTCTTATCTTTCATTTCTTCTGAATAATGGACGATCCCGAACCGGACGCTGTGCTGTTTCTTCAATGCCAGCCACGCTTTTGAGCACCGTTTTGGCTGCTTTAACCATAGGCTCGCTAGCGTTTTCGGCAATCTTAACCTGCTCAAAAGTAGGGTCTTTTTCTATGAACGGCCCACGGTCAGATTCTACCCAAAGTTGTGTAGGCAACCATTCGTGCTGGCTTTTTTCCGGCAGCGGATGTTCGCAGATAATGCCCAGCTCATGCCATTTCTTCACCATATTGTTGATACGGGTTACATATTGGTTGCCCAGGTCGCGCATCCAGTCCTGGCGGTAATCCAGGTGCTTGAGGCGTTGCGGCATTACCACCGATGCATCGCTCAGGCGCTTGTAACTGTCGGCAGAGAGAATATAGTTAGGCACCCTTGCAGCCCAGAACGAAGGCAGGGTAAGGTAGGTAGATGGGTCGTAACCAGAGAGGCAACTGGCTTCATCGGTCTGCCAGGGCACACCCAGCCAACGTGTAAGCGATCCAGGGCCGCTACCATCCAGCGGGCCGCCATTGCCCAATGCCATTTGCGGAGCCAGCATAGGGCCATAATCATCTTTAGGCATTTCGTTTTCGGCCAGAATTTTTAGGCGGAAAGGTTTGTCCCAGATAATAAGATTGCGCAGCGGCCAGGTAAGCTCAATACCCGGGTGGAAAGGGCCGCCCAGGCACTCTTCCAGCGGAGCGCGGTTCATAGCTTCGGTTTGCTCCTGGGCCGATAATTTGTCGAAATCTACAGGCCCGGTAGGTTGTGTGCCCGTAGTAAAATCGCCATTGGCCCATTGCTGCATCCATTCAAACTGGGTATGTGTTAATGGCAGGCACACATTGGGCAGGTCTTCGTAATCGCCAAACGCATCGCCGTAGAATGGCGGAATCTTAGCAGGCTCATACGCTTCGCCATCTGGCTGGCGGTACCAGTCGGCCACTTTTTTGCGCAGCGCCTGGCTGGCCGCAGAAGGGTCTTTTAATTGGGCTAGCATCTCATTGCTGGTAAAATCGCTGGGCGAGTTTTGACCAAACAGGATATAGAAACCACCGTTTACCCACTGGGTTTGCACGGTACGCTCCAGTATAGGGTAAATGTGTTTCCAGAAGGTAATGGCTTTGGGTTTTTCCAGCCATTGCGAGCGGTAGTAGAGGTCTTCTACCACATCGAGCATGGTAACCACACCAAATAAGCCCTGGCCAAAGTTGGGTGGGGTAACGGCCACCATGGCTGGTTCTGCTTCAAAAGTTTGTCCGTTGTAGGTTACTGTGGCGCGGATGGTGCCATCCGATACATCGTCGTGCCAGCCATCGTTGTTGGCAAATGTAACCGCCTGTGCGCCGTCGTAAGAGGCAGAATGACCATCGCCACCCAATACGATGAGGCGGCCCTGCTCGTCAGTGCGTATTTCGCCCAAAGGCACTTCAATGTTGTAGAATTTGCCACCCGTAAAACGGTAGGCTTCGCCCTGGGTATTGATGCCGGTGATGCTGCGTGCACCCGGATCGATAATGAGTTTTTCTCTTCCGGCTGTTACTGCATCGTTGCGGAAAGCGCTGGGCAATGCCAGTCCGGGAAGATCGAGTGCGTTGTTAAACTGGTACCAGCCCGCTTTACGGTTGGCGATATGCGCTCGCCAGCCAATGGTAGCGCCGTTTTTGGCACTCAGTTCGCTTACCACTTCGTTTTGGTCGTTAAGGCCATAAACGCGGAAACGAACGGCTTGTTTCTTAACACGGCCTTTTTTGTCTTTGTAGCCGTCTTCGGGCACAGCGGCTTGCCCGGGAACGTCGGAGGCAATATAATATTCATCTGAATTGCCTACACGGGCCACGCCCAAAGGCGGGTAAATGGCCACTTTTACAATCTTGTCTGACATGGTTGCTGGATGGATGTATGGTTAAATAAATAATAACGGGTTTAACGGGCTATATGGCTTTGCAAGTAGAAATGCCATCGCGGAAAGGCAATAGGCTGGCTGGGCCAATCGGGGTATACCGATGTTTTTTTCATTTTGGTTGATTTGCGGTTATAGATAGTTTGCAATATAATTTGAAATATTTCAAAATGCAAAATTCAAGACTTACCAATCTTTTATTATACCAATAGCGTGTCATGCTGCCGGGTGAGGAACGAGCCTGTCTAACAAGAGGCAGACGAGAGCAGGGTATCTATTGCAGATGGGCGCACTGGTAAGAGATGCTGCTTCCTCTGCTCTTTATCGCACTGTAGATTAATCTCGCATACCGGCGCAGCATGACATGCTTATCACTGTCATGCTGCACTCCGACGTAGGAGGAGAAGCAGCATCTCTTTTGAACGATCAATTTCGGGATACTGTTTATCAGTATGCATCATAACCGCTTTGAATAGCACAAAAAAAGCGCACCATATTGGTGCGCCTTGATACAATGAGCTATCGCGTATTAATTCAAAAACGAAGGATGCGTTATTTGCTGGATAAAACTGGTAGCCAGTTTGGGCTCCATAATAAAGGTGTAGGTAATACCGGTAATAGCACCCCAGAAGTGTGCATCGTGGTTAATGCCATCGCCACCTTGCTGGCGCGACATATACACCGTGTACACCAGGTAAATAACACCAAACAGCACACCCGGCAAAGGCAATACAATAAAGTAAATGGTAGTCCACGGGCTCAGGAAGATGAATGCAAAAAGGATGGCCGCCACACCACCCGAAGCGCCCAGTGAGCGGTAGTTGTAATTGTTGCGGTACTTAATGTAAGTAGGCAGCGACGAAACCACCACGCCCAGCACATACAGCAGCAGAAAGTTGTAAACCCCAAAGTATTGTGCATACACATTCTCTACCGCCTTGCCAAAGAAGTAGAGCGTAATCATGTTAAAGATCAGGTGCGGCCAGTTGGCATGAATAAGGCTGCAGGTAAACAAACGGTAAAATTGTTTGCTGCGGTTCATTTGCGCAGGCCACAAAATAAGCTCGTCGATAATGCGCTGGTTGTTAAAAGCGGCGATGGAAAAACCTGCCGTAATTAATATGATCAGATAAGTAATAGACATAAGAATGTACTTGTAAAAGAGCAAATATAAGGTATCGGAAGCAGCCGCATGTAACCTAACCCGTTAAAAATTAAAGGGTAATAACGGTACCGCTGCTAGGGATGGTGGTATTTTTCGTTGTTGATAACGGTATAGGCCCGGTAAATTTGTTCGGTAATAATAAGCCTTACCAGCTGGTGCGGAAAAGTAAAGCTCGAAAGCGTAAGCGTAAGATGGGCTTTTTGTTTAATGGAATCGTCTACCCCAAAAGCGCCGCCAATAAGGAAAACCACCCGGCGGGTACCCGCATTGCTCCATTGCTGTATTTTATCGGCCAGTTGCAGGGTAGTGAGCGATTTGCCCCTTTCGTCGAGCAGCACCAGGAAGTCGCCGGCTTGCATCTGAGCCTCAATCAGCGCGGCTTCTTTCAGTTTTTGCTGGTCTACAGGCAGGCGGCCCAGGTCTTTGGGCGGGGTTATAATCTTCATTTCGAAGTTGGTATAGTGTTTCAGCCTGTTGCTGTATTCCTTAATACCTTCTTCAATGTATTTTTCACCTGCTTTACCAATGGTCCAAACCTGCACTTTCATAAGCGTATAGCTGCTTTAGCCTGCAATGCTACTACATTATTTGCAAAACCGAAACCCCGGAGGCCTTGCCGCCACGCTATATAACGCTGTCTAAAAAATATTCCGGCATTGCCGTGCAGGAATATTGCGTGTTCTCAAAAAAGAAAATTAGTTTTAATGCACAACCACAGCCCTTGCTCCCTATGATTGTTTATGATGATGCCGAATGGCACGAAGAAGGTGAAATACCCGAAGTACTCCCTGTAGAAAACGCCGCTACCCATATTGGCATGTACCTGGCCTGGTGCATTAGCGGGCAGTTGATCTCCGGTACGTTTGCCCAACAATTTGCCGCATTACTGCCCCGCATTGGGGAAGACCATTCGTTGGTGCGCCAATTGGTGATGGAAGACCTGCATGAGAAGTTTACCGACGAGCTGCTGAACAACGAAGGCAATGCCTTTACCACCGCTTATTACGAGCCCGATACGGCTTTTGCGCAGCAATACGATTTTTACTTTAATGATTATTGCAATGTGCTCGATGAGCTGGCCGCAAGCGAAGGCAAAACCTTTGATACCGCTTATGAGTACGAAAACTCTGTGGTAAACTACACCGCCATTTGCCAGCTATTAGACCAGCGCTTTGCCGAGTGGCGGCAGTTTTCGGGTGAGTAGCATTACCAGAATTTAGCGGCCATTGCGGGTGTAGGCACCATACAAGCCTCTTTTTTGCCAAACCAGCGGTACCGGTTGCGGGCTATAAACGCATACAAACCCTCGCGGATAAAACGGGGAATGAAGCGGTATATGCCAACCGTTTTCCAAAAGCCACCCAGCTCCGTAGCTATTTTAATAGCAGCATCCGACTGGTAGTAAAACTGTGTGCCATCGTAAGCGATAATGCTATCAGGCACAGGGGCAGGAGCCGCTTGCAGCAGGGCTTTCACCTTTTCGTCCTGGAGCGATGCAAACATTAACTTATTTTGCTTGTCGCGCGCAATAAGCCACAGCACCGTACCATTGCACAGGTTGCAAACGCCATCGAAGAGCACCAGGGTTTTATCGGGGAAAGGAAAATGCATTAAAACGTAGTTCGAATCTTATCTCAAATGTACTTCAGATAAATCACTTCTTGCCAATACCGGGCCTTTGCACTTATATTTGCAAACACCGGACTGGAAATGGCCCGGAAAAATGATTAAGCTACATGATGAAAAAACTAGTTGTAATTGCGCTTACATTGGGATCTGTAGTGGCCTGTAAGCCAGGAAACCAGAAACTGAAGGACAGAATTGAGATGGCAGAAATCAAATTATTGGATTCTGCCGATGTAAAACCGCTCGATTCTTTTGCTGCCAGAAATGTGATTGGGTTGTATAAAGAATATGTGTCGCGTTTCCCGAAAGATTCGCTTTCGCCCAAATACTGTTTCAAAACCGGGGAGCTGTACAATGCCATTGGCGTATACGACAGCGCCGTTTATGCCTGGAAAATTGTGACCGAACAATACGATAGTACCAACCTGGCGGCCAAAAGCCTGTATTGGATGGCTTTTGTAACCGAAAACAATATTGGCGATCAGGCTAAGGCTATTGGGCTGTACCAGCAGTTTTTGCAAAAATACCCCACGCACCAGCTGGCCGCCGCAGCACAATTCTCGCTCGAGAATATGAACAAAAGCAGCCTCGATATTATTCGCGATTTTGAAGCAAAGAATGGAGGCGATACTACCGTAAGGGTAGATACCATTAAGGTGCCGTAAACACAAACTAGCATTTTAATATCAAAAGCGGGCTGCCATAGGTAGCCCGCTTTTGATTAAACCCAGATAAACCACGTTGAGAAGCATTGATATCAAGGCATGCAGCAGAAGCCACAGTAGTAGAGGCGTTTAATCAGGGAATGTATCCGCAAAAGTGGCGTATCCGTTTTCGGACGGTTTTTGGGTTACTTTTTTTTTAAAAAAAAGTAACAAAAGCCAGAAAGACATTTGAAGTTGAATGATTGAGTGGCGAAAGAATAAATCCAGGTGCTGAAATGAGAAATCTACCGCCGTGCCGCCCCTTTGGTTAAGCCATTACACAGGCTCCTCCTCCACCCGCCATCCTGCCAGCTCCAGCAGCCGGGCAGTGCGCACCATAAGGGCGTGCTGGTCTTCGCTATTAAGCACAGGCCCTGCCTGGCATAGCAGCTGCGCCGCACTAAGGTTCATTAACGCATGCAGGCGTTTATCTTGCAGGCTAGCATTGGCCAATAGGGCAGGTAGCCCCGGTAGCGCAGGGCTTGCTGCATGTAGCAGCGGGGCAAAGCCACCATAGGCCGCCAGTGTGCCGCCCGCAGCGCTCTGGCATATGGCCAGTATGGCTTGCTGCAATAAAAAGCAGCCCACGGCCCCTGCCTGTGGGGGCAGCAAATCGGCCTCGGCCCTAAATAGATAATGTGCATTGCGCAGTGCCGTGGCGCTATCCATAAGCAAAGGCTCGCTGTGGTAATGTGGCATGTGCGCTGGCATGGCCACGCCGTAGAAATGGTGCATCATAGATTGTAAAATTTAGTTGCACACAAAGCACGCACAAGTGCATAGCATAGCCCATGCTGGCAGGGCATTAATAGCCGTTTTTATCGGCATAGGGTAGCGGTATTTTATTCCGCACACCGATGCAGGCAAATTATTACATTTGTTGCATGACAATAACCAATACCATGAACGAGAAAAAAGTACACGAGGGCCGCAACATAAAACGATTTCGCGAAATGCTGGGCCTAAAGCAAGATGCACTTGCCTTTGAGCTGGGCGATGATTGGACGCAAAAAAAGATCTCGCAACTCGAAGCCAAAGAAACAGTTGATATAACGATACTTCAAAGAGTATCAGAAGTATTAAAAATACCTGTAGAAGCATTTCAAAATTTTGACGAAGAACAAGCGATAAACTTTATTGCAAATACTTTTCATGATAGCGCCGTTGCTAGTTCATTTTCGGATGGCGCACAGGCAAACTTCAATTGTTCCTTCAATCCTTTAAACAAGGTTATTGAGCTATACGAAGAGAATAAGCAACTTTACGAGCGCATGCTTAAAGAAAAAGATGAGCTGCTGCGCCAGTTTATAGAGCAGCAAGCCCGCAAATAATACCACCTGCACCAAATGATATGCCTTAATTTTAAACTCGTAAAGGATGAAAAAGAGTCAATTCAGCCCTGTTCAGATCGCGAACATACTAAAGGAGTTTGAAGGGGTAAAACAGCAGAAGAAATCACCCGTGCATACGGTGTTAGCAAAGCCAGCTTGTATAAATGGCGGCAGCGTTATGGGGGTATGGAAGCCAGCGAACTGAAACGCATTAAAGAGTTGGAAGAAGAGAATGCCCGATGCCTTTGTGCACGACTATAATCACCACAGGCCACATGATGCATTAGGAGGGCTATCACCTAAAATGTATAAAGAAAAAAATTGCTTTCCGGGGCTCCGTTCCGCTTCGGCTACGCCTTCGCTCCACTACGCCCCAGAAAGCAATAAACAACCAACTATGTGTAATTTAGTCTCCCTTTAACACGTACTGAAAATGGGGAGCCTACACAACATCCAGATCCAAACAATAATAAACTGAGGTGCCATCTTTATCGCAAAAATTTGGCCTGCCTAATTGCTTTTTTATTTTTTTTCTATTGAGGGTTCTTAGGTAGGTAAAGAACGCTTTCTTTTTATATGTCGTATATCTATACTCACCATTTGTAGCCCATTACTTCTTGTCGAAAACAAAAGATTGTGCATTAGTTTTAGCAAAAGAGCCAATGAATAATAATACTGCAATGACACTAGCGGATATCGTTAAGTTGCCACCTTTGGCAATTCTAGCTGTTTTATTTCTTAAGTGCCTACTCACTCTCATCATTAACTAACGTATCATTTTTATATAGTTTATGGATAATTCTTTTGCCACCAACATAGTATACGTTATAATACCCATCTAGCTTGCCCTTTTTAAACGTCGCCTCTCTGGTAATCTGCTCACATTTGGGCAATAAAAACTCTGTGTATTGGCCGTGGACTTTTCCTTCCTTAGTTACATATCGGATTTGCACCTTATTTCTATAAAGGATTTCTACAGTTTTTTCTTTAGTGAAAGCGTTGTAGGTTACCGACCGCTTTACAAACGAAGAGTCATTTCCCTTAGGAACAACTAACACTTTTTTTCTGGTAAGCGGGTCGTACATTTCACGTATGTTGCAAATTTCAGTAATCAGACTATCTGTTTTAGTGATCTGCTGATTGTAGCATTTGGTTTCAATTACTTTGTTGACTTTACATGATGTAAAAGAAAAGACACTTACCATGTAAAAGAAAAGTAAACTGACATTTCGTAAAACAATCAAATTAATATTTCTATTTCTTTTCATTCTTTAATGGGTACGGGTTAAATTCTTTTGCTGTGTTATCATTTTTTCTGCTTTTATACATTGTTTCTACTCTGTCTGAATAGCTGCCAGAATATCCCTTTTTGTGATACAAGTCACCGCGGGGCTTATTTCCTCCTTCAACTTCTGAAGCTTCATTGTATTCCATAATATACATTATATCTCCTGCTTCGTTTGCAAGGTGCAAATCATAAAAATCACTTCCATATAGAGTGATGTTAAAACCATATCTTTCTTGTCCCTCTTGCACTGTGTTGTCTTGAACAGTCAGCCAAATGCCTTTCCCGTTATAATCTACTTGCATTTTATTAGTTCGAGGACCAAAAGGTTCGGTAACTGCTGCCTCTCCATGATCAAGGCCAGAAATGCGATTGTCTATGGTTACTATAGCTTCCACATCTTTCATTTCTCCTATGTAATCCATGACTTTTAAATTGTCTATGTAATTATACAGAGCAGGATCTCCAGTACTCATTTCTTTAAAAACTTGTTTAACTGCTGCCTGCCTTGCTTCAAAATAGGCTAATGCTCGTTGCACACTTTTATCATTTGGAACTTCTTTTAGTTTGCCTTGCCAATAGGCCACGTTTGCATCAAATCCATTAACCCATTTCCTGCCATCTGGATCTACATACAATATAGGATTATTATTAAACGCTGAGTAGGGCGATTGTCCTGGAAACTCATGCGCTAGAGGATCAATATTCCATGCAAATACCACAGGGTCAAAATTGTATTGGTTGTATAGTATATCATCGTTCAAAAAAGTTACAATTTCTTTTCTCCTGGTATCAAACACCGTATTGCCATAGCGCTCCAGCGGCTTGGTTTTAATCTGCTCATCAAACAGGCCCCACGAGAGGCTTGCGTACCGTGTAGGTACCAGGTGGGTATTCTTTAGCCCGTCTTCTGGCCTATAGTCTTTATACGCCAGTCTAATAAGGGTGTCTTTGGTCCAGCCCTGCACCAAACGGTTTTTCATCTCAAAAGGCATTTCGCGGTAGCCCATATCAAAAATATGGCCCACCCATGCCTGGTAGGCTTTAAAATCTTTATTGTCTTTAAGTAAGGGCACCGCCTTGTGCAGTTGGGTTATCCTTGCTTCCATTACCTCAGCCTTCAGGAGCATGGCATTGAGGTTATGATCGTCATAACGCAGTGCCTTTTCTGCACAAGCCATCATAAAATCATCATCATTCACACCAAATTTGTACTCATATGACTTAGCCAGGTAAACCAGGCAAAGCGCTACAGATTGTTTGTTATCGAGCTCGCGCAGCGCTATGTTTTTCTTTACCGCCTCGGTAGTGGCGTGGGTAAGCGTTTCTATTGTGCCAGTGCCCGGAAAAGCACGGGTAGATAACTCTACATTATAGTATATGCCTTTTTCATTGGCATGGCGTATGTAAATGTGCCCCGGTGCTGTGCATAGCCTGGCATCTGATTGCAACCTGTCAGAAAATATCTTAAACAAGGCAGCCAGTGCAAAACAGTTGCCTTCATTTTGCATTAGCAAATGCGATACATGTGTATTGGTCCAATCGGTGGTACCCATAGGGTCGGAGCAGGAGTAATGATAAGCCTTGTGTAATACAAGCGAGTCGCCTTGCTTCCAGATAGAAGGCTGCGTGAGGTATTTAAAAATAGCAAAGTTGGCCAGTGCCTTTTGGTATAAGGCAATCTTTTGCTCTTTGGTGCCCGATAGGTCTGTTACCGGGTGCATAGCGCTATCACTCCTCTACACATCCATCAGTTTGCTTATATAAACCGAAAAACGAATCGTCCGAAAAATAAAATATCCCTATGTTACTTGTGGGGGTAAAAAGATGCTTAAAGCCCCCTGAAAGCAGAGATGCAAAGTCGGCCCAAATGGCATCCTATGGGCGAGGTATTGGCGGGCTGCTGGTTCAAATCCCGTCAAGTAAAAAGGGGGTTTAAACGTGGTTTAATCCCCTTTTCCTGTAAAAATACCTACCTATAGGTATAGCCATTGAAATGTTGCTGGCGTTACTTTGCCCCCTAACTATTCAACATTTTATAACCCTTTAAAATCAAAACAAGGACTATGAGAAAGAAAATTCTCTTATTCGGATTCGCAGCGGCAATGACTGCAACTTGCTTAACCAGCTGTACAAAAGAGGCAAATGAGAAAACAGCAACAGTCTCCCAAAATGGGAAACCGGTAAAAGTTGGGAAGCAAGTCAAAGAAATCCTGAAATTTTTCAACTTCAGTGTAGAAATCATATGGTCAAATGGCTGTCTGCAAACGGAAACTGTAGAATGGCTTGGCGGGTTATTGTACACAAAAACAACAGAGTCTTGTAAGCCGGGATGTCCGAAATGCAAAGTTTCAGGTACTGGTAAAGTTGGAATAAACCTTACTACCTCACCAGAAGGCAATCGGGGTTTGGAGGTTGCAGACTTAACCAATGTTAACGATCTGCATTCAGGCATGATTGCCTTTACCGAGGATCGCTCTACCATTATTTTTGCAGTGGACATTACAAAAATGCACAGCAATTGTGTGGCGGAGTTCGAACAAGACCAATTAAACCTGCCTTCGCCTTTTTTGATTAATGGGGATGTGGCTTCGGCTCTTGGCCTCACAAGTGATCAACAAATTGTGCCTGCGGGTTCTTATGAGCTGAAACGCGATGGCAATATTGTATGGTGGTCTATGCCGGTGACAAGCCTTACAGGCATAGAATAACTTTGTATATTGCAAAAAATAAGCAGGGATTACTCTGCTTATTTTTTTTAACTCAACCATGTATGAAAAAGCTATTATTTGTAATACTTCTAGTTACCGCTTACAGTTGTACAAAAAAAGAAAAAGCAGTACTCCCGAAATATGAATACATAGACAAGGCTGTCAAATATTTAGGTATTAATAAAACCGGGATTGTAGTAACCAGAGACACCAATGTTTTAGCACATCCGTTGCCAAATACTGTGTGTTTCAATAGTGAAGGGGTTATGGTGCCCTCTGAAAGCTGTTACAACTCAACAGACGGATTTGTAAAGTCCCTAACCAAAGCGAACACGCCGGCCTTTATCGGCGCACCTTCCCTAAAAGAATATCTCGCGGCCGAGCGGTTTAAAAAGCTGGATGGAACGGTTTTGACCTTAGAAGATCTGCCCAAATCTGAATTTTTCTATTTCTATGAGTGGTCGGCTGTCCTGGCTTTTGATGCTACAAGCCTGCAAAACATGGAAAATTATATTGTTCAAAATGGCGGGGAGAAAAAAATTTACTTCATCAAAGTCAATGCATACGATGCCAAAGAACTTTTTTTCGGACAAAAGCAATAAATACCTATATTTTATAATTCGCCGTCAGTACCTCTACTTTCCGTTTCATATAGCCCCCTTTGGCGTTTACGCTTACCCCTGTTTCCAAACTCCACATATGCCATCCATTGGCTTTGGCATATGTGCGCAGCTGGGATAACTGGAGAGTAAAAATTTGCCCTTAATCCCCGCCAGCGTATGCAGCAATCGTTCAAAATCCTCAACTGTATATCCATCATAATGCCCGCAATCGCTATTGAAGTACGGAGGATCACAGTAAAAAAATGACTGATCGGTATCCCTGCTTTTGATTACATAAAGCGCATCGGTACACTCCAGTATTTTAAGACCCGTGGCGCAGGTAGCCAGGAGGCGCTTGTAAAGCTGCTCTATCGTTTTAAAACCAATCTTACACCGGGTCTTAAAGCCAACATTACTGCCAAAGGCACCTCGGCCGATATGCTCGACAATATTATAACCCTTGCCGATCACTTTAAACAGGCCGATGTAATACAGGAAGCACAAAAAGGAGATCGCAAAACACTTACCGCCGATGCCTTGCAGGAGTTTAACGATATATACGATACCATTATAAGCATATGTAGAATAGCAGCTAAGTTTTATGCAGATAAGCCGCACATAAAAGATCAGTTTGTGTACACCAAAGTGGTTAAAAACCAAGGGCAGATGCAAGCCGTGCAAGAGAGCGCTATGCCTGTAAATGCACAGGCCGCACCTTTACAATAGATTTTGCATCAGTTCTACAATCATTTACACCCGGTCTAAAGAAGATTACAGTTGGTATAAATTGATTTACACCCGGTAGAAATTGGTTTACACCCAGGGGTCTAAATGCATTTGCACCTGTACTATCTAAAAGTCAAAAAATGGGAAAAACATAGTGTGCCGACATTAAAAAGGCACCTCTACGGAGGTGCTTTTTCTGTAAGCTCTGGCGGGGTTTTGTATAACATCGTGTTCGCGCCGCCGTGCGGTTGCGAGCAATAATTCCAGGATTCTTTTCTTTAGAGCTACACACCCCTTATTGGCAGGGCAAGCTCTGGTAGGTATGATGCCAGGTCAATTCCCCTCCACCATCACATCATACAATACTTTCTTCAGTTCCTCAGGTGTCATATCCTGGGTAAGTTTACCATCTTGTGCAAAGCAGATATGGCCTTTCTCTTCCGATACCAGGATGGCTACCGCATCGCTTTTTTCGGTAACGCCCACCGCAGCCCGGTGGCGCATACCTACGCGAATGGGCAGGTCGGGATTTTCGCTCAGGGGCAGCATGGCATTAGCGGCTATCAGCTTATAGTTGGCTATAATTACCGCGCCATCGTGCAGGGGACTTTCTTTTTTAAAAATGCTTTCGAGCAGGCGGGCACTTACAAAACCATCGATAAGCACACCGCTGTTGCTATCGTACTTCAGTTTATAGGTTTTGGCCAGCACAATGAGTGCGCCGGTCTTTTGTTTCATCATATTGGTAACGGCCAGGGTAATGGCGTAGATGAGCTCTTCGTCCTGCTTAAAATTGCTGAATTTATCGAGGCCCATAAACCGGCCCCAGGCACCATTGCGGCGTATGGTTGTTTTCTTGCCCAATACCAGCAAAAAACGGCGTATCTCTGGCTGAAACACAATGATCAGCGCCACAATACCCACGCTGATCAGGCGGTTGAGCATCTCCGACAGGATAGGCATGTGCAGCAACCGTACCGCTATCCAGCTAAGGTATACCACAATAATGCCTACAAAAATATTAAAAGCCAGGCTGCCTTTTAAAGCCCGGTACAATTGTACAATGATAAAGATGACCAGTGCCAGGTCTAGTACATTCATGACAGGAATATCCTGCCCGAACAAATGAAAACTCCACTCCATAGGTAAATCCAACTGCGTTCATTCAGTGTGTTACAAAACTAACGGTTTTGCAGCACTTCTGTCAGGCGGATTGCCTGCATGGCTTCTTTTACATCGTGCACCCGCAGTATAGCAGCGCCCCTTTGCAGCGCTATGGTGTTGAGTACGGTAGTACCATTTAGCGCATCATCGGGCATAATATTAAGCGGCCGGCATATCATCGATTTACGCGATAGGCCCGCCAGTATTGGCCTGCCCAGTATCGCAAACTGGTTCATTTCATGCAGCAGGGTATAATTGTGCGCTACTGTTTTACCAAAGCCAAAACCAGGGTCGAGTATAATATCTTTTATACCCGCATCGCGAAACATAGCCAGCTTTTGTGCAAAATAATCGAGAATATCAAGGGTTACATGGTGGTAAACGGGCGACTGCTGCATGGTTTGCGGTGTGCCCTGCATGTGCATGCCTATGTAGGGCACACCCAATTGGGCCACGGTAGTCATCATAGCCGCATCCATATCGCCAAAGCTGATGTCGTTAACGATATGCGCACCTGCCTGCACTGCTGCACGGGCCACCTGCGCCCGGTAAGTATCTACCGAAACCAGCACATAGGGGTAAGCCTTGCAGAGCGCTTCAATCACGGGTGCCACCCGGTCGGTCTCTTCCTGCACCGATACTGCTGGCGCACCAGGGCGGGTGCTCATACCGCCTACATCGAGTATGGCCGCGCCATCGGCCACCATTTGCCCGGCATGGGCCAGTATTTCGGTGGCGCTGCTCTGCCTGCCTTTGGTGTAAAAAGAGTCGGGCGTAACGTTGAGAATGCCCATCACAACAGGGCTGGAAAGGTTTACCAGCTTGCCTTTGCTCTGTATGAGGGTTTGTGTATTGAAAAGTGTATTTTTAGACATTTTTTGCGGCTATAAGCACTACAAAAGTAATGGCAATGACGAAAACAGAGCAACAATATAAAGCGGTAACTGACCGGTGCAGGGAAATTTTTCTGAAAAAGGCACAAGATTATGGTACTTCCTGGCGTGTGCTAAGGGCCATTAGCATTGCCGATCAGATCTACATCAAAGCCCAGCGCATACGCACCATCCAGGAAAATAAATCGCAGCGCATTGCCGATCCGGTGGCGGGCGAGTTTATGGGTATCGTCAATTACGGCATCATTGCCTTAATACAAGATGCGTTGCCTGCCGATGCTCCGATAGATCTGCCATACAGCGAAGTAGAAAAATACTACGACCAATACCTGAACGCTACCATGCGCCTGATGCAGGATAAAAACACCGACTACGGCGAAGCATGGCGCAGCATGAGCCAGGAGTCTTTTGTAGACCTGATACTGGTAAAACTCCTGCGCATTAAACAAATCATTGCCAACGACGGGCAAACGATTATCAGCGAAGGGGCCGACGCCAATTTTACCGACATCATCAATTACGCCGTGTTTGCACTCATCCGTCAGGAAGAAGCTGCGGGTTAGGCCAATGTGCTACCTGTTATCCGGTCGTTAAATGCTTAAACGCATAGGGTAGTTTCATTTGACTTTTATTAATTTAACAGACATTAACTTTTAAACGATATTAAGATGAAAGCAGTTTTATGGATCGTTCGGATTATAGTAGGGGTGTTGTTTATTTTTTCGGGTCTTATTAAGGCAAATGATCCGCTGGGTCTGAGCTATAAGATGGTCGAGTTTTTTGAAGTGCTGCACCTCAGTTTCCTGGTGCCATATGCGCTGGCTTTTTCTGTGCTGATGATCGCTTTTGAGATCATTGCGGGTATTGCGGTGCTGCTGGGTTACGCCTACCGTCTGTTTTCGTTCCTGCTGCTTATACTTATCATCTTCTTTACGTTCCTCACCGGCTTTGCCCTGTTTAGCGGCAAGATCAAAGAGTGCGGTTGCTTTGGCGATTGTATTAAGATCACCTCAGACCAGTCGTTTTACAAAGACTTGATTCTGCTGGTGCTTATTGTGATTTTGTTTATCTACCGCAAGCACATCAAGCCGCTGTTTCCAAATACTTTGGGCACCGTGCTCATGCTGGCGGGCACTATTTTCTCTTTCTACATCCAGTATCATGTGCTCAACCACCTGCCGGTGGTAGATTGCCTGGCGTTTAAAGTGGGCAACAATATTCCGGCCAATATGAAAGTGCCCGAAGGCGCTATTCCCGATAAATACGAAACTGTATTTATCTACGAAAAAGACGGCAAGCAACAGGAGTTCTCCATGACCAATTACCCCTGGGAAGACAGCACCTGGAAGTTTGTAGACCGTAAAGACAAGCTGGTGCAAAAGGGCAATGCCGAGCCTGCGATTAAAGATTTCTCGCTCACTGATGCTTCGGGTACCGATCTTACCGAGCAAATACTGGCCGAGCCCGGTTATGTATTTCTTGTAATTATGAAAGACCCTACCAAAGCCAATACCTCTAACATGGATAAGCTGAAGAAACTGTATGAAAAAACAGTGATGCTCAATATTCCGTTCTACATGGTATCTGGTGGTAGCCCGGAGAACAACGATAAATTTAAAGCGGCCAACAACCTGGGCGATATGCCTTTCCTGGTTATGGACGGTACGGTAGCTAAAACGGCTATGCGCGCCAATCCGGGGCTCATGCTTATTAAAGCGGGCACCATTGTAGGCAAATGGCACAACAACGATTTCCCTTCGGATGTAGCCGTAAACAGCGATAATCAAATTCAGATCAAACATTGATCCGATACCTGCTCAATAAAATTGGTTATGCCATATTAGTACTATGGGGCGTGGTCTCCATAGTATTTTTATTGTTCAATGTATTGCCCAGCGATCCGGCCCGGCTTACGCTGGGGCAGCGGTCCGATCTTTCTTCGCTCGAAAACGTGCGTAAGGAGCTTAACCTCGATAAACCGCTGTGGCAGCAATATGTGTTGTACCTCAACGATCTTTCGCCCATTGGCATTCATAAAAAAGATGCCCTTGAAAAGTACAAAGGCGTAACGATTGTTTCGGGTCAGGAGCGTGAGCTCATGCTCAAGCAACCTTTTCTGCGCCGCTCTTACCAAAGCAAAAAGCCCGTTTGGGATGTGCTGATGGAGGCCCTGCCGGGTACCATCATCCTGGCGCTGGCGGCTATTGTCATTGCTTGTGTTTTAGGTATTGTGCTGGGTGTGGTAGCGGCGGTAAAACAAAATACCTGGCTCGATACCACAGCCATTATGGCTAGCGTGGCGGGTATTTCCATGCCTTCGTTTTTTGCGGGTGTGGTTATTGCCTATGTCTTCGGTTTTGTACTGAGCGATGTAACCGGATTGCAAATGACGGGTTCGTTGTTTGATATAGACCCGGTGTATGGCAAGCAATTGCAGCTGCGCAATCTTATTTTACCTGCTGTTACACTGGGTATTCGCCCGCTGGCGATCATTACCCAGATTACCCGCACCACTATGCTCGATGTGCTGCAGCAGGATTTTATACGCACGGCTTACGCCAAAGGATTAAGCCGCTCCCGCATTCTGTTCAAGCACGGGCTGCGCAATGCTTTAAACCCGATCATCACCACCGTATCGGGCTGGTTTGCCGAGTTGCTGGCGGGTTCCTTTTTCATCGAAACCATTTTTGGTTGGAAAGGGTTGGGTAAAGTAACCGTAGATGCGCTGGACCGTTTCGATTTTCCGGTGGTAATGGGGGCTATTCTGTTTACAGGCTTCTTGTTTATTCTTACCAATATGCTGGTAGATGTGTTGTATGCAATTGTAGACCCGAGGATTAGATTGGAGGCGTAAAAATAGACAGTCCAGGTCTCAGGTAGTATCCGCGCGAGGCGTTTTCCCGCAGATGACGCAGATTGAGCTGCCGCAGATTTGCGCAGATTCTGATATGTCGGCCCTTATTCACTATTCACCCGATCGGTGCCTGAGTCTGTCGAAGTTGTCGAAGGCCACCTCTCTCACACAAAAAAGCCCATCTGCATACACAGACGGGCTTCTAATATCGTTGACTTTATAAACTTATGAATGCTTTCTTGCGGCCTGGCCCTGCTGGATACCGAAAAACAGCAGAATCCACCCGGCAATAAAGAACAAACCACCCAAGGGGGTAATGGCTCCGAGTCCGCCCAAACCTATAGAAGACGTAGCTTTCAGATAGGTAAGCAGGTAAATGGAACCGGAGAAAAACACAATGCCAATACTGAAACAGGTAGCAGCCCATTTGAGCAGCTTGCTTGGAAACACACTGTAGATAACACCAGCAAACAACAACGCAAAAGCGTGGTAGAACTGGTACCGTACACCGGTTTCAAAACTCAGCAACTGATCGGGTGTAAAGATCTGTTTGAGCGCATGTGCCCCGAAAGCGCCCAGAATTACCGCCAGTACAGCAAATATGCTGGCAGCGGTTAAAGCGGGTTTATACATGAATGGTTTCTTTTTTCAGTTCGTCGAGGGTAAGACTTTCTGTTTCGAGAATGATTTGCGCCTCTTCATAAATATCCTGGCGGTCGCGCAGCTTTTCGGTGATATACTCGGCTAACTGCTCCGGAGAATGACCATTCAGCAACGGACGGATATCGGCTTCCATTTTCAGGCGCTCGTGTAAGGTTTCGATAGTCGATTTCAGGTAAACCGTTTTGCCTGCCTGCTGCATCAGCTCCATATTGTTAAAGAAACATGGGGTGCCACCACCACAGCTCAGAATCATGTTGCGGTTGGGTTTAATAAGCTGTTTCAACAGTGCATGCTCCTGCTGGCGGAAGTATTCTTCGCCTTTGGTGTCGAATATTTCGGCGATCGATTGTTTTTCGAGGCCGGCAATCATTTCGTCCAAATCAAAATAAGGCCATTGCAGCGCTGCGGCCAATTGTTTGCCCCAGTAGGTTTTGCCAGTACCCATAAAACCAAGCAGAAAAATGCGCATCGGTATATATTTTAGCCGTAAAAATAAGGTTGAATCCTTAAAACTGCACTGATATTTGGCAGTTAATTAATTATTTTTTTGTGGCCCGTATCATACGGGGATTGCCATGCATGTCTTTTCGGAGTATAACCTCACGGTAAGCGCCCGTTTTGTTTAACATGGTTTCGGTGTCTGCACCAAAGTCGGCATGGGTTTCAAAAAACAGGTAGCCGCCTGGTTTCAGCGCTTTTTCGCCGAGGATATGAATGGCCTTGTAGAACTGTTGTGGGTCATTGTCGGTTACAAAAAGTGCCAGGTGTGGCTCATGCGCCAGCACATTCTCGTGCATCGATTCTTTTTCGGCCACCGTAATATAAGGCGGGTTGCTCACCAGTACATCCAACTGGGTTGATGGCCATCCGGCAGGGTTTAGTACATCTTTCAACTCAAAATTGACGGAAAGATGGTTCTTTTCGGCGTTTCTGCGGGCAGTAGCCAATGCTTCGGCACTAATGTCCCAGGCAGCAACTTCCGCTCCGGGTATCTGTTGTTTCAGGTATAGTGGAATGCAACCACTGCCGGTGCCAATATCCAAAATAGTGGGTTGGTTCAACTGTTGCTCCTTTATGGTAGCGGTAATCCATTCGCAAAGTTCCTCAGTTTCGGGCCGGGGTATCAATACCGAAGGGTTTACTTCCAATTGCAGCGTGCCAAACCAGGCTTGCCCGGTAATATATTGCAGCGGTGTGGCAGCAGCAAAACGGGGTAGATCGGCCTCCAACGTTGCCGCTTGTATATCGGTAAGCGCACGGTCGCTGTACACCAGCAGGTCTATGCGGCGCATACCGGTCAGGTATTCAAGATAGAGGTCTGCCATGCTGCGGCTTTCGCGTTCGTCATACACAGGGGTAAGCGTTTGCACCAGCTTTGCAAAGGCCGTTTTGATGGTCATCATGCTGCAAAAATAAGCGTAGCGCAGGTTTTAAAGGAAAGGATTTATTTTGCAGTATGATTGATACAGCGGAGCAGTATATGCGGCGCTGCCTGGAACTGGCGGCGCTGGGAGCTGGCAGGGTTGCGCCCAACCCTATGGTGGGGGCGGTACTGGTGCACGAAGGCCGGATTATTGGCGAGGGTTACCACATGCAATATGGCGGCCCGCATGCAGAGGTTAATGCCGTGCGGAGTGTGCAGCCCGAAGACCAGCACCTGGTACCCGAATCTGTAATATATGTTACCCTGGAGCCTTGCGCCCACCACGGTAAAACACCGCCTTGCGCGGATCTGATCATAAACCAGGGTATAAAAAAAGTAGTCATTGGGTGCCGCGACCCGTTTGCAGAAGTAGACGGCAAAGGCATTGCCAAACTCAAAGCTGCTGGTGTGGAAGTGGTGCTGGGCGTATTAGAACCCGAAAGCCGCCGCCTCAACAAGCGCTTTTTTACTTTTCATGAGCAAAAACGCCCCTACATTATTTTAAAATGGGCCGAGAGTGCCGATGGCTATATGGGTAAAACGGGCGAAAATGTGCTGATCTCCGGCGAGGAAGCCCGCCGCTGGACCCACCGTTTGCGCAGCGAAGAAAACGCGATTATGGCTGGGACAGGAACCGTAATGACCGATAATCCTGCGCTAAACACCCGTTACTGGCCGGGCAAAGATCCGGTGCGTATACTGATAGACCGCCATCACCGGGTACCGGAAACCCACCGTGTGTTTGACGGTTCGCAGCCCACTTTGGTTTTTAGTTATACCGAAGGAAAACCAATTGGCGATCTGCAATGGCTGGTTTTAGAACCAGGTGCCGATGAATTGCAAGAGATATTGAACCATTTATACCAGCAAAAAATATTGAGCGTTATCGTAGAAGGCGGCAAAGAACTGCTTACTGCCTTTTTAGAACAGGATTTGTGGGATGAGGCTTACGTAATACGCTCCGGCAGCAGAACCTTGCAACAGGGTATAACTGCACCACAATTGGTGAACGCTGTAAAATACGATGCGCAACCTTTTGGAGCCGATACGGTAGAAGCCTGGCACCACAGTAATAATTCATTTTTCAGATCATAAGCGGGGAAGAAGCGAAGCATGGAATTTACATACCAGACTATAAAAGGACAAACCACGGCAGAATTCAGAGACAGGGGCAGCAAGTTCCTGGCCTATGCCTACCCGGCAACCTCGGCCGATGAGGTAAAACAGTTGATACTGGGATTGAAAAAAGAGCATCCCAAAGCGGTACACCATTGTTACGCTTACCGTTTTGGAACGGATGGCTTGCAATACCGGGCCAATGACGATGGCGAACCTTCGGGATCGGCGGGTAAACCCATCCTGGGCCAGATAGACAGCGCAGGACTTACCGATACATTGGTGGTGGTAGTGCGCTACTTTGGCGGAACCTTGCTGGGTGTGCCGGGACTGATTAACGCTTATAAAACCTGCACCGCAGAAGCGCTGGCGCTGGCCGAAAAAGAAACTAAAAACATTGAAGAGCGATACAATCTCGAATTTGATTACACCATTATGAACGATGTAATGATGGTGCTGAAACAATACGAAGTGAGCATTTACAAGCAGGATATGCATTTGTTCTGCTACTACACCATTGGCATTCCGCTGAAAGTTTTGGAGGTATGTATGGAACGGCTGAAAGATATCCGTAATTTAGAAGTATCAAAAGTAGCGCGGGCATGAAAATAAAGGTATGGAGCATTTTATTGGGGTTTACGGCTTTTACAGCTTCGGCTAAAGAGGGTAGCCAGGCCTTATCGGGATTGTATAATTACAAGGAACCGGTTACCAACATGCAGTTTATGCAAGTGCCAGCTGCGAAAGGCATTTCCGCGCTGGTGCAATGGGCGCAAAACCAGTTACCGGAGCTGGAGCGGAATGGCATTCAACTCAGTTTGGTGCAGACCAAAGCAACTCCGGTGGGTACCTATTATCATTTTGAGCCGCAATGGAAAGGCCGCCCGGTTTTTGGGCAGGCCGTTTCGGTATTTATAGACTTGTCTGGTAATGTGCGCCAGTTGACCTCAAACTTAGGCATAGCCATGAATGGGGTAGCAGCAGCTCCGCAGTGGAATACGGTTGATTCTAACGCTATCGCGCAAAAATTCCAGCAACAATATAAAGGCCCTTCGCTGGAGGTGCGTTACAAACAAATCGCATTTCTGAATAGCGAAAGGGTGCTTACGCCCGGGCTTGAATTGCTGGGGGTAAATGTAAAAGAAGGTGTTTCAACAACTTTTGTGCTGGACCAGCAAGGGCAAACCGCTGCCTACTTTAGCCGCAACCGTTACAATACCAAAGACAGCGTATTGCAATCGATGGTGTTTGTGCCCGATCCGCTTACTTACGTACACCAATACTACGGCGGCATCTATGTAGACAATAACGACCAGGACGCGCAATGGCTTACCGATGCGCGGGTGCCTGTCGATTTTCCGGCTACCTGGGATATTACCGCGGGCAACTTTATATTGGAAAATCCGTTGGTCAAAATCGCAAACCTCGGTGGTTCCTTAATCAATCCGGTTACGCCAGCCACCAACCAGGCATTTTATACCCGCTCGCAACGGGGCTTTGAGGAATGTATGATGATGTACCACCTCACCACTTTCCAGGAGTATATCCAGAGCCTGGGCTTTGCCAATATTATGAACCGCCAGATACTGGCCGATCCGCATTATACCACTTTAGACAATTCTTTTTTCTCTGTTGATGTAAACGGCAATCCCTTTCTGGCGCTGGGCACCGGCGGGGTAGATGATGCCGAAGATGCGGATGTAATCATCCACGAATACGGGCATGGCCTGAGCTGGGATGCATCGGGCGTGTCCAGCACTGCTTTCAGTACTGAGCGCTTCTCGCTGGATGAAGGTATTGGCGATTATTTTGCCTCTACCTATTCGCGTGGCATAGATACCTTCCGTTGGAAAGATGTATTTACCTGGGATGGACATAACGAATACTGGGAGGGCAGAACGGCCGATTATAGTGCCAAATACCCGCTGGGATCTACCACTATTCATAAAAACGGACAAATCTGGAACACCGCCATGATGGGCATCTGGGGCGATGCAGGCAAGGAAGTAACCGACAAGCTGATGTTGCAAACCTTGTATGGCTTACAGGGTACTTCTACCTTCCCCGATGCGGCCAGGCTGGTAATGCAGGCCGATACACTATTGTATGGCGGTACCCACGGCAATATCCTGTGTAAATGGTTTACCGACCGTAATATTCTGGGTACCTGCGGCAACTGGGTAACAGGATTAGAAGAAACGGCCATGCAAGAGCATGTGCAACTCATAAACAGTGCAGGGTTTGCCTCCGGTACGGGTGATGCATTGATCACCTGGCCTACCGAAGGGGCATTTAACCAGGCCGTTTTGCTAAACATCAGCGGTCAGGAGCTACAAAAATTTGATGGCTTACAGCAACGCAGCCAATTGCGCATTAACAGTGATAAGTTAACCCCCGGCGTGTACATCCTGCAATTGCAGGGCACCAAAGGCGGTGCGCAACGCTTGAAACTGGTAAAATGGTAAGAGCCTGATTAAGATATAAGAGAAACACCCCCGCAGTACTGTGGGGGTGTTTCGTTTTTAGTTGTTATGCTGTACTTAAAAGAGATGCTCCTCTCGTTCCTCCCTGCATGGGCGGGACAGGCAGGGCAGCATGACATTAAAGGGTGTCATACTGCACCCTGACGCAGGAAGGGTAAGAAGTACCGATACACAAAAGTTATCAATACGCACTCGCCGCACTCAACAATTCCAAAGCCTCGGCCGATAATTGCAGCGATGCCGCTTTGGTTAAGGCTTCCAGCTGCTGCACACTGGTAGCACTGGCGATTGGAGCTGTGATGGAAGGCTGGTCTTTGAGCCAGGCCAAAGCCACTGTCGCTTGCGAAACATGGTATTGGTCTGCCACCGTATCCAGTGCTTTCAGAATGGTTGTGCCGCGGCTATTCAGGTATTTGGTCATACCACCGCCACGGGCGCTTTTGCCCAGGTCGTTTTCCGAACGGTATTTGCCGGTAAGAAAACCCGATGCCAGCGAGTAGTAAGGAATAACGCTCAGTTGCTGTGCTACCGCCAATGGTTGCAGTTCTTTTTCAAATGCTTCACGGTCATACAGGTTGTAATGCGGTTGCAGGGTTTGGTAAGCGGGAATCTGTTTGTCCGCGCTGTAGTCCAAAGAGGCCTGTGTTCTTTCTGCCGTAAAATTAGATGCGCCAATAATGCGCACTTTCCCTTCTTTTACGAGAGTAGCGTACATATCCAGTGTTTCTTCTACCGGTGTTTCGGGATCGTCGTAGTGCGATTGGTAGAGGTCAATATAATCGGTTTGCAGTCTTTTTAGTGAGTCTTCTACGGCGGTGCGGATATACGCTGCTTTCAGGCATTTTTTACCTAGGCCCATATCGCTGCCCACTTTGGTGGCAATAACCACTTTATCGCGGTTGCCTTTTTGCTTGAGCCACTTACCAATAATAGTTTCAGATTCGCCGCCTTTATTGCCAGGCACCCAGGTAGAGTATACATCTGCCGTATCAATAGCGTTGAGTCCTGCGTCGGTAAACGCATCGAGCAGGGTAAAGGAGGTTTTTTCATCGGCCGTCCAGCCTATTACGTTACCGCCAAACATGAGCGGCGCTATGCGGATATCGGATTGGCCCAAGGGTCTTAGTTCCATATATAATGGTTTGTGATGTGAATGAAGAATGGTTGAGAGTGCATAAATTTACCACCGAAAACCTTGCGCTGCATAGGTTTTACACGGATTTAACATATACCTTAAAATTAGAATAGTGTTGCTACGATTAAAGAAAACAATGGCTTTACTGGTATGCCTGTTTATTGCAAGTGCATCCTTAATGGCACAACAAAATGAAAAGAAAGCATCGTTGCTGTATAACCCGGCGGCATCTGCCGAAACGCAGATAAAAGATGCTGTAAAATTGGCTAAACAAACCAACCGCCATGTACTGTTGCAGGTGGGTGGCAACTGGTGCATCTGGTGTACACGGTTTCACAACATGGTAGCTGCCGATGCCGGATTAACGGCATTGGCCGACAGCAACTATGTAGTGGTGCTGCTCAACTACAGCAAAGAAAACAAAAACGAGAAAACGCTGGCGCGGCTGGGTTATCCCCAACGGTTTGGCTTTCCGGTATTTGTAATCCTGGATGCCAAAGGCAACCGTATACACACTCAAAACTCTGCCTACCTTGAAGAAGACAAAGGCTATAGCCGCGGGAAGGTAGAAACCTTCTTCCGCCAATGGTCGCCCAAAGCGCTGGACCCTGCTACCTACCAGGAGAAGAAATAATGATTACTTCCACCAGGGTTGGGTGTGTTGCAATTTATCCATAGCTGCGCCCGGTTCTGGTGTGAGGTATAAAACATGTTGCTGGTTGGCCTCTGCAATAAAACGTTCAATAGGCTCACTCCAGCTGTGCATAGCCAGGTCAAAAGTGGCCCAATGCACTGGCAGCATAAGCCGGGCGTTCACCTCCTTGTGTATAGCAATAGCCTGCTCCGGTGTGGTATGGATCTGCGGCCAGGCCACATCGTAAGCGCCAATAGGAATAATGCTCAGGTCAAATCCATTGAAACGGCTGGTTACCTCTGTGTAAGGCATAGGGCCGGTATCGCCGGAGTAGAATATTTGTTCGCTTCCATGTAGAAACGCCCAGCCACACCAAAGGGTAGGGAACTTGCCGCTAAATCTTGCAGATGGGTACCTGCCAGAGTAATGCCGTGCTGGTAATGGCACCAGGGTATTGCCCTTGTGCTGCACTTCCTGCCACCAATCCGCTTCTATAATTTTATCTTTTGCAAAGCCCCATTTTTGTAATATACTGCCCACACCCAATGGCACAATAAAGGTTTCAGCCTTATCTTTCAACGCCAGTAAGGTGAGGTAATCCATATGATCGTAATGGTCGTGGGTAAGCACAATTGCATCTACATAAGGAATATCGGCTACGTTTACCGGTGTTTCATGCAGGCGCTTGGGACCTACCCATTGTGCCAGCGAAGCCCGGTTGCTCAGCACCGGATCTATCAGGTAACGCACACCGCCCATTTCCAGCAGCAACGATGAATGCCCCAGCCAATACACTTTCCAGCTTTGTGAAGCCGGAGCAGACCATAACGAAGCCGGGATCTGCTGAACGGGAACCGGTATGGCAGGTATCTTCTCAGCCGCCTTGCGGCCCATACCCCTGCGAAACGCACCCAGCATTTCTTTGCGGCTGGAGAGGTAGGTGGGCACCGGGTTGCGGAACCCGCCATTTACATAATTGGGAGACGCTTGTGTCATTACAGGTCAATTGCTTTTTGAACGGCGGTATCCATCGGCGATACGGCCGGACCAAAATAGTGGGTGAGCACACCGTTTTCATTAACCAGGTATTTACTGAAATTCCATTCGGGCGCCTGGTTGTTCCAGCCGTTTTGTTTATCGTTGGTAAGCCATTTAAACACCGGGTTTTGCTCAGTGCCTGCAATAACCTGGCTTTTCTGCATGAGCGGAAAAGTAACGCCAAAGTTCACTTTGCAGAACTGTGCAATAGCCGCGTCGTCTTCGGGTTCCTGGGCATTAAAATCATTGGCCGGAAAACCGAGAATCACCAGTTTGTCTTTATAAGCATCCTGCAGGTGTTGCAGGTCGTCGTACTGATTGGTAAAGCCGCAATGCGAAGCGGTGTTTACCACCAATACTTTTTTGCCTTTATAAGCGCTCAGGTCTACTTCTTTAAGCGCGTTGCTGGTGGTTTTTAAATCGTAGAAAGACGCATTGGGCCTGGCCTGGCGGCCATTACGCAATACCTTGCCTTTGCTCTTACGGCTTAAGCGCATAATAAGCGGGTAAGCCTTTTTCATGATGATCTGTTTGAGTGTCATAGTGGTAGGTTTTATTCTGCGGCTACAATCATTTTACCTTTATTCTGACCAGAAAACAAGCCCAGGAATGCTTCGGGCAGGCGGTCAAAACCATGTACAATGGTTTCGGTATAGGTGAGTTTGCCATCCTTAACCCATTGGATAAGCGCTTGCATACCCTCGGCATAACGGGGCTGGTAATTACCAATGGTAAAACCCTGCATCATTACACTGTGGGTAAGCAGCATAGGTTGCAAACGTGGGCCCACGGCCTTTTCGGTGGTATTGTACAGCGCTATTTGTCCGCAAAGGGAAATACGCGCATGGAAATTAATATTGGCAATTACAGCGTCGGAAATATCACCGCCTACATTGTCGAAATACACATCTACGCCATTAGGACAAGCATCTGCAATTGCTTGCTTCATATCGGTAACGGTGTTGTAGTTAATGGCTTCGTCAAAACCGAAATCCTTTTTCAGCATCTCTGTTTTTTCATCACTACCTGCAATACCTACCACACGGCAACCCTGTATTTTAGCCAATTGTCCTACTACAATACCTACTGCACCGGCCGCACCGGAAACCACTACGGTTTCGCCCGCTTTAGGTTTACAAATATCGAGCAGGCCAAAGTAGGCTGTAAGGCCCGGCATACCTAAAATACCCAGGAAATAATGGGGCGGCACACCTGGTGCATCCAGTTTTTGCAAACCTTTGGCGGGTACGGCGGCTTCTGTAGCCCAGGGCAGCATACCGGTTACTATATCGCCGGGTTTGAGGTTATCGGCTTTGCTTTCCAGCACTTCTGCCACCACAGCGCCTGCTATTGGTGCGTCTACCTGGAAAGGTGGTATGTAAGATTTAACATCGTTCATACGGCCACGCATATAAGGGTCTACCGAGTAGTACATTCCTTTTACACGCACTTCGCCTTCGTTTAAAGCAGGTACGGTATAGATTTCGGTACGGAAAGTAGCAGCATCGGGCATACCCGTAGGGCGCGAAGCCAGTTTGATGATTTTATGATCAGACATTTGTAGTTACGTTTAAGATTACAGGAATATTGTTGCGGGTAGCATTGGAGTAAGGGCATACCTGGTGCGCTTGTTGTACCAGTTGCTCGGCGGCATCCTGCTCCACACCGGGAATGTTAACGGTGAGCTCTGCCGAAAGGCCATAACCGCCGGTTTCCAAAGCGCCCAGTGTAACCGAAGCTGCTACAGAAGTCGTGCCGGTTTTGAGCCTTGCCTGGCGAATAACGAGGTTAAGCGCATTATCGAAGCAGGCAGCGTAGCCCGCGGCAAACAATTGTTCGGGGTTGGTAGCGCCACCGCTGCCACCCAGTTCTTTGGGCGAGCGGATTTCAAGCTCCAGTATATTGTCTGATGATTTTACTTGTCCGTTACGGCCGCCGGTTGCAGTGGCATGGGCCGTGTACAATGGTTTGATCATATATTGTTGTGTTGAAGTTTTGTAAGAATGGCTTCGATACGGGTTTTGAGCTCGCTCAGTTCCATATCGTTTACGCTCATGCTGCATTTTAACTGCTCTGGTATGGCGCGTGCCGCTTTTTCCATAGCCACACCCTGGGTGGTAAGGGCTATGATCACGGTGCGTTCGTCTTCCTTGCTGCGCTCACGGGTTACCAGCCCTTTTTGTTCGAGGCGTTTGAGCAGCGGTGTAAGTGTGCCGGAGTCGAGCATCAGTTGCTCGCCCAGTGCTTTTACGGTAAGCGTTTCATGTTCCCACAGCAGCAACAGCACCAGGTATTGCGGGTAAGTAAGGTCCAGCTCTTCCAGCAAGGGACGGTAATAATTGGTTACTGCCCGCGATAAGGCGTATAACGGAAAACAGAGCTGGTGTTTGAGTTTAAGTGCTTCGGTACCCATAATAAATCAATTAAACGGTGAGTGATGGTACTGTTGCCGGAAACATTTCGGCCAGTAATTCGTAAGAGCGCAGGCGGTCTTCAAAACTATGGGTAATGGTTACGGCCATAATTTCGTCTACCTGGCATTCTTGGGCCAGTTGCAGGAGTTGGGCTTTAACCTGGCCGGGTGTGCCGGCAATAAGGCGGCCCGCATTGCGCTGCATTACCATTTGCTCTTCGGGTGTGTATTCAATGTCTTTAATGGCTTCGTAAGATGGAATGCCTTCCAGCCTGTTGCCTCTTTCGAGTTGCAGCAAGCGGTTTTGCATTACGGTTTTAAGTTCGTACGCTTTTTGCTCCGTTTCGCCAATGAGCACGCTAATGGCCAGTAGTACTTTAGGCTCAGGCATCGCCGCCGAGGGTTTAAAACGGGCGCGGTACAGTTGTATGGCTTCTTTAGCGCCGTAGGGCGAAATGAACTGTGCAAAAGCCAGCCCCATGCCCATGCCTGCGGCAAAAACAGCGCTGCTGCCGCTGGAGGTGAGCAGCCACATTTCGGGCGCGGTCGTTACATCAGGAATGGCCATTACCTTGCCATAAGCAGTTTCGAGTCCGCCATTGAGGTAAGCGGTAAGATCGGTCAGTTGTTCTATATATTCTTCTTCTTTAAATCGGTTCGATGGGTTGAGCAAAGCTGCCGTTAAGCGGTCGCCACCGGGTGCACGGCCAATACCCAGGTCTATACGGCCGGGTGCAAAGGCTTCGAGCAGGCGAAAGTTCTCGGCCACTTTTAATGCGCTGTGGTTGGGCAGCATAATCCCACCAGAACCTAAACGGATAGTATGGGTATGTGCGGCCAAATGCGCCAACAGCACTTCGGGCGCCGATCCTGCGAGTGCAGTTGTATTGTGGTGCTCCGAAACCCAGAAACGCTGGTAACCCAGGGCTTCGGCCCGTTTGGCCAGGGTTACGGTTTCCTGCAAAGCCTGGCGGGCGGTATCGTGCTGGCGCACAGGCGACTGGTCTAGTATGCTGATTTTAATATCTGACATTAGTTTTGTAAAATTTGATTGTGTAAAATTAAATAGTCTGCCCATACCACCCAAACAATAGATTGTTAAAATTTATCGATAGGGTATCAATTAATCCCCACAATGGGGGAAAATACTGTGTTAAAAGGCTACCAGTCAATATTTAAATTGCGTATTTTGGTACCGGTAAAGCAATGCCACCTGCTAACAGACAAAACTTGCGTGACTATGTATCTGCCCAATCAAACTTTTTCCGATAGAGTAACACTGCTGGAGATGTTATTCGAATTTGAATCTGGTTCGTTATCTGATTATACCCGTCCGTTGATAGACGCGATGTACGAAGAGCTGGAATCTGACCCCGATTTTATGGCGATTGATGAAAGTGATGAAGAAGAAGGATCGGCGTATGTGGATGAAAAACTGGCCGACCATTTACTGAGCGCCTTCAAGAGCTTTGCCGTTGAAGACAAAAAACTATACGGCGTAAACGAAGCCGGCAAAACATTACTGATGGAAATGCGGTAAACATTTTGTGAATCAAAGTATATGAAATGCCGGGTGTTATTCCCGGCTTTTTTATTGCTGGCGGGCGATCATACACCGTAACATGCAGATAAATTTATTATTGTCATTCTGCCCGGGAGCAAGATATTCCTTATCCAGAAGAGATGCTGCGCTCGTACCCTCGGCAGCATGCCATTAAAAAGTGAGAATCTCCTACAATATTGCGGATCATTTAACTTAGGTAAGAGGTAGAAGACCCACATTATTGCTGCACTACCATTAAATTATGCCCGCTAAGCCGCTACATGTTATCTTTGCACCACATTTAACAGTATTTATGAAGTTTGAAGATTACCGCATAGCGCCGGAGATCAAGAGGAGCCTGGAAAAAGCCGGATTCAAGAAACCTACCGATATTCAATATAAATCGATTCCCCCGATTCTGAACGGGGAAGACGTGCTGGCTATTGCCCAGACCGGTACCGGAAAAACGGCAGCTTTTGCCATTCCGGTAATCCACATGATTCACCAGCAGAAAACAACCAAAAAATCATACGGTGTAAAGTGTGTGGTAATGGTGCCCACCCGCGAACTGGCTATCCAGATTACCGAGGTGTTTGATACCATTGGCCGTTTTTCTAAAGTTAAAACCTATTGCATTACCGGTGGTGTAGAGCAAGACCCGCAGATCGAAACCCTGAATGATGGTATCGATGTGGTGATTGCTACGCCCGGCCGCGTGTTCGACCTGGTAGCGCAGGGGCACCTGGATCTGAGCTATGTGCAGATCCTGATTCTCGATGAAGCCGATCATATGTTGGATCTGGGTTTTATTACCGATATCCGCGATCTGATGCGCCATATACCACGCAACAGGCAGACCTTGTTTTTCTCTGCTACCATTAACGATACCATTAAGGACTTGGCTTACTCATTGGTGCGCCACGCCATCCGCATCCAGATTTCGCCCAAAGATCCAGTGTCTAAGAATATTAAACATGCGGTAACTTTTGTGGATATGGACGATAAGCGTTTCTTTCTCGAAAGGCTGATTAACGAAAACCCAGAAAGTAAGATACTGGTGTTTGTGCGTACCAAAGTGCGCGCAGAGCGGGTAAACAAAGCTTTGGAGCGGGTAAACATACACAGTATAACCATCCACGGCGATAAGGAACAAACCGACCGCCTGCAGGTGATGGATGAGTTTAAAACAGGTACTACCAAAGTGCTTATTGCTACTGATGTGAGTGCCCGTGGTATTGACATCCCTAACGTAGATTATGTGGTAAACTACGACCTGCCCGATGTGCCCGAAAACTATGTGCACAGAGTAGGCCGTACCGGTAGGGGTATGAACAAGGGTAAAGCCATTTCGTTTTGCAGCCCCGAAGAAAAACCGGTGCTCGATGAGATTGAAGGATTCCTGGACCAGCCGGTAGAAGTGCTGGAGATTCAGAAAGGCGATTATACCGCTACCATCAGCATGAGCAACGAAACCCATGCCGATTGGAAAACCCTGATGAAGGAAGCCGAAGAGATAGAGCAAATGAAAGCAAAGGCCAAGGCCAAAGCGAATAAAAAGAAGAAAAAGTAATACGCATAAAAAACGCCGGATCGTACGATCCGGCGTTTTGATTTATATCATGCTGCCATTAAGAGATCAATACGGCTTCTGAACTGATTTGGGTGTTCAGCAGTTTAGAGATGGGGCAGTTGGCCTCCGCGTCTTTAACCGAATTCTGAAACACTTCTTCAGAAATGCCGGGTACTTTGGCTTTTACGGTGAGGTGAGAGCCTACCACAGCACCGTTTTCAAAGTTAATGGCGCAAGTAGTTTCGATATTATCCGGCGTAAAGCCGGCTTCGCCCAATACAAAACTCAGTTTCATGGTAAAACATCCGGCGTGGGCCGCAGCTACCAGCTCTTCGGGATTGGTGCCAATACCTTCTGCAAAACGGGAGTTGAAGGAATACTGGGTTTGCTTCAATACACCACTCTGGGTAGTGAGGTTGCCGTTTCCTTCCTTGCCGGAACCATTCCATACTGCGGTTGCGTTTCTTTTCATATTTGGGTGTTTTTGTGTTTAGAAAAGTGGTTAAGTCACTTAAATTACAAAAAAGGTGTAAGCCTGCCAACTCTGTCATGTTATGTGTGGTTTAACAATAGTCGGGGCTTCGACAAGCTCAGCCACCTTTGCCTATCTATCTATCAGGAAGGCTGAGGCAGTATAAGTGGAACAGGTTCTGTCAGAGGTTGTTTTAAAGAGATCCTGCTTCCCATTCCTGCGTCCCCGCATGGGCGGGACAGGCATGGTGCAGGATGACAGCAATGAATACAATTGATCTCTTGCAAAACCATAAAGGTGGCTGAGCCTGTCGAAGCCCCGCTAAAGAAAACCCCTTGCAGGCTATTCCCATAGGAAACCTGCAAGGGTTACGTTATAATGACTTTTGCACTAATTCGCAAATTCGTTAATCCGCTATTTAATCACCATCTGCACCGTATTGCGGGATTTTTGCTCCAGCAAGGCTACACGGCCTTTGGTAAGCTCTTCGAGGATAGAAGGTGTAAAATGACGCACGGTAAGCAATTGCACATCTTCGTTGCGCAGCACTTTATAGTCTTTGCTCAGCACTTCCATCAGTTGCTCTACTACATCGGGTTTATTGTCGATGCACACCACCAGGCTGATGGCCGCATTCTGGATCAGGTTAATCTTGATGTTCAACCCGTGGAAGATATTGTAGAGGTTGCTCAGGTTGTCTTCTGTAATAAAAGAGAAATCCTTGGAGGTTACCTGCAGCAGCGCCTGGTCTTTTTTAAGCACAATAATGGGCGGGTATACAAACGTGTCGGTTTGCTCCTTAATCATGGTGCCCTTGAGCGTTTTATCCAGGAAGCACTTTACAAACAGCGGAATTTGCTTGTTTTGCAAAGGCTTAATGGTCTTAGGGTGAATGACTTGCGCACCGTAGAAAGCCATTTCGATTACCTCGTAATAGGTAATTTCCTCAATCTTTACGGTATTGGGAAACAATTTTGGATCGGCATTGAGCAGGCCTTCCACATCCTTCCAGATGGTTTGGCTCTCTGCATCGAGCATATTGGCAAATACCGCAGCCGAGTAATCCGAACCTTCGCGGCCCAGTGTGGTAGATGCGTTTTGGTCTGTAGCGCCTATGAAACCCTGGGTAAGCACCATGCCGGTAGCTTCCAGCGCAGGCTTAACGATCTCGTTTACCTTATTTTGGGTAAAATTCCAGTCTATACGGGCATCGCGGTAGGTCTCATCGGTGCGGAACACGTCGCGCACATCGATCCAGGTATTGGGGCGGCCATTGGCGTTGAGGTACGCACTTAAAATGCAGGTACTCAACAGCTCACCGATACAAACGATCTGATCGTAGTAGTAATCGTATGGCTTTTCAATGGGGCCGGATATAACCCATTCGATCTCTGTATAAAACTCGGTCAGTTTTTCCAGGGTAGCAGGGGCGTCTCCGCCCAGCATCTTTCGGGCATATTCGTTGTGCTGTTCTTCCAGTGCGGTAAAAAGTTGTTTAGCGGTCTGCTTATCGCCCTTAAAAAAGGCTTCTGCTACTTTTTCCAGTGCATTGGTTGTTTTACCCAATGCAGATACTACCACCAGCAGCGGCTGGTCGGCATAATCACTGATGATTCCTGCTACATTCTGAATTCTTTCAGGCGTAGCAATAGAGGCACCTCCGAATTTAAATACCCTCATATGTGTTCCATTAAAAATTTTAAACCGCGCAAATATAAAGGAGTGGGGGCTTTTTTCATAAATTATCAGTTGCATTTTCGATATTTGCAGCGTTTCAAATTAAAATGTGATATGAATCCGCAGCGTAAACTGATAACCTTTGATGAGTTTACTATTCATCAGACCCGCCAATTTCCTAATGCCACAGGCGAACTGTCGGCATTGCTGAGAGATATTAACCTGGCATGCAAACTTATTAATAAGAAAGTAAATAAAGCGGGACTGGTAGACATCCTGGGCCAGCATGGCGCAACCAACGTGCAGGGCGAAGAGCAAATGAAGCTCGATGTGTTTGCCAACGATATGCTTATCGAAGTGTTGCGCATGAGTAATGAGTGCGCGGGTGTGGCTTCGGAAGAGAACGACGATTTTATCGCTTTTGAAGACGATTTTTCTAAAAATTCGAAATACGTAGTGCTGTTCGATCCATTGGACGGTTCTTCCAATATTGACTGTAACGCTTCTATCGGAACCATTTTTGCCATTTACAAAAGGGTTTCTGAACTGGGCAAACCTTGTACCCAGGAAGACTTTTTGCAGCCGGGCAACCGTCTGATGGCTGCTGGTTATATCATTTACGGTTCCAGCACCATGCTGGTATATGCTACACGCCTGGGCGTTAACGGCTTTACCCTGGAGCAATCCATTGGTGAGTTCTGCCTCTCACACCCCGATATGAAGTGCAGCGATAAAGGAAAGATCTACTCTGTAAACCAGGGCAACACTTCTAAGTTTTCGGATAGTATGCGTGGTTTCCTTGACTATTGCATGGAAGACGACAAAGAAACTGGCCGTCCTTACGGGCACCGTTACATTGGCTCTATGGTAGCCGATCTGCACCGCACACTGATCAAAGGCGGTATTTTCATGTACCCTGCCGATAAAAAATCGGTAAAAGGCAAACTGCGCCTGATGTATGAGTGCAACCCAATGTCGTTTATCGTAGAAGCAGCCGGCGGTATGAGCATCGACGGTGAGCAGCGCATTCTCGATATTCAACCCACAGAACTGCACCAGCGCGCACCTATCTTTATCGGATCTAAAAACCTGGTAGAGAAAGCTGCTGAGTTTATGAAAGGATAATACCCCAATAATATCGTTTGAAAAATGGCTCCGGAATTTCCGGAGCCATTTTTTTGCTGTTTCGTCAAATACGGGAGCCCTTCGACAAGCTCAGGGACCTCCCTTTGGCGGCATCATAAAATAAAGCAGGTGTCATGCTGCGCCTGACGCAGGAAGGATGCCGTATCTCTTGCCGTAGAGATGCTGGATTCCGCATGGGCGGGACAGGTTACGATCGTGCCTCACTCCACAGCATAACACAAGGATGCGTTTTGTAAATGGATTGTTAAGCGTTTCCTCTGGTTAAACCGCGGCATCTTTTGTGCATCTAAGTTCTAAACGATTCGATTATGAACGCAAAAATCTGGTTAGCCGCTTTAGTGATGATGGTGATCACCATCGCATCTGTTACAGACGCCAACGCGCGTCACCGGGGTCGCAGGGTATACTATGGCCCACCGCCTCCGCCAAGAGTAGTGATAATGCCTCCGGTACTGCGTCCGCCGGTAGTAGTGGTGCGCCCGGGATACCACGGCTGGCACCGTCGCCACCGCCCGGTAGTGTATGCGCCACCCCGACCGCATTACAGACATCATGGCCATTATAACCATTACAGGTAATAAAAAAGGTTCCATTACGGAACCTTTTTTATGTAGTAGCCTTACATTTTCTTATTTTAGACTGTTAATTACTTGTCCGCATATGAAAAGACTGCTACTCTTGTGTATCGCTTTGAGCGGTGCTTTATACAGCCAGGCGCAAATGAGCGCATGGGTCGACTACCGCAACGAATTTTACATCGCCGATAACGGCCGTGCCATTAAGAAGGAATCGCTGCCCCCGGTGTCGTTTGCTGTAGGAAGGGTGGCTATCCCTTATATCGACAACGCGCGTAATTTTAAGATATACGCCAATGGTACCACCGAGAAGATAAATGATGGGTTTACCAACAGTTTTATCGCTACCGATAACCTGGTGATGTACCGCAACTCCTCTGCCATTAACGTATACGAAAACGGTCAGAACCTGGAACTTTCGAGGTTGTGTGATAACTATTTCGTGGGCGACAGTGTAATTCTTTATTACGATCAGGTAAGGTCTGTATTGAAAGGTTATTACGGTGGCAATACCTACGAGCTGGAAAACTTCCTGGCGGGCGACCCGGCAAGCATTGTAAGCGTGAGTGATAACATTATCTCTTACCTGAACTTTGCCAACCGGTTTAAGATCTTTTACCACGGCCAGGTGATAGACCAGAGCCCTTATCCTGTAACACAGTTTAAGGCAGGTAGAAATACGGTAGCTTATATTGACAACAACCGGGAGTTTAAGATATTTTACAAAGGCAGCACTTATGATGCCGACGATTTTCCACCAACCAAGTTTATGGTAGGAGATGACCTGGTAGCTTTTATCAGCAACGACAGGCATTTTAAGATTTTTTATGACGGGCAAATTCTCGATATTGGTTATTACGAGCCTGAGTTTAACGTAACCGATTACGTAGTAGCATTTGAAGATGCCAATGGGTACTTCCAGGTGTTTTACAAAGGCAAAACTTACCAGATGGACCTGTACTATCCCAAGTCGATGATGATAGGTTACAACAGTATGGCTTTTATAGACCGCAGCAATACGCTTAAAATGTTTTCGGCCGGGCAGATCTACAATGTAACAACCGCAGCCGTGCAGGAAATACGCCTCGATTATGATGTACTTAAATACACTATGGGCTTTAATATGTATAAAGTGTTTTACAAAGGCCAGGAATTTAAATAAGCATTAGAAATCATAAAAAAGCCCCTGCAATACAACTGCGGGGGCTTTTACATTATCTGGCTTTCTTCTTTTTACTTGTTTTGGGAGGCGGTGGTTTGGTTTGCTGTTTGGCAGTGTCTTGCTTAGGCGGGGCTAGTTTTAAAGTGTCTTCTTTGGGAAACTGCCGGTAAGGAAGCCCGAAGTTGCCAGACTGGGCCATACTGTAGGTTTCGTCGCTGCCACTGTGGCTCCGGTGCGCGATCTTTTTGGTTTGCGCATGCAAAACAGATACCGGCAATAGCAGACCACAGATTATAAGTGTTTGAATTATTTTCATGCGACTTTTTCCGAAGATAGCAGATTCTTCGTTTTATGATACCTGGCTCAGCCATTTTAACGAATCATTATGCAAAAAACGGTTTCCCTTGTCTGGTTATGGATTATTGGTTGGGTAGTATTGTTTGTGCTTTCGGTGCCCTTCGAGCATGGTTCGTGGCCCGATCCGGGGCAATTGCTGAGTGGTGTATTTGAGCAGCTGTACACACCCTTACTACAGCAGGTATTGCATTTGCCTTATAACGGCATTATCCTCTCCGACTCGGCAGGTTTGTATTTGCATGTAGTGGTGCTAAGCCTGTTGTCGCTGCTATTGGCTGTTGTGTTACAATGGAGATTACAACCGGAGCAGATCATAAAACTGCGCAAGGGACTGCAAGTATTTATACGCTATTACCTCGCCTGGGTATTGCTTATTTACGGCTGCAGCAAGCTGTTTAAAGTACAGTTTTACCTGCCGGAGCCCAATATTTTATACACCAGGGTGGGCGATATGCACCGGGATATGCTTTACTGGACTACAATGGGCGTTTCGCGGGGTTACACTATGTTTTGCGGCGGTTTGGAGATAATAGCAGCAGCGTTGCTATTGTTTAAAAGAACCACGTTGCTGGGGGCATTGCTTGCATTGGGCGTGTTGCTTAATGTGGTAGCTGTTAATTTCTGCTACGATATTTCTGTAAAAGTGTTTTCTGTTTTCTTACTGCTGCTGGCGGTGGTGATATTGGTTCTGCATAGGAGCAGCCTTAAAGTATTGGTAGGAATGCCTACCAGCGTGGTTTTTATAAACAGGTCCGCAACCCAACCTGCCTTGCATTGGCTTAAACTGTTGGTGGTGACGGGCATGGTAGCCAGCAGCCTCTGGCCCTATATGCGCGATGGAAATTTTAACGATGATGTGTATCCCCGTCCTCCGTTTCATGGAGCTTACCAGGTATCTGGTTTTGTATTGGATGGCGATACTGTGCCATCAACGCAACCCGGCACGTGGCACCGGGTGTTTGTGCACCGGGAGGGCTATTTTATTGTGCAGCATACCGAAGCAGGTATGGCAGATTATACTTTAACAGTAGATACAACTGCAAAAACCTGGCTGGTTAAAAGCTATGCCGGGCCTGTGGTACAGGCGGTTTTGCATTACCAGGAGGCAGGCGATAGCTTATTGCATGTATCGGGCGATTGGAACGGACAACTCCTGCAATTTGAGCTTAAACGGGAAAGGCTGGAAACCTTGCCGGTATTGCAAAAGGAATTTCACTGGATTGTAAACGAGTAAAGCCCCGGCGGCTGATGCATCCGGGGCTTATGATTTATGGTTGCTGGTGTATCCACAATGCACCGTTTTTGGAAGGCTGGGTGCGGATTACACCAGCCTGTTGCAAATCCTGTAAAACGACTTGTGCTTTGGTTTTGTCGAGATTGGACAGGGTGGCAAATTCGGTTAAGGTTAATGTAGGGTAGTGTGCAAACAATTGAGCTGGTGAGAGGGTTGCATTTTCCGGTTGTGCAGCTGCATACACCTGTTGCACCGCTTTTGCAAATTCGGCATAAGGTTTAAAACCATACAGCGTAAGCGTTTGCCCATCACCATTGGTAAGGAATAAGGTTGGGAAGCCCCTTACACCCATATTGGCGGCCAGTTGCAGATCGTCGCGAAACAGTTGCACGGCTTTGCCTTCGGCATCTTTATGCAGCAATGCGGTATCCAGTCCGGCTTCTGCGGCGGCTTGCTGCAAGTGGCCCCATTGCGTAATGTTTTTCTTTTCCATAAACACCATTTCGCGGATTCTTCTTAAAAACACAATGGCTTTTTCTTCGCTTTGCATTTGCGCAGCTTTAAAAGCGATGGAAGGCGGGTAAGAGGAGTTTAACGGATCGGTTAGCCATACATCGCCATCGATGGGCATATCGTAATAAGCGCTGGCTTCTTCCCAATGGTGCGCCACATCAGATGGTTTGCTGATGCCGCCACTGTTGTACACCTCCCAGGAAGGGAGCAAGCCACCCATATGGTATTCTATCTCTATGGTATTGCCATATTCCAGTTTTAGTTTACGCAGTTGCGGTTCAATGCCCCAGCAAGAAGAACAAATCGGATCGGTGAAATAAATGACCTTTACCGGCTTGCGGCTTTTTTTAACAGGTCCGGCCTGTGTGGTTGTAGTAGCAGCAGGCAATTCGCAGGCGCCCGTTTGCGGATCGCAGTTTAACGGATTGGTTTTAGTCTGATCTGTCATTTTTTCTTTTGCAGTTTGCGCCCTGCATGCGCCAGCCAGTAATAGCGACGAGCAGGAGAGTATGATTAATAATAGTTTCATGTGTGGTTTTACAGCGTGGTGTAAAATTGCCCCATTCTTCTCAATGCTGCAATAAGTCAGAAAAATATGACTGGTATCATTCTTTCAATATTAGCGTCTCTTTATTTTGACTTTGGAGGTTCTGAATATTTCGTTTCTGGCAGAAACGAGGCAATAAAAATGCTGGTGGGTAACGGTCTGCTTGCTAGATTTGCCGTGTTTCGGCAAAGAAAGGTGTTTGTAGCGGCATTATTGGAAAGTGCCATTTATATAAACCTGGAAAAATAACAAAGCAGCAGCATATGAACGATAATACAGAACAGGGGCCTTGCCCTGCAGAAGGATTACTGAAACAATTGAGTGGCAAATGGAAACCGCAGATATTCCGGCTGGCGCTGGAAGGGCCGCTGCGGTTTAATGCGTTGTTGCGTGCCTTGCCGGGTTCCAGCAAGCAATCTGTTGCTGTTGCTTTAAAAGAGCTGGAAGATGCCGGATTGCTATATAGAACGATTGTTCAAGAAAAACCATTGCATGTGACCTACCAGCTTACGGCTAAAGGCCAGTCTGTAATTCCCGTATTTCAATCGCTGGAGCATTTTTAGCGAACGGAATTGAAAAATGGTCAATCAGGACGAAAAATATGTTTCGCAAGGGTGGTATGTATCAGAATCTTGGGTGATCTTTGCGCCTTCATTTAAATTTTATTGCTATGAAAAATGCTTTAGTTGTAGTAGCATCGGTTGCTACTGTTTTTGTTTTCTCGTGTAAGAAAGACAAAAAAGACAATCCTCCGGCTCCTGCGGCCAAAACCCAGAAAGAACTGATTGTAGGTAAATGGAACCTGGATAATTCTATTACGCATAGTTTTTACCATGGCCAGGATTATAGAGATACCACAAGAAATGATGGCAGTGTAGCGTTTTTCCTGGATGGAAAAATGGTTTCTTATGATAAAACCGGCGCAGTAGACGATTCTGCTGCTTATGTACTGCCTAAAGATGGTATGCTGGTAGTGTATGACCGTACACCCGGCGATGGCGATACTTCTGTTATTCAGCAGCTGGATGCCCACAACCTTAAAGTTTACAACAAGTATACTGACCAGAACGGGGTAGATTATGACGAGGACTGGACTTCAATGACCCGCTAAGGTTAACGTATATACCAACATAGTAGCATAAGCAAACCCGGCGCGCAAGTGCCGGGTTTTATGTTTTCTAATTACCAATCATTGGTGATGGTGGTAGTTCTTTTATTTCCTTTTTAAGCAGCTTTCCGTTCTGATTGTAGGTTTGGATGGTTTCCTTTACAACCGTTGCCGTTACCTGTGTTTTCTTTTTTCCGTTGGCGTAATAAGTAGTGCGTATGCTCACAGTATCGTTAAATTGGAATGTGGTAGCCAGGCTTCTTTTTTCTTCTGCGGTTAAACGCCCAGCCGTGTCATATTCCTTAGTGGTGCGCCATGTGTCCGTTTTGTCGTTGCTGGCCTTTTGCTGCACTTTTCCATTGGGGTAAAATAAGGTATATGTTTTGGCTGATTCGTCTTCTATGCTAATAAGGTAACCCCTGGGCGAAAAAACTTTAATGAGCGGTACGCCTCCGGCATAGGTGGCTTCCCTTACCTTTTGGCCCGATTTGTAATTTTTTATCATGGCGGTGTGCCCGCTGCTATCATAGACGGTTACGGATTGAATAAGCCCTGCATCGTACTCGGTTTCGGACAGTACACGGCCACTATCGTTGGTTTCTACTACCGCCGATAATTTCCCTTGCTGGTATACCTTAATGGTACCAATAGCCATGCCATTGCGGGTATTAAAACTACTGTGAAAATCGCCTTCGAATATTTTAACCGAATCGTTGATCTCCCCGTTGCCCGAGATATGAAAGTAAAATTTTGAGTCTTCGCGACTGTAAGGCGTTACATAGTAGCCCTCCGGCAAAGGGTTGCCTTTGGCGTCGGAAACGGCCAGCTCGAGCTTGGTCTTTTCCCGGATAATCCTGTCCTGCTCTGCCAGTGGTTTATATTGCTGCGCGCAGGCCGTATTTGCAGCCAGTGCAAAACCCACCGCGATAGATAATTGCCGTAAAAACATAGGTATGGTTGGTTGAAATGCAATAATACGTATTAGCTGAAGAATGCAGTGCTTTTAGATACTTTGCTAAAATGCTTTAACACCATAGCGCCATACTTCTTTTCGAGCTCTTTCCACTGCGCGGCAGCCAGGGGTAAAAAAGCCAGCGTATCGCTGCCGGCAGACGCTTTGCAAAAACGGATTTCATAATCGGGCTGTATTACATCATTTAGGGTAACCAGCGTGGTATCTCGGTCGGCGCCACTGCTCCGGTAAGGAACTTTCCTTTTCATTTCCCCGTATTCGATAATAAGCTCAAAACCCGGGTTTTCGAATACTTCTTTAACTGTGGCAGATAACCGGCCGGTTTGCAGTATGTCTTCGCAATACCGGATAATAGCATCGTCTTCCTCCCGCCAGTCAACCCACATCACAGCATCATAAGTTCCCGAAAAGGTTTTATGAAAGGCAACAGTTGAACCCTCGCTGAGGTAGCGCTTTACCATTTCAAAAGCATTGCTGGTAATGCGGTCGGGTGCGGTATGCAGCGATTGTGGCAATTGGAGGTGCTGGTACCAGGCCAGGAAAATACGGTCTATCAATTGAATATGATCGGGGTTGGTAGTGGGCGGACAGGTGTACCACGTGGCACCAGACCCTTCGCTGTAGCGGTATTCTATTGCGCCATCTACAACCCCCATGTATGCAAAAAACGGATTGTTCTGCCACTTGATATGGGCTGGTATTTTTTGAGGCCGTATGCTGTGGTAACCTCTGTAGAAGCCTGGTTCGCTCTCCCAGGATATATTAGAGCCTAAACGCTGCAGCTTGCCGGTTACAGGCATTGAAGCGGCGCTAAGGTTGTGCAGGGCACCGTATGCAAAAATATCCTCAATTTGTTGTGTCGTAGTGGCGCCTTTGGCCTGAAGAGCAGGACTGCCAAATAGCTTTTTCAAAATTCCCATGGTCATTATCTTTTTTTATAAAATTGCTGGTTGCTGCCGTTAGGTATAAAACGGCGCAGAGATAAGGATTGTTCATTTTGGTGGTGGTTGGTTGATGAGGAAAAGTACAGGTTAATTACATATAGACAATATTATTTTTTTAATTGTTGGTTAATCCATGCCAGGCAGTCTCCGGAGTCCATAATAGACCAGGAGTGCGGGTGCCGCTGGCCGTTGGGTTTTACCCCTTTATTTTCGGTTACAATCATTTCAGCATGCTGGTTGCCATTCAGTTGCAGCAAATTAATCATGGCCGAAATATCGGTGCAGTTTAAATCGTATAAATCGCGATGGCGGTTTTCCATTTGCCAGAGAATAGCGGGTTCGGTATAAATGCGAACCGGTGTATGCAAGAGGTACCGCGCATTGCCGCCATCTTTTTCGCTGTGGGTGTAGATAGCATGTTTTAGATAGGTAGCAGGAGCGGTTTGGGGAGAGCCACCCAGCGCTTCTGTATATAAATGCATGATCCAATTACCTTCATTAACTGCGGCTTCGGAGAAATTGCGGGCCACATCACGCTCGGCATGCGTCCACAAGTGGGCAAGATCAAGTGGCGGGTCTACGCCAAAAACTGCTTTGGGTATAATGAAAGTATTGCCAGGGTTTTGGTTGGCCTTTTCGGTATAGCTCAGCGCTACCATGCCACCGCCCGAGAACCCGCCTATAATAAACTGGTTTTTTGGCACTTTGTGCTGCCGTACCACCTGGCGGAAAATGGTATCCAAAAAAGCGTGTTCCTGCTCAAATGTGGCAATGCCCTGGTTAAGCGATGGGAATACCACCAGTATATTTTGCTGCACTGCCAGTGCGGGCAGCGTAAGTTGGTTCATTACATCGGGCACCTGCTCAAAAGCGCCGGGTAAAATAGCCAATACGCCTACAGGCTGGCCGGCCGGGATAAGTTTGGTGTAAAAAAGTGAGGCAGAATCGGCGGTTTGCGATGCATAAAGCCTTTTATGGTTTTTCCAGGATACGGTTACTTTTTCTGTTTTTTGGGCATAAGCAACAGAACAGCAGCACAATAAAATAAAAACAAAGGATAAAAGTCTCGCCATACACCACTCGGTTTTGCACACATCCATAGAATAACCACAGGCCGTATTACAGCCCATGCCGGATGCGATATGAAGATAATGAAATATTTGTTGGAAAGGTAGTACGCGCTACTTTTATATTATGCTTTTTTGCTGCGCATGGCCCTGGTGTGTGCCAATTGCTTATCGTGCTGCATTTTACGGTATGCTTCGGAGTCGAGTGCTACCAGCGCTACCTTACCCTCGGCATTGTGGTGGGTACCCCAGCCATACCGTTTGGAGAGCGGCGAAGCACGCAGGCTTGCCCTTTGGAAAAAAGCTTTTGTCGCTCGGTCTCATACTCGCTGGGTGCGAGATCCAGCTTTTGGGCATGGCAGAGAAACAAGATGTCGTCGGACGTGTATTGGTATGGGTGCTTGCTCAGCAGATCGAACTGTAGGTTGGCCACTGTTAAGTTTCCTTCTTTTACCGGAGGTACTTCTGCGGTAAGGGCCGGAGAGTCTTCTGCTACTTCAATAAAAGTGTCGGTATAATTTGTGGTATGCGTTTTCATAAAAGCGTATTTGGGTACATCAAGATAGTTATTCGGGCCATTTACTCAAAATTTAACCGCTTCACGATTGTCTGAAACACAGGCCCTTTGCTTCAAGCACGGCTTTTAGCTTAGCCATTGCATTGGGGCCCATACCATGTAAGGCAAGTAGTTCCTTCTCGGTAAACTGGCTTAATTGCTCGGCTGTGGCAATGCCTGCTTGCTCCAGCGCCCGTCTTGCAGGGGCCGATACAATAGCAAGCATACCTGCAGATGGTTTGCTTTGTGCTGCGCAAACCGGGCACACAGGGCAATCGCTGCTTTTGTAATACACATGTCTCTTTTCGCAGGTTTTTTTGTGCTGTTCTGCTTTGTCCATATTCCGGTTTTCCGGTCATAAAAATACGGTTCTTTCCACATTCGGGTAAATCTCAGCCAATGTCTTTCCGTTTTTTGTCATGCTGGATGTAGAGGATAAGCCCCAGGATAAGCACGCCGGAAAAGATGGCGATGCGGCTCATACTTTCGGCATTAACCGAAGCTGGCGCGCTGGATTGGGCAATGCGTATACCGTCTTTTTGAATTTCGCGAACGGCTACCTCGCGGTTAAGCCCCAGTATGATGCGTTTGGCCGCAATGGCAGCGCCTTTTAGCCGGGCGTCGTCCCATTGGGTACGCCATACCGTAACGGTAACCTCATCGCCCGGCTTTAGCATTTGTGCCGGGACTGTATCTTTTATAACCAGCTCCAGGTCCAGCCCTTCGGGTTTGATAATGGTTTTCGTCGGGGTGGGGTTGCCAGCGGTACCAATGGCCGCGATGCGGCAGGTCTCCTGTTTCCAGTTGTTGGCAGCCTGCGGGTCGTTATCAGAACCGGTTCCGTTGTGGTATAACCGCACGATAATGGCTGTACTGAAAAAGGCAAGGAGAATGGTAAATGCGATGAGTAATTTCTGTTTCATAAATCCTTTGAAATAGCTTGAGCCGTTAAATGTTAGTAGCTGGCAGCCCTGTAGGGTGGCTGGTTTTGTGCACCCATTCTTCGGTAAGTAAGGCGGGGGCAGGATGGATGGTTAAGCGTTCTTCAAAATGGTGCCTGCATATTTTGATCAGATCCTCTTCGAGGGTGCTTATGGTCCACCGGAAGAGCTCCAGGTGAGGTGCCGGTATGTGTAGGAGCAATACCTGCATGTATTGGTGGAGGCGGTATTGGTCGAGCACTTTAAAATAGCTGCCCCGGGGCAACAGTGCATGCCCGAACCGTGAAGCGTGTGCATTAAAATAGGTCTGGTCTTCGGCAAAGGAAGTGGCAATGAGCAAGCGGAGGCCGGCTGCCATACCATCGTTTTTCCAGCTCATATGGGTTATGTCTGCTTCCTGTAGTATCTGCCCCGGCTCGTATGCAGCAGCCATATCTTCCTGCCAAAGTGTATCGCGATGATACAGCTTGAGCCTGGAAAATGTTTCCTGCAGGGCTTGTATATAACGGGCTCTTTCCATAGTTGACAGCGCAAGGTTATGGGGTTGGCACACCTGCGGTTAGGGTTATAATAATATACGCTGGGGCCTGGAGCAAATACCTGCTTTAGACCTCATAGGGCATGGTAGTACAAAGGCTTAAAACCTTACAATAGTCGGGCTAAACATTAAATCGGGTGTGGTTCTTCAGAGACAGCAGGTGTAGTAAAAAAATCCTGCCGGCGTTTGGGATGTAAACGTGGTTGCAAAGTTATAGTATTATTCAATAAGTCCGTTCCGACGCTGCAAATTGTTATAAAATGATGTAGCTGCCAGCTTGCCGCATACATAAATGCTTATATGATTAAGGAAATACGAATAATTATTAGTAATTTAATATAGTAAATTGATTACCTGATTTTTCAGTTAGCCGGAAATCATTAACCATAGAGCCCGATGGTCGATTCATTGCAATGGTTTCTGCTAGTGTGCAATAGTTGAATAACTAAAACGGCTTACCGTCTTACATATTTTTACTAACCCATTGTATCACCTTTAACCTATCTGTTATGAGCAACACTTTTCTTGCAGGCATGCATAATGCAATCAAATACTGGTGGATCTACCTGCTTACCGGTATCTTGTTTATTGCGCTGGGCATCTGGGTATTCCGCACCCCGGTAGAGTCTTATGTGGCGCTAAGCATCCTGTTTACCCTTACCTTTCTTATAAACGGTATTTCGGAAGTGATTTATGCCGTATCCAACCGAAGAACCCAGAAGGGCTGGGGATGGATTCTTGGCAGTGGATTGGTAGACCTGCTTATTGCCTTTATGCTGCTTTCCAACCCGGGTATTTCGTTACAGGTATTGCCGTTTTATGTTGGCTTTGCACTCCTGTTCCGCTCTGTTTCGGCGGCAGGCATGGCCATTGAATTAAAAACCATGTCGGTGCCCAATTGGGGGTTTCTGCTTTTGCTGGGCGTGCTGGGTATTATGCTATCCTTTGTGCTGCTCTGGAACCCCGTTGTGGCGGGTATGACCATCGTGTTCTGGACGGCTATGGCTTTTATCGTTATTGGCGTGTTCCGAATTATGCTGTCTATGAAACTCCGCAAACTGCACGAGATCGGGCATGCGGTGCTGCGCTCCTGATTTACACTTAAAATCGATGCCTCTCCCGGTCGGCAACGATCGGGAGTTTTTTTGTGCCTACCTGATTACAATCATGTATTTCCCTGATCTGTTTCATGGTTTACACACAGGTAATCGGGTAAGTTTGATGTATCAAATCAGGAACACAATTAAAACTGAATAAGCATGAAAAAAAGAACACACGTGTCGCAGATTATGACAACGGAAATGATTACGGTAAGCATCAATGAAGATCTGCGCAAAGTAAAGGAACTGATGAAGAAAAACCATATCCGTCACCTGCCGGTAGTATCGGGTCAGGAGTTGCTGGGCATCATTAGCCAGACTGATTTGATGCGTTTAAGTTTCGGTAACCTTTTCGATGGCCAGGAACAGGCAGATGAAGCTATTTTCGATATGCTCAAAATTGAGCAGGTAATGGTAAAGCATCCTAAAACCATTGGTGCAGAAGATACCATTAAAGAAGTGGCCGAATACCTTACCACTGTTGAGTTTCACGCACTGCCGGTAGTAGAGGGTAAAAACCTGGTGGGTATTGTAACCACTACAGATGTGATCAAATACCTGCTGGAACAGTATAATTAACTTAGTGTAGTCGCATTCTTTTTATAGTTTTTGTTCAACGCTCCCTCGGTAAAACCCCGGATGACCATAGTCTCCGGGGTTTTTTTAGTTGAAAAAGCCTACCCGAATGAACTAAAAAAACGATTGTTGTAACAACGGAAAGGAGGTTAACTTTGCAGCCGCAGGCCAACCAGTTACATTATGAAGAGATTGCTTTTTTTATATACAGTGCTACTTATGGGCATAGCCAGGCATGCAAGCGCACAGGTTGTGCAGTACGATGCTGGTTCGGTTTTTAACAATGGCTATGCAAGGGTGCAAAAAGGCGAAAAGTCGTTTTACATCGATACAACCGGCCAATATGCTTTTGATAGTTATGAGCTTATAAAGAATTTATATCCTACCGATGAGGAAACCTCCGGAGCTGTAACCCTGAAAGGAGCTGTGTTGGTTACTAAAAACGGAAAGCAAGGTGCGCTGAACCGTAATGGCAGCTGGAGATTGCAACCGGAGTACGACCACATAGAGACCGATGCTTACACTTACTGGCGCGTAAGCAAGGATAATAAAACCGCCATTTTCTCTGCTAACGGATTTGAACTGCCTTTCCTGTTCGAAGATGCCGATATACTGGATAGTGTGCATTATATGGTAAAGCAACAGCGTGGCTGGGGCGTATACAGCGCTGTGCAAAAGCAACTGGTGGTGCCGGCGGTGTATGAAGAGATAGATTATTGCTGGGGTTGCGGTCACAAATTGGATTACTGCTATGCAAAAAAGGACGGAAAATGGGGCGTGGTAAGTTTTACCGGCGCTGTGCTTATCCCTTTTGCCTACGATCACCAGCATATGAACATGCGTAGCGACGATTGGGTTACTTCTTTTACCCGGAACGGAAAGCAGGTGGTGATCAACATCTATACCCAGGCGGTAACCGATTGCCCCGATGGTTGTGAAAGCGAACTGCGCTGGAACTTCAAAAAAGTAAAGCAAGGCAATAAATATGGCTTGCAGAACGGGCAGGGAAAATTGGTGATGGAGTACCAATACGATGATTTTGAAATGTGGTCGGATAAATACGAAGCGCCCAAGCCATATATTGTTTTTATCCAAAACGGGAAATATGGCATGGCAGATACCACTGGTAAAATATTGCTCGCTGCCCAATACGACCGCTGGCCTTACTGGGCGGGCGAACGTTTTTTAACCATCTGGCACAATGATAAAGAGGGACTGGCCGATATCAAAGGCAAAATTATAAGTCCGCCGGTGTATGAATCGGTTTCTGACATTTACCTCGATAGCCTCTACCTGGCTACTAAGGATGAAAAGATGATGCTGTACAATTTCCGCAACCAACCGGTATTGCAAGGCACCTACGATGAAATTGCCGAAGTGCGGCTGGAGAGTGGCGACCGGGATTCGGGTTTGGTGCTGGAACTGAAGCGCGGCAAACTGCTGGGCATGTACAATATGCGTACCCGGGCCTATGTAGAACCTAAGTATAGTGCTATTTACTTTCATGCCTATAACAAAGGCGATCTTGCTGGTTTATTTGAAGTGAGACAGGATGACCGGCGTGGTGTAATGGACCGGAGCGGCAAACTGGTGATGCCCGTGGTGTACGATAGTTACATGGAAACCTTATCGGGCTACCCTTCGTTGGTTATGGTGAACAAAGACGGGAAATATGGTGTTTTTGATCTCCAAAGCAAAAAAGAACTGGTACCGCAGATTTATAGCAGCCTGCTTCAATACAATGAAGATTCTTCGCTGTTGCAGGTAGCTATAGATGATGGTGAAAACGAAAAGTATGGTTTGGTAAATACCCGGGGTGAAGTGCTGTTGAAGCCAATTTATAAAGCCATCACCTTGCAGGACAAAAACTTGCTGCTGCTGGCGAAGGAAAACGCCGGGATAGTTACGTATAGTTTGTTTAACAGCATAAGCCAAAAAACAACTTCATTGCCGTATGCCCATGTTTGGGATAGCCATATACCCGGGTTGCTGATTGTAGCGCGCGACACCAGTGCGCCCACACAACTGGTCAATATCCATACCGGGCAGGTAGTGGCAGATGGTTACCAGACCTTTACAACGCAGGGATATAATGGCACGCAGGTAGTGCCCGGTATATTTGAGTTTACACGGGAGCTGACGCTGGTGCTCAAAAACGGTAAAATGGGGTTAATGAATGTGCAGGGAAAAGTGATACTGCCGGTGCAATACGATGAAGTATCATACCTCGAAAAAGGTTACTATTTATTGGTGCAGTACACCACCGAAAAAGACACGTACGGTGCACCCAAGGCGCATTATGGGTATGCCGATAGTGCAGGCAAGGTAATTGTTCCGGTAGTGTATGCTTACAACCAGCGTTCTGTTTTTGATTATGTGCGCGACAATTACCTGCTGTTACAAAAGCAAACCGGCAATGAACGGGTGGTAGAAGGACTGGCCCGTAAAGATGGAAAAGTTATTATAGCGCCCGATTATAAAGCGGTAACGCCCGACCAATTCAGGAGCGGCTTTGTGGTGCTGGGCGATAAAGGGGTAGGCTGGTTTGATAAGGAAGGCAAACAATGGGTAGCGCCTCAGTTTGACGATTTTTTGTATGCTACAGAAAGTGCCTTCTCCTGGGATGTTAAAACCACTATAGAATTTCCGGTAACGGTACAAAAAGGAAACGAATACAGCTACTACAGCTCTGGCGGTAAAATGCTGCCTATTCGCTTTAAAACCATATTGCCTTTTAAGCAGGATGCAGATGTGTGGGGGTATCCGCCCACCGTACCGGCCGATGCACCAGCACCACCGGTATTGCCCCAACCGAAAAAAAGTAAAAAAACAGGCGTCCGATAATCCGCTTCGCGATCACCACATTATCTGATCATGAAAACAACATACTTGCTTTTATTATGGCTATTGCCTTTTGCCACAGTGCAAGCCGGGCAAACGGGTAACATACCGCAGCGGCAATACATAGCGCAACTGGCCAGTCAGATCCATAATGTAAACAGCTCACACGATGAGTCTGATACGCTGGATGCATGGAATAGCAGGCTTCAAAATGCTTTGGAATCGTTTGGCACGCAGCAGAAAGGTTTTATGAACGATGATTTTACAGATTGGGACGACGAAGGTATGGCTACCATCACTTCTGCCGATCGCAAGCTTAAAATTGTATACTGGAACTCCCAGCAGGGAGGTACCATGCGCGACTATTACGCCTTGCTTTTTTACCAAAGCGGCACCCAGGTAAAATGCCATAACCTGGAGGCTACCGATATTTTCTCTTACCACGGCATAGAGTCGTATAACCGCAAAGATGGTACTATGGCTTATTTGCTGCTAAGTATTGGACATGCCAGCAACCGCGATAAAGTGAGCGCAGTAGCGGCCGTTGGTTTGGTGAACAACAAGCTGGTGACGAACCTGAAGCTGTTTAAAGCCGGCAGCAAAATGCTTTCGCGCATTTCGCTGGCATTGGATATGGCAACGGTAAATTCGCAAGATGCATTTATCTTCCTGGGCAAAGACCGCAACGACCTTTTGATTCCCGTAGCCGATGCAGATGGTAAAGTAACGCCTGACAGATTTTTGAAATACCGCTACAACGGCGATCTTTTTGTGTTTGAGAAAATAATTACCTATAAAACCAAGTAATGACTGATTTACGATCGCATACCGCTAAAAGAAAATTGCTCCTGTCCTTTGCAGTAATGCTGGCTTTGGTTTTAACCTCGGCTTATATTACCCAATCGCCAGATCCGGGTGCGGCTACGCAGGACTTTTTTGTGGTGCAAACCCTGCCTACGTTCCTGGTGCCGCTGGAGATTGTAACGGTTTTTGCTTTTTACTACATCAATCTTGCGCCAGGCTATGTGTTAAAGGGCTGGAAAAAAATACTGCTGGCATTCCTGGGCATGTTTATTGCTTTTATCTGCGCTTTATTTGTATCGGCGGTGCTCAATCCCTGGCTCATTGGCCTTATAGATCCTAAGGTGGGTAATGAGCTTACCGCTTCGCAGCAATTGTTTTTTAGTTTTTACGGTGGTTTTGAACTGGACTTTGCACCGTGGATTACCGTACTTGAATTTGCCTTGTGTAACCTGCTGGTGCTGCAACGCATCAATAGCCGTTTTAAACCTGTACTATGAAAAAAGTGATAACCTTATTGTGGCTGGCAGCGCTGCCTCTGCTGACTATTGCCCAAACCAAAACCTTTAAATGGGGCGATGAACTGTGTGAGTATGCCAGCACCTACAACAGTGCAAAATATACCGAACAGCAGCTGCGCAATACCTTTGAGCTTATGCGCTCTAGCGGCGGTGTTGGCCTGTCTACCAGCGATGTGGCTTTCCGGTTAGATGCTATTCAGAAATTGAATACAGATAGTCTGGAAAAAGAATACAAAGCGGTTAAAAAGCATCTTACCGCATTGGATATTGTGCCTGTGCCATATTGGGAAACCCTGCGGCAGCGCAAGTTAAAGCAGATAGAAGAGGAATACGCGCTTAAGAAAGTAAACATACAGGCCTATAAAGATCCTAAAATACTCAAGACCTATACCGCAGCACCCGAATGTGTAACCCGGTATGCCGACGCGCTTATAGCCGGTGACGATAAACTGGTAGCAGTGTGGCGTGCACAGGTAGAAGAGCAATGTAAAAACAATGGTTCTCCAAAACGGCTCAGGCAGGAATTCGATACCTATTACAACTCCCCGCAGCGGATGGCCTATGCCCGTATGGAAGTCCTCACTTTTGGCTGGAGCAATTGTGCCAATGCGCATATCAGCTATGTAGGCTCCGGCGATGAATCGTTAGAAATAGACAAGCAATTCCGCAAGCTGTTTATTAAAACCAAAACCGTAGGTTGCGATGAACCATAGCCTTTCTAAACCCTATAAATCAGTATGAAAAAATTATGGATAGCGGCTGTAATGGCCACCAGTGTGCTTGCTGCCAGCGCTCAAACCCGTACCGATATTGCTGTGCTGCTCAGCAACCCTGCTGATGTGGCCATCATAAACCTGGTAAAACAATTGCCCCATACCGAAGCCAACGAAACAGCATATGGCACACAACTCTCTAACCAAAATGCTGCTGAAGCGGGTAAACTCTCGTTTAAAGATGTGCCGTTGCATACCATTTCGCTAACCGTAAAGGAGCATAAAGTATGTTATGCTGAAATGTCTTTTGAACCACAGTACATGCCCAAAACCGCCCGCCGTGAAGCTTTTTTAAAAGCGCTCAAACCCAAAACGCAAGCCTTTGATAAGATTTACGCTTATTTCCAGCAAGCGTATGGTACCCCTGCAGAAAGCGACAATGAAAGCATTTACATGCGCGATCATTTCTGGAAAACGAAAACCTGGAACCTGGGCGTAGGTTATTCCATACCAGACCCGGACGAAAACGGTTACGAAATACGCACCGAGGTCGTTTTTATGGACCCTGCAATGGCAAACGAAGCCGCAACACAACCGGCAGCTCCAAAGGATTATGAATCCTGCCTGGCTTATGTAAAGCAATATGGCGATATTCCTTATAGCCGTACATCGCCGGCTGGTATAGAAGAAAATGCAAGCATTTTTGCCAATGAACCCGATGAAGCCAAAGCCATGCTGTACATGGGCTATTTGAGCGAATATGCCGATGACAATGGCATGAAAGCCAAAGCGATGGACTGGTATATTAAAGCGGGCGAAAAAGGTAGTGTAACGGCCATGCTCGTACTAGCCGATCAGTTTCAGGCAGAGGATTATCCCGGGCAGTTGCCCAACCGGCTGGTACAGCCCGATAAACAAAAGGAAAAATACTGGCTCACGCAGGCTTCGGCCAAAGGTAGCGCAGAGGCCAAAGCAAGGTTGAAAACCTTGAAATAACAGTGGCTTTGCGATGCTGTTTTGAACACCCAACCCCCGTTGGGTATATTCTTTAAGTTGCCACGCAGCAAATAGCCGTTAAAGTTGTTATTTTGATGTTGAAACTACCCCTTATGCGCTATGCCGGCTTGCTAAGCCTGTTGTTGCTTACTTTTTTCTTTGCCAGGGCCCAGGATGCCGATTCCATAGTTACCCGTTTGCCGCCGGGTGTGTTTGACATGCCCCATGTTAACCCTAAGTATATTGGCAAATTCAATAAACCCAGCAATATCAGGGTTATTTTGGGTACGCAAGGCTCGGGTGTGGAGTATGGTTCGGTAAAGAACACTTCGCCTGGCCTGAACACCGATCTGTATGCCAACTCGAGCAATTATATAGGGGCAGGTTTAAGCTATAAACTCATTGATGGCGACCTGTATTACTACCTGCCGCAAACCCGTATACAACGATCCGAAGAGCAAACGCTCAAGCAGTTTAAACTGGCTTTTTCGTATGCAGCGCAAGCATTTACCGTAAGGGCGTATTTCTCTAACATGAGTGGTGCTATCGTATCCGGAGCAGGAGAAAATTACCAATCGAGCCCCAACATCAGCATGGTGCGTGTAGCGGTGCAGAGCGACTATGTTTTTAACCACAAACGCTATTCTTACCGCGCGGCCAATGCCATGTCGGCCTACCAGCGCAAAACGGCAGGGTCTTTTCTGTTGCGGGCAGAATTTTTTTACCGCGAGCTGGGTGCAGACTCTGGTCTGGTGCCTCCCGATCGTGAAAAGGCGATGGTGTTTCAGCGGCAGACGGGATTACGTATTCTTAAAGCGCCTGGTTTACAACTCATACCTGGCTATGGCTGGAATATTGTAGCGTTTAAGGGTAAATTGCTGGTTTCGCCGGTGGTATTTGCAGGCCCGGGTTTTGCCTACAACTTCTACAAAACCACATTAGGCCGCTATGCTTATCCTAATTGGGAGTGGAGCAGCCAGTTTCTGGTAAGTGCGGGTTACAACGGGGCACGTTTTTACAGTTCGCTCACCGCATCATTAGAGACCGGTTATATACCGCTCGATCCTTCTTATTTCTCATCTACTACGCTCAAAGCATACGTCACCGCCGGTTACCGGTTTGGCTATATAGAGAAGTTTATTCCCAAAAGTTTGCTGTAAGGGTTAGATTAAGAGAATGTCTATGCGGTGCGCCTGCACCATCCGGCCTTCATCCGACCAGGAGAAAACGGTAAAGTACCCGTCCTGCGAGGCTACCAGCGCCAGCGAATCATTTTGGTCGTGTACAAACTGGGCGGCAGAGAGGTGCCTTGTGCCGCCAATAGCAGAAGGGTGTATAAGCACCGCACTGCCATCTTCTACCGGTTCGGAATACAGCATTTGCTCGATATGCGTAGAGTGTTTGGCCCGCGATATTTTAGCACCAAACGTAAGTAGTTCGTGTTTGTCATTGATCACCGTGGCGCCGTCTACAGCCGTAAGGCCGGTCATGTTATCTACTTCTCTTTTTACGGCGTTTTTCAGAAAGATATCGCTCATATTGTTTTCCTGCTGGCGCACCAGATCGGCCACACCGGTAAAGGCGGGAAAAACAGGGTATTGCAGCGGGTGAATGATGGAAGAGCGCCAGTCTTCTTTGCCCGAAGGGGTTACCAGCAAAATACCGCCTCTTTGATGGGCGCGCATCGATACGGCAATCTGTATCAGTATATTTACCGGGTCGTTCCATAAAGGAGAGGCATGAATGCCCAGCAGGGAAGCTAAAATACGCGGACTATCGGGCAGCAACCCGCAACGCTCATCTACCACTTTAATCTGGTCGCCGCGGAGCGTGGCTACGTTGGTAAACTTGCCCAAACCTGTAATTCTGCGGTGTTTTACCACCAGCAGCCCCGGTTCCGATACATCGAGCACAAAGCAGTAATTGGGCAGTTTATTGGTGGTGCCCCAAATGTAGAGTTCGCCGTTTTCTTCCCACACGCCAATATGTATACCCGCGCGCGCTACGCCAGGGGCCAGTTTGGTCAGTATTTTGGCACTCAGCGGTAATTTGTGCTCAAACATAAGCGGCTTGCCCGCCTGGCAGGGATGCACGTAAGCGATAGATATTTTAATAGCATTGCCTTCCTCACGGCGCAGGCTGGCCCAAAAGGCAATATCGATGATTTTTTCGACCACCAAAGCACAGGGAATGGTAGCCAGATCCGATTCGCCTGCTTGCTGGGCAGCCATAAGGTGGTTGTTCAAATGGGTTTCTACAGAACGGGAGATTTTACCGGCTGCCTGGTAGGTCGCTTTATGCATAGTTGTCGCTTACAATGAAATTCTGCTGTAATTTAAATGATTCACCGTTATGGTGCTTCATGTCGTTTTCAAACAATAAACGTCAAAAAATGGTCAATCCGGCCTATTTTTTAGGTGGTAGGGGTATTTTGGGAAACTGTGCCGCTATAATTTTGCACGCGCTAACGATTTAAGCGACATATTTTTTACCAAACAAATACCTGACATGAAAAAAACCGGTCTTTTTATGACTGCCGCGGCAGTAGGATTATCCGTTTTTGCTACCAGCTGCAACCAGATGGATGCACAGAAGTACAACAATACCGTAGTGGGTATTTATTCTGCCTACTCCTCGCAGCTTACCTCCAAAGTAAATACGCTGGTAAGCGGCAGCACCAGCAAAGAAGCGCTCGAAGCCAATTTTAAAGCGCTGGAAAAAACAACCGATAGCTGTATTGCTGTAATGGAAGGTCTTAAACCGGTTGCAGACGCGAAGCTTTTTCACGAAAAGACAACCACGTTGTTTAAAACTGTAAAAAGCGATTTCCTGCCCGAAATGAAGAAAATGGCCGAGCTGAAAGGAACAGAAAACATTGAGGCTTATAACAAACTGGTAGATGAGATTAATGCTACATCGCAAAAGATCAGCGCCCAGGAAAATGAAGTGAATGCCGCCCAGGTTGCATTTGCCCAAAAAGTAGGCATGAAAGTGCAGTAATAACTTTTACAAAAAAATCCCCGGTTGATACTGCAACCGGGGATTTTTGTTTTTAGTAATGACTGTTAGCCTTGTATAGCGCTGGGATCCATGTACATGATTTCCCACAGGTGGCCATCGATGTCCTGGAAGCTCCTGCTGTACATAAAACCCTGGTCCATGGGCTCATTGTAGCTGGTTGCGCCCAGGCTCAGCGCTTTGTCTACCAGCGTATCTACAGCCGCCTTATTTGCCGCAGAAAGGCAGGTAATGGCTTCGGCATATTTGCTGGTGTCGCAGATCTCTTTTTTCATAAACGATTTAAAGAACGGTTCTACCAGCAGCATAGCAAAAATGTTTTCGCCAATGATCATGCAGGTAGCTTTGTCGTCGGTAAATTGCTGGTTAAAAGTGTAACCTAAGCCAGAAAAGAAAGCAATGCTTTTATTCAGGTCTTTTACCGGTAAATTCAGAAAGATTTGGGTGGCCATATGTTTTTGGTTTTAAATTATATTGCAAACTTAGTGCACCGGTTTGGTATGTACACAGGCCGGAAACGACATTCTTGGGGGTGAAATACGACGTTGTTTTTTAGCTCCTAAAATTGGGCTCCTCCATAGTATTTAAGAAAATAATACACCATTGGTCATTAACATATCCATTATGAACAAGCAGCAATTAGCGCAAAAATTTTTAGATGCCGGTTTAGCCGGATTTTGGAATGAAGCCGCCCCGCATGCCAAAAGCAGCATACGCATAAGCCTGCAACCTTGCGAGGAAAGCGAACTACCGTTGGGGAAATCTAAAATCGGCGGATTGCCCGACCTGCCGGAAAATACAGCATGGTTTACCCATGACGGAAAGCCTTTGTCTTTTGTGGCGCAGCTCAACTTTGCAGAAACAAAGCCTTATGATGCCGAGGGTAAATTGCCCGCCTCAGGGATACTGTATTTTTTCTACGATGCAGACCAGACCTCCTGGGGCTTTGACCCTGCCGATAAAGGCAGCGCTGTTACTTATTACGTGCCTGGCGATGCTGAAGTAAAACTAGTGCGCCAGCCAGCGCCGGCAGCGTTGGAAGAGCATACCATCTTTAAACCTGCCATCCTGGATTATGCTATAGAGGCCAATGTACCGGATTACTGGAGTGGGCTGCTCGAAGGTGTAAAACTGGATGAGGAAGAGAACGACCGCTATTTGGATCTTAAAGGAGAAATATATGGCGAGCCGGCCAATAAACTGCTGGGTCATTCCAATAATATTCAGGGCGCTATGGAGCTGCAGTGCGAACTGGTTACAAATGGCTTATATTGCGGCAATGAAACGGGATATAAAGACCCTAAAAGACCGTTTCTGGAAAAGAATGCCAGCCAGTGGCAGCTGCTGTTACAGGTAGATACCAACGAGGCTTGCGATATGATATGGGGCGATAGTGGCCGCCTCTATTTCTGGATTAAGGAAGAAGATCTGCAAAACCGGGCCTTTGACCGAAGCTGGACGGTTTTGCAATGTTACTAAAACTGCACCTATGAAATTTGACCCGACCGAATCTTATAGCCAAAGAAACATGGACATTCCTCAGAATCTGGCGCTCCACAAGTTTAAAGAACTGGTGGTGAACCTGATTACGATAGGATCGGAAGCGGGTACGCAAAAGAGCATTATTGGTCCTATTGGCGCCGTTGCAGATGAAATGGCGGTAGATTTTGACACCTATTTTACCCGGTCTTATCCCTTATATGTAGAGTTTGGACTGCTGAATGCCGCCCAGGTAGAGAAGCTCCTGGAGCTGGACCAGTTCTTTAACCAGCACAGCGGAAGCGCCATGCCCGATTTCTGGAAAGATGACCAACTGGATAAACACCCCGATTGGGCCATAGCCCGTAGTATGGCCAATGCGATTTTAGGCATTCTGAAACTCGATGATGTGCGCCTGATCTGTACCCACAAAGAAATTTTTGAAAATATGCCCACCGGCCGCAGGTTGGTGGCCGTATCTACCCAAACCAGCCTGGTGCGGTAGTTTTATAAGACAATTTTATAACTGGAACCTTCTGCTGGCAGAAGGTTCTTTTTTTACCGGTTATCTCATTAATCCACCACGGATAAGCTTACGTGATTGTTTTAAACTTTAATGCTTAATATTAATTGCAATTAAAACACTGGAGTTCAGTGTCTTTTTTATAATGGACATATATACCTCTATATACGGTATAAACACCCGTTATATTTTTGGTATACTCTTGTTATTGTTGTCTTGCTGCTGCTGTAAGCCTTGCCAATCGATTGTTTTGGCTCATCCACTCAATGACTTATAAACGACCATCCTATCATTTTATGGTCAGTGTATACACCTTAAATCATAGAAATGATGTACCAATTCGAAATCAATTTATTTGAATTGTAATTAAAATCTATATATAATAAAATATATTTACTACCTTTAATCATCCCTGCAAGAAAAGCTATTGGGCCGCCTTGAGCGACCAGTAATTCGTGGCATCAAGGATGCACCAACGGAGTCGATATGTAATGACCCGTAACAGAATGGCTTTGAATTTACAACGACAGGCGAAGATACCAAAGACTTAATGGCCTTTACCCGAACGGATCACCTGGAAAGGGAGAGCAATTTGCCCTGCCTGTGTTCCTGCTCTGGTATGCACAATATGTAACCAAAGGTTTATACCTGGGTTGCCCCTGGTGCGGAATGCGCCACCCTGTAGACAGTGAACCGACTACCAAAACAAATGAAAAGCATGAAACAGATTTCTGAACAGCTGTACCAGATAAGCCTGGGTGCAGTAAACGTTTTTGTTATAGAAGACAATGGCCTTACCCTGATCGATACCGGTTTTAAGCACAGCGCCAACAAGATATTTTCGGCCATTACCCAGGCCGGTAAAAATCCGCAGGATATCAGGCGTATCATTCTTACCCATTCTCACCCCGACCATGCCGGTAGCGCTGCCGAGATTAAAAAACGCCTTTCCATACCTGTATTTGCACATGCCCGCGACGCTGCTTTAATAGAAAAAGGTGTAGCAGGCCGCTTGCCCATGAGCGTTTCTCCGGGTATGCTCAACTGGCTTATTTATAACCTGGCCATCCGGAGGGATGGCAATACCATACCTGCAGTTAAGGTAGATGAGCACCTGGGCGATGGCGATGTGCTTTCGGTAGGCGGAGGGTTAGAGGTGATTCATACGCCAGGCCATTCCGCAGGGCATATTTCTTTGTTGCTCCGCAATGAAGGCATATTGCTGGCTGGCGACATTTGTTCTCATTTTGGCTGGCTGGCTTTGAGTACAGTGTATGAAGATCGCGCACTGGGTATAAGAAGTATACGCAAAGCCGCGCAGCACGATTTTGATATGGCGGTATTCGGGCATGGCATTACCATGAAACAGGAAGCCAATAAAAAACTGTTGCACAAATTCGAAGCCAATCTGGTAGCAAGCATACTGGTTTAGCCTGTTGGTACGCACCAGCAATTAAATAAGTTTTCATAACTTAAACGGTACGCTTATAAACCAACCATTACGCATGAAAATTGGCATTTTAGATGATTACCAGCATGTGGTGAGCAAATTGCGTTGTTTTAGCTTACTCGAAGGGCTGGATGTAACCGTTTTTCATACAGCAGAAACCGATGTGGCTTTGCTTTCGGCACAATTGCGCCATATGGATGTGCTGGTGCTCACCCGCGAGCGCACGGCCATTACCGAAGCATTGCTGGCACAGTTACCCAATCTTAAACTCATTAGCCAAACCGGCAAGATCTCCAACCACCTGGATCTGGCCGCTTGTACAAAATATGGTGTAGCGGTGGCCGAAGGGGTAGGATCGCCGGTGGCTCCTGCAGAGCTTACCTGGGCTTTAATCCTAAATGTACTCCGCCAGATGCCCAATGCCATAACAGGCATGAAAAATGGCCAGTGGCAGGTAAATATGGGTACATCAGTCTTTGGTAAAACAATTGGCATTTGGGGTTATGGCAAAATAGGGAAGCGCATAGCCAACTACGCACACGCTTTTGATGCCCATGTATTGGTTTGGGGCAGCGAGGCTTCGCGGGCGCAGGCGGTAGAAGATGGTTTTGCCAGTGCAGAAAGTAAAGCAGCATTCTTTGCCCATGCCGATGTGGTAACCCTGCACCTGCGGCTTACCGAAAGTACCAAAGGCATGGTAACCGCGGCCGATCTTGCTTTAATGAAAACCACCGCAGCGCTCATTAATACGGCCCGGGCAGAGTTGATAGCACCCGGTGCTTTGTTGCAGGCTTTGCAAAATGGGCATCCAGGCTTTGCGGGTGTAGATGTGTATGAGCAGGAACCGGTTTACGACAGCCATTATCCGTTACTGCAAATGCCCAATGTGGTATGTACGCCACACCTCGGTTATGTAGAAGAAAACAGCTACGAGCTTTATTTCGGAAAGGCTTTTGAAAACGTGGTGCACTTTATAAAAGGAAACCCAACACATATAGCCAATCCCGAAGTGCTGCAACCACGTTAAGGCAGGTGCGCCGTTTCGGTAAAATGCTGCTTCATATCAGTCCAAATGTCTTGCAGCGAAAGAACAGATTGAATATCAAATACACCTCCTTGCCTGTGTAAGCCCGATTGCATAATTTTGTGTACACTAATGTAAGCCAGCCGGGCAGTGATTTCGGCTTCCCTGCTGCCTTCTACCGCCATATACCCCAGCATTTTTCCATCCTGCATGGCTTGTGCCGATAGGCCAAATACTTCTTTTCCCATTAGCGGATGTGCAAAAGCCTTGATGGCCGCTTGCCGTACGCGGGCATACTTTAATAGTTTGGTGATGCCCAGCCTGGCCGCTATATGCAGCAATGCCGATAGCCAGCTACGGTCAAAGGTGAGGCCTGTTGAAAACGTATGGCCCGGGTACGTCATTGGCAAAGTATGCTGGTCAGAGAAGTTGAACCGGTAGGTGTTGCGCAAACCAAATGCTGCTGTAAAAGGTGCAGGTGTCTTGCCCTGGTAAGCCTTTATACGCTTTCCGTTGCTGTAAAAATCATTGGCCAGGTTGTCGAGGGTCCATTCAATAGCAGCTTTGCCATGTTGCTCGCCCAGGCCCAGTAAAATGCCGGTATGAAAATGATCGGCCTCAGGGTGCCGCCGTATCATTTCTTTGGTCATCAGGTTGCTTAAGCCGGGGCACAAGCCTAAGCTCGTAAGCACAAATGCATTGTTCTGTTGGGCTGCGGTGTTTAAACTTTGCAATGCGGTAATAAAACTGCTCTGCGCGGTTATGTCAAAATAGACTTTGGATTGGGCTATACAGTACCGAACAAACTGGTCGTTGGGCTGGTCGAGACAAACCACAATCACATCGTGCGCGTTTACCAGCTTGTAGTGCTCTACTGTGGGTTGATAGAGGTCGAATGAGGCGCCCAGCGTTTGGTAACCCGTTTTTTGGGCAGCTTGCCGGGCTTTGGTTTCGCTTCTTCCGGCAAGGGTAATGGCGTATTGTTGCGTTTCGGCAAGGAGCTGTGCCATTTGCAATCCTACTTGTCCGTAGCCTCCAATAATGAGCAGTGAAACTTTGTTTTGCATATAGGCATGATTTTGCCCTGCAAAGCTGGTCTTTACCAACCGTTAAAGTGTTATACAATTACAGGCTGGAGTTATGTTATTTGGGGTAATGAAGCAAATTGGACAGTATTGCAGCTGGACCCAATGCTTTTGTACAAACTGGATGAACCGGCCTAATGGTTTTTAACTCAATTTTGTTCTTTAAAACAAGTCTATGTCTTCTATTCATGAACCCGGTATTATAAGAGAAAACATACGTATTGTACAACAACGGATAGCCAATGCCTGTGCTGCCAGCAACCGTAATGCCAACGAAGTACAATTGCTGCTTGCGACCAAAACGGTTCCTGCCGATCGTATTCGTGTGGCAGTAGAAGCGGGCGAGCGGCTAACCGGGGAGAATAAGGTGCAGGAACTGCGCGATAAAGCGGAAGGGCTTGCCGGACTGCAAATAGAAAGACATTTTATAGGTCACCTGCAAAGCAATAAGATCAAAGAGGTGCTCAAATATGTAAGCTGCATCCAGTCTATAGACAGGTTGAGCATTGCCGCCGAGCTGGATAGAAAGTTACAGGCCGAAGGGCGCAGTCTGGATATTTATGTGCAGGTAAACACCTCTGCCGAAGACAGCAAATTTGGTTTGCCGCCAGAAGAGACGATTGCTTTTGTTCTGGCACTAAGATCCTTTCACAGTCTGCAATTGAAAGGGTTAATGACCATTGGTTTGCTCGATGCTGATCCGCAAAGAATGCGGCCATCGTTGCAGTTGCTGCGCAAGCTTCGTGATGAATTGCTGCAGCAAACTGGCATAGCCACACCGCTGGGCTTATCTATGGGTATGTCTGGCGATCTGGAGCTGGCCATTGCCGAAGGCGCTACCATGGTGCGGGTAGGCTCGGCCGTTTTTGGCAACAGGCTGGTAGGCAAGGAGGTTTGGAATGAGCAGGCGCTGTAACGAGTAAAACAAAAGCCGCCCCGTATACCCGGAGCGGCTTATGATATTTACAGCTGGTAGGCTTGTTTAAGATAATCTTTGAGGCTTTTGGGCGCACGTCCGAGTAAGCGCTCCATTGTAGCATCGGGAAAATTAAACTCGCCCTGCGCAATAGCCAGGCAAAAAGCCAGTGTACCCTGAATGCCTTCTTCGGGCACGCCCGCTTGTTGCAGTTGTTGGGTAAATACCGCAGGGTCGGGAGAAATGTATGCAACCGTTTTACCAGACAGTTCACTCAGCATACCTGCAATATCGCTCATGTTATAAGCCACACTACCAGCAATTTCGTAGGTTTTGTTTTCATGCCCTTCGCCTGTTAATACAGCCGCGCCAGCCGCAGCCATATCGTTGCGGGTGGCAAAAGATACCTTACCCTCTCCTGCAGGCAGCCAAATGCCTGTTTCCAGCACTTTATCGCCCATGAACATAGGCATCACATCTGCGTAGAGCGAATGTTTCAGAATGGTGTAGGTCAATCCGGATGCAAGAATGAGCTGCTCGGTTTTAATGTGTGCGGCGGCCACAAACGCGATAGGCGTGCTGCCATCATCTGTTTTCCTTTGAAAACTGGTATAAATAATGTGTTTTACACCAGCGGCGGTAGCGGCTTTTACCACATTTTCCTGCTGGGGCAGGCGGTTCATTACATCGCTGCTTGATACGAAGTACAATTTGTCTACACCTTCAAACGCTTTTACCAACGAATCGTAGTTATCGTAATCTCCGGTAACAAGCGTCACGCCTTTGGCTGCGAGATCTTCGGCTTTAGCCGGGTTTCTAACCAATGCGAAGAGGTTGGCGGGGTCAACCGTTTTTAATAATTCGAGAAGGGCGGCTTTGCCCAAATGTCCGGTAGCACCGGTAACCATAATTTTATGCATAAGCTGAACTGTTTTTATTAAGCGTTAGATAATGCGGGTGCAGGTAAAAAAGCAGTGTGGTCGCGGAGAAACATAGCCACCCAAACCAAAATTAAGGGTATTGCCGCATTCATCAGCGGGCCGTTATGCGATAATTCGGTAGCCATAGCGCCGGCAAAATAGCAGGTAAGCAGCAAGAAGCCAATCTTCATGGTTTTGGGAATAAAAAACAGGATGGCAAACCCAATTTCCATAGCAGCCAGGATGTTGAGATAATCTATTACACCAACTTTGGTAAGCGTTTCTACCACTTCTGCGCTGCGGGTAAGTTTCATAACACCACTCATGATCACCATCAATCCGGCGATGGCGGTGAGTACATTGGTTGCAATTTTCTTTGTTTTCATTGTTTGTTTTTGTTTTGCAAAGTTACCTACCTTTGCTTACCAAAGGTTAGTACTATACAAAAGGTAAGCGCTTACCTCAAGGTTAGTTAAACCATTACAGTATGGAAACAACAGAAAAATTGAAAGTGCCCTCGGGTCATACCTCTGCACAGTGCAATGGCAAATTGGGTGCGGTGGGCGACGCGCTGTATGCTATTGGCGGTAAATGGAAGCTGCGCATCATCATCGCTTTGTCGGAAGGGGATATGCGTTTTAACGAACTGCAACGTGCGGTAGAAGGTATATCTGCCAAAGTGCTGTCTAACGAACTGAAGGAGCTGGAGCTGAACGGTTTTGTAAAGCGTACGGTACATACCGGCATGCCGGTGGTGGTAGAATATGGCATTACCGCATACAGTGGCACCTTATCTAAGGTGATGGTGGCACTGAGCGAGTGGGGCGAGATGCACCGCAAAAAGATTATGCAAGGCGGCCTGGTGCCTTTAACAGAGGCTGGTTAAGCGCCAGGCAACAATTGCTTCTGCATGCACACGCTGCTTGCTACACCAATATACTGGCCGTAATTGGGTATGCGCCCATAGCCCGATTTGGTGTACAGGCCAATGGCTTCGGGCATTTTGAGCCCCGTTTCCAATACAAACGAAGTGTAGCCCAGTCCGGCCGCCCAGTTTTCCAGCTCCTTTAGCAGTGCGGGCGCGGCTCCTTGTCCGCGAAATTCGGGCAGCACATACATCCTTTTCAATTCTGCAATGGTGCCTTCGTATGGCTTAAAAGCACCGCATCCCACAGCCTGGTTTGCGATATAGGCTACCGCTACTTTTTTAATAGCATCTACCTTATTGTATTGGGCAAAAAAGGCATGGTCTTCGCCATCGCGTATGCGCAGATCGGCATCCAGTAATGCTACCAGCTTTCTGAAATCTTCGTTGCCGGAATCGGTGCGTATGAGGTGAATAGGGACTTTCATGTTGTAAAGAAAAACAATCTTTGCTATACGGCTTAATGCTGCTATTTTGAGATACCGAATGAAATAAAAAAACGATCTCCATACCTCAACTATTCAAACGCTGCATATGGACAGAACACAACAAGCGGTTAGTATATTCGACAAGAATGCGGAGGCTTACCAGGAAAGGTTTATGACCTTTGACCTGTACCACGATACGTTTGACACCTTCTGCCAGTATATAGGCAAGCCGGATGCTTCTATCGTGGATGCGTCATGTGGCCCTGGTAATATTACCCGCTACCTCCTGGACCATCATCCGGGGTTTAACATCCTGGGTACCGATTTATCGCCCAATATGCTGCGGCTGGCGGCCAGCAACAATCCTACCGCTGCTTTTAAGCAAATGGATACCCGCCATATTCTTTTGCTGAATAGCCGTTACGATGGCATTATATGTGGTTTTGGATTGCCTTATTTGTCTAAAGAAGAAGCCCTGCTGTTTATACACGATGCTGCTGCCCTGTTGCAGCCCAAAGGTGTACTCTACCTCAGCACGATGGAAAAAAATTATGCTTTATCGGGTATCGAAAAAGCCAGCACTGGCGAAGAAGTGTACATGTATTACCACGAATCGGGTTACCTGGAGCAGGCGTTGGAAGCAAACGGGTTAACGGTGGTTATGGTACAACGCAAAGATTTTCCGGGCAAGGATGGGGAGAACATTATAGACCTTATCCTTATTGCGCAGAAGCAATAAAAAATAAAACTGCAACGCCAGAGGTCATCTACTTTGAGGGCTTTCCGATTTGCATGAGATACACTGTCTGCACATCACAGACCCACGATAGCAACACTAACCTTACTTCAACTCATTCTTTACCTTCTATTACTTTTTTTTGCGGAAAAAAAGTAACCCGAAAACCGCCCGGAAACGGATACGCCTCGTTTCCGGGACAGGTCTCTGATTAAGCTATTGTGCTACTGAGACTTTAACTTAAGCACTCGTATCAACTAAACCGGAATAGCCTTTGCTCATCACCATTGCCTCGGAATGCGATTTATTATGGTTAATAAAACGGGCCGCCATTACAGCGGCCCGCAAACAAAAAACAAAGCTGATTAGTGCTGCACGGTAAATTTGGTTTGGGATGCGCCATTGGCAGTATGGATGGTAAGGATGTAGGTGCCCGGTGCAAGCAGCGATACATCCAGGCTGGTACTCCTGTCTCCTGTTTTAAGTTGTTGTGTTAACCTTTCTTTACCCGAAATATCGGTTACGGTTAAGGTCTGAGCCATATCGGATGTAAACTCGAGGCGCAATACATCATTGGCAGGGTTAGGATAACATTTAATCCATTCATTTTTATCTATAGCATTAAGCGACAAAGCGGGGGTATAAGCCAATGCTGTTTTATACAAAGCGCCCACTACCCGCATTACTATCTCATTATCCAGGCTATCCTGGTTGCTCAGTACGGTAATGTAAATATCGTTGGTGGTGTCGGAGAGGTTATCATTGATCTGTCCAATCCAGGTGCCGCCGTGCGAGAGCACTGGTTTGTTGAAGTATTTTTCCAAAAAGATGCCTAGTCCGTATTCACTGTTGGTAGTGCCAAACCCGCTCCATTGCAACATATCGTTTTGCAAGGTGGTCTTTTTAATGATTTGTCCTTTCATGAGCGCCATCCAGAATTTTACATTGTCTTCGGCAGTAGATACCAGTGCTCCAGCACCTTGCACCGAAGAGTTGATCTGAGGCGGAATGGGGCTTTGGGCAGGGTGGTTCCAATCCATTGCATCGTCCAGCGCAGGAGATCCATTCTGGTCGCTCCAGAAATGGGCATATTCATCGGTGGTGGTTTCAAAAGGCGGCATAAAAGTGTGGTTCAGACCCTGTGGCACCAGAATGCTGTCGCGGATAAGCTGGTAAATGGGCTTGCCGCTCAATTGTTCTTCAATCACACCAGCAATAATGTAATTGGTATTGCTGTAATTCCAGCCGGTGCCCGGCGCAAAATCGGGTGCTAATACAAAGCCCTGCAATACCTCGGTGGTCGTCCACATATGGGTAAGATCGTTTACGAGCGCCGTATTGTAAGCGCTATTGTTAGTATAGCTGGCAATGCCGCTGGTATGGTTCAACAGCTGGCGTATGGTAACATTGCCGGGAATATTGTTGTAGCCCTGGATCCAATGGCCAATAGTGTCTTCAAGGCTTACCTGGCCGTTTTCTACAAACTGGAGCATAAGGGCGCTTACAAAGGTCTTGGTATTGCTGCCAATGCCTATGAGCATATCCGGCGAGAGCGGGGTAGTGCCATAAGAAATGCCTGTGGCCGATTTCCAGATACCGCTGCTCTTGTACGATACTGCAGCCGATAAACCTTTAAAATTATACCGCGTAGCCATACTATCCAGTGTATGTTGCAGTTTGGCTTGTAGCGTGGCAGGAACCTGCGCCTGGGCCAGTGCGGCAGTGCAGGTAAGGGCGAGGGTGGTTAAAAGTTTTTTCATAAATCGTATTTTATCTACTGCAAAGTGAAAACAAATGCATGAGGCCCGATCGTTTATTTGACAAAACAGGCCGATGTTGGGATATACAGTTTGTGTTTGCATTTGGTGTACGAAAAAGCTATGTTCGTCCCACCGCATTCTGCATTGGTGTAATGGTTAAAATCGGCAGCAATAATTGCAGCATTTTTGTTGAATATGAAGAATATAGGTTTGCTACTTAAACAAAACTGGTTCAGGATCGCTTACAATGTGGTGGGTTGGTACATCGTTATCAGCAGCACGGTGTACAATTGCCTGTATTACACCTTGCCATCCGATCGCTCACCTGCTGCTTATTATCTGCATGCGGCATTGTTTAACCTGTTCTTCGTAACCATGACTTTTATCCATACGTTATGGTTAATGCCCCGTTTCCTGTTTAAGCAGCAATACAAGCAATACCTGCTTGGTGTGGGGGCTACACTGCTTGTTTTAAGCATGCTGCAGGGCATACACGGCAGCTATTTGCTGGGGCATTATCCGGGGTTAGATTTCTTCAACATTACCTCCGTTGATTTTGAAATGCATTTAGATTCCGGCTTTCTCGATACTTATTTTGTTTTGCTGCCCAGTATGGTGTTTTTTATACTGATATCTGGTACCATGCGCAGTTTGTACCACCTGTATGAGGTAAACCGCAACAATGAAAAGATAAGGCAGCAACAATCAGAAATGGAATTGCAATTGCTGAAATCTCAGCTGAATCCGCATTTTCTTTTTAATGTGCTCAACAGTATTTACGCGCTTACACTCAAAAAATCGGATATGGCGCCGGAGATCGTGCTCAAACTATCAGACATATTGCGTTACCTGCTGTACGACTCCAACCAGCGCGAAATGCCTTTGCAGAAAGAATTGCAGATACTGGAAGATTATATCGCAATTGAGCGGATACGCATGAACCCTTTGCACCAGATCGCGATTAGCGCCGATATAGACGCAAGAGCTTACCATATCGCACCAGGCATGCTCATTACCATTGTAGAAAACGCGGTAAAACACGGCCTGGATTCTATGGCCGATGGGGGCTATATAGAAGTGATGGTAAAGGGCCGGGATGGCGTACTTTCCTTTAGCTGCACCAATAACTATAAAAACAAACTGATCAAACCTGCTGCGGGCGGCATTGGTCTGGCCAATATCCGCAAACGGCTGGCCCTGTTGTATCCCGGTAAACATAGTTTGGAGATTAAGAACGAAAACCAATTGTTCACCTTATTTTTATCTGTAAATCTGAATTCATGAATTGCCTGATTGTAGACGATGAGATGCTGGCACGCGAGGTATTGGAATACTACGTGCAAAAAGTACCCCAGCTGGTACTCAAAGGCACTTGTCAGAATGCCTTGCAGGCTTTTGCGATGCTGTCTAAAGAGAAAATAGACCTCATTTTTCTCGACATCCGCATGCCGGAAATGACCGGGCTCGATTTTGTAAAATCGTTGAAGAACCCGCCTAAGATCATTATAACCACAGCTTTTCAGGAGCATGCCCTCGAAGGGTTTGAACTGGATGTAGCCGACTACCTGCTCAAGCCCATCTCGTTTGACCGGTTTTTAAAAGCTGTAGATAAAGTGCTCAAGGCAAAGGAAGAAAATGCTGCTCCTGCCGCCTCTGCCGCAACGCCGGAACCCTTTTATGTGAAGAGCGATAAAAAACTCGTGCGCTTGCAGGCAGATGAGATTTTGATGATTGAAGCGCTGAAGAATTATATTGTTATTCATACAACCGACGGACAAAAACACATTGTGCACAGCACGTTAAGCTATATAGAATCGGAGCTTGCGCCTTTTCCTTTCATAACCCGTGTGCACAAATCATTTCTCATCAACCGCAATTGTATCAGCGCGGTAACAGGCAACCTGATTACCCTGCACCAAACCTACGAGGTTCCGCTGGGTTTATCTTATCGCGAGCATTTTCTAAAACAAATGCGCATTCTCTGAGTTTACTGAGCCGCAACCTTCTTTTTAGCACCCATCGGAATATTGTAGGTTCCGCTGATGCGAAGTCCAAACGCGTTAAAATGCTGGTTACCCGTGGTGGTAATCGTTTGCCATTGATCGGTAAAGCAAAGGTTAAAGAAAGGAGCCGCCGCTACAGAAAAATGCTGGTTAATGTCGAACGCAGTTTTAATCTCCAGGCTGGCAAAAAACTGTGTAAAAGTAAAGTAGTCGCTTTTTAAAGGAAAGGTCTGCTTATTATCGCCGTTGTATAAGTCGAGTTCCTTTTTCATCACCAGCAGTCCCGCGCCCAATTGCGGCGTTACCGACAATCTGCCTATTTCTAATACTTTGTAGCCCAGTTGCAGTTGTGTAGTAAATTGTTTGTGTATCGTTTTCAGATCTTTCTGATCGGATATGGAGTTAGACAGACGGTAAGCATAACCGCTCCTGCCATAGCCCAGCAAAACCGTGGCCGACATGCGTTGGATCGCATATGAAGCCAGCACACCATATGAAGCTGCGTATACAGAAGTGGCATAGATGGTGTATTGCTCGCCGGTTGGGGTAAAAGCAGTGGAGACATAAAGCGGGGAATAACCAACGGGTAAGGAAAACCCCTGATCGGTATAAAGCCCCAGTTTTAAAGTTTGCTGTGCTTGTCCCACCAGTGGCAGCAGTAAAGCAAAAAGCAATATTCGTTTCATTGCATTGATTTTTAGAGGTCTACAGTGCAGGGATAACCTACACCGCACTATTAAATTACAAAATTCCGTTACATATTTTCATTGGACTGCCGAAAAATTAATTTTCTATAAGTATATATTTATTTACTTTTGAAAAAAGAAACAGGTATGCGCACCAGGAGTTTAGCAAAAGAAGAAGCCATCCGCAGCATAGCGCTGCAGATTATAGCAGAAGAAGGGTTGGAGAACCTTACCATGCAAAAGCTGGCCAGTGCCGCCAAGATCTCGCCACGCACCATTTACCTTAAATACAAGGATAAAGACGACCTGCTTATTAAACTTTTTATAGAAGAAGTGCTGGGCAATTATGAAAAAGCGGTGTTGCAGGATTTTGCCGAAACCATGTCTTTTGCCGAAGGCGTAAAACGGCTCTGGCTCAATGCCTTTCAATATTTTAAACATAATAAACCTGCTTTGGTACTTATGCAGTATGGTAAATACTCGCCATTGCTGAACAAGGCTTTCGGAGAAAGGAATATTGCAGAAGGGCAGTTTTTTGCGCCCATTCACCGGTTTGTGAAGCGGCATGTTGCATCCGGGCATATCCGCAAACTGCCTTTTGAGGCGCACCGGGCATTGCTGTTTGCCCCCATGCAGGATCTGATGCATGAGTATTATGAACACCAGTACCGGCCCAAACAAGTCATTTCCGAAAAAGTGATCCTGCAATGCTGCGAGGCTATCATACAGGGTATGCTGCAAACAACCAACAAATAACAATCAACATAGAAACAATGCACAACATTAAAAACAAACAAATTGCTATTGTGGGCGGTGGTCCCGGAGGATTAACCCTTGCCCGGCTTTTGCAATGCAAAGGCGCTGATGTAAAAGTATACGAAAGAGATCTGAACCGGGAGGTAAGGGTACAGGGCGCTACGCTAGACCTGCACGCCGATTCGGGATTGGAAGCCTTACGCCAGGCGGGTTTGATGGACGCGTTTATGGCCAATTACCGCCCTGGTGCAGATAAAATGCGGATTATAGACCAGCAGGGCAATATCATGATGGATGAGGACATTAACGACCCCGATAATTTATCGCGCCCGGAGATAGACCGGGGGCCGCTGCGCAATATCCTGCTCGATTCACTGGCGCCGGATACCGTGGTGTGGGATAGCAATTTTAAATCCTTAACGCCCGATGGCGACGGCTGGATCATAACATTCCAGAACGGAACCACTGCCACCGCCGATATGGTGATAGCAGCAGATGGCGCTAATTCTAAAATCCGTCCGTTTATAACACCTATCAAACCATTTTTTGCCGGTATGACGGCCATAGAAGGTGCCGTATATGACGCTGCGGTAAACAGCCCTGTAATGAATAAGTTGCTGAACGGTGGAAAGATTTTTGCGATGGGCGATTCTCAAACGCTTATTGTGAGTGCTAAAGGAGATGGCAGCCTTATGTTTTATGCAGGTTTTAAAACCGATGAAAACTGGGTGGCCAGCAGTGGCATAGATTTTACCGACAAAGCGGCTGTGCTGGCCTGGTTTAAGAAAGATTTTAGTGGATGGAGCAGCATTTGGGAAGAATTGTTTGCCAATGCGAGCAACGCTTTCATACCCCGTCCGCAGTATTGCATGCCATTAGACCAAACCTGGCAGGCGCTGCCTAACCTTACCATGCTGGGCGATGCGGCGCACCTGATGCCGCCCTATGCCGGAGAAGGGGTAAACATGGCCATGCTGGATGCGCTGGAGTTAAGCATTTGTCTTACCAGCGATGCCTATCCCGATACACTGGCTGCCATTGCAGCTTATGAACAACAAATGCGGGAAAGGGCCAGTGCAACAGCCCAAATGACACTGGACCAGACCGAATCGTTGCATTCGCCCAATGGACTGGCAGATATGATGGCTATGTTTAGCGATGGAGACCCTTCTGCTCAAAAACATTAAGCCAGGGTTAACGCATCTGTTTAACCAATTTACCCAATTGCCGGAGCTTGCTGTCTAACAGCGGGCTCCATTTAAGTCCATAGCTCAGCCGCATACAGTTGTGAAACTGATCTTGCAGGGTAAACATCCGTCCGGGTGCAATGCTTATTTTTTGCCGCATAGCTATATCGAAAAGCTCGGCGGTATCCATGTTTTTATCAAGTTCGGTCCACAGCATAAAACCGCCTTTGGGCCGGGTTACTTTTGTGCCTTCCGGAAAATATTCTTCAATAGCCCGCAGGTATTGCAGGCTATTGGCGTGTAAAGCGCCCCGGAGTGTTCGCAAATGGTGTTCATAACGGCCGTTTTCCATAAAATCGGCAATCACCTCCTGGTACAATGTGGGTGTAGCCATCGTTTGCAACAGCTTTAGCCGCAGAACCTTTTCTTTATACTTGCCGGGTGCTATCCAACCCACGCGGTAGCCCGGTGCCAGGGTTTTAGACACAGATCCGCACCAGAGCACCATACCTTCTTCGTCGTAAGCCTTGCAGGGTACCGGGCGTTTATCGCCAAAGAACACATCGCCATACAAATCATCTTCGATAAGCGGTATGCCATGTGCCGCCAGCATTGCCACTACGGCTTTCTTGTTTTCATCGGGCATGCAACTCCCCAACGGGTTGTTGAAATTACTAATGAGAAAACAGGCTTTGATCTTGTGCAGCACCTTCTTTAATGCCTCGGGCGCTATACCGGTAACAGGATGCGTGGGCAATTCGATCACCTTTAACCCGTAAGTCTTGGCCAGTTGCAATAGGCCAAAATACACCGGGCTTTCTACCGCAATGGTATCGCCGGGTTGCGTGGTTACCATCAGGCAATTGTAAATGGCATTCATGGCGCCGGAAGTGGTAATAATATCATCGGGCCTTAACTGGCCGCCCCAAACAAAAGACCAGCGCGAAACGTTGTTACGCAGGCGCAGATTGCCCTGAACAGAACCGTAGCGGATGCCACTGTCTTCCAGCGAGCGCATTGCTTTAATCAGTCCTTTGTTAAGTTTGGCTACGGGCAACAGCGAAACGTCCGGTGCACCCAGCGAAAACTGGGCAATGGCGGGATTGCCAATCGTATCAAACACTTTGGTGATGAGGTCTTCGGTTTGGTTTTCACGGGTGAGGGTGCCCGGCTTGCTTACAGAGGGCACTGGCAGTTTGCGGTGCAGCGATTGGCTTACATAGTAGCCCGATTTGGGCCTTGCTTCTATCAAACCCTTGCGCTCCAGCTCCAGGTAAGCCTGCTTAACCGTATTGATGCTTACCTGCTGCGTTTCCTGTATGGTGCGGATAGAAGGAAGTTTGTCGCCGGTGCGCAGCACTTCGCTCCTGATCTGCTGCTCCAGTAAGCCAGCTATTTTTACATATAAGGTTTCTGCTTTCATACTTGTCTCTTCTTTTATTGGGCGCAATCATTCAACCAGCGCACCAGCTTTTGGGTAGATGCCCTTAGTTCTGATACATTTTCAAACCCATAGGCGCGGCATATTGCTGCGGCATCTGTATGCGGTATTGTTTCTGCTTCAATCATTTGCTTTACTGTTTCTTCCATACCATTTCGGGTGTAGGCATCGCATAAATGAGCCAATGTGTTTACCGAAGGTTGCGCGGTACCGGTAGTATGCAGCGACAGGTAACCTGCTATGTTTTTATCTACTTCCACTACACATACCGGTATGCCAAAATCCTCTGAAATTACCGTCGTATCTACACTTTGCGCTGCTTTTGTTTGCGTAGCACGATATATTGCTGTAATCGTTTTAAGGTCGTTTACTTCCACGCTGCGGAGGCGGAGCCTGTTCGTCTGGTGTATCATTTGTTGCGGTTTAAACGCAAAATTAGGCCAACCAGCAAGACGAGTACAGATACAAAAATGAGTATTTTATAGGACACAGATCAGATTTCTTCATCCTACTAACATCTCTGCTGCGCTAAGTGTTAGCAGAAATCTCTACTTTAGATGCCCCATATTGAAAAACCGATTAAACGAAAGCTTGTTATGAAGATAGATGTATTGCCTTATGATCCATCATGGCCTAAAGCATTTGCCTTGGTGCAACAGGAAATTGCACAGACACTGGAGGGTTTCAAACCCGTTATCGAACACATTGGAAGCACATCTATAGAAGGACTATATGCCAAACCCATTATTGATATACTGGTGGGGCTGAAAGACGAGGGTGAGCTGGATCAGATTATTGCACCAATGCTGGCGCAGGGTTATGTTTACTACGAAAAGTTTAACAGCGGTATGCCATACCGCAGGTTTTTTATTAAACTAACGATAGAACCAGGTTCGTTGGCTATTCCCCCAATTATTCGCGAAGGTGATACCATTCCCAAAGACCTGGAAGAGCATACTTACCGCCTGGCGCATATCCACATATTGCCATATGGTTCTGAACACTGGACCCGGCACGTGGCTTTCAGGGATTATATAAAGGCGCACCCCGATGTTAAAGCGGCTTACCAGCAATTGAAACAGGCGCTGAGCCTGCAAGAGTGGGCCGATGGCAATGCGTACAATGATGCCAAAGATGCGTTTATTAAAACAGAAGAGGCCAATGCTGTAGCCTGGTATGCTGCGCGATAATTTTGTACTAACCGCTTACTCCTGTGCCAGTTGCTTAATGTCTTTTACCTCCAATACCGATTTGGGATAGCCTTTGCGCACACTGTTGATCATGGCCTGACCCACTACCGCCATTGTGCTTGCAGCATTGGGGAATAACAAACGCAGCAATGGATATAAACTACCCAGTATCTTATAGGCCGGTTTTACATTTTTTTGTCCGGGTGTAGGTTTCATAAAGCCCGGCCGGAAGTTATAAACCTTCTTAAATGGTAAGCGCAGGAGCGCGTTTTCGGTTTTGCCTTTTACCCTTGCCCACATGATTTTACCTTTTTCGGAACTGTCGGTAGAAGCGCCGGAGATATGGCAGAACACCATTTGTGGGTTAATTTCCAGTAGTTTTTGGGCAAAATGAAGGGTGGTGTCGTAGGTAATATAAGTGTAGTCTTTTTCACTTACGCCGTTGGAGCTGATGCCCGCACAATAAAAACAGGCATCGTAGCCGGTAAGCTGGTCTGCAATGCCATCCAGGTGAAAGAAGTCGGGCACAATGCACTCCTTCAGTTTAGGATGCTGTGCAGCCGATGGTCTGCGGCTAATGCTAAGTACCTGCGATACTTCGGGATGGTTCAGGCATTCGATCAGCACGCCTTCGCCTACCAGTCCGGTGGCACCTGTAAGGATTATTTTTAGGCTCATAAAAATCTGGCTTGGTTGGTTTAAGCTATAAGCTACGTAAAATTGGCAAGACGCAATCGATGCTGGCCAGGATAATGCGTATTAAAAACTAATCCTGCGCCGGTTGAATGATCTTTTTAACCAGCACTATCTGCCCCAGGTGGTAATGCATATGCTCTATAATGCCGGTGAGGTTCCTGTAGTAATTACCGTATTTCTCATCTGTAAAATTTTGCAGCAGCAGGCTATCGGGCAGGGCTTCAATTAATGTTGCAAATGTTTCGGCTTCGGCCCAAATCCTGTTCAGAAGCTCGTCCCAATCTTGCTGCGATTGAATGGGCGGATGGTCAAAGCTCAGTTTATCGCTGGCCTGGAGCGGCTCGCCCTGCAGCACCTTCAACACCGCGCTTACATAATAATTAACATGGTACACCAGTGTGGCAATGGTATTGAAATCGTATACCTGCGTAGTCGCTTGCTGCCAGGTTACACCGGTCAGGTTGTCTTTCAGGTTAGAGGTAGTCCAGTTGCCACCGAAATGCACATCCCGCAAATGTTTGGCTATTTGTTGGGTTATTGACATATGCCTGCGATTAAAAATGGTTGAATTGAAGGATTGAAAATAATACATTTTAATTTTTCTGTCGTAAAATGCCTTTGCAATTGTCGCATACAGATAGCCTTGTAATACACAATACGCCTTAAGTTTGCAGTACTAAATAACAGAAGCAATGAGAAAGTTAAAGCTACAGGTACAGATGACCATTGACGGGTATATTGCCGGCCCTAACGGCGAAATGGATTGGATGTCGCAAAACTGGGATGATGACCTGAAAGATTATGTTACAGCCCTAACCGAGCATGTAGATGGTATTTTGCTGGGCCGCAAACTGGCCGAAGGCTTTATTCCTTACTGGGCTTCGGTAGCTGCCGATGAAAACAACGCCGAGGTGTGGGCAGGTAAAAAATTTACAGATACACCTAAAGTGGTGTTCTCTAAAACACTGGAACAATCTGCCTGGGCCAATACTGCGCTCGCCAAAGGCGATATTGCAGCAGAAGTAAATAAGCTAAAAGCCCAGGAAGGCAAAGACCTTATCGCTTATGGAGGCGCCACTTTTGTTTCCTCGCTTATCGAACATGGCCTCATCGACGAATTTCATTTGTTTATAAACCCAGCTGCAATTGGGAGCGGACTAGCCATTTTTAATGCACAAACCGGCCGGCAAAACCTGAAATTGGTAAAAGCCACACCGTTTGATTGTGGTATTGTAGTGATGCACTATGAAAAACGCCAGGAAGCGTAAAATACTTATTGTATATTAAAAGATAGAAAGGGCTGCCTATGGGCGGCCCTTTTGCGTGCAACCTAAACTGTGTTGCGAAATACATTTATCTGTATATTTGTAAGGTAAACTAACAAGTTTTACTTCATAATATGGATACCGTTTCATTAACCTTATCGCTGCGTACTGCTATTGCTTCGCTGCACAAAACACTGCGTAAGCAAATGGCGCAAACCACGGTGTATTCTATGACAGAGCTGGAAACCATTGGCCTGATTGCGCGCCATACCACCATACTACCTACAGAACTGGCCTCGCTTACCCGTATCACCACGCAATCGATGTCGCAGATTCTTAAGAAGATAGAAGGGCAGGGTATTATAACCCGCACACCTTCGGAAGAAGACCGGCGAAAAGTGTATGTATCGCTCACCAGCCAGGGGAAGAAACTGGTGAAAGATGCGCAATACCATAAAGACCAGTACCTGCACGAACTGATAGACCAAACCTTAACCAGCAAGGAAAAGGACATACTGGCCAAAGCCATGCCGGTATTAACCAAACTCGCCACCGCAAAACAATAACCGTATATGGCTTGCATAACCACAAACAGAGCGGACAATAACACATGAACCTGGATATAAGAAACACCTTCAGAGCTTTTAAAAGCCGCAATTATACCTTGTTCTTCAGCGGGCAGCTGATCTCCCGTATCGGTATGTGGATGCAGCGCACGGCGGTGATCTGGGTGGTTTACACCATGACCCAATCTGCCTTTATGATCGGGGTTACCATTTTTGCGGAGCAGTTTCCTTCTTTTCTGTTTTCGCCATTGGGTGGCATAGTGGCCGACCGCTACAACCGTTATAAGGTGTTAATGATTACCCAAATCGTTTCGGCGCTGCAGGCCATTGCACTTACGGTGTTGTTCTTTGCCAACTACCACCAGGTTTGGATTATTCTATCGTTAAGCGTGTTGCTCGGCATAGCCAATGCTTTTGATGTGCCTGCCCGGCAGCCTATGGTAAATGACATCGTTAAGGATAAGAACGATTTACCGAACGCCATTGCTATGAACTCATCGCTCAACAACCTGGCCCGGCTCATAGGTCCGGCATTGTCGGGGTTTGTGCTGGCTAAATATGGCGCGGGTAACTGTTTTGCGGCTAATGCGGTGAGTTTTGTAGCGGTTATCATTTCTCTCATGCTCATGACTTTTCCTGCCTATGTTCCTAAAACGGAGAAGAAAAAATTCTCTTCCGATCTCACCGATGGGCTAAACTACATGAAACAGACGCCGGAGATAGGCATGACCATATTGCTGCTTACCGTGCTTTGTTCGTTGGTGGTGCCTTACAATACGTTGCTGCCGGTGTATGCAAAGGAAATATTTAAGGGCGATGCGGCTACCTTTGGCTACATCAATGCTTTTATTGGCGTGGGTGCGGTTATGAGCACCGTTTACCTGGCTGCATTAAAACCACAACTGAACCTTAAGCGAAGATTGTTTGTCTGTATTATCATGCTGGGCGTAGGTCTTATCGCGTTTTCGCATGTCGGTTATTTTCCTTTATCCATGCTGCTGGCGGTGGTTTGCGGCTTTGGCACCATGCTTATATTGCCGGTATGCAATACCATTATACAAATTGCATCGGCGCCTGAAATGCGGGGCAGGGTTATTAGCTTTTTCGCCATGTCGGCCTTTGGTACATTGCCACTCGGTAGTTTGTTTATTGGGTGGATCTCCAAATGGCTCGGCGCTCCCAATACCATTCTCTGCCAGGGTATTTTAGCCATCGTTATCGCATTGGTTTTCTCCGGATTTCTTTGGAAAAGCGGACGAAAAACAACTCCTGTCAATAGTTTACCCGGATTACAAAACGATTAATCTTAAAACCGATCAAATGGAACAAAAAACAGCATTACTGGTTATGGACATGCAGGAGGGTATACTGCACAACCTGCCCACCGCATCAGCATTTATTCCGGTTGTGGCCAGGGCCATAAGCCACGCCCGCGAAAAAGGTATTCCCGTTTGGTATGTAACCTTAACTTTCAGAGACGGAATGCCGGAAATAAACCCGCAGAACAAAATGCTTGCAGCATTTAAGCAACAAATAGCGCATGTTAAAATGGAAGACTTTGCGAAGATACATGACGCACTTGCACCGCAGGCCAATGATATTTTGATTACCAAACGCAGGGTAAGCGCTTTTACAGGCAGCGATCTGGAAGTGCTGCTGCGGGCGCATGATATAAACCACCTGGTGCTTACCGGCATTGCAACCGGTGGCGTCGTGCTATCTACCCTGCGCGAAGCTGCCGATAAAGACCTGGTCATTACCGTGCTTTCCGACTGCTGCGCCGACCGGGATGAAGAAGTGCACCGTGTTTTAACCACCAGGGTATTTCCACGGCAGGCAACAGTGCTTACGCTGGAGGAATGGATGCAATAGCAATCGGAGGAGAAGATGTGCCTTTGCCAAATTTGCGCTATGCCTTAACTTTAGGGAAGGAAAATGACCACCCATGCCGGAGCCTAATTTCGACCCCTTTCCAATCCTGGTGACCGACCGCTTGGTGCTGAGGCAGCTCGAAACAACCGATGATGCCGCTATTTTTATGCACCGGAACGATGATATGGTGAATACTTACCTGGACGATTTCAGGCATGTCACCATTGAACAAACACGGGCATTTATCGACAGGGTGCAAAAGGAAATCGCTACTGGTAAAACGATACTTTGGGTTATTACCGAAAAGGGCAGCGATGCCTTTATAGGCACCATTTGTTTCTGGAATATCTCACAAGCCGGAGATAAAGCAGAAACCGGCTACACGCTTGATTCCCGGTTTCACAGAATGGGCTATATGCACGAAGCGCTGGTAAGGATTATCGACTATGGGTTTAATACCATGCATTTAAACACCATCGAAGCCTATACCCATGAGCATAACAACCATTCTATTCAACTGCTGTTAAGAAACCATTTTAAGCAGGGCACGCCTCAGAAGCCTGTCGCAAACAATAGAGTTTTTTTCTACCTTACCAATGAAATACCTAAGAAGTGAGAAGAACGATTTTACTACTCTTACCGGATTGGTAGATGCATCAACACTAGATGGGTAACCTCACCAACGGAAATTACGAGATAATACAAGCCGCCATCAATGACTATGAACAAAGAATGGTTGTTGATGCAGCAGCGCAATTAGAATCCAGCAAGAACGAAATAGACATGCGGGATCCTGCGTTTTCTTTTCAGCAGTTTATTGGTGGATAGGCTTCTAGGAATAAATAATCCGCTTAGTGATCATAAAGCGAGATCCTTAAAAAGTAGTTTCGGCCTAAATCAATGATTCCAGCCAGTCATTTAAATGCAATGACATAGGAAATTTTCTGCGAAAAGGCGCTTCAAAATGGACTTAATTTTCCAAGTCATGAAGGTTTCAGTGCTCTTGGCCCACTTAGTCCCATAGACTTAGAAAACGATTTTTCGTCTTCTCTAGTACGTCCTGGTACTTGGTCGATCACATTGCTAATAGTCCATTTTCTACCTACAGTCTTATGAATGTTTTTGATCTCAGGGTTGATCATAATAGCAGATTGTATTAAATAAGTTTCAAGCTCATCAATAGCAGATTCATTTGTTTTACCTTTTTGCTTTGGATGTACAACAAAATATATAACAGGCTTAGAGCTAGGGCTTGCATGAAGAGCCTCATTAAATTTGGTCAGTTTATGACTAGTAAACACCTCCTGAGAGAAGCTCTTACAGGCCTTGCCAATATAATATGGAATAACTTTTCCTCTGTACTTTAAGCAAAAAACGTAACATCCTCTCTCTTTGGCCAAGCTTTTATCGATTTCTAACCAGAACTCTTTAGCATCAGCTACAGAAATATGTTTACTACGTTTTTCGTTTTCTTTGTATGGTATGGAGATCGGTCCATGTACTTTAAACTTAATCACACCAATATTTTGAACAAATAAAGGCAATTTTTCTGATAAATTTATTTCATATAAATAGGGGGATAAACAACAAAACCCGCTCAATGAGCGGGTTTTGACTTACTTGTGATCCGGATTGGATTCGAACCAATGGCCTACAGCTTAGAAGGCTGTTGCTCTATCCAGCTGAGCTACCGGACCAACTTTTCAGGGATGCAAAATTAATGCTTTTCCTGAAACTTCAAAGCCTTTTTTATGCAGAGGCTAAATTAATTCTTTTGGCTAACCAACTGTCTTTCAAGGCTATCAACCACGAATCCATCAGTTCGCCTTTGGTTTGCACCATATTATTGAACAATTGGGTATCGGCAGTGAGAAAACCTTTGTCAAGTGCGTATTGAACCTGGTGCAGCGGCAGCATTTCGGCCTTGTCTTTTACCAGGAAGGTGAGGGTAAGGCGGTCGAACAGGTTAATGCTGTACTGGCGCTCCAGGCTCTTAATGATGCGTACCGAACTATCGGTGCTGCAACCGCTTACTTTAATATCGGTTTCATCGGCCATGAGCACGATAAACTGGTGAAACAACACTTCGCCCCAGCCTTTAACCGGTGCGCCATGCGCATTCCACTGGGTAGCAAAATGTGACAGTTGTTCGTTGATCTCCAATACTTCTTTATCGCTGAAAGGACGGTTGCTCTGGTAAATCCAAACCCGGCTTTCGTCGGTGAAATCCTGGGGTATAATATCTTTTAGGGTTTGTGTGTTCATACTGTAAATGTCGGAATAATGCTGGAAATGAGCAATTTGGATTGTCTATACCCCTTTGTTGTGAACGAATTGTTCTATCGCCGTTACCAGATCTTTGTATGTACGCTGGTTGAGCGCCAGGTTTAAACCACGGCCCGAAAAATGGCTGTTTACGAGGATGCGGTTATTGTCGGCAATTAAAATCACCACTTCACGCTCTTCAGAACCTTTTTTGATGGGCAGGCTCACTACATACTGCACTTTGGCGGTTTCGGGATGGTCGAGCACCATAATGCCCCTTTCCGAAAAGAAACGACGGATGAGCTGTACCTGCTGCAATTCATCGCCTGGTGTTGCAATGGCGGTAAACACCAGCGATTTGCGGTACTGGTAAATAGCGGCTACCCAGGCCAGGATTGAAATACCCACACTAATCCAGATAAACAGGTTGATCAGCGGTGCCAATGGTGTATCGCCCAGGGTAAGGCTCAGCGCAACCGGCACGATAAACAGGATTACCGTAATGCCCAGCAGGAGTGGAAAAATAATCCGCCACCTGAAAGGGTAGCGGAGATTTTGTTTGATGAAGGGCACGTCCTCCACCATATGTTTTGGCCAGGTCGTTTTATGCTTGCCTTTGCCTAATAATTTATCAAACATTGAACCTGTTTATTACTTTCAATTTATGAGGGTTACATGGCTCTTCAGTCGTCTTCTTGTTACTTTTTTGCGAAAAAAATAACCCCAAAAACCGCCCGAAAACGGTTACACCCGTGATGGAGCCGTAGTACAACTGTGACTTCAGTCAGCAAGACCAGATAGGGCTTAAGCCATTGATTGCACTACCAGTTCGGCAATGTCGAGCACCTGCACACTATCTTCTTTCTCTTTGCTTTTTACACCATCGGTGAGCATGGTCATGCAAAAAGGGCAGTTGGCAGCAATAACCTGCGCACCGGTATCGAGCGCTTCGTTGGTGCGCTCCAGGTTTACACGGGTATCGCCTTTTTCCTCTTCCTTAAACATCTGCGCGCCACCGGCACCACAGCATAGGCCATTGGTACGGCAACGTTTCATTTCTACCAGCTCGGCATCCAGCAGTTCCAGCACCTGGCGTGGCGCTTCATAAATATTATTGGCGCGGCCCAGGTAGCAGCTGTCGTGGTAAGTGATTTTACGGCCTTTGAAAGCGCCGTCTTCCTTCATTCTTACCTTGCCTTCGTTAATCAGCTGTTGCAGGTAAGTAGCGTGGTGAATCACTTCGTAATCGCCCCCCAGCGGCTTGTACTCATTTTTCAATGTATTGAAGCAGTGGGGGCAGGTGGTTACGATTTTTTTAACGCCGTACATGTTCAGCAGCTGAATATTATTGTACGCCATCATCTGAAACAGAAACTCGTTGCCCGCACGGCGTGCAGGATCTCCGGTACACATTTCCTCTTTGCCCAAAATAGCAAAGGACACACCTACTTTATGGAGAATTTCTACAAATGCTTTGGTTATTTTTTGCGCGCGCTGGTCAAAACTTCCGGCACATCCTATCCAGAATAATACTTCTGGCTGTGTTCCTTCGGCCATGTATTCGGCCATTGTTTTTATTTGCATTGCTTTCTTATTTTAACGTAATCAAACACTTTGCGGTGTTACTTCTTTCTTTTAACTACACTAGTTTCCGCATGGTAAGCACATTACCGTAGTGCAGCAGGTCGTGGTGCGAGCAGCAGGCCATCACATCAATAAAGTCCTTCAACTCAAAACCAAAGGTAACGGTGCTGTAGGGTGTAATGGTGGCAAAGGAGCCGTTTGCATGGGCTTCCTCAATCGCTTTAAGACTGGTGAGCAATCTGCCCAGCAGTGCATCTACCTCTTGCTGCGTTATAAAAGCCTCGGGGCGGGTACCGTTGCGGTATTTATCTGCCAGCGGTATTTCCTTTTCTGGCATTGCTCCGGTGCGGTGGTAGCAAAGCAGCTCGGTACTCACCACCATATGCCCCAGGTGCCAGGCTATATTATTATTGAGGCCCTGCGGAATAGCATTGAGCTGGTCAATGCTCAGACCTTTTACAATAACAGCCAGCTTTTCGCGGATAGCGTAGGAAAACTGAAACGATGTGCTCATTAATTCGCTTTAGACGGTGTTAAAGTTTAGTTCATCATTTCGGCTACCCACTTGTCGCGGTCGTCGGGACTGAATTTCCAGGGCGCCATATTGTTTTCGATGTTGCTGAACATCTGGTTCCATTCCTGCGGCGCGTTACTTTCTTCCATTACCAGGTAGCGGCGCAGTTCCAGGATAATATCGAGCGGGTTAATGCTTACCGGGCATTGGTCTACGCAAGCGTTGCAACTGGTGCAGGCACGCAGCTCCTCGGTGGTGATATAATCGTGTATGAGGGTTTTGCCATCGTCTACGAAAGAACCGTTCTTTGTAATATTCTGGCCCACTTCTTCGAGACGGTCGCGGGTATCCATCATAATTTTACGGGGGCTCAGCAATTTACCGGTCTGGTTGGCCGGGCAGGCAGCCGAGCAACGGCCACACTCGGTGCAGCTATAAGCATCGAGCAGGCTCTTCCAGCTCAGGTCGGTTACATCTTTGGCGCCAAAGCGCTGGTGTTCTGGTGCTGCGGCAGCATCGCCGGTTGGGGCAAGCTCGGGTTGCATCATATACAATACCTCTTTCTGGATGTTCTCCATATTGTCCATTTCACCGGCCGGTTGCAGCCTGGCGTAATAAGAGTTGGGGAAAGCCAGCAGAATGTGCAGGTGCTTGGAGTAGGGCAGGTAGTTCAGGAAAGCCAGCACACCAATAATGTGCAACCACCAGCAACCTCTTTCGATACCCATGAGCGTACCCTCGGAGAGCCCCGATAAAGCCGGAGCGATAAGGCCCGAGATCCAGAAAGTATCGGTTTGGGCATAGTGCGCAGCGCCCAGCTTTTGAAGGTTCAGGTCTGCCGCATTCATGAGCAGGAACAGCGACATGAGCACGATTTCGGTAATAAGAATATAATTGGCATCGCTTTTAGGCCAGCCATCCAGCTCGGAGCGGTTGAGGCGGCGTACTTTAACGATATTTCTTCTTACAAAGAAAATGGCGCAGGAAATGAGTACAAGCGCAGCCAGTATCTCGAACAGGCCAATCAGAATGCTGTACAGGCCACCCAAAGGCGCTGCAAACAAACGGTGGTGCCCCAGGATACCATCCAGGAAAATCTCAAGGATTTCGAGGTTGATGATCACAAAACCGGCGTATACAAAAAAGTGTAATACCGCCACCATAGGGTTTTTAAACATCTTTTTCTGCCCAAAGGCCAGTAAAAGCGTGTTTTTGATCCGCTCGTCCTTGCGGTCGGATAGGTCTTCGTCCTTGCCCAACAAAATGTTGCGGCGGATCTCCTTCGCTTTTTTGGCGAACAGGAAAACGGCAAGACCGGCACATACGATAAAAAGAATCTGCTGAACTATTTGCATAGTGTACAATTGATGGGCCGAAAATACGCTGAATTAGCTTAAAAACATAGGGTTTAGGTTTTGAAACGGGAATACTATATTTGTTTTTCAATTGTAAAACCATGGCAAAACAAAGGGTTCAGATATTGGATGAGGCAGTGATTGGTCATAAGATCAAACGGATGGCTTATGAAATGTATGAGCAAAACCTCGACGAAAAGGAGCTGGTACTGGTAGGTATTGCAGATGCGGGCAGTGTGCTGGCCGCCTTATTAATGAAGGAGCTGAAACAGCTGTCGAAGCAAAAAATAGAACTGCTATCGCTGACGATGAACAAAAAACACCCGTTAAAGAGCGATGTAAACCTCGATTACGACTTCAATAAAAAGATCGTGATCCTGGTAGATGATGTGACCAACTCGGGCAAGACCTTATTATATGCCATGAAAGCTTTCTTACATGCCGAGCCGGAGAAAATACAGGTAGCAGTACTGGTAGACCGCCAACATAAGAACTACCCCGTTACCGCAGATTATATTGGTTTCTCGGTGTCTACCACACTACAAAACCATATTGCGGTAGAGCTCAAGGGCGATAAGATTGCAGGTGCTTATCTGGAGTAAAAGCAATTATAGGATGAGCTAAGAAATGTACCTGATTCGCAGTTCTTTGGAGGGACAAGTCAATTTACCTGGCTTGTCCTTTTTTGTTGCGCCTGGTGCTTATTTTATCTTTTCAATTTTCCTGAAAAGCGGCGGTTCTGCCTGATTTTTGCGGTATACCACCGCTGGTTGTGCAATAACAACCACAAGTAGTGCTATTACAACCAATAGTGGCGGCCGTTTTGGCGATAGTGGTGATGAACCAGAATACCTTTGCAGTATCGAAAAACAAAACCAAAAATTATGGAAACCAAGATGATTGGCGCCAAAATAGCCAAAGCACGTAAAGAAGCAGATTTGTCGCAGGCACAATTGGCAGAACGGCTGTTTATTAGTCCGCAGGCCGTTGGAAAATGGGAACGGGGAGAATCTATTCCCGACATTATTACATTTAACCGGCTTGCCGAAATCCTGGGGGTAGACCTCAACTACTTTTCAGAAAACTTTCAATCTACCGTTGCTGAGGTTGCCAATGCCGGGCCATTGGTTGCGCAAGCGGCCATAAAGCAGGAGCAACCTACCGACAAACCAGGAAAAAAGCTAAGCTGGGATATGTCGCGCGGAAACTGGGTAGATGCCGATTTCTCTGGATTGAAAGACCTGCACGAAAAATTCAGTTCATCCAATCTGCAGCGCTGCAAGTTTATAGATTCTGATCTGTCGGGGCTGCTTTTAAAAAGCAATCATGTAGATGGTTGCGATTTCAGAGGTTCGGATATAAGCAACAGCCACTTTCAGAACTCGCATTTGGTGAACAATCTGTTTAACGACTGCTCGTTAAAAGACGCGGGATTTACTGGCAGCTATATGAAAAACTGCAATTTTACCGGTGCCGATTTTACAGGCGCTACGTTTAAATCCAGTTCTCTTCACAAAAACACCATGACCAGCGCGGTGTTCCACGGCACATCTTTTAATACTTCAGATATTGAAGAGACCGTATTTGAGGGCGTTACGCTAGAGGATTGCGCCTTTGAAAACTGTTCTTTTGCTAAAGTCCTATTTCAGCATTCTACGCTTTTGAATACGTTTTTTAAGTGCAGAACATTGAAAAACATCAAGTTTGTGGATTGCCAGACCGACCGGATGACTTATGAGTTTCTTAAAAACGGAAAAGCAGATGTAACAGGCATCACGCTGTTGCCAGAATAAAACCTGAGGCTTCAAGTTATTAACCCTCGCTTAACAGGCGGGGGTTATTTTTTGCAATGGTATGCCGAACAATATTTTTTACTCTAAAAAGAATAATTATTTATTGTTTTTCAATAAATAATTCTAGTTTTACTTCATAGTTAAAAACACATATACAACTATGGAACTAAAAATAACCACCACCCAGATCTTGAAAATACTACAGGTGATCTCCTGGGTTATTTTCATTGGCCTTTGCATAGAGGCCGGCGGTATTCTTTTCAGCGGCATTTACTCGTTTGTTATAAACCCGGTCAATACCTATAGTTTTGGTAAAGCTGCCGATCTCTCCAGTCTTTATGATTACGACCACGGGCAGTTTATCGTTATAGCGATATTCATGTTTATTGTAGCGACATTGAAAGCGATACTGTTTTACCTGATCATTAAACTGTTTGCAGAAAAAAAAGTATCGCTCTCCCAACCCTTCAACACGGCACTGCAACGGTTTCTCTTATTGGCATCCTGCCTGGCGCTGGGCATTGGCTTGTTCTCCAATTCGGGATGTAATTATGCAGAGTGGCTGGTGAAACAAGGTGTTGCCATGCCCGATGCGCAAGCCTTGCAATTGGCCGGCGCAGATGTATGGCTTTTTATGGCAGTTATACTATTTGTAGTAGTACAATTGGTAAAAAGAGGTATAGAAATTCAGAAAGAAAATGATTTAACCATTTAGCTTATGCCTATAATCGTAAACCTGGATGTAATGATGGCCAAGCGTAAGATGTCGTTAAACGAGCTTTCCGAAAGGGTAGACATCACACTATCTAACCTCTCTATCTTAAAAACCGGTAAGGCCAAAGCCATCCGGTTTAGTACGCTGGAAGCCATTTGCAAAGTGCTCGATTGCCAGCCTGCAGATATATTGGAATATAGAACAGATATGCCATAGCGGCCAAACTTTTTGCTGTATAAGACAGGGAAGTAAAAAGCCCCATGCATTACGCATGGGGCTTTATCGTGAATAATCCCGACGAAAAAACACGATAAGTTTTTATTTCTGGTACGTTGCCACGGCGGAAAGAAACCCAATGACTGCATACAAAAGTGCAATCGATACGGGAACCATAATACCGCGGAAAACCAGACCGCTTTTTTTGTAACCATACACAGAAAAATACTGGTAATAAAACCAAACCGTATACGCGTTGGCTACCAATGTGATAACATTATACAGCACATATAATACTTCTTTGTTGTGGTAAAAAACGGTGATCAGACTAAACAGAAGCATAATCATCATTTCGGCTGCGGCTTTGTAGGCATTCATAATGATATGCTCTGTGCCATTCAGCTTTGCTTTGTAGAACCATAAATAGCTGAACAATGAAGTGACCGGAATAGAAAGCAGTGGAATGATTTTGGGGTATTTGGTCATAAACTGCTCCAGTTCCGACATCACTGCTTTACTGTGCTCGGGCACAAGATCGGTAAGCCGTATATGCGAAAAGCTGTTCAAAAAAAGCTCTGCGCCAATAACCAGCAGCAGAAGGGTAACGTAATTGAAATACTGCACCCTTTTGCCCCCAATATACTCCCGCACACTATGACCGGGACGGGTAAACAATTCTTTGATGGTAAAAAGCAGGCCCTTATCTACATGCCAGATGCCATGCACCAGATCGTGCATTACAAAATGATGAACAGAATACCGGTGGGTGGCAGCTTTTTGCCCGCAATGGGCACAATACTGCGCCTGCAAAGGCTGGTTACAGTTTAAACAATGGTGGGTGGCAGACATGTTTACTGTCGGTTTTTAAGTTCTTCGTTTATCTTATTCAGCGCGGAAAAAATGGGCACACCAATAGGAATAAGGGTGATAAGGATGGTGGTAAGCGCAAAATTGGGCGTCTTAAAAATAGCCAGATAGAGGTTGTAGAGCAGCAAAATACCTGCTACAATACCCAGCGTAATTAACGTACTTTTACTGGTTGATTTTTGTTTGTGCAGCTCCGTTAAGGTTAACTCGGACAGTGGTTTAGGTGTCATAAGTAGGATTATGGGCTAAATTCCACAAAGTGCCACATAACGGAGCTACACTTTAGTGTAAATTTTATAGTCCGGACCATTTGTTCATGAAACCAGATGTTACTAACAGCCTGCTTACCCGCAATAAAATCGGGAACGTAGCGGCCGAAGACCAGCTATTGCCCGCAACTTACCTGGAGGCGGTAAAAGCGTTTGCCAGACTCACGTACGAAAGCGTGTATGTGATAGACTATGCTACAATGGGGTTTGAATACGTGTCAGACAACCCTTTGTTTCTATGCGGGTATACCGCCGAAGCCGTATTGCAGATGGGCTACGATTTTTATTTCAAAAATGTGCCGCCTGCCGATCTCGAATTGCTGAGCATCATCAACAATGCAGGGTTCGATTTTTTTGAACAGGTGCCGGACGGCGAAAAACAGCAGTACAGCATCAGCTACGATTTTAACCTGGTCAATACAGATGGCAAACACACGCTTATCAACCATAAACTAACGCCGCTGTTCCTTACCCAATCGGGTAAGATGTGGAAGGCCATGTGCATTGTATCAGTATCGCACAACCAGCAGGCCGGCAACTGTGTGATTCACAAACAAGGCACCGGCGAATACTGGACACTCCACACCACCACCCGCCACTGGCAAAAAGCCCTGAAACCCAAGCTGACCGAACGCGAAATGGAAGTGCTGCGCCTGTATGCACAGGGCCTCACCATTAACCAGATCGCCGAAAAAATATTTGTAGCGCCCGATACCGTTAAATATTACCGGAGAAAGATTTTTGAAGCTTTTGACGTAAACAATATTGTAGCGGCGCTGGCCTACGCGGTAAACAACAAGATTATCTGAAGCCGGGTAAATGTCATAGCATGAATTTAGAAATGCAAAAAAGATCGCATATTTTGCACAGCACATGACGCCCGGTAATACAACAAGCAACTCTTCCAAAGCCATATCTTACGCCGTTTTTGTAGCGTACCTGCTTCTGCTGGCCTTTAGCATAAACCACCATGAGCTGTGGGGCGATGAGCTGCACAGCTGGAATATTGCCAAGGGTAGTGGCAGCATTAGCGATCTGCTGGCCAATACCCGGTACGAAGGGCATCCGCCATTGTGGTATGTGCTCATGTGGAGCCTTTCGCGGTTTACACACCAGCTGGGTTACCTGCAATGCCTGCAATTTCTGCTGATATCTGCAACCGTGTATCTCGTCATATTCCGGAGTAGCTTGCCCGTTATGGTACGGTGGTTATTGCCTTTTGGCTATTTTTTCCTGTATGAGTATGGTACGCTGAGCCGCAACTACGCGCTGGGTGTATTGCTGGCTTTTAGCATTTGCCTGTGGTGGCAAAAACAGCGTAAGGGTACTGCCGGCTACTATTTTTTACTCTTTTTATTATCTAATACGCATTTGCTGGGCTTGCTGCTGGCGGCTTCGCTGCATTTGTATTTCCTGTTATGTTATCCGCGAAAGAATACCAAACCATTGCTGCTGCACCTGTTGGGTGGCCTGGTATTGCTGCCTGCGGCCTGGTGCATTTTTCCGCCGGGCGATAGCCAGATGAATGTAGATTTCTGGCTGCGGATATGGAGCGATAGAATGCTCGATAATATCCTGGTGGCGCCGCTTAAAGCTTTTGTGCCCATCCCGGCCTGGTGGGAGCCACATTTCTGGAATACTCATTTCCTGCAAGACCAAAGCCAACTGGTTACGGGCTTGCTTTCGTTGCTGTTTGTAGCTGTAGCCGCATTCGTACTCAGAAACGATAAAAAGAGTTTGACGTTATTCCTGGTAAATCTGCTGCTCACCTGTGTGGTGGCGCTGGTGTTTCCCATAACCAGCGTGCGGTATACGGGTTTCCTGTTTATCGGTTTCCTGGTGGCTTGCTGGTTGCACAGCAACCATAAACCATTATCGGGCATTAGCAAGGGTTTGCTTTGCAGCCTGCTGCTGTTGCAATGGGGTGGCAGTATGGTAGCCATACCACGCGATTACCACCAGCCTTTTTCCAATGCATACCGGGTTCATGAATTATTGCAAAAAGTGCCTGCCGCCGATAGTGTAACCTGCGATTACTGGTGCCTCAATAATGTGGCGGCCTATGCGGATAAACCTTTTTATTGCATTGAACTGAAAAAGCCGGTGTCTTTTCTGCTGTGGAACAGAGAACTGGCATTGGTTACAGGCCCATCGCACGAATATGTGCAGGGGTTGGATCATTTAATGCAAACCGCACACCTCAATCAGGCGTGGATGATCTCTTGCAATGCACCTGCGGGCCTGGAACGTAAAGATGCACGACTGGCATCAAAATATACCATTCAACTGGTGGCCTGCGCTGAGGGAGCTATAGAGCCGGGCAGCAATATCTACTTATACCGGCTCACGCCCGTTTCGCAATAACTTCCTTTATTGGGCGATACAAAAAAGCCGTTTTCAACCCTGCATGTGCAAAATTGAAAACGGCCTATGCATAACCATACAATTAAGTATGATTAGCTATTGCATTACAGTTTTGTGAAACGAAGACTTTCGATATTTTCTCCGTCGTTTACCTGCATATAGTATGCACCAGCAGGCAATTTTTTAACGCTTACAGGCACTACACCAGCATTTAAGCTGGCAGCATCTATCATATTGTGGTACAGAATCTGACCGGTAACCGTAATGATTTTTACTTCCAGAGATTTAGCATTAAAGCCATTGAGCTGTACAAATACATCATCGCCAGTGGCGGGGTTTGGGTACAGGCTTATGGCTGGCGTGCTCTCCAGGCTGTTTTTAATCACTACGATATTGGAGTACTTATACGAACCATCAATATCCAGCATTTTTAAACGGTAGTAGCATTTGCTAACCGATGGTTTGGTCGCATCGGTATAGCTGTAAGTGGCTTCTGTTTCGCCGCTGGCAGTGCCTTTGGCTGCTACCTGGCTAATACGGTTGTAGTTTTTGCCATCTTCTGAACGTTCTACCTCAAAGCCAGCTACATCTTTTTCGTTGGCAGTAATCCAGGTGAGTTTGGCACCCGCAGTTGTGTTTCTGCCATTAAAAGAAAGCAGGTCTAATGGCAAAGGGAAGCCCGACTCCAGTAAACTAAACTGACTGCCAATAGCGAAAGGGGAGAATGACTTAATGCCAGATACGCTTAAGTCGTAAGGAGAAAAGCCATTAGCTGTCTTGGCAGGGAAATCGGTATTCCAGCGGCCCAGATAATAATGCCCAACGTAACAGGCACCATTATTAAATCCAGGCTGTTCATCCATATCCTCCCAGCTAAAGTTAAGCGTGGCATTGGAACCGCCTGCGGTACCTTCGGAAAGGAGCCAGGTTTTACCAACATTGTAGACGTTTTGGTTTGTACCGTTGGGCAAGTCGCCTGCAGAGTAAGATGAGTTTACACCATTGATCACACGGGCGCTAAAAATATCAATGGTACCCGTATTGGTAATACTTACCGGAGTGTAACTGCTGGTAGAGGTACCGATCGGAAAGGTTACCGCACCTGTTTTACCTCCAGTACCAACGTTCTGGAACCTCATTTGCCCGGTTGAGTTAATCACGACAAAAGATGTTCTGCTAGCACCAGAAACAGATCCGGAGTTGCCAATCGTAAGGCTGCTGGTACCCAGCACCAGGTAGCCACTAGTAAAGGTGAGTACACCAGATACGTTAATAGAACCGGCAATGGTTTTGGAACCACCGCCAGCGATTTCAAGATCTTTATACGTAGCCGACGGTATTTGCTGAGCGGTACCGCTCAGTTTTAGCTTACCGCTTGATCCATTAAAGGAACCATTGTTGGTGAATGTGCCTTTTACTTCCAATGCATTGGATCCGGCAGTATAAGTAAGGGAGGCTCCGCTGTTAATGGTAAGATTGTTACATACAGCGCTTGGTATGTTAACGATAGGGTTAAACGTAGTACCGGATGGAATCACCACATTGGAAGTGAGGGTGGGCAGTACGCTGCAGCTCCAGTTAGCGGCAGAGCTCCAGCTGCTATTGAGGGCTCCGGTCCAGGTGTTGTTTACCGTAAGGGTAACTGCATTGGAGTTTACCGCAGGCAGCGTATTGCCGGTTACTACAACACGGTAAGTGTATGCATTCATCGCATCCGTTACGGCTGTAAGGGTGAGTGCTGCAGTATTGGTACCGCTGTATATGCCGCCCTCAGTAAGGTTAGAGAAGCCAGCACCTCTGTTTTCCTGCCATTGGTAACTGATGGCATCATTGGCTACTACGGAAAAACCGGCATTGGTTGTGGCGCAAGTTGTAGTACCGGTGGGCTGAGCGGTAATGGACGCTATTTGTGCCCAGGCCTGGTTCATTTGCGAAAAAGAGCATAGCAGCATTGACAATGCAACGCTCCGCACAAGAGTTGTTTGTGTGTTCATTGTGGTCTGTGGATTTATCTGTGGTTCAAAAAATAGCATGGTTCATACATGTTAAGGCCAGTAGTTACAGGACCAGCCCCAAAACGGATTTATTAAATCGCAGCTAAAATAAATTACATTACTCGATTTTTTTTAAATGCGAGTAAAATAAATATGTAATCGTTTATTTTTATTAATATTGCGATAACAATTTAATAATTAAAGGTAAGTTTGGCCGGTATTTTTCTAGCTTTGGAGTAACGCAGAGCCGCATAAAAACACCGTCGTTTGGAACTGCAGGAAGTATTATTCTTTGCCTTTCATGCTGTGGGTAAGCCGCTGCATGGGTTTGGATACGTTAAAGTACATTTCGCGGATAAGGGCTTTGCCTATCATGGGGCGCTGATCGGAGGTATCGATGGTAAGGATATCGGTATCGCCATCGAGCGATTGCCGGAAACTGCGAAGATCCAGGTGGTTAAGCACCTCATATTCATCAGACGGGTCTGTTACAACATAAGCGGTTTTCTTGCTTTTGCCATCGCCGCTGGCCATAATACAGTCTATCATGGGGAAGTAAAAGCGGGCGTAACGATTGGCCATATACCGGTTGTTGAGCCGGTCGTAAGACACAATTACACGGTACAGCACTTTAAGGTTTACCGGGTTTTGGGCCAGGGCTTTTTCGCCAAACTTAATTACCTGCTCATATTTGGCTATGCGGAATTGCTCTACGCATTTGGTCTCATTATCATCGCCACCGTAGGGATCATAGTTTTTCTGAAAGATATGGCCGTAGTAAAGACACAGAAAATCGGCTTTGCGAAGGGTGCTGTCAAAATACTGGTAGCGTTTTACCAGGTTGGGGTAGTAATAGGGCGATTGTACATCTTCGACCTTCTTTTTAATATCGTCAAAGTCTACTTTCGAAATTTTCTGAGCCAGGGCCATATTGCATAAAAACAGGCATACCATTACTGCCATCACCATCCTTTGTACCATACCAGCACTATAGTTTTGTCATGAACCTTCTAAATTAAGCATCCGGCGCGAAATTTCGGCAAAGAATCGCCGGGGGACTAGAATACATTGTAAACTATTTTTATCTTATCGCCGTTTTGGTAACCGACTAGCCCAACCACCCATACCCGATGAAGAAAATATACTTTGCTACGGCCCTTGCCCTGCTGTGCTCGTCCTGCAAAATGGTGCACAACCAATATGCCAATCGCCACCCGGCAGAAACCGTTCAAAAGCGCACTGATGATAAGATCCTGGTCATCAGTGGAAAAGCGCATGCCAAAGATCTTAAGAAGAAAACAAGTAAGCATTCCCCACTTACCGTGCGCAACCACGAGCACCGGAACATACAGCTTAAAGCTGCTTATCTCGAATAAGTGAATTTATTTCACTCCCTGTTTTTTACTTCGATACCCATTGCCATCTCCTGATGCCCATGTGTATGCTTTACATTATCAATCTTTTACATAATAGGTACGAAAATTGAGGTCTAACCTGTACACCAAACTGATGTATCATGGAAAGACCTGTTTGGAGCGGAATTATCTCTTTCGGATTGGTAAGTATTCCGGTTAAAATGTTTGGCGCTACGCAAAGCACCACGCTAGAGCTGGATATGCTCGATAAGAAAGACCTGAACCGCATCCGTTACAAAAGAGTAAACGATGCCACCGGTAAAGAAGTGCCCTGGGCCAATATTGTAAAAGGTTTTAACCTCGATGGCCAGTATGTAGTGCTCTCCGATGCCGATTTTGAAAAAGCTGCTGCTGCCAAAACCAAGCGTATCGATATCCTTTCCTTCTTTGATGAAAAAGAAGTAGACCCCATCTATTACGAAAACACTTATTTCCTGGTACCCGATGCGCAGCACGCCAAGCCTTATGTGCTGCTGCGCGAAGCTATGTCTAAAACCGGCATGGTAGCTTTAGGCACCTATGTAATGCGCAACAAAGAACACTTATGCATTGTTAAAGTCTACGAAAACGCACTGGTGCTCAGCAAGATCCATTTTCAGCAGGAACTGCGATCGCCCGCAGATTTTAAAATCCCGTCAGGCACAGAGAAGATGGGCGCGGCCGAACTTAAAATGGCGGTATCGCTGGTGCAAAGCATGGCCGGCACATTCGACATTAGTCCTTACAAAGACGAGTATACCGCGCAGCTTATGAAATTCATTAAAGACAAAGCCAAAGGCAAAAAAGCGGCACCTGCCACACCTGCCAAGAAACTGCCTGCGCAGGTTAAAACACTCATGGACCAACTGAAAGCAAGTCTCGAAGCCAAAAATCTGGCATCGCCACGCAAGCGCAGAACGACGACCACGGCTACCAAAACCAAAGCCGCCAAAGCTAAATCATGAGCAGGTTGCAACAGTACCATAAGAAGCGCAGCTTTGCCGGTACACCTGAGCCCAAAGCTGGTGTAAGTAAGGGCGAGGGCGCTTTAACCTTTGTGGTGCAGCGGCACAAAGCATCGCACCTGCATTACGATTTCCGGCTGGAGCTGGATGGGGTGCTCAAAAGCTGGGCAGTGCCCAAAGGCCCGTCTATGAACCCGGCCGATAAAAGGCTGGCTATGGCTGTAGAAGACCATCCTTACAGTTACCGCACATTCACAGGCATTATTCCCGAAGGCAATTATGGCGCAGGTATTGTTGAAATATGGGACAGTGGTACTTACGAATGTCTTAATGTGCCCGACCGTAAAAAAGGAGAAACCAAACTGCGAAAAGACCTCAAAGCAGGATCGCTTAAAGTAGTACTGCATGGCAAAAAACTAAAAGGAGAATTTGCCCTGGTCAAAATGCAGGGTGCCGATCAGAAGAATGCCTGGCTGCTCATTAAACACAACGACAGGTATGCAGTATCTCAAAAATACGATAGCGAAGCATTAACGGCTGCGAGCAGCCCCATCAACAAGGCACTGAAAGCTAAAAAGGGTACACGCACAGCTAGCACTAAACCCAAAGCAGAGCAAGAAAAAAATAAAGCATTGTCCCGCCATATTTCGCCCATGCTGGCCAAAGAAACAGATAAGCCTTTTGACGATGATGACTGGCTGTTTGAGATTAAATGGGATGGGTATCGTGCAATAGCCGAAACCGGTGGTAAGACACCTTTATTGTACTCCCGCAACGGCATTAACTTTGAAGATAAATACCCCGTTATTTTCGAAGCATTAAAGGCGTTTAAAACACCGATGGTGCTCGATGGCGAGGTAACAGCATTGGATGATAAGGGTATGCCCGATTTTCAGCAATTGCAGCACTATGCACAAACCCGGGAAGGTACGCTGCAATACAATGTTTTTGACTTGCTGTATTACAAAGGCAAATCGCTGGAGCACCTGCCGCTTACCGAGCGCAAACAGCTGTTGCAGGAGGTATTGCCACCCAGCGACATCATTGTATACAGCGACCATGTTACAGGTTCGGGAAAAGCTTTTTTTAAAGCCGCGGCAGATAAAGGTATGGAAGGTATTATGGCCAAACGGGCCGATAGCGTTTATACCGAAGGCGCACGCACTGCCGATTGGCTCAAGATTAAACACCACCTTTCAGACGATGCTGTGATTATAGGTTTTACCCAACCACTGGGCAGCCGCAAGTATTTTGGTGCTTTGGTGCTGGGGCGCTACAATGATGCGGGTGTATTGGTGCACACCGGGAATGCGGGCACAGGCTTTACAGAACAAACCGGAAGGGAACTGTATGATAAAATGTTGCCGCTGGTGCGCAAAACGCCTCCCGCCAATGTTGTGGTAAGCGCTGCGGCATCCATTACCTGGCTGCAACCTTCCTTAGTGGCGCAAGTGAAATATACCGGCATTACCACCGGTGGTAAATTCCGGCACCCGGTATTCCTGGGCCTGCGGGAGGATAAAAAACCGGCCGATGTATTGCAAAACAATCCGATTAAGCCTATGAAAAACAATAAGCCCAGCACAACCCAGCTGCTTTCGCCCCACGAAGCAGATCAGGACATTAAAGCCAATGGCAAAACCGTGCATGTTACTCATGTAAACAAAGTGTACTGGCCCAATGAAGGCTGGACCAAAGGCGATGTTATTACCTACTACAACGATATGGCGCCTTATATTTTGCCTTATCTCAAAAACCGGCCGCAATCGCTGCACCGCACGCCCAATGGTATTAAAGACAAAGGTTTCTTTCACAAAGACGCGGGCGATAATGCGCCGGATTGGATCACCGCTATTGAGCTGTTTTCCGAATCGGCCAATAAGGATATTAACTACATCGTGTGCAACAATAAAGCCACCTTGCTGTACCTGGCCAACCTGGGTTGTATTGAGCTTAACCCCTGGAACTCCCGTGTGCAATACCTCGACCAACCCGATTACCTGGTGATGGATATTGACCCCTCCGATAACAACACTTTTGAACAGGTAATAGATGTGGCATTGGCTATTAAAGAAGTGCTGGATACCGGCGGCATTCCATCCTGCTGTAAAACCTCCGGCGCTTCGGGCCTGCATGTGTATGTGCCATTGCAAGCCCGCTACGATTATGAGCAGGTGCGTGAGTTTGCCAGGATTATAGCTATGCTTACAGTGCAAATGCTACCGGGCATTACCACCATGGAACGCTCGCTGAGCAAGCGCGATAAAAACAAGATTTACCTCGATTATCTGCAAAACAAAAGAGGGCAAACGCTGGCTGCTCCCTACTGCACCAGACCAGTGCCGGGCGCCACGGTATCGGCTCCGTTGTTGTGGAAAGAAGTAAGGTCTGGTTTGTCTCCGGCGCAGTTTCATATCGGTAACATGCTGCAAAGGGTACAGCAGCATGGCGATCTTTTTGAGCTGGTGCTGGGCAAGGGTTTTGCATTACAAAAGGCATTGGCATTGCTGCAAAAAATGCTGTAGCGCGTTACCACATCCCGGAAATGAAAAAGCCGGCACGTTTTACGATGCCGGCTTTGGTATTGTTTCGAACTATTTAAAAGAAGATGCTTTTACATCATCCTTTACGATCATCTTATCGTAATCGAGTCTGCGCCAGGGTATATGGGCATCTGGATTAAGGCAATAGTCCAGCTTACGGTCTTCGAGGTGCATGGCCAGGCCATTCATCATCAGGTCGTGCCTTTCGGGGTAGCTGTGCACGCCATCTTCGCGCCCGATGTGCGTGGTGCGGCTCAGTAGCGGTGCCAGTACTACCAGTTGCTTATTCCGGTTCATCCTTTCGGAGAGGCTCAGCGTCCAATCGAATTGTTGCGGGTAACTGTGGTCATCATCCCACCAATACGGCGCTATCATATTTTGCCATTGGTGCCGGTTCATAACCATGCCCCAGGGCGAAAAGAAATCGCTCACCGTAAGTTCGTCTACTGCTTCGTGCCCAAGACTGGTTACAAACAGGTTCAGAAAAAAGACCTCCACTTCATACAATTGAGACTCCGGTACCAGCTGCTGATACCACAATGCCAGCCTGCAAATATCGGGCGATACCAACAGGTCATCTTCGAGGTGAATATTAAGCGTGCTGCCCTGGTCAAAAGCATATTGCAACACATTAAACGGATTGCCCCGGATGCCCAGTGCCTGCTCATTATACAGGATGGTGCAAGGCATAAAACCAATGGCCTCACAAATGGCTTTGCACGCATCATTGCCAGGCTCCAGCCCCACATACAAATGCCAGTTGGCTACACCCGCCACTTTTTGCAGCGAATCGAGCACCTGCTGCAGGTAATGCGGCCGGTTAAAGGCTGTTAGCGTGATCGTGTGTAAGCGCACGTTTGCTCATTTTTAAAGGTGGTACCGCGTAACCGGCAAAATGAATTTCAATGCTCTCTGCTTTATCAATGCTTACGCCCGGATTGTATTTTTCGGGCACATTAATGGTAAATGTGGCGTAAGGACTCAGCGCAATGCGTTTTTTATTGCCGCCGGTACCATCGCCACCCATAGCGCCGCCGCCCGCGGTCTCCGGCTTGCCATTGTTCATCCGGTATTGGTATACAGAAAGTACCTGGCCATGCGTGTACTGGTGCTCTTTATCGCTGGGATCAATGATTTGTACGCGGCCCTGGTGAATGAGCTGCACATACAAGGCCGTGCCATCGCTCATAGTAGCACCGTTGATATAAATACGGAAATTGGTCAGCAGCACATTGGCCCAGCCCAGGAATGCCGGATCGGCGGTATTGATATGAAATGTTAAGCTGCGTTTGGTTTTAAAATCGGTAAACTGCTGGCTGCGGCCGTCTGGCGTAAGCATGATTTTAATATCCGTCAGCGGCTGATCGGGATTGCTGTAGGTATTGATCTGGTTTATGATTTTGCCTTTGAGTGTGCTGTGAAACTGACCGAGGCCCACAAATGAATTATCGGCAATGGTAAATGCGCTATCGGTCTGGCTCCAGTAAATAAACGCGCGGTTTTCCTGGTACAGGTATTTGAGCACAAAACTCTTGAAATCCTGGTACAGGTTAAAGATGAAGTTGCGATAGGTAATAAGGCCCGGCACGTTTTCAGAAGCGATCTGCGCTTTAATGCGGTCTATTTCCAATTGTTTCTGTGCAATTTTACCGGTTAGTTGCAGGTACTGAATTGCATCGTTGGTGTACTCCAGCAGTTTGGCATTGCGCGATTGGGCAATACCAATATAGTCGTGTACCTGTTTTTTATAGTTTTTGGCTGCGTCCAGATCCATATAAGGTTTCAGGCATTTATCGAAATCATCTTCGATCATCACCAGTTTCTTGGAATCGTTTACATTCCCGTCGCCACTTGGGTTAACCGATTTCCAGGCGTTGCTTACCGAATCGGGGTCGCCCTTGATCGCCTTAGGATCTTCGACCAGTTTACCATTGTCGATGCTAATACCGATGTCGATAAAATCTTTAAACATCGTGGATATGCTTTTTACTGACGGATCGCTCATTGCGGTGTAGGTATCCACACCCACATTCAAAAGGGTTTTGAGCAAACCCAGTAGCCCGGCCAGCGAGCAACCCTTCTGGTCTTCTACCGCTTTTTTGAAAGCCGCGTCTGCATTCATTACTACGGTATACTGGGCAGCGAGTGCACTGGTGAGTTGGTCTATAACCGGAACCAGCGCCAGTATTTGTTTACCCAGATTGTCCTGGATCGATTGGTAGGTGGTAATCACTTTCTGCCCCTCATCGATCATGCTGTTCATACCCGTGAAGTTGTGGGTCTGGTTGGCCAGGTAAGCAGTATAATCGTTGTATACCGATTCCATATTGCTGCCGGTCTGTATCATACCATCGAGCGACTGCTGGTAGTAATCCAGCGATACCATAGGTACATAGTTGATGGGATTGGCGTAAAAATCCAACCCCTGTGCCAATTGGTACAAAAATGCTTTGCATTGCTTGTTGATGTTGACAAACTCTGCCGCCAAACCGGTTGTTCCTGTAGCGCCAGCCGTTACATTGGCAATCCACAGGTAATAATCTTTGGCTTGCTGGCGGTTGTTTTCAAGGTAGGCGATCTCTGCATAACGCATGGTGAGCTGCAACATGCACAATACGTAATTGTTGAGCTCCAGCATATGAGAGGCATCTGCCAGCGTAGTTGCGGTATAAGCGCCATCGCCGCCACGGGTAGCGCCGGTAGCAGCGCTGCCATCAGTGCCGGTATTACCATCCCGTGCGCCGCCCTGGCGTTGGTCCGACAGTTGCCAGGTTACCCGGTGAAAGTGGCCATGCTCTTCTGTTTTAACGGCAATGCGCCCACCAGGCCCCGCATGACCCTTTTGACCCGCTTTGCCTTGTGTTGCAGCAGCTCCGGCATCTCCGCCATTGTTCTGGTGCGTAACCTGGTCTCCTGCCAAAGCATTGATGGTATTAATGGTAATAGCGCCACCGGCACCACCATTGCCCGATTTACCTGCATTGCCACCGTTACCGGCGCCACCCCCGTTGCCACCCTGGGTAGCACCCGTTACATCCCATCCATCCGGGTGACGGTAATCGTGCTGCACCCGGCGTATAATGGCATCCTGGCCCCAGCCACCATCAATACCATCGCCACCGTCCTGGCCATTCTGGCCCTGCTCTCCCTTGCCGCCAATAGCTTTAAGGTTTAGTTTGCCGGTTACGGTACCGGTTTTAATGGTAATGGAGCCCGCCGCACCTCCGCTCTGCGCAGTAGTCTCCGGTGTGGCGCCACCATGGCCGCCGTTATGCCCGCCTTGCCCGGCACCGGATCCATTGCTGGCTTTGGGCGGATTGTATGGTGGTACAAAAGTTCTTTGGTCCGCGCCCCCTGTATCAAACACTGCACCATCGGCGCAAATGATTTTACGGGCGTAGATGGTTAGGTTTTTTCCTTTAAGGGTAAAGGTTTTGGCCGGAATCGTAAGCGTGTCTACATACAACGCAAGGTTGGTGGTAGGGTCCACATCGCTTTGATCCAGCGTGTACTCCACGGCCACCAGTGTGGTGTTTCCGTTTTGCGTTTGCTTTTGTACAGCAAAGAATGGAGGAGTGTTCATGGGGATGTATTGGTTGGTTATAAATAGGTTTGGTCAATAGCCTGCACCAGGCTATAAAACAAGGCAAAATGCCTTCTGTTAAAATAAGACCACAGTAAAGAAAGGTAGGTAGTGCAGGTGTTTTGTCATGGTGGTTGGTTTTAGGAAACTGAAATTAAGCAATCGGAATGGTATTCAATTGATGATTCCATTCTTTACTGCATACAACACCAATCCGGCAATGTTACGGGTGCCTGTTTTTTCCAATAACTTCGCACGAATACCCTCTATAGTTCTTGGGCTCAGGTAAATCCGCTCTGCAATTTCGGTAGCGGTCAGTTCCTCGCAAATCAGCTTCAATACTTCTTTTTCCTTTTCGTTCAAAACCGCAGCGCTGCCTATATGTTTGGTTAACGGCGCATCCTGCCGCACAATTTTTTTCAGCATCGCATTGCTTACAATATCGCTGAAGTAGTATCCTTTTTCGTGCACCGCATGTATGGCATTTTTGATTTCCTGTGGTTCGGCATTTTTCACAAGGTAGCCATTGGCGCCGGCTTCCATCAGGTGCAGTATCAACTGTTCATCGTCGTGCATGGTAAGAATAATAACCTTTAAAGCAGGGTAGTCCTGTTTAATTGCTTTGAGCGCTTCAAATCCATCTACCTGTGGCATTTTAAGGTCTAATAGCACCACATCGGGGGTGGATATTTGCAACAGTTCCATCAGCTTTGCGCCATCTTCTGCTTCACCAATGCATTTTAACCTGTAATCGTCCTGGAGCGCGAGTTTTAATCCCTTCCTGAAAATATGATGATCGTCGGAGATCAGATATTGGATAATTTTCATGCATTGAAAATAATTATATATTAACATAGATACAAATACTCCACCACTTGTTACTCATTTCTTTAAACTGTATGTTACCCGCAACGGATTCTAGTCTGCTTTGAATGTTTTTGAGCCCAATGGCGCCCGGTTTAAAGATCATTTGCTCATATAATTGCTGGTCCAGGCCCAGGCCATCATGCTGTAATTCAAGTATATACTGATTTGCCTGCATCGCGGCGTGCAGCTGAATGGTACGCGCCTCTGCATGTTTAATGAGGTTATTGGTTAGTTCCTGCACCATCCGGTATAGCGATAATTCGGTTTGCTCCGGCAGGCGGGGAAGTGATTCGGAGATATTGGCCGTCATGCAGACAGACTGGCTGCGGGAGATCATGGCGGCATGCGCCTCTAAAGCTGCGCGAATGCCCAGTTGCTGGAGCACTGCGGGTTGCAGTTTATGGGAGATGTTGCGGATTTTGCGAATGCTCTCGTCCAGCAGTTCGCGCGATTCATTCATTACTTCGGGGTCAGATCCCGGTGAAGAGGCATGGTGCAAAAACAACCTGACCGAGGCCAGTGTAGCGCCTACATCATCGTGCAGCTCAGAAGCTATGCGCATCCGTTCCTCTTCTTCGCTCTGAATAGAGGCTTGCAGCAGCTCTTTACGCTTTTGTGCGTTAATCTTTTCGATCTCCAGCTGGTGGTTGATCACCCGTTTCTGATACTGGATTACGAAAAACACTACGCTCATAGCCAGCAGGAGCATCGCTACCGTTCCGATGATGATAAGCAGGGACAGTTGGTTCACGGTCGTCGTATTTAGCGGTTACGGCTAACAGCAGCAGGCCGTTTTTACCAATATTGAGCAGGTCGTGAAAAAGCCAGAGGGTAGACAACAATTCTTTCTGACCTGAAAGGAAGAAATGGTTCGAAAATAAAAATACGAAAAAGGCCCCGGAAAAGAAGCTCAGGTTGGCCGTATTGACCCAGAAATATGCAGCGCTGCTTAGAAACCAAACCCTGGGATGGCGTATCATC
>JAVBJN010000115.1:0-12569 GCA_031546985.1 Chitinophagaceae bacterium
GCTCATCATTGGCCTCAACTCCGTGGCCCTTACCTGGACCATACGCATACTGGCAGGCCAGTTGCAGATCAGCAACAGTTATATTGCCTACCTCATTGTAGCCATTGTGTGCAATGTTGCAGAGCTGGTTTCTAACATTTATGCTGCTATTGTAACCCGCAAAGGACAGGATGTGCGCTTCTGGTTCTTTGGCGCTTTAACCCAACTCACCTGCAAGCCATGAAAAAACTGATATTGGAAGCCACCATTATGCTGGCCCTTATTGTAGGCGGCTGGCTGTTGCTCTCGCAGATTCCGTTTATTAATGAGGCTAAATTTAACGCCATGACCCAAAAGCAACAGGCCAAACTGGGCAAGCTGCTGATGGAAAGCATTACCAAAGAGTTTACCCCTATCGAAGGCCAACCCATCAATACCGCACTCGACAGCATTAAAAACAAGCTTTGCAGCGATAAAAAAGCTACCCCCAACGATTATCATATCATATTGCTGAACCACAATGAGGTAAACGCATTTGCCCTGCCGGGCAACTATATTGTGGTATTTAAAGGCCTTATCGACTCTGCCCGCAGTGCAGATGAAGTAGCTGGTGTGCTGGGCCACGAAATTGGCCACCACCAGGAAGGTCATATTATGAAGCGCCTGGTAAAAGAAGTGGGTGTGGGCATTCTGCTTACGGTGACAGGCGGAGAAGCCGGCGGGCAAATCATTAAAGAAATAGGCGGTAAGCTGCTTTCGGCCTCTTTTGACCGCTCGCAGGAAAGAGAAGCCGACGCATTTGCGGTAAAACTGCTGCAGCAAAACCATATAGACCCTTCGGGGCTGGCCCATTTCCTGTTCCGGCTGCCGGGCAACCATTCGGCGATGGCCAAAACAACCGAGCTCTTTAGTACCCACCCGCACAGCAAAGACCGGGCTGCTGATATTCTGAAACAGGCCCATGCCGCCAAAACAACTTACAGACCGGTGTTACCCGACCCATACTGGACCACGGCGGTTCAAAAAATGAATAGCGATAGCACGAACAAAATGTCAGAAACAACTGAACAATAACATGCTACGGGTGTTGCTTAACAGATAAGATATATAGGAATTTTAATGAAAATAAAGTTACTGTCTGTATATTTACTTCTGAACCCAATACCACACCAATGCGACTTAAAAAATCGCTATTATATCTTATTGCCGTAATATGCCTGTTTTTTACGGCATATATCGTGCAGGCTTTTGTGCTTTACAGATGGACCACCCAGGCCAACCGGATGGTGGCCCATACCAATAAAGTATTAAATAAGATTGCAACCATCCAGACCGGAACCCAGCAGCTGGAGTCTTCTGCCAGGGGTTACCTGCTTACCCACGACCAAAAGTATTACCAGCAACTGAAAAAGTGCTCGCTAACACTGTATGGCAATATTAAGGAGCTGCACCACCTTACTTCCAATAATCCCTCGCAGACATCGCGCGCGGCCAGGCTGGAGCAACTCATTACCAATAAAGTAAGCAATGCCGAGGCACTGATCAGCGAGCAAAACGCCAATAAGCAGTTTGTACCGGTTACCATCCAGAACCAGCAGAACGTAACGGTAGACAACCACATCGACCAAACCATCGGCGATATGGAGCTGGCCGAGAAACTGCTGCTCACCCAACGATCTGCCACCCACAGCTCTTACTCCATTACCCGCACGGTAATCAACGTTACGGGTTATATTATAATGACGCTGGTGCTTATCTGGAGCATATTGCAGATCAATAAGAACATCCGCAAAAAGGAAGAAGCGGAGCAACAGCTAAAACTGCATGCCCGTAAATACAAGCTGCTGGTAGAAGATTCCGGTGTTACCACCATTGTGGTAAACAAAGAAGGCACGATCCTCTTTGCCAGTCAAAACATACAGGATCTTACCGGCTACAATGCCCGCGAGGTTACCGAACGGTCGTGGCTCGAGTATGTAGATGAAACCTACCTGCCCAATGTGGCCGCTTTACGCGAAGCTATTAGTACCAATGCTACCGGTTTTGATTTTACCACCACCTTTCAGCTCCGGTTGCTGCACAAAGCCGGTAAATCGTGCTGGGTAGCCTGCCGGGCCTTTCCGGTGCGCAACAGCCGCAACGAAATTTCTGAAATACAGTTTGTACTCTGGAACATCGAATCTGAAGTAAAAGCCCGTACGGAAATTGAAAAACTGGAAGACGACCGCAAGGCACAGCAAAAACTGCTGCAAGGTGTTATCGACAACATCCCTTCTATCATTTACATCAAAGACCTGGAAGGCAATTACGTACTCATCAACAAAAAGATGGAAGAAACGCTGCACCTGCCCGCAGCGGCTATATTGGGCAGAAACGACCGGCAGATACTGGCCGAAAACGAGGAGCATGACCTGTACAGCAATGCCGACCGTATTGTAATAAACCAGAAAACGGTTTACTCTTTTGAGGATGTAAAATTCCCGAACGGCATGCCGCAGTATTACTGGATCACCAAGTTCCCGCTGTTCGACTCCGAAGGGCATGTCATAAACGTTTGCGGACTGGCTACCGATATTACCGAGCGCAAGCTCGATGAGCTGCGGCTGCTCGAAGCCAAAAGCGAGGCAGAGCAGGCCAAACAGGCCCAGGAAGTGTTTCTGGCCAATATGAGCCACGAGATACGCACGCCTATGAACGGCATCATTGGTATGTGTAACCTGCTTATGGGCACACCCATGAATACCGAACAGCGGGAGTTCCTGGAATCTATACAGGAATCGTCGCGCAACCTCCTTTCTATCATCAACGACCTCCTCGATTTCTCTAAAATCAAATCAGGCAAGTTCCAGTTTGAGCATTATGCTTTTAAACTGCGGCATGTGCTCAAAAAAGCCATTTACCCGCTGCAGTTCAAAGCCGATGAAAAAATGATCAAACTACAGATAGATATTACCGACGATGTGCCGGAAATATTGGTGGGCGATCCCATACGGCTGCAGCAGATATTGATTAACCTGATTGGCAATGCCATTAAATTCACGTCATACGGTTCTGTGCAACTGAGCGCTTCGGGCGAGTATAAAGATGCAAAAAACTACCTGCTGCGCCTTAAAGTAACCGATAGCGGCATTGGCATTCCTAAAGATAAGCTGCAATACATTTTCGAAAGTTTTACCCAAAATACCCCTGCCCGCTTTGGTGGTACAGGCCTGGGCCTTGCTATTGTAAAACAGCTGGCAGAGCTGCAAAACGGTACGGTGTATGTAGATAGTGAGGAGGGCAAAGGATCGGTATTTACCATAGAAATTCTATTCCCCATAGGATCGGAGCTGCCCTTGAGCAATGTAGATATACAGGTAAACGACAACCAGGCTGGCCAGTTATTGCTGGGCTTAAACATACTGGTGGCCGAGGACAACCACATTAACCAGAAAGTAGTATACAACACCCTGCACCGGCAGGGCGCGCTGGTAACCCTGGCATCGAGCGGGAAAGACGCGGTAAAGCTGGCTGCCACGCACCATTTTGATGTGATACTCATGGATTTGCAGATGCCCGAGATGAACGGCTACGAAGCCACTATGGCCATACGCCAGCATAGCACCCTCGATGTACCCATTATCGCTATGACGGCAGATGCGCTTAAAGGCGAGGCAGAACGCTGCATTGAAGCTGGTATGACCGGCTACATTTCCAAACCGTTTGAACCGATAGACCTTTACAAACAGATCCTGAACGTAACCGACCTGATGGTAGCCCGGCCCGAGCCTCCGGCTACTACAGCTACCGCACCGGAACCACAGGATAGTATGATCGTAGACCTGTCGCTGCTGCATACTGTGGCCGATAACGACACGGCCTACATTCGTGAAGTGCTGGACCTCTACCTGCAAACCATGCCGGAGGGGCTTAACCAGCTGGGCGAACTGATACAGAAAGGCAACAACTGGGAAGCGGTATCGCACCAGGCTCATTTCCTTAAATCCAGTGCTGGCATTATCCGGGTATACAGCATGTACGAGGTGCTGGCCGAGGTAGAAACCAAAGCTAAAAACCAGCACGATCTGCATACGTTGCCGGGCTTAGCGCTGCAGTTGCAAAAATGGTATCAGGAGGCGGCGCCTATCTTGCACGAAGAGCAGGAGCGTTGCAGCACGGTTAAGGTATAAATCAAAAGGTTGTAACTTTAGTTAAACACACCGGATGAAATACCTGGCATTATTTACCCTTTTGGCTATGGCTGGCATAACCGCCTGCCACAAAGACAAACCTTTGTGCGATGGCAGCAGCGCTGCTAATTGTACAACTGAGTTTGTAACCATTTCTACCAGGGTAACCGATGCCGGAGGCTCTCCGGTACTGCTCGACGATTATTATACCACCCGCAACTCCAACGGGCAGCAGATCCGCATCAGCGCTACCATCCACGATGGTTATTATCCCATACTGGACGATAGCTACCAGCAATCGCTGGCTTGCACGCAAGAGGTGTTTATATTCCACGGTTTTAAGAACGGAACCGAAGTCGTATCTGCCAATTATACCCTGGGAGCCGACCAATGCCATATCGTATTCCTCAAAGGCAGCCTGGACCTGAAAGCACGTTAAACAGAGTGCCAAATGCCCTACCTTTGCGCCTGCAAAGAGAATATTTTATGCTCCGTTCAGAAGATTTTGACTACCCGTTACCGGATGAGAAAATAGCCCGTTACCCCGTTTCGCCCAGGCACCAGTCTAAATTGCTGGTGTACCGCCACGGGCAGATTACCGACAGCAGCTTTCTACAATTACCCGACTACCTGCCGGAACATACCCTACTGGTTTTCAACAATACCAGGGTTATACCCGCGCGCATTGCCTTTCATAACGAAACCGGCGCGCGCATCGAAATATTCCTGCTTAACCCAGCCAATAAAGACATTGCCGTTCAGGATGAGGTAAGCCGTACCGGCACCGCCACCTGGGAGGTAATGATTGGCAACCGCAAGCGCTGGAAACCCAGCCACCTCTTAACCCAAACTTTTACACTCCAAAACCAGGAGGTAACCTTGAGTGCAGAGCTGGTATCGGAAGGGCCGTTTACCGTTACGCTTACCTGGCAGCCCGGTAACCTGAGCTTTGAAGAAATTATTGAACAGATTGGCCATACCCCGCTGCCTCCTTACCTTAAAAGGGAAAGCGAGGAGATCGATAAAAATACCTACCAAACTACCTACTCTAAAACCAAAGGTTCTGTAGCCGCCCCCACCGCTGGCCTACACTTTACACCAGAGGTGCAGGCATTGCTCACCCAAAAGGGCATAGCCCAGCTGGAAGTAACCCTGCATGTAGGGGCCGGCACCTTTAGGCCACTAAAAACCGAAGATGCCCGCGAGCACGATATGCATGCCGAGCAGTTCCAGGTGAGTACGGCCATGCTTAACCAGCTGCTGCACCATAACGGTCCTTTTATTTCAGTGGGCACTACTTCTACCCGCCTGCTCGAAAGCCTGTACTGGCTGGCCGCACAATGGATGAATTCACCTTCAATGCCTGCCTATGTAGACCAGCACGCCCCTTACCGGACGTATGCTACCCTGCCTGCCAGCAAACAGGAAGCCCTGTCGTTTCTGCTGCAATACATGGAAGAGCGCCAGACCGATCTGCTTATCGGGCAAACCTCTATTTACATTTACCCCGGCTATCGTTTCAGGATGATCGATGGATTGGTAACCAATTTTCACCAGCCCAAATCTACTTTGCTGCTGCTCATCTCTACCCTCATTGGCGACAATTGGAAGCGGGTATACGATCATGCGCTGGCGTACGATTACCGTTTCCTGAGCTACGGCGATAGTTCGTTGCTGCTGCCTTAGGGGCGTATACTCGTGCTGCGGATTACTTTATGTGAATCGTGAATAGCCAATGGTGAGAGGTGAAACGTCAAAAGTGAGAGGGTGTGTATGCTTATGCTCATTAATAACGATGTCATGCTGCCCTGCAAGGAGCAGCATCTCTGTTGAAGATAATTGTTGCTGAAAGATCCTGCTTCCCGGCTCATACTTCCCCGCATAGGCGGAACAAGCGCTAGGTGCAGGATGACAACAGGGAGTGAGAGGGGAAACGTCAAAGGTGAAAAGGTATGTATGCCGATGTTCCACATTATCACATTACTCGATTGCTGCACGCAAGAGATCCTGCTCTCATTCGTTCCTCATTCGGCAGGATGACAAGCTCTCACTTGATCTGTCATGCTGCCCCGGACGCAGGATAGACAACAGGGAATGAGAAGTGAAACGTCAAAAGTGAGAGGGTGTGTATGCTTATGCTCATTAATAGCGGTGTCATGCTGCCCTGCAAGGAGCAGCATCTCTGTTGAAGATAATTGTTGCTGAAAGATCCTGCTTCCCGGCTCATACTTCCCCGCATAGGCGGAACAAGCGCCAGGTGCAGGATGACAACAGGGAGTGAGAGGAGAAAAAGCTGTGTATGCTTATGTTCCACATTGTCTTATTACTTGATTACTGCACGTAAGAGATCCTGCTCTCATTCGTTCCTCATTCGGCAGGATGACAAGCTCTCACTTGATCTGTCATGCTGCCCCGGACGCAGGATGGACAACAAGAAGTGAGAAGTGAAACGTCAAAGGTGAAAAGCTGTGTATGCTTATGTTCCACATTGTCTTATTACTTGATTGCTGCACGCAAGAGATCCTGCTCTCATTCGTTCCTCATTCGGCAAGATGACAAGCTCTCACTTGATCTATCTGGCTGCCCCGGTGCAGGATGACAACAGGGAGTGAGGAGTGAGAAGTGAAACGTCAAAGGTGAAAAGGTATGTATGCCGATGTTCCACATTATCACATTACTCGATTACTGCACGTAAGAGATCCTGCTCTCATTCGTTCCTCATTCGGCAGGATGACAACGGAGAGTTTTCACAGACCTGATCCCGCATGTGCGGGGCGCACCTGGCAGGTCTTCACGGCCTTTCACCATTCACATTTCACCATTCACCTCTGACCTCTCACCTTTCGCCACCCCCAACCGTGACTAAACCAAAACGCCCCCGCAAATTGCAGGGGCGTTTGTTCTTTTATTAACGTGAGATGCTACTCCACGATACACCTCAAAGCTGGAAAGCCAGGTTAATGAGGGATTGTTGTTCTTCCTGGTGTTTTTTCAGGTAACCGGTAGCGGTAGAAGCGCTTGCTTCGCGGCTCAGGTAACCGATGTTCATGTTCTCGAGGTTCATTTTCAGGAATCCGCATGCACCCATGTTGCGTGGTTCTTCCTGTACCCAGATCCATTGTGCACCTTTGTATTTGCCATTGTACAATTCCATCAGCTGTTTTGTTGGCAGCGGATACAATTGCTCCAGGCGTACTACAGCGATATCGTCGCGACCTTCGGTCATTTGTTTTTCGCTCAGGTCGAAATACAATTTACCGGTACACAACAATACACGCTTGATTTTGCGGGCATCGCTTACGTTAGGATCGTCGATCACTTCTTTAAAGCCACCAGTGAGGAAATCTTCCATTTTAGAGTAAGCCCTTACGTGGCGCAGGTTGGCCTTCGGTGAGAAGTTTACCAGCGGTTTACGGAACGGGAACGCCAGTTGACGGCGCATCATATGGAAGAAGTTGGCAGCGGTAGTTACGTTGGTTACAATCATGTTGAGCTCTGCGCACAGTTGCAGGAAACGCTCCTGGCGTGCAGAGGAGTGCTCAGGACCCTGACCTTCGTAACCGTGCGGCAGCAACATAACCAGGCCATTCTGCAAACGCCATTTTTGTTCGGCAGAGCAGATAAACTGGTCAATCATGATTTGCGCACCATTGTTGAAATCGCCAAACTGCGCTTCCCACAAGGTTAAGGTATTAGGGTTGGCCATTCCATAACCATATTCGAAGCCCAGCACACCGTACTCACTCAGCAAAGAGTTGTAGATGCGGAAGGCACCCTGGCTATCGCTGATCTTGCTCAGGCGGTTATAAGGCGCATTGGTATTTTCATCGCGCAGTACAGCATGGCGGTGAGAGAAAGTACCACGTTGTACATCCTGTCCGCTCATACGCACATCTTTTCCATCCATCAGAATACTGGCATAAGCCATCAGCTCGCCGGTAGCCCAATCCACTTCACCTTTTTCGCTAAACAGCTTGATCTTGTCTTCCAGCAGTTTGTTTACCTTTTTGAGTGGGGTAAAGCCTTCCGGAATGGTCATGATGCTTTTGAAGATACTGTTGAAAGAATCTTTGGTGATAGAAGTATCGGGAGACGCGTCAAAATCTTCGGCAGTGGCTTTGCGCAGTTCTTTCCAGGCCAGCTCAGGCGTTTGGTACAGGTAAGGCAGAGGTTTCTGCTTCACTTCGTCCAGGCGGTCCTGCAGGTTTTTCCAGAAAGATTTTTCCATTTCCTTAGCCAGTTCGGCATCCACATCGCCACGCTCAATCAGCAGCTTGGTGTAAACCTCGCGCGGGTTGGGGTGTTTGTCGATGATAGCATACAGGCTGGGTTGGGTAAATTTAGGATCATCGCCTTCGTTGTGACCGTGTTTACGGTAGCACAGCATATCGATGAAGATATCGCGGTTAAACTCCTGGCGGAAACGCACAGCCAGCTCGGTCACCTTCACTACAGCTTCGGGATCATCGCCATTTACATGGAATACAGGAGCCTGTACCATAGCCGCGATGCTGGTGCAATAGTCGCCGGAGCGGGCATCGTCGAAATCGGTGGTAAAACCAATCTGGTTGTTGATTACAAAGTGAATGGTACCGCCGGTGTAGTAACCGCGCAGGTTACTCATCTGCAATACTTCGTACACAATACCCTGGCCGGCCACAGAGGCATCGCCATGAATGAGGATAGGCAGTACTTTATCGTAATCGCTGTTGTATATCGCATCGGCTTTGGCCCTTGCAAAACCTACTACAACCGGGTTAACGGTTTCGAGGTGCGAAGGGTTAGGGCACAATTGCAGGTTTACTTCGTTGCCACCGGGCGTGGTTACATTGGAACGGAAACCCAGGTGGTATTTCACATCGCCGCTGCCCATGGTAGAATCTGGCAGGCTTTTGCCTTCAAACTCAGAGAAAATCTGCTCATAAGTTTTGCGCATGATGTTGGCCAGGATGTTGAGACGGCCACGGTGTGCCATACCAATCACTACCTCTTTAACACCACTATCGCCACCTACATTGATCATAGCATCCAGCGCCGCAATGGTGCTTTCGCCGCCTTCGAGAGAAAAGCGTTTCTGACCGATGTATTTGGTGTGCAGGAATTTTTCGAACATGGTACCCTCGTTCAGTTTCTCGAGAATACGTTTCTTACGTTCCAGCGGCAGGCTCTCTGCCATTATTTTTTCATACTCCTGCTCTACCCATTTGCATACCGCTTCATCATTGATGTAGGTATACTCTACCCCAACATGTGAGGTGTAGAGGGTTTTGAGGTGGTTTACAATGTTCTCCAGTGAGGTTTTACCCAGTCCTACAATAGAACCGGCATAGAACTCAATTTTTAAATCCCCGTCGGACAAACCGAAAAACGGCAGTTCGAGATTCGCATGGCGGTCTTTGCGCGGGCGAATGGGGTTGGTAGAAGACAACAGGTGCCCGCGCTTGCGGTAAGCCCTGATCAATTGGTATACGCCAAATTCTTTAGCCAGTTGGTCGTTGCTTACCGGCATCCCGTCTGTTTTCACAGGGGTTGCAGTAGCAGCACCATTGCTGGCCGGTTTACCGTTGGTATTGGCTAAGGCAAAGTCAAAACCTTCGAAAAATTTTTTCCAATCCGGATCCACAGAAGCGGGGTCTTTCACAAAATCCTGGTATAAAGCCTCGATAAAGGCTGGATGTGAATGTGTTACGTACGAAAAGTCCTTCATTTCCTATTCTGAAGTTTACTTAGAATTTGTGTTACGAGTAATACAGTCCGCAAATTTCGTTGAAAATGACAATATTTGCACTATTAATTAATGCGCTTTTAAAAGATTTTTTTTCGCTGTATTTGGTGGATTTAAAAAACTATTACTTACCTTTGCAGTCCGAATTTTAAAAAAAGTCCAAACTTTAAGAAATGGCTAATCATAAGGCAACGAAAAAAGACGTACGTCAAGCAACTAAACGCAGAGACAGAAACCGTTACTACGGTAAAACTACCCGTAATGCCATTCGTAAGCACGAAGGTATCACTGAAAAGGATGCTGCTAACGAAGGTTTACCTAAAGTATTCTCTTTGATCGACAAACTGGCTAAACGTAACGTTATCCACAAAAACAAAGCTGCCCGTCTGAAAGCTCAGCTGGCTAAGAAAGTAAACGCTCTGTAATTGTAACGATTACTGAACATATTTGTTAACCTCCGGAAACCCGGGGGTTAACTTTTTGTGCTTATGCTGGATTACGGATTGGTGGATTAGTGCAGAGAATTAGGCGAACGGTATGTGAGGCCCACAGCAGCCTGTCCCGCCCCATGCGGCGGCGCAGCGACACGGCGAGGGATAATTAAATTGCGGATTGACGAATTCGCGGATTACGGATTGACTGAACCTGACAGAACCTCCGGACCTGGCAGGACATCAAACTCTTCACTTTTCACCTTTGACCTTTCACAACAGACCTGACAGGACCTGGCAGGACGCTAAGTCAATTACGCCATTGGCGGATTGGGTGGTAAAATAACCGGCGTAACCGGAGGTGTATCTTGCGGCGGCTCCTGCTGAAGCAGGTTGTCTACCGCATTTTTACGTTGCTGCTGCTGGTCGAGCACCAGTTTTACCGAAGCCGAGGCATCGTGCATATTGCTGTTCTTTAACCGTATGCCACGCATGAGCCGGGCTATGATGAAACATGAAACGCCCAGCGCGCCAATCACAATTTTAATGGTGATGCGCATATCACCGAGGTTAGAAATGCCATAACGACCCACAATGAGTTTATCCCGGGCCAGCAACCCGGCCACATCAAAAGGATACATCCTTTCCATTACAAACAGGTACACCACCAGCAGAATAGCCAGCAGGTAAAGTATAATTTCTATTAACAGGCTGCCACCTCCTTTAAAGATGCGGCCCCATACCGATTGGCGCAGTTGCTGGTGCACCAGTAACAGGTGTTGCACATTCAGGTCCAGCTCTTTTTGTTGCAGCTGCAAATCCTGTTTCAGATCGGTTCTCAGTTCCTGTACATCGAACGGTACATCGCGCTCGGTAAATAAGCCACTCAAACGTTTCAGAAAATTCATACACGGATAATTTGGTCTTACAAAGTAAGGCTATTCGTGGTGCAACCCCATCATTTCGAGGAAATCTTCTTTTTTGCGGCGCGATATTTCTACCTGTGTATTGTCGGTCATTATTACATAACCACCATCGGTACGCACATAGCGCTGCACATGATCGAGGTTTATAAGGTGGGAGTTGTGGATGCGGCAAAAGCGGCTTTGCTCCAGCATCGACTCTATGTCTTTAAGCGTTTTAGACACCACATATTTAATGCCTTCGAGCATAAACACATGGGTATAATTGCTGCTGCTCTGGCAGCGCACAATATCTTTGGAGTCTACAAATATCAATCCGTCAAGCGTAGGTAACGCCAGGCGGTGTACGGAGTTGGGCTGCCCGTTCAGGTATTCAAAAAACAAACGCATCTGCTCTACCCGCATCTGCTTGCTCTTTTTGTGTTTTACCCGCTGTATGGCGTTGTGCAACAGGTTTACATCAATGGGTTTGAGCAGGTAATCGAGGGCGCTGTACTGAATAGCTTTAATGGCATACTGGTTGTATGCGGTGGTAAAGATGATTTCGAAATGGTACTCCCCTATTTTTTCCAGCACATCAAATCCACTCAGTTCGGGCATTTCAATATCCAGAAAAACCACATCCGGCTGGTGATTGCGGATCGCTTTAATTCCGCTTATACCATCTGCACATACTTCAGAAATCACCACTTCCGGTTCGTGTCGCTGCAACAGATACTTTAACGCCTCCGCACTGTTTTTTTCATCGTCTATAATTACTGCTTTCATATTTTGCTCGGCTCTCCGCCTTAAAAATAAAAAATAAACGTCATATATACAACATTACAGGATGAAAACCTGTGCTACACAAGATTAACTAAATATTGAGGTCGTTTGAGTTATATTTGTCGCTATAAGCATTTATTCCTGCATGAAAGTGGTAATATTCGCGGGCGGCAAAGGCACCCGTATCTCAGAAGAGTCGTACCTGCGGCCCAAACCTATGATCGAGATTGGCGGTAAGCCCATACTCTGGCATATTATGAAAATCTACGCCTCTTATGGCCACAACGAATTCATTATTTGTTGCGGTTACAAAGGCGCTATGATCAAAGAATACTTCCTGAACTATTATATGCACAACTCCGACATTACCGTAGATCTGAGCAAGAGCGGTTTTGAAGTGCACAGTTCCAAGGCAGAGCCATTTAAGGTTTCGCTCATCGATACCGGTCTGGAAACCATGACCGCCGGCCGTTTAAAACGTGTATTGCCTTATGTGGGCAATGAACCTTTTATGCTCACTTATGGCGATGGTGTAGCCGATGTAAACATCGATGAACTGCTGGCTTACCACCACCAA
>JAVBJN010000055.1:0-3226 GCA_031546985.1 Chitinophagaceae bacterium
AACACTTTATTCATCTACCGACGTATAATGCCTTTGTCTTTAGATAAATGGATAGGGCAAAATGGGAAACTACGCATATGATTACCTTAACGATTCGTTACTTTTAGACGGTACTTTGGTTGCACAAATGTACCAAGGCATATCGGATGCAACATTAGAGAAAGAACTACGAGATTATCGAGAATATTGCTTAAAAGTGCTGCCAGAAGTACGGGAAACTGTTAAAGCAAGTAAGGGAACGCTTAGCTGCATGGCGACTGATACAATGTCGTACACTTCGCGTCTTAAGCAAGCAGCGTTGTACTTAGAGGAAGCTGTTGTTTCTGACCCTATCTTTAAACTAACAGATTTTAGAACATCTTATACAGAGACTATAACTTCATTCATGGGTATGGAACCAACCCCAAAGATTGACCGTCGAGAATTAGCTGAAGCAGCCACTAGACTTATTGAGTTGTATCCACTGGTAGTAGGTAGCTACGTTAAGCTATATCCCGTAAGCTTTGAATTGGAACGTGACGCAGAAATTCCTCTACTCTATTCTAATGTTGGTTTCGAGGATTGCCTACCACCAAGTATCTTGGAGCAATACAAATTAAGTGCTGATGTACGCAGTGTTCAAAATGACAATGGACGCATGCTCGTGATGAGAGATTTGTATATCTGCCGCGACATCAGCATTCATTTTAAAGGTATGGAAGGTGGGTTTGCAATGGGATACATGCTGGCTCCTACGGAAGTTAAACCGACAAATAAAAAAAATGTATATACGTTCATACAAAAGAAATCATCAGAGCCACCATCAAAAGAAGATTTCATTGCATGGGTAACACAATCTGTTAATCAAACAGCCAGAAATCATTACACAGAATTGAATAAACGAATCGCTTTATGTAGTTACCTTGGTTGTATGTTCGGTACAGAGCATTCATTTGAAAGTAATTTACTAAATATGAACCTTGATTCCACTGATATCAAAGCAAATACTTTGAACTGTACTCTTCAAATGGAAGTTCCGTTCCTAGAGCAGGTATCGTCAACTGATTTAATGTCCATCCGAAACAATGATGGAGAAGCATTTCAATCGTTCCGTTCTGAGCTAGAGAAAGGTTTACGTAAGGCTAGACATGAATCAGATCCGAGTCGTATACGTGCCATTATCGAAGACACTCAACATGAGTTATTTGAAGTTCAAATAAACCAGATCGCACCTCAAGTGAAGCACCTCAAAAAAACACATTTCGCCGAAATTAGCATAGCGGTTGCTGGATTAGGTTTAAGTGTGCTGACGGGTGGAACTAGTTTACTTGCTACTGGTATCGCTATAGCACATGGATATAAGTCACATAATGACTACAAATCAAAAGTCACAGCTAATCCATGTCATTTTTTATGGAATGTGAAGCAGAAAGTAAAAACTTAGTTAGCGTTGTGCTTATATGCATCAGTTGTATCATTCATATAGGAAGCTAAAATTCATGCCGAATGGTTACTCAAATCTTTGCTCTTGCCAGCTGTGCTCCTCCGCCTCACGTTCTCTATTCTCTCTAATAGACCTATTGAGAAGAGAAAGCTTGGTCTTTGCTATCACTTTCACTTCAGGAGAGGCATGATTCAATAGTTCTGCAAATGCATTCGATCGAACCTCAAGAATATCGGCAAGTGATCCTGACCAGCTGCCAGGATAAGACCTAGAGAAAATAGTTTCAACTATAGCTACTTTATTCTCTGCAACATCTAAAAGAGATACGATATGTTGACTGAGAACTATTTGCTTGGGGTTCTCTAGTGGTAGAGGTTCCTTGTCTAAAGATACATATGCCGAAACAGCACCAGCTACGTTCTGAATTCTATCTTGATTGCCATTACACCAATTTAGCACACGCTCAATAGGAGCTAAGTTTAAAGGTGAGCTACTTCGGTTCACCCTATCTTTGAAAAGCAAGAATACAAGTTGTTCGCTGCTCTCACCATCTAAGAATACTTTGTCTAAAACATATTCAGGGTAATGAGTTACTAGATAGGCTGTGATATTAGCTAATTCGAAGCAATATAAGCGATATGTCTTTATGCCGTCACAGAGCAAGCCAATAATATCGCGAATTTCATTCTCTGTTGCTGCTTCAGATAAACATTCTTCAATAACACGATCCATTCCATGGAACTGCTGCCTGCTAATTTTATCTCTATGCATTGAAAGCAGTTTAAAAACGGCCTGTCTTCCAACAGATCGTAATTCATCGCTAGGAATGTATTTGTCACCCGTTTCAGTAAAGAACCGCATACTCAATATTTCAATGGTTGCAAATATCCCATCGTCTAAATCATTAAGAGCTAAAAGCAATTTTGATAAATCATCATCATCAATAGATTTGTGTATCTGACCATAACTTATTTGGTGAAACCTCCATGGCTCCAGTTCGCCAGCCCTTGCCAGTTCAATGAGTTTTTTTATACCCCAAGGAGCTATCGGCGTTGCAATCAGAATATTTATAAAGTACGGTTTTAGCTCTGGTACACCTAATACCGACTCTTGAAGTTCCCGAGATAAGCTAGGATTACCTGCATGAACGCCAGAGATAAATCCCTGAAAGAGAACAGGTTGAACTACTTCCAGCTCTTGTTGTTGCATCAAGCGGATAAGAACCTCAAATGTTGATTTTTGATCTGATGAGCCTTTAGCTAACCCTTTGCCAAATGCCCAAAGCGCATCAATATGTTTGTTCCAAAGCCTTGGCGCCAATTGTTCGATATATTCTGGTTCAGATGTCGCAAGCTCTCCTAGCTTTTCTACCTTCTGATTAATTTCTTCTGATTTTTTTGTAAATCTCCCAGCACCAACCTCTACATGATCCCATGTGTTAATCAGTGCATATGCCTCAATTTCAGAATAGAGATCAGTCGGTGCCGTTAAATACTCAAGCATTTCAAGCTTTGCAAATAGTTTGGGAGGGTATTCCTTTCCATTGAAATGGATTGTCCGCTTAATGGCCACCCACATATCTGGCCATTTACCACCAGCACCATGTTTGCACACGATCTTTTCAAGAATGTCAAAACACCCTGCAGAGTTCCATAACCTAACAAAGTGGTTTGCCAGTATCCCTTTTGCCCACTGACTACGGAATTCATTGTCCGAATCTAAAAGTGGTACTAACCGTTCAATAAAACCTACATACCAGTTTAATTTCTCCTCATTCGTCCTTGGCTCCCATCCATAATTCAT
>JAVBJN010000080.1:0-9115 GCA_031546985.1 Chitinophagaceae bacterium
AGAGAAAGGCATTACCTGGCAGGTAAAGCCGGCAACCAATATCCAGCCTTCGATACTCGACCTCGGTGCTCAAGTTGGTTTTAAACATACGCCCAGCCTCACGTATAGCATTGGTTTGGGCGGTGCCATTGGCTTGGGCCGTAACTGGTACAATATGCGGTTGAGTTACGAGGGAATCAGCGCCCGTGCCAGTGTGGATTGGAAATGGATCAGGGGCATCAGCGGGCAGGCAGGCTATGAGCGACGCTATAAAGATTACACCAATACTTATATAAGTGGAAAAGACAGTGAGATACCGGGACAGGTGATTACTCAAACGCTGCACTACAAAGAAACGGTGTACCTGGGCTTGCAAAAGCGGTATAAACTATCCGGCAAACAAACCGGCACTATGCTGTGCGGCTATGATATGCTGCAACACCAGTGGATATTCAGAATTGGTATTACACAATAACTATTATAAAAGTATATGAACATGAAATTTACCTGGCGAAGATGGCTCCTATGTTTAGGCATATTAATGCCTGCCTTTGCTTACGCCCAAGATCCTGCTGATGAAATAACAAGTATTGTTCCTCCCAATCCGGAAGTTGGAACGTTGGGCAATTACGGAGGGTTCAATAGCAATCTCTCTGTAGGCCAGATTGATATTACCATACCACTGGTCGAAGTAAAATCGTCTTCCCTATCGATGCCTTTTTCCCTGAGTTATGATCCCACAGGCATACGCGTCTTTGAAAAAGCCAGCACCGTTGGTATGAACTGGCATCTTTCTGGTACTAGTTCTATCAGCCGGGTAGTGTTGGGCAAACCAGATGACCTGAGCGGCAACTTTAATTCCGCGCTTATACAGGATTCTATCAATTCGGCACCCAATTCTACCCGTATTGTTACAGACCCGAATGATTTCTGGTACAATGCGGCAAAGATGAGTTTCGACCTGGAGCCCGATATGTACTCTTATAACTTTAATGGTAAAAGTGGCAAATTCATTTTCAGTCCTTCGGAAAATAAATTTATCACCATTCCCTATGCACCATTAAAAATTGAAAGGCTTTGGAACAGTTCTACTTCTTTCTTCTATTTCAAAATAACAGATGAAAACGGCTATGTTTTTATCTTTGACGAATTGGGTACTGCCAGTTTTCAGACAGAGGTATTGAATTCACCGGGGGGCTTTTCTTCCATGACCTACACCAGCGAATGGCATTTATCGGAAGTTGATGCACCGGATGGTAATTGGGAATATAGGATTCATTATATCCCAGATTCAAAACCGGTGGTGTCAGATGCTTCACAAACTATGAATTACCTGATTTCCGGTGGTTGTAGCGGTGGACCACAAACCGGTATAATGGACCTCACAGGGTCAACCTGGGTTACTTCAGAGATCAATTACGGAGGCAAACTTATTGCCAGGGTTAACGCCAAGCAAGAAGAAGCCATTTTTGATTATAGCACGCTTGCCGATGGTTCAATGCAACTTGATCGCATCAGGTACAGGAATGGTGACGGGATTTCCATTCGTGAGCAATTGTTAAACTATAGCTTCTATGCAGGAAGTGGAAAATTGCGATTAGATTCAGTAGTGACTTTTGCTGACAAGGACCGTCAGCATGCTTACGGTTTGTATTATGACCTGGCGAAAAACACACCCGTTACCGGTAGTAAAGCCAGGGATCACTGGGGCTATTATAATGGGCAAAATGGCAACACGTCACTGGTGCCCAGGATGTGGTACAGCAAACAATATGTAGGTTCCGCCAATAGAAATGCATCGCTTGACTTTGCCAAAGCTGGCATTCTCAACAAGATAGTCTATCCAACAGGCGGTTATAGTGAATTTGAATACGAATTGAACGATTATGGCCGTATTCAGGTCGTAAGCCAATTGGTGAATACTGCTGTTGTAACACCCAAAACGGTGGTACTCACTAAGCTATTTCCTACAGATGGCGGCGGCCCATTCACCACCACTTTTACCATTACCCACCCACAAGTGGTTAAAATTGCTACTGCCCATGACAATTGTGAGGGAGAAAAAATAAGAGACCGGAATGCACTTTGTGATCCGGAACATTCTGGTGTACATATGACGATGCTTGAGCCTGTTTCGGGTGATTTTTTCTCCTTAAATGGCCCAGAAGGAGAGATGAAAAACTACGACCTTATGCTCGATCATGCCGGAACCTATACCATAACCATGCAAATGGCTGAATTACATGATTATGGGTTTGTAAAAATTAATTATGAAGAATTAACCGGTTATAGAAAAACAGAGACTGCTGGTGGCTTGCGCATTAAGACAGTTACCAACAATGATGGTTTTGGCAACCTGGAAACCCGGTCTTTTACCTATGTGGACGCCAATGAAGCAGACCGTTCATCGGGTATTATCCTTAACGAACCTTATTACACCGCCGTTAACCAATCAGGGGTTTCATGCACCATAATTCCAGGTAGTCCGTTTCCTGGATGTAACAAGGACATGTTGATGTTTAAAATCAGCGATAACTCCAACCGCCAATTGCTATTTGCCAATGGCAATATCGTATCCTACCAGCGTGTGTTGGAAAAAATTGGCGGTTCTGGCGAAGGTGGTTATATTGACCATCGCTTTTCATACACTCCTGATAAAATTATTTCTGTATTCCCCTTTCCTGCACCAACGCCCCAGTTCTACAAACGCGGCCTGCCTGTGCTTACCCGTTATTTAGACAATACCCAAACCCTGAAAAAAGAGGAAGAGAACCTGTATGAAGCCAGTACTTCAAATAAATATAGCATTAAAGGATTAAAGATCGGGTTTAGTAAATCCTGTAGTGTAACTCCGATAGGCAACACCATTAAGTTTGAACCTATCGAATATAAGACCGAATGGTATTACCCCAAGAGGTCGATCAGCCGGGAGTATAATCCCAATTCCGCTACACCAATAGAGACGTCGGTAGAATATTTTTATGATAACCCGGCTCACTGTAATGCTACCCGTACCATTCAAACCAACAGTGATGGCAGCCAGACCATTACCCGTACTAAATATGCTAATGACTACGACCAGGTTGGTACCACCAGTGATGCAGCTGCTTCCGCGATGACCCAAATGCTGAATAAACATATGATAAATGCGGTTTGGGAAAGTTCTACCGGTACCATTCGTGGCGGTGTAGAGCAGGTAAGCGCAGCATCTGTTCAAACCTATAAAACCTTTGCAACCGACCGTATCTATCCCTGGAAACAGTATCGTTTAAACACAGAAAATCCCATTAGCAGACCCGCTGGTGGATTTAGTTCGATTGCTAATTCGAACACGTTCCAGGTTACCGGTAATGTGTTGCTGGAAAAAGAACTTGAAGCCTATTCCATCTATGGCGCTCCTCTTTCTATTAAAAAAGAACATGGCAACGCTGCCTGCCTGATCTGGAATTACCAGGACCAAAAGCCTTCGGCGGTCGTAACTAATGCCGGAAACGGGCAGGTGGCCTACAGTAGTTTTGAGGCAGACGAAGAAGGCAATTGGGAATATAATGATCACGGCATCGTAAAATATACCAGCTTCACTGGTGACAAGGCTTTCGACATGAAAGGCGGTACATTCTCTCCTCTGAATTTGGTAGATGTCAATGGCCAACCGGCAGTTGGTAATTACCTCGTAACCTACTGGAGTAAAAATGACGGAGATGTTACCGTTAATGGTTCGTCACCCACCTTTACCGGGGAAACTGCCAACGGATGGACGTATTACGAACACCTGGTAACCAATACCAGCCAGCTTACGCTCGTAGGAGGATCCACGATTGATGAGTTACGTGCCTATCCTGAAACAGCCAGAATGAAAACATTCACCTACCGTCCGTTAATTGGGGTGACTTCTATTTGCGATGAGAACAACAAAGTGGCCAATTTTACCTATGATTTTATGGGTAAGTTGCTGCTGGTCAAAGACCAGAACGGAAACATCCTCACCAAGCACCAGTACGGCATTCAAGCTGGAGAATAATCAATCCATTCACAACACGAAAACGATAAGATAATGATCCGATATAATTATTTAAAAATACCTTTACTACTAGCGGGACTGGCTGCTTCAGGAGATGGGTTACAGGCTCAGAATTTGCCTGTTGCCCCTGTACTGCCTTCTGCTACGCCCCGAACCCTGCCCAAAGATTTCAATGATGCAGGCCCAGTGAATAGTCTGAATTATATCCGCACCTGGCAGCCGATGGTGGCTATCAAAGATGCCAATGACCTGTATCTTTCAACCTTACAATCCAGGAGCCAGCAGGTAGCCCGTTATTTTGATGGATTGGGCCGTCCTATTGAAACAGTGATAAGATCCGGTTCCGGAAAAGGTAGCCGCGACCTGGTTACCCTAAATACATATGATGCCGTTGGCCGCGAAACCTTCAAGTATCTTCCGTATGCGGCGGCGCCCATTGGTTCAGAATCAGGAAAATTCAGGGCTAATGGCTTTAGCGCCCAAGATAATTTTTACCAGAACGAGAACTTTAACGTGGGCACTTTTTCCAATGAAAGCATCCGGTATGATGAAACCCGTTTTGATCAGTCTCCGCTTAACCGGCCTGTAAAAAACCTGCCTCCTGGTAATAGTTGGGGTGGTTCAGGCAATGGAACTACTGTTGCTTATTTGTCCGAAGGTCCGGCAGTAAGATTATGGACAATATCCGGTAATATGCCTGTTACCACCAGTGTATATGCCACCAGCCAGTTGGGGGCTGCCCAAACTACCGATGCACAAGGCGGAGAAGTAACGGAGTATAAGGATATGAAAGGCCGCCTGATTCTTAAAAAGGTAAAAAGCGCTACCAACACCTGGCTGAGTACATATTATGTGTATGATGACATGAACAGGTTAAGGTTCGTCATCCCGCCACTGGCTACCGAAAAAGCAGCGGGCAATAACTGGAGCCTTACCACCACCTTGCTTAATGATCTGTGTTTTCAATACGACTATGATGGCCGTGGCCGCAATACCCGTAAGCTAATACCCGGTAAAGGCAATGAGTACATGGTGTATGACCGAAAAGACCGTTTGGTGCTAAGCCAGGATAGTAACCTGCGCTCGGTAAATCAATGGATGTTTACGCTCTACGATGTATTGAACAGACCCGTAATGTCAGGTACCTATAGCCGACCGTCTGTAAACAGGCAAAGCCTGCAGGATCATATAGACGGTGTTGCGGGTATCAGCACTGATGGCATGCTTACCACGCTTATTAATGCCAATATCTATAAGACTTACCCCAACAGTTCGGCGCTGACCGGGGCCGATGTTTTATCGTATACTTATTATGATGATTACAGTAATCCTGATATAGCAGCCTACCAATTCGATGTCGCTTATGTAAGTATGTTGCCAACTGCAAGTTCCGCATCGGCCATGCCCGTAGAATTAGGCAATATGACCAAAAACCTCATCACCGGAACCCGGGTAAGGGTGATGAAACCTAGTTCAGGTAGCTGGAGTCTGGCATTAAGCGAATGGAATACGACTGTTAATTTTTATGATAATAACCGCCGTGTGATCCAGACGCAATCTACCAATCACCGATCAGGGTTAGATATTAACACGATTCAGTACAATTTCCAGGGCAATAAATTGGGAGAAGTATTGCATACAGAGAACCCAACAGTGACGGATGCGCGCCACCAGGTGACTACCATCCGTAAAAGGTACCAGTACGACAATGCCGGAAGACTGGCCAATACCTACCACCGCATCAACAATGGGCCAGAGCGCAATCTGTACACCACTATTTATGATGCATTGGGCCGTGCGGAAGCTAAAAACCCCATCAGCTCTACCGACGTTGCCAGCCAGGATTATGATTACAATATCCGGGGATGGCTCTCTGGCATTAACCGCAGTTGGGTAGAAGGTCAGGGTAACGACCGTTTCTTTGGAGAGGTGCTCAGTTATAACAACGGGTTTTCGCAACCTAGCCTTACCGGCAATATTTCCGGTATCCGATGGCGCAATTCCGGCAGCGCAGCGCCTCAGCAAGCCTATGGGTATGCGTATGATTTGGCAGGCCGCCTTACCCGTGCCGATTACAATGAGTATATCAACAGCGCCTGGAAAAGCACCAGCCACGATTACAGTATGTCTTACGCTACCTACGATGCCAATGGCAATATCCAGTCTATGAAACAACGCGGCCCTGGGCCGAATGGCCCCATTGATATGGATGTGCTGAGCTACAGTTATAAAAACAATGCCAGTAACGAATTGCGTAACGTATATGAAGGAGGTGTAGATTATGCTGCCAATCCTGATTTTAAGGACTGTGTATCAGGATGCACCAGTACCGATTATGCCTATGATGGCAATGGAAACCTGACCAAAGACGAGAATAAAGAGATCAATGCCATTACTTATAGTTACCTCAATAGACCTGAAAACATTGGTTTGAGCGGCAGCCGTAATATCCGTTATGTATATGATGCTTCGGGCAATAAGCTCATGAAAGTAGTAACAGAAAATGGCAATGACAGTTTTGAGGAGTACATCGGTGATAATGTGTACACCCAAAAGGATTATAGCCAACCGGTAATGCTGGCGTATGTATTGCACGAAGAAGGAAAATTGATGCCCAAAGCACTCGATCCCGATCCGTTGGTGCCCGAGGCTTTCGATTACCATTTCTTTAGCAAAGATCATTTGGGTAATGTTAGAAGTGTGGTAAAGGCAGAAGAAACGGCCTATCCCCAGCAATACGTAGCCTCATTGGAACTGGGAAGTGCCAATATTGAACGTATCATTTTCCAGAACACAGACCCGGTACGTATGCCTAAGCCCAATACGGTAGAACCTGGTGATCTTAGCGCGGCGGAATTAGTAGGAGGCGATCCCAATCGTCGCGTAGGCCCCTCATTGTTTTTGCGTGCAATGGCAGGTGCCAAATTTAATGTAAGTGTGGATGCTTATTTTGAAGACAATGGCGCGCAGGCAAGTATAGGCGCACAGGATATGTTGGGTTCCTTATTGGGTGCCTTTGCATTGGGTCAGGGTAGCCTGCCCGGCGGTTCAGAAGGAGGCAGCAATTTTACGCTGGTAGACCAGGCATTAAGCCCCAATAACTATCTGAACGCGTTTGAGAGCATCCGCAATGACAATACCGACTTAGGCAAACCACAAGCCTATCTTAACTACATGGTGTTTGACGAAGGCATGAACCTGATCCCCGAGCAGAGCGGCGCCATACAGGTGTCACAGTCCGGCACCTGGCATACATTGGGTACGGCGCAGGAAATAAAGATAGACCGCAACGGCTACCTGTTGTTTAGCCTTACCAGTGCCAGCCTTACCGGCCCGGTTTGGTTTGACCACCTGAATATTACCTATTTTGAAGGCCGCTTACAGGAAGAAAACCATTACTATCCATTTGGTCTTACCCTGCAAACGCAGGCTGTAGGAAACACTCTTGCAAATAATTATCTTTATAATGGTAAACAATTGCAGCAGAAGGAGTTTAGCAATGGTGCGGGGTTGAACTGGTATGATTTCGGATCGAGAATGCTAGATCAGCAAATTAGCCGATGGAATGGAATAGATGCACAAGCTGAAAAAATGTATTCCTCTAGCCCATATAGCTATGCAATTAACAATCCTGTTTCATTTATTGATCCAGATGGAGAATTCCCGTTGACTTTCCATATCAGAAGTTTTGCACCGTTTCTCTTTTTTGCGGCTCAGAATTGGGCGGGAGATAATAGAGGTTTTACAACTGATAAAAATGTCACGTCAAGATTGGCGCAGAAAACAACCTATGAAACGACTACGAAAAAGTATAAATCAGAAGGTATAGGTAGTGTCTCCACAGGAATATATTTCGGAAATCCTGTTGTTGCTCGATCTGAAGCGAGAATACAAGGAGGTGATGATGGAATGGGGAATGGAGTAGGCGATAATATATCCACTCATTTATCTGGAAACGATGATGCTGTAATTCCTGGGGCCGATGGAACGGCTTTTGAAAATTTGCAAAGTCCTGACATTGATGTAGAATCAAATTTTTCGATAACTCAATCAGGCGAGGACAAAGAGGGGAACAGTACTATTAGTATTTCTGGAAAAATGTTCGGAGATGCTTTTCCTGCTGCCGAAGCTTTCGTAGAAGACAGTAAAGGAAACAGAGTTTTTATGGGCGTTTCTCCAGCAAAATTTGGCCCCAATGAAGGTCCTTTTGTTGCCTTATTTGGTCAGAGTAAATTTCCAATGGCTAATCTTAATGTCTCAATAGCAGTAAACAAGGATGGCGTTTTTCAAGGAGTAAAAACTGTTAATTGGCAAAACGGGAAACCCGTATCGACACAAATGTCAATCGTTCAATGGAACGAACAATTTACAAAAAAGAAAACCCATTAACCCATAAATTTCATTTTATGTCATTTCGATTATTTTTGACAATGTTCATTCTGTCATTCACAACTACCTCTTGCCAAAACATGGGAGAAAGCAGCATGTATTTAATTCCTAAAGGCTTTGAAGGAAATGTGCTAGTTGTATACAATCAGCCAGATGGCAAAGACACCTTATATGAAAATCATACAAGAGTATACAAAATTGACCCAAGTGGAATATTAAAAACAAAATTCATTCACGATCGCAGGACTCAAATTGTTAATTTTTATAGTATTGATGAGAATGGCAAAAGGCAACCTATCCAGTTAATATCAAATGAGTTTCCTAAGATTAAAGATTCATCGGAAGTTGTATGTGTTCATTTAGTTCCAATGAATGATTTTGATGAAAAAAGAAAAACTCAGAGATACTTTGACATCTTTACTATTGCAAAGCCTAAAAATATAGACTCTATACTTGATCGACGTGATGCCTTTACGAGCAATTGGGAATGCATACAAAAATAGAAAGGGTACAGAATAGAATAAGTCACTTTAAGAGCATTCCTGTTTTATACGTTCTTATCTAATATCAGGGCTGGTTTTATTCAAACCAGCCCTTTTTATACGCGTTGCAGCAGAAAAAATCAGCTAAAAAACAAGACTAATGATAAGCAAGCATCAATTAAGATTTTTTGACCGAAACTGATAAATGAACAGGACTGCCAGAACGGATGTATCAGAAGTGATG
>JAVBJN010000068.1:0-86326 GCA_031546985.1 Chitinophagaceae bacterium
ACGAGCTGGCCTTCTGTAACACTACCCAAATCTGTATCGTACCGTAAACCGGCGGTTATCTTGCGCATAGTTATGTTATTGGTGAGCTGGGAAATGGTAACATGCTGCACCACTACACCACTGATATAATAGCAAATAACAATATTGAAATGATACAGCAACGCCCATTGGTCTGTAACGGCCCGCGCTGCACCCAAGCGTTTATTGAGCGTGGTAATTTCTGTATCTGTCAACTTACTGGTGCCCAATAGGGTTACCCGCTCTGATTCTGAAGTATCGCCGGGTGACGACAGTTCTTTATTAAAAAACGAATAGGTAGAGAGGATTACACTATCTGTTTTACCAGTGTAGAGAAAATGCTTCTGTGCGCCGGCCTTCATCTGAAAACCAAAGCATATCAATAATATCCCTAACATTCGCAATAAGCTCATAACTGATGGTTTTATTTAGGAATGATACTTCCGTAACCGCTGAATGGTGTCATAATCAAAAATGCCATAATTGGATTCACCCAGTTTAATGCCCAGGTGGTTAACATACATATCTACATTGGCTTTGGTTTGAGGCGATACATGAAAATCGGGGGTGATCTCTGCATAAGTAGCAGGCAAAGCGGCTTGCACCTTAACCCGCCACCAATACGCGATGGCTGTTGCAAATGTAAACAGGTAGTGGTAACTGACTATTTTTTTGATCTGGAGGAAAGTCAGAGATACCTTATCGCGCGACAAATACATGGTACCTAAAATATTGTTGATAAAAAGCGTAAGGTCTACCGCTTCAGCGCCATTGGGTTTATACCAGAAATGATCGGCCGGGTAATCAAACACCGTATCATCGGGGATGGTGCCGGATGTTTTATAGTTCTTATGCTTACGAAAAGCAGAATACAGCGCGTTAATATCCCTGGGAAAAGCACACCCCCACAGCTTAACGATACCTGTAGTATGAAACGCCCTGCCCAATACAACCTTGTCCCAAAGCGCGCTGGTTATATCATCTATCCGCATATCAATATCATCTGCCCCTTTCGTACTATTGGCAAGGATAGGTCCATTCCAATAAGCGTGGGAGAACACATGCAACTCATACAAGGTACCAGGGTCCTTTCTGCCTATTTCCTCAATAACCGGGTAAATGTCCATTTTGCTCAATGTCTTCTTCCCTTCTGATCGGAAATATTTATTCTTATAGTTGTCTTTGGTTATAGGGTCAAATGATTTTTCGGTAACCTGTTCTCCTTTTCCGTCTTTATACGACAAACAGCGAATCTTTCCTTTCAGAAAATCAAACATATAAAACACCATATCCTCTTTGGCCGTTTTAGCCGCCAGCAGTTTAGCCTTACGCTTATCGGCATAAGCACCAAAAGTCCAGAAGTCGTGGTAATCCAAACCCGAAATCATAACGTATTGCTTAAGCGTACGAATCTCTTTGGTTTCCCTTTTGATGTCCTGGTAATTGCCATGAATAATATTAGCCATTGCCTGTCGCCTTTATTCTTTTTACACAATTGATTGTGAGGTTATCTTTGGTGGCATCCACAACTATTTTACCAGCCACCTCCGTCAGCTTTCCTGCATGCAGGGTATGCGTTTTTTGCACCCGTACAATCATATTCTTTGCCGTTTTTATAATAGCCATATCAGAAGAAGCTGTTTTTTTCGCCGCTGTTAATGTGCACGCTTTTTTTGCTCTGCATGAGCATATCTTCGCTGGCGCTGGTGAGGGTAATCTGCTCTGCAAACACATCCGACATTTGCGCGCCGCGGCTGTACTCCTTCTCTACCAGCTCGGTACGGGTATCAGAAGTTTCCTGGATATCGCCCGCGGCAGTCTGTATAATATCTTTACCGGCAATGGAGGTAATGTTGGTATTGGCAGAATTGGTAATATTAACCCCTGCACTTACCGATACATCTTTGCCCGCTGCCATAATGATATTTTCACCGGCATTGAGCGTAAAGTTTTTGGGTGCGTTTACTGCAATATTGCCCTTGCCATCCATATACCAACTGTTGCCGCTCGGGTCCTGCACGTAAATGGAGCCTTCGCCGTCCGTATCATCGAACCGGATAAGACAGCCCGACCGGGTGCTGATGCTTTTAATGTGATTTTGTGTGCCACCGCCACGGCCGGTTATACCGGTATACATGGCCCCCATTACAAAAGGTCTGTCGGGATGGCTGTGTACAAAACCAATCATTACCTGGTCGTTCAGCTCCGGAATAGCCATAAAACCACGGTTGACGCTCACTTTATCGCTATTACCGGCATCGGGACTCATCATGCGGATAAAATCGGTGGTTTCCCCTCCCTGCTGCCAGTCGAACTGTACACGAATGCGGCCCGCATCGTCTTTATTGTCTTTTACCGTAGCCAGTTGCGGCTCGGCTACAGGATTGCGAAACGCCGCAGCGGGCAAGTGGGTAGTCTCTGCCGGAATGGCTTCGAAAAAGCCCTGGTAATGGCCCAGCGTATCTACACTATGGCTTACACTCACCACCAGCAGCTTAGAAAAATAACTGGCATCGGTGCTGCCGGGCTTACGCATATTGAGGTCTATGACACAACCAGGGTATAAAAAAGGCACGGTGGTAACGCCTGTAACGGTAAAAGCCCGGGCTGCTTTGCCTCCGGTATCGCTGGCTTGCGCCGCCTCTATATCATTGTCTGATGCAGCCCGCATAGGTGCCACACGAAGTGATGGCGCTGCAAATATCTTTTGAGAGGTGCTGTGCGCATAATCGCCCAACTCACCCAGGCCACTGGCCGGGGTATCTCCTGCACTCAGCGGCTGGTTGGTATGGCTGTTGTAACCATAATGTCGTTGGTTGGCATATACGGCATGCATCTGCATCTGCACCTGGGTGGTATCCTTACCATAGATGAGGCTTACAGGAGCGGGTAAGGCAGGCTTACCAAAATTCAGCACACGGCCATCATAATAAAACCATTCTCCGTAAGCTGCGGCCATGCGCGCCAGGTAGTTGTAATGGCTTTCCTGGTACTGGCAACTGTACAGCAGGTTGCTGGTATAAGCCGGCTTTACAGCCACATCAAACTTGGTTTCGCCCAGGCCTTGTTTAATCACTTCATTGGCTATGGTAGCCAGGCTCACCGGCTGCGCACCGCCAAAGCTTTGGGTATGGAGTGCAGCGTCTAACAACGCAGTAGGACTGCTACCGGTTAATACAATGCTACCCCGATTGCCATGCGCCTGGTTAAAACCAACGCCGGAAATAATGCCTATAAATTCCCGTTCGGGACCGGCATTCAATATATTTTTATAACTAAAAGTTACAGATATGCGCTTGCCCAGCAGGTCGCGGGCATCGCTCATGGTATGATCCTGCGCGGCAGCGAGTGCATCGTATGGCAGCGACAGTTGGAATTGGTGGTGACCGGAAGTATGCTGCTGTAGCTGAAAAGCGTCGAAATGGCTAAACACATTGCCGCCAATCACAATTTTGAGCGCTACTACATGGATAATTCCAGGTACATCGGCATAGGCCATTGCAGCGTTTACGTCCTGTGCGGCACCAGAAAGGTTATTGAATGCAGGCATACTTTTTCGGTTTAAGGTTGCTAAAGGAGCATCCGGTGGCTGGCCGGAATGTAAAATATTTTGGGTTGGTGTGGCGGTGGTAAAAGAGCGGTACTATCTGTAAATCGCGGGCTTGCAGAAAATTGGTGAACCACCCTCCGCTATTGCACGTAATGGGTGGTTCACCAACAGGTATAAACATTTGCAGCTTAGCCCATTTTAGGCCATACGCCATCGTAAGCAGCGCTGCCGTAGTTGATTTTTTCAGCGCTGATGATAAAGCTTACAGTCATGCTCTTATCATTTACCGCATCAAAATTTAATTCGTGCTGAATCACATAACCATTCTCCCACTCCAGGGTAATCATTTTACCTTCTTCGTGCGGTTTGTTAAACTCCACATTGCCTTTGGTAGGTTTAAACTTGCCATTGAGCAGGCTTTCCAGGATTTCACTTTTATCGGTAGCTTCTACTGTGAGTTTAATGATAGCATTGGATGGATCTGAAGCCACACGGCCAGATGCATCGCAGGTGCGGGCTACACTGTAGTTTACATTCAGTACTTTGTACTCTTCGCCGCCATTGAATTTGAACTTTGCATTGTAAGACATAGATCGTTTGTTTTAGAATTGTAAATAAATCTGAGTACAAGATTATCGAGACTTTGTGGCTGTACAAAACTTTAGGCGCACTGGTTTTAAAATTGTAGTAATACTACGACAGTTGCAAAAACAACTTAATACATCGCCCTTTATAATGGCAATACAGGCGCATGCAACACCCATTGCCATTGAACGGGGTAAGTCTTTTTTACCCATTCATGACCCTTCAGTTCCTGGAGGTATAAACAGCAGTTGGCAACCGAAAAACCCTCGCCCATTCTGTTGGGTGTTATAAAGCAAAGCTGCCGGGTATGCCGGGGCAGTTTACCTTTAAGCACACTGTCTATTACAGCACGGTATACATAAAAATGACCAGTAGCACTGCGGTTAAGCGAGCTGTCTATAAGCGCCACTTTTCCCGACACTGCAACCAATGTACTTTGGCTTACGGCGGCTTCCGGTGTTAATACCGTACTGCTTTTTTCCTGCCTGCCCTCCAATGAAGCATCGGCAAACAGATCGATCCGGTTATTGCCCGCAGCATCGCGGTTTTGCAGGCCAGAACCAGCACCGTTACAGCCACTCAGCACATACCCCATCGCCCACATAAGCAACGGCAATAATCTCTTGTTTCTACGCATGAATCGTTAAACGTTTACTACCAATAACAGCGGCCGTACTTAACAACTACGGCCGCTGTTGTATGTACCAGATGCTGGTAAATTATTCCTGGGTGTATTCCGCATCCCACTGGTTGCCTTCATCGCCCTTATGCCCATCCAGCTTAATTACAAAGCTCTTGGCCGGGAAGTAAGGCGTAAGACGAATATCCAGCCATACCCGGTCTTTCTGCAGTTTATCCTGCTCAAAACGGGTAATCTTGAATTTCTCGATCAGTTTCTCAGGGCCTTTAATACTGTCGAGGAACTGAACGATTTGTCTTCTCAGATCATCTTCGTTCTTAGAGTTCCAGTTTTCAAAAGCGCGCCTGTTCAGGAAGTCGAGCAATACTTTGGTTACGTAGTCGAACACCCGCACTACAGAGTAGGTTTGCAAACCAATATTATCGCCGGTAAACAGGGTTTTGGCAGAGAAGGCCATAATCTTGCCATACTCGTTTACCATAGGCACCAGGCCCATTTTCTCGAGCTGCGAAATTTCGCTTTTCTTCAGCTCAAAACGCACTGCGTCTACTTCGTTCATACCGCCGTGTTTTTTACCGGCCGATACCTGCGACATGAGCGTTTTATAAATTTTACCGGCCAGTGAGGTAGATGGCGGCAGGTATACATCCTCGCCCTCGCCTACTTCATCGGCCTTGCCACGGCCTACCAGCCAGTTGCAACACATGATAACATTGCTGCGGTGCAATTCGCCTCCGGTAAGGTTGGCAGATTCAAACATATCTACCACATCATCGGGCTTATCGAGGTTGGCAAAGTCGGTTACCAGCATCACTTTATTCTCATTACAGAGCTTAGCCCATTTTTCAATTACCTTATTGGAACCCAGGTACCCGGGCAGCGCCAGCAGCGAATAGTTTTCGCGCAGGTCCAGGCGATCGTAATACTGCTTAAACTCGCCAGCTACCGCTTCAATAAACAGTGGGTTATCGAGGTCGGCCATCTGTGCCACAGAAGCATTCATGATGCGCACATTGTTCACCTTATCCAGCTCGGTATTCTTGTAAAACTGGGCCATCGTGCGGTAAGAGGTCTCCAGCTCACGGGCAGCGTCCAGTGTAGATTTCAGGTTTATCTTTAACGATTTGGAAGCCTGCTCAGACTGGGTTTTGCAGGTCTCCGTCATTGCTTCTACGCTTGTATTGTCGTTGAGCAGGTTAAGCCACAGGTTTATCTTATGCAACAGGTCTTCGCGCTCGGTTTTTTTCTCCGAATCGGTAAGAAATATCTGCTTGCGGGCTTTGCGGTCGGGGTTCATATTGGCCAAACCATCTACTACCGATTCCAGGAAACTGAAACCGCCCACTTTGGCCAGTGCGCCCAGGCTATGCTCTAACTCCTGGGAAAGTTGCTTTTCTGCAACACTTGTTGCTGTTTGTGCTTTTGCCATAATACAATAGGTTAATAATGAATAATGATTGGTTTATTTGTTTGTTTCCAGTTCTTTGGCCACCGCCTGCAACGCCTCGATAAACGCGGCTTTGGATTGCTCGTTCTCCAGCATAGCGCGCAGCACCTTATTGCTTTTGAGCTGGCGCACAATCTTATTATACTGCTCCTGCTTCAGGCTCATGCCCTTTAAATAAGGACTTTGCTGGGTAAGGCTCCTGGGTGTAAAATCTGCCAGGGTGCTAAACCGGAAGTCCTCGCGGATCACTTGTCCGTCGGGCGTTTCCTGCTCTACAGCAATAGCCGGTTTAAAAAACTTAAACACTTCTTCTACCGTCTTTAAACCAGTGATAATCTCGGGGTTTACCGGCTCATCGTTGGTAAATTTGGACACTAAAAGCGTTTTGTTTTCCTGGATCTCCTGCACGGCTTCGTTGGCATCTACTTTTACTTCGTTGCCGCCTACGCCATAATTGAACATTGACATACTCATGCTTTTTGGGGTTAAATGAAGATTGTTTGATTGTATTTGAACAGCTGCCACGGGTGTTTCTGCACACTCCTCCGCAACAGTAGCGGTGCCGGGCGCCCTTGCGGTAAACCCCAGCAGCTGTTTTAGTTTGGAAAATAGTTTCATGGGATTATCATTTAGCTGCGCGGGATTAATCGAGCACACTCCATCCTGTTTTATCCTTTACCACTTGCGTAATGGCCTGCTCTTTTACCACAATATTCTCTTTATGCTGGCCTATGTATTCCAGTCCGCTCAGCTTTTCGAATATGGCTTGCAGGCTTTGCAGCAACCTGCTTATCAATTGCATATACTCTCCGCATTTGTGGTGATCATAATGAATTTCCACAACCGCCGATAATTCGTTGAGTAACACATGGGGCGCTACCTCGCTCCACTCATAGCAATAGTTAAGCGCTTCTTCTTTTTCTTTAGGTGTAAGCAGCTCTATTGTGTTGTACACCACATGCGCCAATTGGGCAAATATGTTTATGGTATGCACCGGAGGCAACTGGTGCGCCACATTGCGGTAATAGAAATAACTCGCAGCAAACTGCTGCAACATTACCTCACACAGGTTCTTTATACTATTGGCCAGGGTGGTATTCTGGTTTTTAAAACTATTTTTTTGCAAAATGCGGGTGGCATACTGTTGCAGGCCAGCCATTGTTTTGGCAAAGGCATTGTAATAATTGAGCAATACCGGATGGCTGTGCAAACTGGTGCAGGGCGGTATAAAAGCGGTATCGGCATTTACCAGTCCGTTATCGGATGTAATGCGGCCCGCCACAATGTAGTTGCCGCCAGAGCGTTCATGGTTTACCATACCTGCCGGCACCAACTCTACATGGTAGCGGGGCTGTGTGGAAATATGCCTTGGGGGCGTTTCTTCGGGGTCGAAACCGCCGGTAGGCTCCCGGTCAAAGGGGTTTACAGACACCAGGATATAATACTGCTGCCGGGCCTCGGCACTTGTGAGGGTAACATTACCTGCGGCAGGCAGGGAATTGATGTTGATGCTCAGGTCTTCGATGGCGATGCGGTACCCTGCCGGGGTAATGGCATGACAGCGCCGGATGGTGAGCTGCACATCGTTGGTAGCCGAATTGTAAATGTCGAACACACTGGCTTCCTGCGTTGCGCCGGGTGCAGGGAGGAGTCCGTAATTGTGTTTGTTTACATTGAACGAAGCGGTATCGCGCATTACATCGAGCAGAAAATTCTCCTGCGCTACAAAGTGCTTCTGGGAGATCTTCATACCATCTACCCAGTTCACTGCAAAGTATTTAATTGGCTGTATCATAGCTTTGGTTTTGGCTTTATTCAGAAATGCCCGTCAGCATATTTCTTTTGAGGTTTACCACTTTCTCTTCTTCATGCTCCACCACCCGTTTGCAAATAATATTCATCCGCTCACTAATCCGGTTGGTCGCTATGGTTTCATTAAAATCGAGGTATCGCCTGCGGTGAAAAAACGAAGGTTTGGTATAGAATATCCAGGCGTATGGCTCGCCATTTGCGCCTATCACTTCGATAGGCGATTGGGGATATTTGAGGTTATAATCTTCTATAAACCGGTAAAACCAATCGCCCAGCTTAATATCCGGCGGCGACTTAGCCTTTACCGTAAAACGCTCGCCCTGCTGCAGTTTTTTGGTAAACTCTACATTAAGCACCATGAGTTTGTCAAAATCGGCCCCTTCAAAGCTGATGGCGTTTAAATGGGGATTGTATACCCAAACTTTATAGATATCGAAAGGAATGGCGGTAAACTGCAGCCAGCAGTAGTAAAACAGCAATGGCACCGGAAACACCAAAATGGCGGTTACGGCCATCCAGGCAAATCCCTGAAACGGACTTAACCAGGCAAACAGCAGGGTAAACAGGTACCCACCCAGCACCATGCACAGCAGCGTAACCAACGATTCGAAGAGGATTACCATCCCCTTCTTTGCATGGATTTTCTTAAAGTAAAGTCCCAGCAGGTTAACGTGCAAAACACCCAGCAGCAGAAAAATAACCTGTGCAAACAAATACCAGTATGGGCTAAAGGTGCTGCCCGCCATACCGCCCAGGCCCGGCAGGGCAAGTAAAAGACCTGCCAGCAGCACATAAATAATGAGGCGCCGGTTATTGGCAAGCGCACTTTTCTTTTGCACCAGGTACATTACCCCCATGAGCAACATGGCCAGTAGTGGCAAAAGCAGGTATTTGATAAAAATAGTTTTGATAGCGATCATAGTTCCTTTCTATAAAAAAGTTGTGTATCCTAAATAGTTTTGGTGCGCCCCGGCCGATATTGTAAACGAGCCTTCTTCGGCAACTGTAATACATTGCTGGCCACACCAGGCTGTGGCAGGCAAGCAGTATTCATACATGGTTTGCAACAAGTGGTTGAGGTGGCTGCCGGGTAAAAAACGGCAGATATCCTGCGCTGGTACCGGGCCAATATTGATCTGCCAGTTCTGGTTTCCATCGGCATGCGGCCCGCATAAAAGCGTGCTGATGCCCAACTGTGCATGACCCAGCTGTACCTGGGCTACGTTATCGGGTTCTTCTACCTTATTGGCAGCAAATTCTACCGTAACCGGCACGCCCAAAAAAGCGGCCATACATTTTTCGAACCAGCGGCGGTTGCCTTTGGCAGCTGAGAAAAAAGGCAACAGGTGCAGAAAAACTTTGGCGCTGGCAGCATCCAACTCGCCAAGCATGGGCCATAGATCGGTTAATATGTGCAGCAGTTCGTCATTGTTGCCTATATCATCGAGCTGGTTCTCATAATCGAGCATAGCCAGTTCGGCATAGCCGGCTTCCATTTCAAATGGCACAAAAAACTGCCGTGCATCCTGCTCTGCCTTCTTTTGCTTTCGCATCTGCTCAATGATATCGGCAGTCTCGTTATACTGGCTACCCAGCGTAGGCGGGTGAAAAACGCCTTCGGGCAAATAATTGTAAATGCTCTCGCGGTTGGTTTCTATCACCACATGCGGCTGGTTAAAACCCACTATATTTCTCCGCAGCCAGGCCACATCTTTATGGGCCGACCGTTGGTTGCTGCTGCGCCTGCGAATAAAGATCTGCCCTACCGGAATGCCCCTGCCCAGCAGGGCCGCAGCCACTACTTCTGCCTTGTAATCGGTATCCAGCCGGTTTACAACATGTTGCGTTACAGGTATTTTATCCAGCATTATTTTCCCCCTCCTTTTGCGATACCAGCGCTGTTTCGTTTATAAAACATACCCGGTACGCCACACCATCTACCGACCGCTGCTCGATCTGCTGTTTGAGCGCTTTGGCTGTGCTTATCCAGTAAGCGGCATTGTAAGCCTCATAATCGACCGGAGTAATACAGATCTCGAGCGTGCGGATAAATCCTTCTTTGGGCTTCTGGCTTATATCGGTGCCTTTTTTAACGGTAATATCGCGCACCAGGTTGCGCAGCTCTTTTTTGCAAAAGCTCTTAATATCTTCGGTGGTAATAATCCTGTCGCGGGTAGTTAAGGCGTAGCGATAGGCCTGCACCGCATCCAGCCCCTTTTGTGCCTCCTGCCCACCGGTAGTGCCGGTAAGCAGCATTATATTGCCTTTGTGCACCACGGCGCTTTTGGTGCCCGTAAGCGTTAGCCCTGCCCGTAGGTTATTGGCCAGGGTGCAGTGTGTAATCCAATATGCGGCATACATGTATTCGTTTTCGCGGTGGGGCTCTACAATTACGTAAGATGGCATTTGCTTTACCGCTCCGCTGGCGAGTTTGGTTTTACGATCCAGGAATTTCATCTGGGTCATCATTTCTTTAAGCACGGTAATCACATTATCCCTTTCCAGGTTACCAAATGCGGCTACTTCATCGCGGGTCATTTCCAGCACATAATCAATCAGGTCTATGGCGCTCCTTTCATCAAAACGTTCCATGCCCGCTACCCTTACGGTGTACAGCCCTTTTTGCAGTGCGGCAATATGCGAATAGGGAATTTCTTCGTACTTGCCCCCCGCACCATCGGTTACCTCATCTACCATTAAAAAATGTTCTCCGGTTACGGTGGTGAGCGGTATATTATTTCCCGAAATATCGAACTGGCACTCATTGCGCTTCCATTTGCGGTTAATGACCGGAAAAGCGTTGAGCATAAAGCCCAATCCCTGCTGCATAGCCAGGTTATATTGCGGCGGTAGCTGAATAGCCAGCCATACATATTGTGCGCCGGAGAAAACAACATTATCCTGCAAGGGTTTAAATCCCGGTACACCCTGGGGCACTGCGGTGCGGTATTGCAGCAAATCATTGGGCAGGCCCGAGAGGGTAACAAACTGGTTGGCGTAAATGCCCTTTACCGTGTCCTGTACTCTGCGGAAACTGGCATACGCTTCAAAAATTTCGCGGTAGCCCTGCTCTCCTGCTACCTGCTGGTAGTTTTGCCCTTTGGTAGCAGCAAGTATATGATCGCCTATTGAAAACCGGGCATGCGGCAACAGGCTGTACACCCAATCGAGGTGTTCAAAATCGGGACAGGTACTATATAGTGTAATTTCGTGCAGCCGTTCGTCGAAACCAGGTTCTAACTCCATACCCAGCCAAATGGTGTGCGGGGGCACACTACCTTGTGCAATACCCGATTGTGGTATTTTATTGCCTTGCTCGTCAATCACAAAACACATATCGCCCGTAAGCATAGCGGCTACTCTTGCTTTTACCAGCTTCACATGATCGATGGGGGTAAAGGGAATCTCTACCTGCATATCCGAAGCGGTTTTGAGCGAAGTATGAAACTGTCTTTTATGAAAAAACTCCACATTAGAATGGAGTACCGTATGGTTCTCTACAGGGCGGGCACAGGCTATGGCATGGGCAGGCTGCGGAATGGTGTAAATGGTAGGTGTAAGCAGGCGGGCTATTTTCTCCAGCATCCTGGATTTTATGTTATTTACCTCATTGCTTACCCGAAACACCTCGGTACTAAAGGCATCCATCAGCAATTTTACAAACGGGTCCAGCGCCTGCGGGTTCTTTATACCCCATAGTGTAGCAGCATGCTGCATCATCCTGGCCCGGATGGCTTCTTTTGAAAACAGGTTAATAGGCTGGTTCATGGGTATTCATTTAGTCGACCGACATGGGGCTTAAAAAAATCTCGGTAGAGAAATTAAACGGCTCACCGGTTTCGGTAAGTGTGGCATTGATAACCACGGTTGCCTTTCTTTTTATTTCGCTGAATTTTTTGGTTTTATAGGTATGCTCTACAAAAGCAGTACGTACCTGAATTTTGGCCGCCATAATGCGGGGTTCGTGCTGGGCTATCTGCTCCATAAGGCTTCCGGTAAAGGTTTCCTCCCACAGCACACTGGTAGCGGCATTATCAAACTCAATATTCCATACCGCGTTTCCATAACTGCTGTTGTAGCGGTTTTCGCCCTGGCGTGTGGTTATCAGCAGCATAATGTTTTGTGCTATACTCTCGGCCAGGCTGCACATTTCAATGGCACCACCATCTTCCTGGAAAAGCGCAGTTGGGTTAAACGGTATTTTATAGTAAGGTGTATCCTGGTACATGGCGTTAGTCTTTTGTGTTGATGGACTCGTTTAAGATTTCGTATTGCAGCAACAGAAAATCGGGCATTTTATCTTGCGGCAATACCAGGCTGGCTTTGCCATTCAGCGCCAGCGCTTCGGTTATACCCGCATTTAGTTTCATAACCAAAGCAGCGGGTATTTGCAATCGTGCAGCCACCAGGCTAAGGTTATAACCACTGCTGATCTCTGTTTCTGATACTGGTATACCGTACTTTTTTGCCTTTTTGACGGGCCTGGCAGAAGCTGCCATGGGTGCGTTGGCTGCCATTATCTCAGTTTCGGATGTGGCTACGCAAGACAGGAAAAACTTATCGACGTGCGTAATGGTCTCCGCAGGTAAAAAACTGCGCACCACAGCATAGTTTACGGTACCCGCTTTTTCAATAGCCTGGTTTACCCTGCCCGCTCCGCAACTATATGCCGCCACCACCAAAGGCAGGCTTTGGTAATTTTGGTACAGGCTGGCAATAAAACGAACTGCTGCCTGTGTGCTTTTATAGGTATCGAACCGGTCGGCATCTGCAAGATTGCAATCGGCCGCAGTGGCGGGCATTAACTGCCAGATGCCGGCTGCACCTTTTTCAGATACCGCTTTGTTGTCAAATCCGGATTCTATCAATGCCAGGTTCCTTAATGCCAGTGGCAACTTATATTGTGCGAGTGTGTATTCTATAAACTGCACCATAGGCCGGTTTTGCAGTATTGCAGCACGGTAATAAGCTATTTGCGCATCCCTGCCCGCTTCGGGTACCACAGCACTTGCCTTCTGTACCGTGCACAGTACAACCGCCCAAAGCAGCAGCTTGCAGCACAGGCGATATACAATAGCGGGTTTAAGGTTGTACTTGTTCATAGCAGGTTGGTTAAGCGTTTTTACCGGGCTGGTTTTAGTTCCATTTCATGCTTGCGCACCGCTGTCATCGCCGTTTGGATCTTTGTCTTTTCTGCCGGGGGCAGGTCATTGTAATTGCGTATTATGCCCAGCAGCAACATTGTTTTACCGTTCAGCAGTGTAAGAAAACCAGTATACGGATGAATGTACAAGGGCATCAAAACGGTATCAAAACGGTTGGTGTCTACCGATACGATTGGTGCAACGGTATCTGCAAATGTGATGGTAAACACATCAAAGGCTACAGAATCAACCGGCATACCTGTGGGGTCTACATACAGTACTGCACTTACTTTTTGTTTTACCTGGTACCGTTTTATCTGAGCCCCGGGCAATACAGCTCCCGCCAAAGCATAGTGAACCAACTTGTCCTGGTATACCGTTAACGCCTTTCGAGGTTTCAGTTTATTATCCATACGACGGTAAGCATTGCGGTTATGCTGCTGATTGTACACCTCGGTATAGGTTTGTCCCATAACCGGGCTGTGCCCCAGTGCCATCAGTATTATTATCACAAACCAGCATCTTATCATAACTATTCATTTAAAAGGCGCTTGTTCGCCACACTTATGCTTTCGTCACTTTCCAGTCCAGCAGACCTTCTCCGGTGAGCGATACGGTTATGGTATCGCCTTTCGCTACTTCTTCGCGTACGATCATTTTAGATACCGGTCTGCTCAATTGCGACCGGATAACACCGCTGATTTGCCGGGCACCGTACTTACTGCTAAAGCCGCTTAATGTAAGCTGGTTAACGGCATCATCTGTAATGCTAAAACCAATGCCCATGCGCGTAAGCGGATCGGTTAATGTTTTTAATTGTATGCCAAAAATTTTGGTAGCCATTTGCGCCGTAATGGGGCCAAAAGGAACAATCTCTGTTAAACGCCCCAGGAACTCGGGCCGGAAATGACCGGCCATAATCTGCATGAGATCGCCGGAGGTAGGTACCTGCTGCTGTTCAAATTTTTCGATGATTTGCGCGCTGCCAATATTGGAGGTAAAAAGAACGAGCGCGTTGCTAAAATCGCCTTCCTTGCCCAGTTTGTCGCTGATCTTGCCTTCGTCCATAATTTGCAGAAACACATCAAAAACCGATGGGTGTGCTTTCTCAATTTCATCGAACAGCACTACGGAGTAAGGTTGCTGGCGTATTTTATTGACCAGCACACCACCTTCTTCATACCCCACATAGCCGGGAGGCGCGCCATACAGCAAAGCCGCAGAATGCTCTTCCTTAAACTCCGACATATCGAACCGTATCATGGCTTTTTCATCATTGAAAAGCAACTCCGCCATCGATTTGGCCAATTCGGTCTTGCCCGTGCCCGTAGGCCCCAGCAGGAAAAAAGAGCCAATAGGCTGGCCGGGCTTGTTGATGCCGCTGCGGCTCTCTACAATAGCATCGCTCAGCGCTTTTAAAGCATGATCCTGCCCTACCACCCTTTTGAGCAGGTAAGCATCCATGTTTAGCAATTTTTCCTTTTCCTGCGCCTGTATCTTGCCAATGGGGATATTGGTTTTGGCAGCCATTACCGCGGCGAGCTCCAGTTTTCCGGCTTTCTCCCGTTTAATGGCTGTATAGCCCAGCAGCTCGGTATATACCGCATCTATGATTTGCCGGGCCTGTGCCGCATCATTTACAGTTGTAAGTGCAGGTTGCTCGTGCAACGATCCCCATAAAACAGGGCTCACACTGTTTTGCAGCAGGTTGTACAACCATTTCAGCTCGGCTAGTTGTGCGTCCGCATCATTTGTAAGTTCCTCTATAGCCTGGTCGTATTGCGACTTCCAGTTTTGCAGTTCTTTTTCCGATACCTCGTCGAGCATGCGAATGGCCGATAGGGTTCTGTCCAGCAGATCCAGTGCCGCATCGGGCAGTTTCTTATCCTTGATGTACCTGCGCGATAACCGCACACACTCCGGAATGGCATCTTTATCTATTTTAACTTCGTGGTGCGCTTCGTACCGCGAAGCCAGTAAGGCTACCATCTTGCAACAGGTTTCAAAATCGGGTTCCTGCACCGGCAATAGTTCAAACCGGCGGTTAAAAGCCTGCTCCGGCTCTACAATCTTCCGGTACTCTTCCTGCGTGGTAGCACCAATAACGGTAATGGCGCCACGGGCCAGTTCGGGTTTAAGCAAATTGGCTGCACCGCTGCCTGCCGCGCCTTTGTTATCGAGCAGCACATGTATTTCGTCAATAAACAGGATGGCCCTGTCCATTTGTTTGATATCGGCAATCACCTTTTTCAACCGGTCTTCTACCTCTCCTTTGTAAGAAGCGCCAGCTAGCAGCGTACCCATATCCAGCTCCAGCAAAACCGCTTTTTGCAGGTGCAAAGGCACGTTTCCTTTCACAATTTCATAAGCAAAACCCTCTACCAGTGCAGATTTACCTACGCCAGGCTCACCGGTTATGATTACATTGGGTTTGCTGCGCCTGCCCAGTATTTCGATAAGCGTACGTATCTCTTTTTCGCGGCCAATGATGGGATCGGTTTGCCCCTGTGCCGCCAATTTCGTTTTATCAATACAGTATTTTTGCACCGCGGCCAGGTTACTTGTTTGCATTGCTGCGCCCGGCATTAATGCATCCAAACCAACATCTTTGCCACTGCTGGGACTGAACACCGATAAAATTTCGTGCTCGCGCAATGGCAGAGACCTGAGCTGCTCTGGCGAGAAAGCCACATGGAGCTTTACCACAGCGGTAAGCATGCAAAGCGGCGTTATTTCATCGAGCCCCAGTCTTAAACGCACCTCCTCTGCCTCATTCATAATATGATCTACTACCCCATCTTTATCAATGGTAATGGGCAGACTGGTTGTTTTGGTAAATTCCTCTATCCGCACATCGGCCCATTCTATAAAATAACCAGTGTCTTTATCGAGGCTCGCCAGCAAGTCGTGCAGCCCTGCTTCTTTATGCATCAGGGCGCTCAAGAGGTGAGGCGCGCCATAATTTTCATTGTAATTTTCGCGGGCTACCGATTGGGCAATATGTATAACCTGTTTAAGGGTTTCGTTGGCAAAAAATAAACTCATGTGGGTTTGGCTTTATGGCATTATCCGTTTATCGATCCAGTAATAAGTGGTTCCTTTACAATCTATCCGCACTGCTGCGCTGTTCTTTTGCGCCACCATAGCTTTGGCAGCTTCATCAAATCGTTTAAAGAAAACTGCTGCTTCATTGCGGTTTCGTCTTTTCAATTGGCGCAATTGCACCGTATTCCAAAGTGAATCGGCAGCGATATAACCGGTATACAACTGCAGCGATCCGGCAAGTGTCATCCTTTTAATCCTGCGCTTAGACACATCTATCATCTGCGCTTTGCGGTACCGGTTCAGATACCGTATGTAAGACCTTACAGCTGCTCTTTTATAAAACTTGCGGAGGTTGGCACCGGGTAGTGCATAAACCTCTTCAAACTGGCGAATCACTTTGTTATACTCCCCTTCGCTTAGTAAGGCACCAAAACTTTCTGCACCCCCACGCAAGGCATAGGCAGGCACAAGGCATACCGGCTCCATCTCTGTAAACAGTTTTGCAAAATTTACGGGCACGGGATCGGGCATACCTGCATACCTGGCTGCAAAAGCAGGTTTTACCACCGTTTGGCTTACACCTATATTACTTTTGAAATAAGTACGCAGCGAATGTGACACGGCTTTGTTATCGGCCATTACCTGCGACATTAGTGTGTCGAAATTTTTCTTTAATACACCAGGCATCATCACATCGCCTTTGCGGGGATAGGTTACAAAGCCCTGGGTCATGCTCTTGGCCGGGTAATCGAGGTAATAAGAGCCCGAATCGCCTGCCTGTAGGCTGTAGGCATTGTTCATGATTACATCGGCCACATTTACCAGTTTCTCCTTTTTTTGCAAAGCCAGGTTCTGAGAGGAGGCTACCACTGTTTTTTCGGCGGCCAGCACAAAATCGTTATACGCATCGGCCGACCGGTTAATGGTTTGAAAATACAGCAGCCGCGCCTGCACTTTGGAAATGCCTGCCGCCATATCGCCCAGGTTGGCGCCGGGCCGGTCTCCGGTGGTGCCTACTACTACAATAACATTGGTTTCGTCGCGGTAGCGGTTAAGGAGATTGCAGGCTTGCGTAATGCCCCAGTTTACGGGCTGGTACAACTCGGCATCTTCGCAATTGGCAAACTGTTCTTTACGGTCTATAAACCGGATAATGTCGGTATAGTTCTTTGTAAGACCGTAAGTGCCGGCAATGGTGTCTTGGGCGCATTTGGTGCGCTTATACATTACCGCTCCAAAGCGCGATGTTTTAAAATAGGCTACGGTATCAAAAAACAGCTGAATGTCCTGCAAAACCGATTTTACCGAAGGCAGGTACAGCTTATTGGTTAAACCAGCGTCTACCACAAAAACCACATTAAGCCGGTTGGCACTTCTTAAAATATCTCTGTAACGGTTGTAGTACAAGGGCTTGCCCAGCACATTAAACACTTTATTGTTGCTGTAATCGAGCACATTTTCGAGGTAGCGGGTGCGCAGCAGATTACTGTCGGCATTGGTGGCAGAGGACAGCGGAAAAATGTTTTCGAAACGGCTACGCTCTTCCAGCCTGCTCAGTGGCAATATTGGCATCGTATCGTTTTCATGCGCATGTTCCTGCGTTAAAAAAAGACCGTTTACAGAATCGGTCTCTGTAATATCGTTGTAGGTAAATGCGGCCCTTGTGCCCCAAATGCTTATGGCTTGTACACTTATCCAGCCCAGCAGATCCTGCTTTATGCTATCCTGTAACACAAATGGTTGCCTGCCTACCAGGTAGCTCTTTTTGTCTTCCGATTGTTTGTAGAGGTAGATGAGTTGTCCGGGCGCCAATTTTACCGGCATGGGCCGTATAAGTTCGGGTGAGGAGAACAACGCTAAAGAGTCGTTACTAAAATACCGCGTAGCATCAGTTACCACACTGGCATCGGCCACATTGGCGATAGCCTTAACCTGGAAACCACTCGCGGTTTCTTTTAGCCCCGCAGTCCAGAGTAACAGCCGCTCTTCGCGCATCCAACCCAGTCTTTTCAGGCCTTTGCGTGGCACCCACCCTTTGGTTTCATCCATATTGTACTGACCTGTACATTCGGCTACTTTTACATAATCGCCTTTGCGCCGCAGAATGTATAAGGGTTGTAAATATGCCAGGCGCTTCTGCACCCTGTCGTTTTTGGGACTTACCTGCGTACTGTTGTTGTCGCGGTCAGCAAACGCAACCGACCATGACCTTGATGGCGCATAACCATCGGATAAGGCCATGTTATTGGCCACCATATACGGACCCGGACGTGGATCGCGGGCTACTCTTATCTTTTTGGCCAGCGGCAGTCTGCTGCAGCCTGTAAGTACCATGACCATTATACATAGCAAGCCATATGCAACCTTTATTCGTTTCATTCCTTTGTTTGTTGCACCTCCACTTTGGTTACACAATCCTGGCTCGCATCAAAACCTACCTTTACCGATTGTATGCTGGTATGCTTATCGAACTGAAGCCCCGTGCAGTAGTAAAAAAAGTTGCTGAGTTTGCTGCCATTTACCCGCATTACCGCGTTTTCGTTCTTGCACAGGTATTTACGAAGCAGGTAGTTGTAATGCTCGTTAAAACTGTTGCCATTGGCAATCTGCTGCAAATGGTATTTAAAATCGTCGTCTATTTTTTTATACGCGTCGTCCAGCGAGGTGCTATCATTTACCAGCTTATAGGAAGGCAGTATTTTTATCTTATGCAGCGCCGGGTAAGCGGTTTCTTCGGTGTATAGCGAAACAGTGTATTCTCCTGGTGCCTGGTAAGCATAAATCACCATAGGTTCTTTGGCATCTACAGAATGCGATTCGCCAAATTTCCAGCTAAAGAGTTTGGCCCTTTTTGATCTGGCCCGAAACACGACATTCTCAAACTGCATGGCCATTTCGGGGCCTTCAATAAGGGTTACAGAATCTTCGAGCCTGCCTACCACTACGGTATCTGTTACTTCCACGTTAAAATGGCGGGTGTAGACATTGTTTACAGAGAACTTTACCTGGTAGTACCCCGGCCTGCTAAACTGGTAATAGCCGCTATCTGCCATAGAGATATTACCATCCCCAAACTCCCAGTGGTCCATTATCCGGGTGGCGCTTTTATTTTTATAAAACAGCGTGTCCCTAAGGCTCAGTTTTAGCGGATACACGATGCAATCAATATCTTTCTCTGCACGCCAAACCCGCTTCTGTAGCCAGCTCAGCAGAAAAGCACAGCCCGCCAGTATGAGGATACTGCTAAAGACGATTTTCCTTTTATTTTTTTGTATCAGATTCATGGTATAACCCTGGCGTAATTCGTTTTTTAATTGTTCCGCAAAGAGATGGCGGCTTTCTTTTGCGCCAGCTGTTGCTCCTTATCCTTGAACCCGATGTTGCATTCGGTAAACTGCTTTTCGAAAAGTGTAATGTTGTCGCATTTTTTTCCGGCAATCTTTTTATCCTCGAAATACATTTTATAGAATTGGGCTACCTGGTAGTAAGCCTCTATCCGGGGATCCGATACCTTATCATTCTGAATAAGGCTTGCGATCTCGTTGATGTCATTTTTAATATCGGCCTCGGCAAAAGGCGCTATTTCTTTCAATGGCAAAGCATTTACCTTAAGAAAAGTGGTAGACAACAAAGGCTCCATTTGCTTTTGCATCTGCGCAAACTTCATTTTATGCTCCAGCATTTGTAATTCATACGCATGGTCGTCGGAGAAAGGTGAGGTATAATTTCTTAAAAACACCAGCCAGAGCAGCATTACCGTAACCACCAGGAGCAACAGCAGGTAAAAGAAATAATGATACTTTTCTCTTCTCGAGAGTGATATATAACCTTCCATAGTGTAGTGTTAGCGGGATGAAAAATTGCGGGTGGGGTCAAATGAGAGATCCTGTTTTACCCGCCTTACCTTGTTCATACACTCTATCAGATCTCTGCGGGCCAATTGCTCGTTGTTGGAAATGTCTATTAGCGTGTCCTTCTGTTTCAGCATGCTGCCTACATTATTCATCAGCAACTTGTAGGTAATAAACTCTGTACTATCCGCCCCTATCAGGTTTTCGATACCGGCCTTGTTATCGGCAATGTATTTTTGCAGAAACACATCATTCTCCACTTTACCTGTGTTTACCAGATTCATAAGGTTCAGCAGCGAATCCGTTTTCTGTTTCAGCAGTTGCTGCTTGTTGAGCACCTGTTTGTAATAGTCAATATCGCGCTGCACATACTGCTGCTGGTAACTGTAGCTTTTGAAAAAGAAGAACAGCGAAAAGAATGCAAACAGCAGCAGCACACCAAACGACAGCCAGAAATACCACATGGCTTTACTTACCTGATCCTGGTTTAATTTTTTCATAAACCGGTATTGTAAAGTGTTACCACTTCGCCATGTAAGGAAGCAGAAAAAATATTTATAAAACTTACATTCACTTTAAACCAAATTTTATTTTTCAAATAGATTTTAATTTACTTTGCCGTACCAATCAACCCGCTCAAATCTGAAATCCTATGAAAAGCAATCTCTATTTTGCCCTCGCAGAAACAGACCCTATTTTTAAGCAGGTACTTATCGAAAGCCTTACCCGCAGCCCGTTTTACAAGCTGGCATACTCGGCCAGCAACGGGTACGAATTCATCAATTCTTTTCATAAGAAAAAACTTGATGTAGTACTGCTCGATGTGTTTATGCCGGTGCTCAGCGGCATAGAAGCCACCCGGTTGCTGCGCAACATAGACAGGAGAACGCCTGTGATATGCTACACGCCTACTTTCCAGGCAGATATTGCCGCGATACTGGCACCGTTAAACACGAGGTACTGCGAAAAAAAGAGCACGGTCATTACGGCTATGCTCGATAACATTTTTAATTTGGGCGGTGGTGGAATTGATTATCAGGCTTACAGTACAAACTGGGAAAAAGAGACCTATGAAAAACTGAACTACTTAGCCGCCAATCACTACGTTGCGGATTTTAACACAACAGAATTGCGGTTGATGAAACTGACCTATGAAGGATTTACCAATAAGGAGATAGCCGAAATGATGAACCTGAGCAACCGGACTATAGACACCTATATTAACCGGCTGACAGAGAAATTAGGCCTGCGCAACAAGACCGACCTGATACGCTACACGGTAGAGCACGGGCTGTACAATACATCGCTATAACAAACCGGCGGCCTATTGCCTCACCTTCTCCTGTATTTTCCTTCAAAGATCCTGTTCACAGAGGTTTTCATAGACCTGCACCGTTTATAAGCAGACCTGGTTTTCGTCAACTGGTGGTGTATAACAAACTGAAGAAAATTCTCTTGTTATATAACCAACAATTGCTGGCGCAAAGCTACCGATGATTGGCTATTTATCGTTTGCTAAAATTGACAATTTGTTTGCTCAAACTGACAAAATTATACCCGTATCACACAATTATCATCTGCTCGCAGCCTCCTTTTTAATGCGGATGCTGTAGTGCGTATCTTATTTCTGTAGGCGAGTAACCCGAAAAGCGTTTCATATACCTGTCAAATATCGGAGTGCCCGAAAAACCTAACGATGCCGCTATTTCGTTGATGTTATTTTCACTGGTTACCAGCAGGTATGCAGCCTTTACAGCAAGGTGGTAGTTGAGTACCTCACGCGTTCCGGTGCCAAAAACGCCCATACATACCCGCCCCAGTGTACGTGGCGTACAGTAAAGTGCTTCGGCAACCTTTTGCACACTACAGGTGTTTAAAGTAAGCTGCATTCCGGAAAGATGCTCCATAAAACGCTCGGCCACCTCCAGGTGCGCGAGATTGATAAGCCCCAGCCTGTTGCGCCTGCCGGCGATTAATTGCTGCTCCATGGATTTAATGGCTACCGAAGCCAAACGGCTATTGTTAGCCTTGTTTGCTGCATCTTTCAGCAGTTTACCATAGTTGCAAAAATCCATCTCCCCATGGCCAATAGTCAGAGGCATCTTCCGGTTGTATTTTATCTCATACAACAATTGCCGCTGGTGGGGTCTTAATACACGCCTGTCGAGTTCTATACAAATAAAATCATGCCCCCAGGCATAATCCAGGTAATGAAAATGCAATGGCGGAACCACAAATAACTGGTCGCCACGGATCGGGTATTTAACGAAATCGAGAAACAGGTTTCCCTCGTTTTGCTGGAATATAAAAATGCGGGTATTTAAGGCAAATTTTAATCCATGCATGCCAGCGGGATTCCGGGAAACAGTGACCATCTCCTGATCAACGTTCAGGAGATCTGAAACCGCATGAATGATGTCAATCATTACGCTTTACTTTTTCGGTTGTATTGCTTGAAGGTATTTTGGTTGATCGGTAAGGATTAAGACCTATGCCAAGGCCTGAGATTGATGAATGAGGGATTCCTTTGCCTGGAAATAAGAGAAAGAAGAGCCTGGTCTGGCGCTATAAAAGACTTGCAACCGCAAACATTGTTTGCATTGCTATCAGCTAATTTGCTTTTCATAAAATAGAATTCGGTTTATTGAAACATGAATTCCATTTGGTAACGCTCAATACATATAGCCAATTGCTATATAAGGCGGTGGTGGTAGGCAAAAATAAAGAATAATCAGAAACTACACCCGCTAAATGTCTGACAAACCACTTAAAAACAGCAAGCCGGCCCCCTTCCATCATGCTGCATGGGAGGCCTTGTTGGCACCAAGAACCAAGCAGGACAAGGGTTTAGGTGTCTCAATAATAGTGGCATAATAAATATATGAGTAAAAAACGGCAAAGGCTTTTGATAATTAAAATGCTTTTCTACTTTTGCAGCGGAGAGATGGCAGAGCGGTCGAATGCGGCGGTCTTGAAAACCGTTGACTGTCACAGGTCCGGGGGTTCGAATCCCTCTCTCTCCGCTTGGAGGGACTTCATAAAGAAGTCCCTCTTTTTTTTCATATATCAAGCATCCTTTTTCTTTCATTTTCAAGGTATTATGCGTAAACAACCGGAGCATGGTAGGTGTTCGATAGATACCATCCTGATAGTATAAATTGTTGTCGAACACCCTGCTTATAAAATCGCGCTTCTGCATGGTATCGGATTTCGTATATACGTAACGCATATCTGATAACATGTAAAGATTTTTCTCCAGTATCTCAAATGCTGCTCCCTGATCACCACTCAACCGTTCTATGGCGCCTTGCAAATTCAGGATCGTATGGTTATAGGTAGAATGCCATCTGTCATAAGTGTCTTTGGCAATCTCATTCTTAATCCACTTTTCTTCAACAGTGAAAAGCCTTTCCTGAACCTCTTCCAGTTGCCTTTTCTTTTCATCTACTTTCTGTCTGTTGCCTTTCATTTCTATTTCGATAGATGACCGGCAGCTCTTTCTAATACTGCGTACCTGGTTTTCAGGGATGCTCATTAAATCACACGCATCTAAAAACTGGTTGTGCGCTTTAATTGCACTGATGTTATTGTGCTTTGAGTGTCTGCATTTGTAGTAATAAAAATACTTGCCCGACTTGCCACGGGAAGGTGCACCGGAAAGCGGATTGCCTATTATAAGGCAAAGGATCGCTTGATTTATTTATCGACTTTAAAACGAATAAAGTATTAATATTGCGATACCTATTTAGCCTACTCCCTGCTTGCTATGAAACCAATAACAGTCGCTTTTGCACTGTTTTGTGCTTGTATTACTTCGCGTTGTGTCGCCCAAAGTTATGGGATGCCGACAATAGAAACCCCTCGTCCAGCTCCAATACCAACTTATGGTAATTATGGTACTGTTCCCTTAAATGGGCAGATACAACTGGGAGCTACCGCAGATGACATAAAACGCCAGACAAACAGAAATAATCCTTATTACGGTACGCCGCATTCAGACATTCAAAAGGCTAATGAACGCTGGATATACGAACAAATGGCCAACGATCCTGCTTATAATCCCGCATTAAGGAACGGAGTCAATGCTCCCTACAAACTGACTAAACAGGAAGAAATTAGCAAACTGTTACAGGAAGCCTTTCAATCAGAGCATCCCGCCACTAATATTAAGAACCTCACCAGCAATTATTACAAATCGGCAGATTTTCAGAAGATCACCCAGCCCTATAACCAGGCATTAAAAATGCTGGAGGAAATGTTATCCGGCAAACGACCACTATCAGTAGCCCAGGCATACTTTATTACGGAGAATGCCTATGGCAACACTTATCTTAACGAAGCGGAATATAGAGCGGTGATCAAAAAATCTGCCGACTTTATCCGGCAGTGGGCCAAGCAGCAAGGAATGAACAGGAGCAACAAAGAGGATATGCATATGGCTATTCAAAAGTTCATGGGAGAACAATTATCCATTTTCAAACCACAGGTTATCGGCGATGGTAAGACCCAGGTAGGCAGTGTTTCCCATGCACCTTTCTTCTATGACTATACTGATTATACCGGAGAAAAAGACTTTAAAAACTACTTTCTTACAAAGGCATTAGCTACGGGTGGCGGACAATGTAGCAGCTTGCCCGCAGTGTACCTGGTATTGGCAGAAGCATTAGGGCTAAAAGCCTACATGACCACAGCACCCAACCATGCCTTTATTAAGTACCCCGATAATAAAGGCAACCTGGTGAACTATGAACCAACGGCCAACTGGAAGCTATCCGACAATTGGTATAGGGATAATATGTTCATCACCGCTCAGGCTAAGAAAAACCACCTTTACCTCGATACCCTTAATTCCCGCCAAGTGGTAGCCGATTGTATCCTGTCCCTGGCATTGGGTTATGTAAATAAACATGGCATAGCCGATGCAAAGTTCGTATCGCAATGCGTGGCCGTAGCCGATAAAGAATTTAATCATGAGAATCTCCAGATTCGCCTTGTGCATAGCATGATGTTATCCAGAATGCTGTTAGCAACTATGTACCATACAGGCATAAACGATTTTAGTCAATTGGATAATGCGCCACAGGCAAAGAAATTGTATATGGAACTCAGCGAAAATGAACAATTGTTGAGCCAGCTTGGCTATACACCACAGCCACCAGCCATGTATGAAGCCCTTTTAAAACAACACGAGTTTAAAGGAAACATTCAGGACAGCTTTAAAATTGACGGTAAAAAGAAACGTAATCTGTTTTCGGAAATAAAATAACTGACTATGAAAAGAATAATACAATCCTTACTCCTTGCATTTGTGATCACTGGAACGGCAGAAGCGAACGATAGCCTTTCCATCAAAAAAGACAATTTCGTCAAAGCCAGGCACACCCTGGAGCAAATGTTAGTTGGAGAAAAAGAGTTGAATTATGAAGAGGCTATCTACACTATTGAAAATGCTTATGGCGATAACCAATTAAGCGCAGCACAATACCACAGCAGCATTAACCGGCATGTTGGCAACCTACGAAATATAATTGCCGCCAACAGAGGCAAGATTATAGACAACTACAATCCCGACATTTTATTGAGTGCCATGCAGTCAAAAGAAGACAGGGCTAAAAAGAATAAAGACCTTCTGGCTAATTGGGCTATTTATTCGTATCTGACCGATACCTTATTTTACGTACAACAAGATAGTAACAGACTTTATTTAATGAGAAGCCTGCCTTATCAATATAGCTACACTGACCCATTGGGTACGGCAGATTGGTCTAATACCCAGGTGAGCCATTTGCTTCGAACCAAAAGCGGCAACTGTTTTGCTTTAGCCTCCTTATATAAAATACTGGCAGATCGCTTACATACAGATGCTGCCCTATGTACTGCGCCCGGCCATATCTACATCAGTCATACCGATGAAATAGGCAGACCCTATAACATTGAGTTGAGTAATGGCACCTTTCCCGGTTCGGGAACAATAGGCACACTTACTTATACGACCAATGCCGCAATCGACAATGATATTGCATTAAGACAATTGGACCAAAAACAAGCCATAGCGCTTTGCATAGTGTACCTGGCCAAAGGTTACCAGCACAAGTTTGCCATAACGCAGGATGATTTTATGCTGCAATGCGCCGAAACAGCACTGCAATACGACCCAAACTGCCTGAACGCTTTATTGTTGAAAGCCGAGATATTGGAGCAGCGTATATTGGTGAACAACACTACGCCTACAACTTCGACAAAACCACCAACCTATAACGAATACGAAAAACTATTGCAGCACTTGTATGCGCTGGGTTACAGGGAGATGCCGTTAGATATGAAAAACATACTCGTAAAAGGCTGGCAGAAAGATACCCTTGCTGTTTTGCAGTATAAAAACAATATGCCTGAAAAGTACAATAGTGCTGGCATACGTAATACACGTTATGGTAGCCTGTCATGGGGACTTTTTGATGAAGAAATCAAGACTAAAGCCGTGGAGCAATATGGCCGCACATTGTTTGATACAAAAACCAAAAAGATAAAAGGGTTTACCAATACACAGAAACTATACAATGATTATTTGTTCGATCCGGTTGCTTTTGCATGGAATGTAGATCCGCTGGCACATGAGTTTCCTTATCAAAGTCCATATTCTGCAATGAATAATAACCCAATTTATTTTGTAGATCCAGATGGCAGAAGTGGTGTTGCCTTTAAAACAGAGAAAAAGAACGAAGCCACAGGAAGACCTATTATGACGGTTACGCACAATAAGTATATTTATGGAGCAGATGCAAACGAATCCAACAGAAAGGCAATACAAGATCAATCAATGAACTTGTGGAACAATGGCGGGAACTATTTTACTTACACGGATGGAGGAACAACCTATGATGTAGTATTTCAATTTACTACAACGATTGTTAATTCAGCAGACGTTGATCAATTAATGATTGGTGATGGTAATCTTCATGCTGAAAATAATTTCTTTGAAGTTAGGGATGATGTAAGTGAGTCATATACTCTTGTCGATAGAGATAATAGAGGCGGTAATGCAGGGGTATTAAAAACATCCCAAATAAGAACTGGTTCTCCAACGCACGAGGATAATCACGGTTTTGGAGGTATAAATAAGGATACTGAAGGGGAAACAGGATATGTACTATTGAAAGACCTTGATATTGCAGTACAGGATAAAAACACGCCCGTGCCCGGCAAAAGAAAAGTAACACAGCAAATGATTAACTCAATTTTTAACAATGTTAAGTTTGATGAAACTGGTAAAGGAAATGTGGGTACGCCACGCATGCTTAAGTACGATAAAGAAAAACGTTTTGTTGTACCAGGAATCCCTGTTCCCGAGAAAAAATAGGTTCGTTATTACTATTGGATTGATTCTACTATGTACGATTAGTCTTAACAAAGCAAAAGCACAATCATTTGTCTTTGATAAAAAACAATGGCGTAATAGTGCTTCTTATAGATACCAGATTGCAAAAAACAAAGAGTTCTTCATATATCTGGAGGGACTTGACAAAAATCAACTGCGGAAGCAGCTAGGTCGCCCTAACACTTGTGATAAATCAAATAATTCTATGCATTACTGTTTAGATACGGAAAGGAATTCGAAGCATTCACGGTCTTGTGTAGGAACAATAATAATTATCATTTTCAAGGGTCAAAAAGTAGATGATTTTGTGGTAGTAGTAGGAGGAGGATAACAATGAAGCAAACAATAGTAACTCATTCAAAATGATAAACATATAAGAAATTAAGACCCAAAAATGAATAAACACTGTTGTATTTCAGTTCCACGTAAAGAAGCCTAACTGCAAATGATTAGCTTAATTTTTAATAATGTTAAGTTTGATGAAACGGGTGAAGGAAATGTTGGAAAACCCCATTTACTCAAATATGATTACAATAAAGACCCGAAAGAGAAGCAATTTATTCGAGTTATGCCACAGGAAGATAAAAAATAGAATATTTATAACTGCATGGATTCTTATTGGTACCCTTGTTTACAACAACGTAAATGCACAGGTATTTACTTTTGATAAAAAGAAATGGGATACCAGTGGGCATTACCGTTATGAAGTTTCCAAGAAACAAGAGTTTATTACGTACCTGCGGAGTCTTAATAAAAAGCAGCTAAGAAAACAATTAGGTAGGCCAAATTTTTGCGATAAAGATGGTATCTCTGTTTATTATTGTCTGGATCTGGAAAGAAATCCAAAACGAACAAGTATCTGTATTGGTTCCACATTGATCGTATATTTTGAAGGGCAAAAGATCGTCGATATTTTCATGAGTTTGGCAGGAGGTTAGTTGTAAACTATAGTGTTTTTATTATAAAAAAGGCCGATCAATAAAATGTGCTTCTATTTCAACTATTTATGAGATTTTAAGGCAACTCAAAAAAGTCAAAAAGGGTATGAGGTGTTCGATGGTGATACCTCCCAGCCCGCAGTCTAAAATTTTAGCCAATCGTATAAAAATTTATACGGTTGGCTTTTTTGTTTTAAACTATTTACATTTAGGGGTAGCCGCGCACATAATCAATGCAATCAAGCCTTTAACATCTATTATCAAAATTTCTCAATTAAATACCTACTCAAAGCAACTATGAAAGCTTTGTAGGCTTTAATGATCGTAAAAAAAAAGACCTATTTGAAATTGAGGATTTCAACTAAATCTTCATTAAAAAAGTTCGAACTTTGACAACTTGAGTCCGCCAGCTTAATTTTAAAAATGCTGCCCCTCCAGGGCAGCATTTTTAGTTTCAGGACGACCCGGTTTATTCCAGGGAAGCACCTGGTCTGATTATGGGAGTGTTTATTATACATGGTTAAGCTCTTTTGGCATTAATTGATTCAGTAACAAAACATTAAACTATATGGAAAGTAAAAAAGCACCAATATTTGCTTTAACAATTGTAGCAATCATCGTAGGTGTAGCATTGTTTAAGCAATTCGACTTTCAAAGTTTCAAATTTGAAAAACCTGCATTAAGCGTTGTTTATGGTATCACCTTCGTTTTTTGTGCTTACGTTATAATAAAGAAGTTTAGAAATAAATAACCAACCATAAGTGTTTGGCTAAACCACCAGCCCACCAGCAAAAAAATAAATTGCCCCTTTTGGGGCAATTTTCGTTTCGGGAAATACCGGATTCAATCCCCCTCACCTCTTTTTCATCAATCAAATTCTTTGTAAAATTACCGCAACACAGTTGCATTAATAAAAAATAACGCCTAACTTCACTTTACGTCTTCATTAAAAGCAGGCCATTCAAACCCAACATCGATGGTAGAAGTGTTTATTACAGATATCCGAAACCCAAGCCAGGCAGCTGGCGTTTTACATATGCTTGAAAATAGCTTTCCCGGACTTCAAATCAATTTCGATTTAGACAATCCCGAACCCGATTTCCCTTGCAGGCACAATATTCTGCGGGTACAAGGAACGGCGATTAGCGCCACATTAATAGCCACAGCAGTACAAGAATCAGGCTTTCGGTGCGAGGTGCTGCAAGACAAAACATGCAACCAACTATAAATATTATGACAGAATTCTGGGAATCTAATTTTATCGGCAAGCAGGAAATGTGGGGCCTGGAACCTGCTAATGCCGCTGTACTTACTAAAGACTTTTTCGTAGCCAAAGCTGTAAAAAGAATACTCATTCCGGGTATTGGCTATGGAAGAAATGCGCAGGTTTTCAGAAACAGCGGAATAGACGTAACAGGAATTGAGATATCGAAAACGGCCATAGAGCTGGCCCAAAAGCATTTCGGCACCGGTATGACCATCTACCACGGCTCTGTAACCGATATGCCTTTTGATCATATCCAATACGATGGAATCTTCTGCCATGCTTTAATTCATTTGTTGGATGAGACCGAACGAAAGAAGCTGATCCACGACTGCTACCACCAGCTGGCCGATAATGGTTACATGGTGTTTACAGCTATTACCAAAGCAGCGCATACCTATGGCCAGGGCACATTCATCAGCAAAGACCGTTATGAAGTATTCGAAGGGGTTAAAATGTTTTTTTACGACCGCGAATCGGTGAATGACGAGTTTGGCGAAGCAGGGCTTTTTGAAATCAAAGATATAACCGAGAGCTACCCCTTTTTCCTGATTATGTGTAAGAAATAAGGCAGCACGCCCACCTTCCCCACGCCCTTTATTTGTATGTAAAACGGCGCCCCGCCTATCATTATTGCGCAAAAAAAATATAGTTACAAAACCGTGTTTGGATGCGCCGCAGCTCCTATTTTTGGCTTTGCTCAGCGCCAAAAGCTATACATATGAAAAAGGAAACAAAAGACCTTGACACCTGCACACTTTGCTTTCAGGACATAGACAGCTCAATGTTTATGACCGTAGGCGGCAAGGGTGCCAACCTGGGCGAGCTTACCCGGATCGAAGGCACTTCTGTACCGGATGGCTTTTGTATTACCACCGGGGCTTTTAAAACAATTACAGCATCATTACCGGTACAGGAATTATTAGATCAGTTATCGCTGTTAAAGCTGGAAGATCGCGCCAGAATCGCCACATTGAGTGCCGAAATCCGCAGGGTTATCGAAACGATAACTATTCCCCACAACCTGAACGAAGCGATTGACCGCCACCTCTTAAGGCTTGGCGAGCACCATGCTTTTGCTGTTCGATCCAGCGCAACTGCCGAAGATCTGCCAACCGCCTCTTTTGCCGGGCAGCAGGACACTTATTTAAATATTACCGGAAAAGCAGCCATCCTGCAGCACATCAGCAAGTGCTGGGCATCGCTGTTTACCGAGCGGGCCATCATTTACCGCCTTCAAAACGGCTTTGATCACCGGTCGGTATACCTGTCTGTGGTTATTCAGAAAATGGTTTTTCCGCAGGTGGCAGGCATTCTGTTTACCGCCGACCCTGTTACCTCCAATCGCAAGGTATTATCCATTGATGCCAGTTTTGGTTTGGGCGAAGCCCTGGTATCTGGCCTGGTCAATGCCGATCATTATAAAGTATACAATGGCCAGATTATTGACCAAAAAATACCAGCCAAAAAACTGGCGGTTTATGTCTTAAAAACCGGCGGCACGGCAACACAGGAGGTTGAACCCGAAAAGCAAAACCAGCCAGCGCTCACCCATGAGCAGATCTTACAACTGGAGCGCATAGGCAGAAAGATAGAAGCCCATTTTGGCAGCCCCCAGGATATTGAGTGGTGCTGGGCCGATGGCGCATTTTACATAGTGCAGAGCCGCCCCATTACTACTTTATACCCTATCCCGGAAGCAAACGATACTCAAAACCGCGTGTATGTATCTGTTGGCCATAACCAGATGATGACCGATGCCATAAAACCATTAGGATTGTCGTTTTTCCTGTTGGTCACCCGCGCCCCTATGCGCAGGGCCGGCGGAAGGTTATTTGTAGACATCACACCCAACCTGGCTTCGGTCGCGGGCAGAGAAAACATGATAAATGTGCTGGGAAAATTCGATCCGCTCATTAAAGATGCGCTTACCACCATCGTTGCGCGAGATTTCATCCCATTGCTACCAGACGGCAACGGGATGCAGCCCTCTGGCCCAAACGACAAAAGCGCACCACCAGCAGCCTTGCCGGCACCAATCGAAAACGATCCGGCCATTGTTGCAGCGCTGATTAAATCCTGCCAAACATCGGTAGCGGCATTACAGCAAAACATTCAAACAAAATCGGGAGCCGCGCTGTTCGATTTTATCCTCGAAGACATAGTAGAATTAAAAAGGCTCCTGTTTGATCCGCAAAGCTCACGTGTAATCATGGCCGCCATTGATGCAGCATCATGGATCAACGAAAAAATGTACGAGTGGCTGGGCGAAAAAAATGCAGCAGATAAACTTTCACAATCGGTACCCAATAATGTTACTTCAGAAATGGGACTGGCATTATTGGATGTGGCAGATGCCATTCGTCCTTATCCCGAAGTCATTGCGTACTTGCAGCAAGTAAAAGACGATAACTTTTTAGATGAATTGCCCAAACTAAATGGCGGGCAGGAAGCGCACCAGGCCATTGCCGCTTTCCTTCTCCGGTACGGCATGCGCTGCGCTGGCGAAATAGATATTACCAAAAGCCGGTGGAGTGAAAAACCCACTACCCTTGTGCCTGTAATACTGGGCAATATAAACAACTTTGAACCTGGCGCCAGCACCCGGAAATTTGAACAAGGCCGAACAGAAGCACTGAGTACAGAGCAGCAGCTACTAGCCCGTTTAAAACAACTACCAGATGGCGCACAAAAAGCAGCCGAAACCCAAGAAAAGATCGGCCTGCTCCGCAATTTCATCGGTTATCGCGAGTATCCCAAATATGGTATGGTAAGCCGCTACTTCATTTACAAACAGGCATTGCTGAAAGAGACCGAACAACTCGTACAAGCCAAAATCATGCACGACAAAGCAGACAGCTACTATCTCAGTTTTGAAGAACTGCGCGAAGCCGTAAGCACACGCAAACTCGATTACCAGCTCATTCGTCAGCGAAAAGATGCATACAAACTGTATGAAAAACTAACGCCTCCACGGGTTATGACCTCTGATGGTGAAATTATTGCAGGTGCCTATAACCGGGAAAATATTCCGGCTGGAGCTATGGCCGGACTGGCGGTTTCATCCGGCGTTGTGGAAGGCCGTGCGCGTGTTATTTTAAACATGAAAGATGCCAACCTCGAAGACGGTGACATACTCATTACAACTTATACCGACCCCAGCTGGACACCCTTGTTTGTATCCATAAAAGGCCTCATCACCGAAGTGGGCGGGCTCATGACCCACGGCGCAGTCATTGCACGGGAATATGGTTTACCCGCAGTTGTAGGCGTAGAAAATGCCACCCAACTCATACAAGACGGGCAGCGAATCCGCGTAAACGGCACCGATGGCTATGTAGAAATACTGTAATTGACGAAGCGAACATTTCGTTTTTAAACCGGGGTTTCATCATGAAGCCCCGGTTTTCTATTTATCCTGCCAATCCTTCCCCTATCCTATTTGTAATCAACACTGCTGCGTAAATCCGCACGCATATTCCGCATTTCCACTTCCATTTTCATCATTTCAGTCAGAAAGCGGCTTACAGCCGATAAGCAACCCGTTAATATTGCCATTTCAAAACGGCAAACACCCAATGATGAAAAATAGATTTGTAAACAACCGGGCCATACAGGCTTGCATTATTATACTCACCAGTGTATACACCTGGGGTTGTGCCAGCAGTAGCGGCAACCAGCACCAGGAACAACAGCCCATCGTTGCAGAAATCCTTACGCTGCAACAAGAAACCGCCACCGTAGAACAGTCTTATCCGGCCAGCCTGGAAGGAAAGGTAAATGTCGATATCCGGCCGCAGGTCAGTGGTTTTATTGATAAGATTTATGCCGACGAAGGTGCTTTTGTACATGCCGGGCAACCCTTATTCAAGATTAACGCCAACGTATACCAGGAACAGAAAAACACGGCACTGGCGGCACTAAACGCGGCCAAGTCACAATCGGTTAGCGCCCAACTGGAGCTCACCAAATTTGAAAAGCTATCGCAAAGAAAAGTAGTGTCCGACTTCCAGTACCAAAAGGCCAAAGCGGCTTACGAAAGCGCGCAAGCCAATGTAGGGCAACAAAAAGCCTTACTGGCAGCTGCCAATCTTAATATGGGTTTTACCCTCGTTAAAGCACCTGTGAGCGGCTACCTGGGCAGAATTCCCAAACGCCTGGGCAACCTCGTAAGCCCTACCGACCCACAGGCCCTAACCACGCTATCGCAGGTAGATGAGGTATACGCTTACTTCTCGGTGCCGGAAGCGGAGATCCTGAACATCAGCGAGACCAAACCAGGTAATACGCTGCTTCAAAAGCTGCAAAGTTTTCAGCACATCGCTTTACAAATGGCCAATGGCAGTATTTACGGGCAAAAAGGCAAAATAGACATGATGGACGGGCAGATCGATAAAGGTACCGGCTCGGTTACCATACGGGCATCCTTCACCAATCCGCAAGGTTTATTGCGCTCCGGCAATACCGGCCGCATTGTGCTCAAAGATGCACAGGCAGGCGTTTTCCGTATTCCGGTACTGGCCACGCTGGAGCTGCAGGACAAGTTATTTGTAGGTGTGCTCGATAAAGAAAATACCGTAAACCGGGTAGAACTAAAAAACTACACCAAATCGGGCGATTACTATATCACCAAAGCTGGTTTTAACCCCGGCGACCGCATCGTTGCCAGCGAGCTGGGCAGCATTCCCGAAAAAGCAAAAGTTACCGCCAGGAAGGCTAATTAAAGAAGACGAAAACATGCTACGAAAAATAATTGAACGGCCGGTACTGGCTACAGTCATATCCATCATACTCGTACTGCTGGGGCTGGTGGGCCTGCAGCGCATTCCTATGACGCAGTTTCCCGAGGTTGCGCCGCCCACCGTTTATGTATACGGCATCTACCCTGGTGGTAACGCACAAAGTGTGGTACGCTCGGTAATTACACCGCTGGAAGAAGCCATTAACGGTGTGGAGCACATGCAGTACATGACCTCCAGCGCATCCAACGATGGTGGTTTTTCCATCACCATCATTTTTAAACAAGGCGTAGATCCCGACCAGGCTGCCGTAAACGTGCAAAACCGCGTGGCCCAGGCCAATGCACAGCTGCCGGTAGAGGTGATTCGACTGGGTGTAAACACCACCAAGCAGCAAACCAGCAACCTGATGATGCTCAACATCGTAAGTACCGTTCCCGAAAACTATGATGAAACATTTCTGCAAAACTACGCCAAGATCAACCTCATTCCCGAGCTCAAACGTATTCCGGGTGTAGGTAACGTAAACCTCTTTGGCTCCAAAGATTATTCGGTTCGGGTATGGATAGATCCCGTTAAGCTGGCGTCTTACGGTTTGGTGCCTGCCGATGTGGAAGCTGCCGTGCTGAACAACAGTTTTGAAGCATCTCCCGGCCGCCTGGGCGAAGATTCTGACGCACCGCTGCAATATGTGCTGCGATACAAAGGAAAGCTCAACAAGCCCGAAGAGTTTGAACGCATTGTGCTCAAATCCAATGCCGACGGATCTTTGCTGCGATTGAAAGATGTGGCCCGGATGGAATTTGGCGTAGCCACCTACGCGAGCGATACCAAAACCAATGGCAACCCTTCTGTAACGCTGGCCATCATTCAGGCTAGTGGTTCCAACGCCAATGAGATTGCCATCGAAGTAAAAAAATCGCTCGACAGGTTCCAGGAGGCACTACCCCAAGGCATTCATTACGAGATCATCCAAAACGTAAAAGACCGTATGGATGCCTCTATCCGGCAAATGCAAACGACCCTTATCGAGGCTTTTATCCTCGTGTTTATCGTAGTGCTGGTTTTCCTCCAGGATTTCCGCTCCACACTCATACCAGCCATTGCGGTGCCGGTTTCAATTATAGGCACCATCTTTTTTATGTACCTCATCGGGTTTTCTATCAATGTGCTTACGCTTTTTGCCCTGGTACTGGCTATTGGTATTGTGGTAGATGATGCCATTGTGGTGGTAGAAGCCGTGCATTCCAAAATGCAGCAAACGCAGGAAAACGCCAGGAAAGCAACCGTTTCTGCCATGAGCGAGATCAGTGGCGCCATCGTATCCATTACACTGGTGATGGCGGCTGTGTTTCTTCCCGTAGGATTCATGGAAGGCCCGGCGGGTGTTTTCTACAAGCAGTTTTCTTACACCCTGGCTATTGCCATTTTAATCTCGGCGGTTAACGCGCTTACGCTGAGTCCGGCGCTGTGTGCCCTGCTGCTCAAAAACCAGCATGGCGAAGCGCATACGCACAAAGGATTCACCAAACGTTTTGCAGAGGCGTTTAACGTGGGTTTCGAGTCGTTAACAGGCAAATATGTGCGCAGCGTACGTTTCCTGGGCAAAAGAAAACTGGTTGCTTTACTGGGCCTGCTGCTGGTTTCGGTTACCGCTTTTTACCTCATGAACACTTCCCAGAAAGGGTTTGTACCTGCCGAGGACGATAACAACCTTACCTACATGATTACGCTACAGGGCGGCACCAATCTGAAGTACAGCAACCAGGAAATGAAAAAGATAACAGACATTCTGCACAAGATGCCAGAAATCAAAAGCCATACTACGGTTTCGGGTTTCAGCATGTTCAGCTGGTCTACCGCGCCCAACTCAGGCATGGGCTTTATCACCCTTAAAAGCCCTAAGGACAGAGGCCAAGTTTCGGATATAGACGAGATCATGGCCAATATACAGGCTGCGGTGCAGGGCAAAATCAAGGGGGAGTTTATCATATTCCGTAACCCTGCTGTTGAGGGTTTTGGTACAGCCGGTGGCGTGGAGTTTGTATTGCAGGACAGAACTTCCGGCGACATCAGCCAATTTGAGGAAGTGAGCAATAGCGTATTGGCAGAGATGAACAGCCATCCCGATATTGCAGGAGCATTTACCACTTTCAGAAGCGATTACCCGCAATATGAGGTCATCGTAAACGAAGACAAAGCCGAGCAGTTGGGCATTACGCCCAAAGCGGTGATGGATGCCATGCAGCTTTTCCTGGGAGGGTCGCAGGCTACCGATTTTGTTCGTTTTGGTAAGCTGTACCGCATCAATATCAAATCCGAAGGCGAATTCAGAAAAGACGAATCCTCGCTCAACAATATTATGCTGCGCAACAATAATGGTCAAATGGTGCCTATCAATACCCTGGTCACCCTTAAAAAAGTATTTGGCCCTGAGGTAATCAGCAGGTTTAACCTGTTCAACAGCATTACCATCAACGCCAATGCGGCACCGGGTGCAAGCACCGGAAAAGTGATGGATGCCATAGACCGGATATTGAAAGAAAAATTGCCCAAAGGTTATGGATATGAATACGGCGGTTTGAGCCGCCAGGAGCGCAACTCAGGCTCGCAGATGGTCTTTATTTTTGGCCTCAGCATTCTGTTTGTGTACTTCCTGTTAGCAGCGCAATACGAGAGTTACCTGCTACCATTGGCGGTAATGCTATCCTTGCCCACAGGCATATTGGGCGTTTTTATCGCCACCGGTTTCAGTGGCATCGACAACAATATTTATGTGCAGATCGCCCTTATTATGCTGGTGGGCCTATTGGCCAAAAACGCTATTCTGATTGTAGAATTTGCCATACAGCAGCGCAAGGCAGGCCGCTCCATCTACAGAGCAGGTATCGAAGGGGCAAGAATGCGCCTGCGCCCTATCCTTATGACCTCCTTTGCCTTTATCGCGGGGTTAATACCACTCATGTTTGCCAAAGGCGGCACAGCCATCGGTAACAAATCTATCAGCATCAGCGCTGCAGGAGGTATGCTAAGCGGCGTTATACTGGGCGTATTTATTATTCCGGTCCTGTTTATGGTATTCCAGTCTATGCAGGAAAAACTACGGGGCAACAAAACAACGAACAATGAAACAGTGTAAAATATTCACCGGCATACTCGTACTGTTTGCCATTCTCATACAATCCTGTAAGGTTACAAAAGACTATGCCAGACCGGAGTTGAACCTGCCGCTGGCTTTCGACACAGCCGCATCCTCAGACAGTGTAAGAACCGTTCCGGGCTTTGAAACCTTCTTTAAAAACAAAGAACTGGCGCAGTTGCTGGACACTGTGATGCGCAACAACCCCGATATGAAAGTGGCCGCGGCACATGTACTGGCAGCGCAGGCTATATCCAAAAGCGTAAAATTGAACTACCTGCCCGACTTAAACCTGCAAATCAATTCCGGGGTGCAGCGCCTTTCTCAAAACAGTATGACGGGGACTTTTGTAAACAACCTGCTGTTCGAAGACTACACCGTTGCTGGCAACCTTTCCTGGGAAATTGATTTCTGGGGCAAGTTGAAAAGACAACGGGAAGAAGCCTTGGCCAATTACCTGAGCCAGGGAGAAGTACAACGGGCGATAAAGGTGCAGCTCATAGCCCAAACTGCTATGGCCTACTATAACCTCATCAGCCTCGACGAACAGCTGGGCATAGCCTACCAGGTGCAGCAGGTAATGGACAGCACTTTAAGCATTCTTACCACGCAGTTCGAGGTAGGTGAGGTTAATTCACTCGCGGTTAAGCAATCGGAGGCACAGCTTGCAGAGACCCGCGCGTTGATACCCGAAATTAAAGCCAGTATAAAGGCACAGGAAAACGCGCTGCATACCTTAGCAGGCAGCTATCCCGGTGGCATCTTACGTTCCGGCGCATTGGATGAACATGCTTTTGACAACAATGTGCACACCGGCGTACCATCAGACCTGCTGGCCAATAGGCCGGATGTAAGGCAGGCAGAGCTTATGCTCAAGGCCGCCAATGCCCGTGTAGGTATTGCAAAGGCCGATTTTTACCCGGCGCTGAACATAACTGCGCAGGGAGGGCTTAACGCTATTAAATCATCCAACTGGTTTATGCTGCCCGCTTCTTTATTCGGTAATGTTGCCGCGGGCCTCACGCAACCGGTATTTAACCGCCGCAAGATCAAATCGGCACATGAGCAGGCGGTACAAATGAGAGAAGCGGCAGTACATGGCTTCCGCAAATCGGTTATTGGTGCGGTAGAAGAAGTGAGTACGGCCATGACGACTATCGAACAGGTGCAATTGCAATCGCAGGAAGTGGTGAAACGAAAAACAGCCATGAACGAAGCCATTGCCGATGCACAGGTGCTTTATATTCACGGCGAAGCCAATTACCTGGAGGTATTAGCCGTGCAACAGGGGTATTTTCAGGCAAAATTGGCGCATACCGCCGTAAAACTTAAAGAAATCAATGCCTATATTACCTTATATAAATCATTAGGTGGAAATTAGCCCTATGGTAAAGTTCAAAAACATAAAGGCCGACAACCTTACCCAATCCCTGTTTAAATGGGGAGGTATACCCTTGTCGCTTTTCCTTGCCCATTTCATCCTCTACTCCCTTAACCCGGATAGTGTTTGGTGGGATTTTTACCAGGAAAACCGATTGATGGAGGTTGTCATATCGTTGCTATCGGGTATAGCCATGTATGCGATTATTTTTGGCATCATAACCTACCTGTCCAAATGGATAGACAGCAAACCCGCATACCGCGATAACCTGCTTATCCGTTTTATAGCTACTACTGTACTGGTGCTGGCTTGCATGTTGGCACTCCTCTATGTAGAAGACCTGTTTTACAGCTGGTACTGTACAGATGATACCCCCATAACCAAAGAAATGGAGCTGGCATTCAGAAGCTATTTAATAGCCAACCTGATCGTAGCTGCGTTTATCAATAGCTTTTACAATTCCTTTATGTTTTTTGAACATTGGAAACAGGCCATCACGGAATCCAACAAACTCAACATGTTATCGCATGAGCTAAAGGAAACCGCTTTGCAGGCAGAGCTTAAAATACTCAAACTGCAATTAGACCCCCACTTCCTGTTCAACAACTTTAGTATGCTTACGCAACTGATTCAAACCAACAAGCAGGATGCGTTGCTGTTTTTGGGCAATCTTTCGCGGGTGTACCGGTATGTCCTCGCCAGTTCCAAAAAAGACATTACTACGCTGGATGACGAACTGCGGTTTGTAGAAAACTATTTTCACCTCATCCACATCCGGCATGGCGCATCCGTTAACCTGGTGGTAGCGGTAAAAGAAGAACATAAGCGCAAAGGCATGCCGCCGGTAACCTTGCAATTACTCATAGAAAATGCCATTAAACACAATATCGCAACCGAACAGCAACCTTTAAACATCAGGATAGAAAGCACTGAAGGCGATGCTATCACAGTGCGGAACAACCTGCAACGGATAAACATCGATTACCCGGGCACGGGCCTGGGCTTAACCAATATTGCTGAGCGGTACCAATTGCTGGGTGGCATTAAACCAGAGATTGTTGTAACGGACAGTGCATTTGTGGTAACGCTGCCATTGTTGAATTTTTAAGAACGGGATATGAATTACATTATCATTGAAGACGAACGGCACAATGCCGACCTGCTCAAAGGATTGCTGAGCGATATAGACCCAACGTCGAATCTTCTGGTGGTGCTGCCCACGGTGCAGGAAAGCGTAGACTGGTTACAAGCCAACGAAAGTCCCGATATTGTTTTTATGGACATCAGGCTGGCAGATGGCTTGTCTTTCGACATCTTTAAGCAAGTAAACATCAATGCCCCGGTAATCTTTACCACTGCCTACGATGAATACGCGCTACAGGCCTTCAAGGTATATGGCGCGGCTTACCTGCTCAAACCTGTGCTGAAAGAGGAATTGGAAGAGGCGCTGGATAAAATAAAAAGGCTTAACACACCCGTCTCTACCGATGATATGGCCGCCATGCTGGACATGCTCAGAACACAACGCAAATCATACAGAAACCGTTTTCTACTGCACTTTAGAGAAACCTACAGAACCATCTCTGTAAACACCATCGACTTCATATACCTGGAGCATAAAATTGTTCATTTCAAACTTATCGACGGGAGTATGCTGGTGGTACCCTATACCCTCGAAGAGCTGGAAGAGCAGCTCGATCCCGATTTCTTTTTCAGGGTAAACCGGCAATACATCATTCACATCGATAGTATAGAAACCATCCAAAAGTACTTTAATGAAAAGGCCAAAATCGTGCTCAAAAGAGACCGCAATGCCGAAGTAATTGTAAGCCGTATTAAAATGCCGCTGTTCAAGCTCTGGCTGGACAGGTAACCTTAAATAATCTGGCGAATACTTTCTACAATAGCTTCCAGCAATGCCGCCGGAATATTAGCTTTTTCGGCATGCTCGGGCTGGGCCAATACCCGCAGCTCGCTTTGCTCGTCTTTTTCTACCCAAACCTCCGTTCCGTTTACCTGCACCAGGAAACGCCAGGTATAGCCGCTGGTGATCAGCTTCATGGGCAGCAATAGTTCCATACCCTTATATTCTACAGGCAATTCCAGCGAAGTTTCCATAATCATTACGCTCCGGATTTTCGGTTTCGGAGCGGCTACAAAAGTAGTACAACGCCCCGTTTTTTTACGGTTAAGAAGATTTTTAGGGAGAAATCATAAGTATTATTCAACCCTTTATGCCATTTCTCCTGTCTTGAAACAATGATCGGTTAGAAAATCACACCTGTGCGAACGCGAAGCCCTGCTGTCTTGCCACAGCAGGGTCTATTTTTTGCGGTAAAGGAAAATACAGGTTATCAGTACGCAATTAATTAAGCACGCCACACCATTGGAAAGGATAACCGGAAGATCGTGCCGCAAAAAGCCATACCACACCCAAGAGGCCAGCCCCAACAATAAAATGCTACTGGTAACCCAGGAAAGGCTTTCCACATCTTTTTCGCGAATCACTTTTACCAGTTGCGGCAACGATGCTATCGAAGTAAGCACGCCTGCCACAAGCCCTATGAATGCTGCCGTTTCCATCAGGTATGCATTGAGGTTGAAACTAAGGCCTGCAGCCGGGCAGCATTGGTATACCCGGCTTCGAACATGGTATTGTTGAAATAAACGTATGCCTCCTTCACCTGTGGCATAGTTGCAGCCAGTTGCGCAAGTGTTTCTGCGCTGTAGGCCGATTTAAACAACTCCGGCACGCCATGCATACGTTTGTAAAACAGCGTGCTGGTACAAATATTATCGTCTGGCAGCCCGGGAAAACTGACCGCGCAAAAACTGAGCCCTGCATCGCGCAATGCACTAAACACCGTTTCATCCCACCAGGAGATATGCCGGAACTCGATTACATTGGTTGGCTGCTGTGCCACATTGCGCAATACATCATCGAGCCGCTCTGCTGTAAAATGGAAAGAAGGCGGGAGTTGAAACAATACGCAGGCCAGCTTTGGGCCCAATCCTTCGGCTACCAGGGCCATAAACTCGTCTATCTTTTCTTTTGCGCCACGTAGCCGCAAGGTGTGCGTTACCAGCTTGTTCATCTTTACCGAAAACCGGAAATCATCCGGTGTTTCAGCTGCCGCTTTGGCCAGGCTCTTCACCGTTGGGAAACGGTAAAAAGTATGGTTAAGCTCCACTGTATTAAACTGCGTACTAAAGTATTGCAACTGCTTGGCTGCCGGCCATTTATCGGGGTAAAACCGGCCTTTCCAGTACGTATAACTGTACCCCGAAGTGCCAATGTGTATTGCGGTAGAATGTCTGCCAGTGGCCATAAGCGATGGTGGTTTAGCCTGCATATGCCTCAACGAAACGCAGGGCATCATTTCACCTGCAAAGATGACACCAGATTTCACTATCTACCTTATCAACTGCACATCGCCTTTGCGTACCAGCAAGGTACCATCGGGCCTTTTCAAGGTTATCGAATAAAAATAAGTACCCATTCCGCAAGGGTCTCCGTTAAAACTGCCATCCCACCCTGTTTCTGGCTGTTTGGTAAAAAACACTTGCTGCCCGTAACGGTTGTAAATGCCAAAACTCATCAGCCGTTGGTTGGTGATGTTGATGATACGGAAAACATCATTGGCGCCATCCTTATTGGGCGTAAAAGCATCCGGCAAGTACACCTCCGGCGGCATTATCCTCGCTAGTGCCTGCGCCGTATCGGTACAACCATATGCATTGGTTACGGTAAGCGTTACCGGATAAGTTGCAATAATACCCGGATAGCGGTATGAAAGATGAGATCCCCTGCCGGAATCTTCATTGTAGCCAAAAGTCCAGGCATAGGTTTGGGCATTTGCGGGGTAACCTGTAAGTTGAATAACCGGATCATTAACAGGCGCTACAGCAGGCAGCATTTTAATCATGGCTTGTGGCAATGCGTGGATATAAAAATCGCCCGAAACACTGTCTGGGCAACCATTATCCATCACCGCAGCCAGCAATAAATGATGCGATCCCGAATCGCGAAACAACAGTTTCACAGACCGTCCGGTGTCTTGCAGCGGCATCTCATTGAGTACCCATTTCCGGGTAGAGCTGTTGGGCGACAAATCGGTAAACAACAAACTATCGCCAGCACAAGCAGGTTGTGGCCAGGCTATGGCAGGAGGTGTTGTGTTGTTAGATACCGTTACCTGCTTCTGCACTTCCGCCGCGCAGCCTTCATTGGTATGTACCACCAGTTTTACTGAATAAACACCCGGTCCCGGGAATGTGTATACCGGATTCATAGCAGTACTGGTATCCGATTTCCCGGTTTGGGGATCGGTAAAAGTCCAGTGGTATTCCGTTACATTTCCTTTTGTAGTGCTAGATGCATTGCTGAACCTGATCTGATGGCACACTCCGGCTCCGGCGTAAGTAAAATCGGCCTCGGTATAAATGGCTTTGGTAAGTGCCGAAAAAACAGTCTGGCAGCCATTAAATGACGAAACAGTACAAGTATAGACCTTACCATCTACCGGTTGCCGTACCAGGAGTTGCGCTGTGGTATCTCCTGTGTTCCATGTATACTGCGCAAACCGGGGAAGGTATGGTTGCAGCAACAACGAATTGGCTTTATCGCAATAATAAAAAGTATCCTGCGGCTGGCGCATAGCGGCAGAGCAATATTCATAAGACCCATGAAAGCCCGTCCAGCAGTCGTAATGTTCTATCTCCAACACCACCGTTTGCCCCACATACGCTTTAAGATCCAGCGCAACTGACTCCCAGCGCTGGTACTGGATATTGACCGTTGCAGGCAGGTTATCATATGCAATAGGCGGAACTGTAGCCGTATTGCTGTTGGCCGTAGAAGCAGTGCCTTTGGGGCTTAACTCCAATCCTCCGCAAGGCTGCGGCGCTACAAATTGCCCAGCACTGTTTTTGATCGAAAAGCGGTAATGCGTGTTCAGATCCTGGTAATGCGTTTTGTCCATTACCGAAGCCAGTTGTATAAACAAGATAGGATACGCAGCGTGTACATTAATGCTGTACTTCATCGCATAAGCCCTGGGCGAGCCGTAACCGCCGCCAGCAGGAGCGCCCAGCCTGGCTACTTGCTGCAAGCCGGAGGGTACACGGCTCAGATTGCCCGTACCAGCGTTACCATCCCAATTGTTGCCGGTTATGCCAATAATCGTGTGGCTCGAAGCATTAGGTTGCGCACCCGAAGCGCTATCGGGATCGGTACGCGGGCCCCATCCCAATTGCCAATGATCAAAATTACCTGACGAAAAATCGAGGTTCGGATTACCAGGGTCCTGGTTAAAAGTTTGGCCGGAAGCAAAATTGCTCCAGGCCAAAACCGAACTAAACAACAAGAATAAAAATCGTTGGGATATCCGTTTCATAATCTGCACCAACCCAAAAAAGTTATAAAAACCACCATCAGCCAACAACCATGCACTTTCTTAAAAAGCAACGCAGCTCCGGCCAATGGTGTATGCATGAACACTTATTGTTTTACAAATTTTTGCACCGCGGTTCCCGCAGCAGAACGTACCTCCATGATGTACACACCTGAAGCATAAGCGCCCGCAGAGACCATTGTAACAGCCATAACCAGTTGCTGCTCGGCCAATACCCTTCCGTTTACATCCGTTATCCGCAATGTGGCAGGCAATTGGGCAGCAGGCAAGCTAATATGAAGAGATTCCTGCACCGGGTTGGGATAGAGGTTAAACGTCCAGTTGGCAGCGGTTTCGGCAATACCCAATGCGGTGTAATTAAACACAGCAGAAGTATCGGAGCAACCATTGCTACCTGTAACCACTACCCTATATTTACCGGTGGCCTGTGGGTTAAAGGTTGCCGCGGTAGCATTGGCAATAGCCTGGTTATTGCCATCCAGCCACTGGTAAGCAGCGTATGCACCCGTACTCAAAGCTGCGCCACTGGCAGTAATTACGGGTACGGGAATACTTTTTACCTCCAATGTGAGTTGGATAAGGCTATCGCAACCTGTGCCGGCCATTACCAGTGTATCCCAATAGATGCCGGCTTGTGTAAATGTGCTGTTGTTAAAAGCAAAAGAACCGCCTTTGCAGATGGTATCTGACAGGTAGGTATAAGCAGGGCAAGCGCTGAGCTTAACCATAAAAATATCATTCTGTCCCTTGTTGGTGCCCACATCGCCACCGCTGCCATTAGAGCGGCCCAGGAAGAAGTACGAACCATCGGCCTGTTGCATAATCTGCTGGCTGTAATCGATACCCACACTACCCAGGCTCTTATTCCAATTCAGGTTTCCGCCGGTATCAATTTTAAACATCCAGGCATCCGACGCTGTATTGGAAGTGCCGCCAACATGCCCCGAAACATCTTTATCCGAAGAAGAAGAGGTAGAAGACACCAGCCAGCCGCCGTCCAGCGTGGGCATTATGCTACAGTAACTACTGGAAAGATCAGACTGTGTGCCGCCATAGCTGCGGGTCCAGAGGGTATCGCCATTCTGGTATTTTAATTTCAGCAGCATTACATCGTAGTTGCCGCCACCTTTAGGCTTTTGCACCGTTCCGTCAATAGAGTTGGTATGGCCGCATACCATATAGCTGCTGTCTGCTCCCTGCACAATCGCGGTGGCTGCATCGTTGTTGCTGCCGCCATAGGTACGGCTCCATTGTATGCCCAGGGTATCGTCCAGTTTGAGTACCCAGTAATCGTTTTTGCCCAATCCTTTTCCCGTAAGATGTCCGTCGTTGCTGGCACTTGCACCGGTTGTAATGTAACCGCCCTCTTTGCTGCAGATGACAGAAGCAGGGCGCTCCAGGTATAATAAAGAGGTAGAACCGCTACCGCCAAATGTTTTGTTTTGCTGTATGTTCCCCATACTGTCGGTAACCACTACCCACCAGTCATCAGAAGTACCGTTCAGTTTATTGGCAATGTCGCCATTCGATGAGTTGGTAAATCCGCAAGCCACAAAGCCATTATTGGGTGTGGTTTGAATATCGTAAAAGGCATCAGCGCCGCTGCCACCCATTGTTTTAATCCATTCAATGCCCAGCGTATCATTGAGTCGCACGATAACCGCATCGAGACCGCCCCGTGTAGTAATGCCCGTAAAATCGCGGTCGGACGAGGTTACAAACCCAGCCGCGATATAACCGCCATACGGCAATGCCCTTACAGCATAGAGGTAATCCGATCCCGTGCTGCCCTTTACCACCTGGCGCACGATGGCTCCGGTGTCGTTTACTTCGGCTATCCACCAGTCATTGTCTGTAGTACCGGTAGCTTTGCCTACTACATCGCCATTGGCAGAGGTAGTAGTACCCACCAGCACATAACCACCTGTGGCAGTAGGTGCAAACGTGTGCATAATATCGCCACCGGAACCGCCATAAGCCTTACTCCATAAGGTTACAGGTGTTTGTGCAAAGGTGGTAGCTGTAAAGCCGAAGCAAAAAAGTAAAAGTAAAATTCTCACATAACTGAAAGCAAAACACATGATCTATTGTTGGTTTTATAAAAGAAAAAAGCACCCCGGAAAACTCCGGAGTGCCTGTAGGATTATTTTTTGGCGTTTTTCATGAACATAGCCGGAATCTCTTTCCAGTCTTCATGTTCGGTAACACCTGAAGCTCTTGATGCAGGTGTAGTTGGGCAAGCGCCGGTCCAGCTGCAGGTAAAGCATTTGTATTCGTAAATCACTTTAGAGCTGAAAGTAGCATACTGGTCAGGAGAATACGCGTCTAGGGTAGTAACCTTGATTACGTAAGTCTTGATGGTGCCATTTTCAGGACAGCATTTGCTGGCGGTAACCAGTCTGGTAAACGCACCAGTGCTGTAGTTGTAGTACCCCGGGCAGGTTGGGCAGGATGTAGGGTTTTCGTTGCCGATAAAGTTGCCCGCTGTAGGTACAATATTGCTGGCCACATTGCTGCAGGTAAGATCGGCCAGGTTGGTGTTGTAAGACACACCGTTCAGGTAGCCGATGGTCCAGCCGTCTGCACCACGGATAATAGAGTTGAACTGGCCTTCAAAAGTTACCTGCGGACCAGTGCCGCAGAAATTAGAAGGCACGATATCCCATTTATTGTACACGCCTACATCGCTGAGCAATACGCCGGTAGTTTGTGCAGAGTCTACACCGCTTTCGCAGAGGCAGGCTACGCAAGAGTTATCAGAAGTTACAGTGGTTGCAGTAGCAACTTTAGCGTTGGAATTGCTGGAACGGGTTGTTTTGTCAGCTTTGTCGCAGCTTGCTGCGGTAAACATAAGGGCGATGGAAGCGATTCCGGTCAGGAATTTGATGGTAGACATGATAGTAATTGGTGGTTATTAGGTTTAAAAAACGCGCAGGCCACGATGGCAACCCGCAGAAAACTAAAATCATGCGACGGTGGAAATATTCCATAATTTTGCACCCTCTTCGCAAAAGAGTGATGTCGCGCGGGCTTCCTCCCGCATGAACGATATCATGTACCGGGTACGGGCCAGATACCACAACAGGTATCCGGTGTATCCGGTTTTCTCTTTCTTGTTTTGGGGCACATAGCTCCTCCTGGCAGACGCACAGTCCACCTCCGGAAAGCCATTGCCGGGTACCTTTTTCACAGGCTATTGGTTATTTCAGTTGAGATACAAACGCATAGCGTTAACAGGAACAAATTCCTGAACGAGCCGGCATTCCTATCTTATAAACGATGTTATTCGACAAACCCGGGGAGCAAGAACAGGGGCTTGTTGGTATATCAGGTTGGGAGCTAAACCTGTAAACCGAAAATGTAAATTGTTGATCCGTTTGTTTGGATAACGATGCAAAGCTAGGGCACAGTTTGTTCGCCGCTTTTCAAAATCGGGAAAAGAAATGTAATCGTATTGTCATAAAAACTGGCCATCAAAACAATGCATATACCCAATTAAGTGATATTAAACCCGCGGATATACTACAAATAATAAACAAAAGATTGACTACACCAATGGGAATGATTTTCGAAATCGGGAAAAAGAAGTATAAAACACAATGCGTTAGCTATAAAAATATTAATTAAACACCTCAACAGATTTTTTAGTTCTAATATTTTCCTATAATTGCACTTCATTCAAATTTCTACTCCAATGAAAATGAGTCGCTAATAGCTGGTTTATAAACCGGCTCCATTCTGAGCAATCCTTTACGGTTTACCTTACCTGCCCTTTGGGCAACTATTATCTGTACTCATGAGTATTATCATCAGCGATGTGTCGTATCACTATCCTAATGAACATGCCTTATTTCAAGGTGTTCATGCCACTATTGCATCCAATAGCAAAGTATCGCTTACCGGCAGCAACGGAACGGGCAAGTCTACCCTGCTCAAAATCCTGGCGGGATTAATGTCACCCGATACGGGACAAATCATCTGTGCCTCTAAACCATACTACATTCCGCAACACCTCGGTTTTCTGCAATGCACCGTTGCCGAAGCATTGGGCATAGCACCTAAACTAGCCGCCTTACAGGCCATTATGCAAGGCAGTGTGGCTATACAGGATTATGATACCCTGGCCGATGATTGGGATATTGAAGCGAGATATACCGCTGCACTGCAATACTGGCAATTACCCGTTTTGCAGCCAGATACGCCTATGGATAGCCTGAGCAATGGTGAAAAAACCAAGGTCTTTCTCGCAGGTATACTGGTACATGAGCCGGAAATTATTCTGCTGGACGAACCGACCAATCACCTGGATTATGCCAGTCGCGAATTGCTGTATGATTTTATCCTAGAGCATAAAGCTACAATGGTAGTGGTGAGCCACGATATTACGCTGCTGAACCTCCTCGATACCACCTTCGAGTTATCGGCGAAAGGCATGCAGCGGTATGGCGGCAACTACGCTTTTTACCTGGAGCAAAAAGAGCTGGAAGACAACGCACTGGAAGAAAGCATCCTGAACGAGGAAAAGAACCTCCGAATGGCCAGGAAAAAAGCCCGCGAAGTGGCGCAACGACAGGAAAAAAGAATACGGCAGGGCGAAAAGAACAAAACGGAAGTACCCCGTATTTACAAAAACACATTGCGGGATAGCGCGGAAAAAACCGCGGCCAAACTAAAAGACCAGCACAGCAATATATTGGGCAACAGTGCCGAAAAACTTGCGGCATTAAGGCAACAAAAAAACGCCATCGATCATTTAAAGATCAATTTCGATAACGCTGCTTTACACAGTGGCAAACTGCTGATTGAGGCGCAGCTGGTGAATTATGCTTACGAGCCGGGTAAAAACATATGGCCTGCGCCTATTGATTTCAAACTCTACAGCAACGACCGCATTCACATTACAGGTCGCAATGGAGCGGGTAAAAGCACACTTATCCAATTGCTCACCGGAAGCCTGCAACCCTCGGAAGGCATTATTGAGCGAAGTAATTTTAACTGGATATACCTGGAGCAGAATTATGAAGTGGTGAACGTGGATTGCAGCATTGCAGAACTGGCAGAACAGTACAACCAGAAACACCTGGAAGATCATGAGGTGAAAATCCGGCTAAACCGTTTCCTGTTCCCGGCAGATACCTGGCACAAGCGCTGCAAAGACCTCAGCGGTGGCGAAAAAATGCGACTATATCTTTGCTGCCTAATGATCAGCAACCACACGCCAGACCTGATTATATTGGACGAGCCTACCAATAACCTGGACATTCCGGGCATTAGAATATTAACCCAAACCATTAAACAATACCAGGGCAGCTTATTGGTGATCTCGCACGACAAACATTTTGTGGAAGAGATTGGTGTGGAGAGCCAGTTTGAATTAGTGTAACAATGGGGTAATGTGAGAATGTGTAAATGAAGCAATGTGCTAATTGGATAATTAGTGAATCGTAAACCCATCGGCCTTCGACAGGCTCAGGCACCGGAGGGTTTACGATTGTAGACTTTGAGCGAGATTCATGTGGTAGCCATTCCACGCACTGGGCCTTCGACAAGCTCAGGCACCGGATAATTTAAACCGCCCTTCAAAAACTGAAGCACCGGAAAGATTGTCGAAGGGAGGTTCCTGAGCTTGTCGAAGGGCCGACCTACTTCAATCTCACCGGGCTGCCACTCCAATCAGAACCGGCTACCAGTTGCTCACCTTTCATCACCAATGAGAGTGGCTCCAACATAACATCATCACCAATTTCGGTATCGTATAAAATGATAGACCTTGCACCCACACTACAACGTGCGCCAATTTTTACAGGTCCTACTTTCATCACCCGGTCTTCGAACAAGTGCGTTTGTGGGCCGCAATCTTCGTTCAGTGCGGTATCGTCACCAATAGTCACCATATCCTGCTCGGTTATATCCGTAGTATTGAGCCATACCCTTTTACCTGCTTTCACACCCATTAAGCGAAGCGCCAAAGGCAAAAACGGCGTACCCTTCATAAATTCCAGCAAGAACGGCACGGCCAATGCTTCATAAGTAACAGTAATAGCCTCGCTGCGCCAAACCTTATGCGTCCACATGGGTTTTTGTTCCTTTTTGTGCACCCCTACGGTTATCCATTTTAATGCAACCGTTACAAAGAACGCGGGCAAACCCATATAAAACAGGTAATAAAAAGGCAGTTTGGGGAACTCTTGAATGATTTGTAACAGTGTGCGATCCTTAACCAGGTCGTGGCAGTAGGCCACAAACAATACACTGCAACAAATGATCACCGTTTCGGGCAGCACTATTCGTATGCCATCGATTACCCCTCTGGCCATTTTTCTGCTCCGGGATGGGTTGGTTGTGAGGTGTGCCGGGTAATTGCCGCTATCCTGGCGGCGGGGCATGGCAATAGCCGGAGAGCCAAACCAATCGCCTGCAGCATTATCCTTACGCTGGCCATCGGTAGGTGGCACGGATAGTACGCCAATCAGCATATCATCGCCCAGGTTATATCCTTGCGGAATAAGCGCGCTGTTGCCCACAAAACTCCGGTTGCCAATAACCGTGCGCTCCAGGATCAACCGTTGGGCACGAATGTCTTCTTCGCCCAGCGATACCGCATCGGCAATAAACGATTCATCGCCAATCTCCAGCATGGTGTGGGTAACATTGCTGGCGGTAGAGATTTCGGTATTCTTCCCGATTTTGGCTCCCAGCAACCGGAAAAACCGGGATACATAAACAGTTGCGTATATCGGATGCAGCACAATCAGTGATACAGAAATCAGTTGATCCGACAACCATTTTCTTACATAAATGGCGCTGTATACCGGGTAAGTACCCGGCTTAATGTTGCGCAGCAGCAGTCTGGAGAGCACCACCGTTTCAAGCGCATACAACAGAATGTAGATCAGTGTAAGCCAGGGCACATGAATAAGATAGCTAAAATCATAATCACCGGCATTGGTATCGAGATAGTTTAGCAGTTCTATCACCGGCAATAGCGGCAACAGGATAACGATTGGGAAAGCAGTGAGCAACAAACCGTACAATACACCATATGCCTTACGTTTAAAAACAGATACCACCAATGGTTGCAGAATATCGCCGGGTTGTTTTTGTTCTGTTTTCTCCGCAGGACTACCCTTCCAGACTTCGTAGCTTTTAATGGTCTGATTGGCCTGTAAATGGCTCTGATCCTGCAATTCGCCCCAATCTGCGATAACCGTACCACCAGAGAGAATCGCATTGCTACCCACATAGGCATGATCGCCGATTTTGATGCTGCGCAGTTTCATCCAGCCATTTTCTACCGTCATATTGTTCAGAATCACCTGCGAGCTTACGCTGGCATCCGAACCAATTGCTAACAGGTCGTGCGCGCCAATGCTAAGCGAACTCAGTTGTACATCTTTGGCAACCTTAACCCCAAGTAATCTTAAATAAAGCGGATAAATGGGCGTACCATTCATAAATTGGGAAGGCACCAGTCTTAGAATCGTATTCACCAGCCAGTACCGGAAATAGTAAGTACCCCACAGTGGATAATCGCCTTCTTTGGCCCTACCCAGCACCAGCCATTTGCACACAATAGCCAGCAAGGAAAAGAAAGGAGGAATAAAGCAGAACAGACACAAGGCTGTAAGAATGGCCCAGCCCCGGTTATCCATACCCGATTCGGTTTGCGCCACTACATAATAATAGCCGAGGTATGGAATAAAGATCTGGATGGCAAACAAACCATAGATCAGCAAAAGCGAAACCGCCTGCATTACCCCACAAACCAAATACCGTAGTGTAGGAACACGGTTAAACGTTTCCCGCTCACGTTTACTTTGGTGTGCAGCCTTTTCTTCGGCCACTTCCCAGGCTGCAATCAGTTTCCGGATGGGCCTGTTGGTATAAATATCTTTAAGCGAGGCTTGCGATACACCCGCTTCATTCCTAAGCCAGGAGGAGAAAGTAGCTGCCAGCAATGAATGGCCGCCGAGATCGGTAAAGAAATCAGATTCTGGCGTAATATCCCGGCCGGGGAAAATATGCCGGAGACCAGCCATCACTTTAACCTCCAGCGGATCGCTGGCATTTACTTCAATTTCGGTTTCAGCTTTTATTAACAGCAATGCCTCAGGTACAGGCAGCGATTTACGGTCTATTTTCCCACTCGATAAACGGGGCATTTGTTCCAGCGGCATCATTACCAGCGGAACCATATATGGTGGCAACACTTTACCCAGGCTGTTTCTGGCAGCCTGCTCATCCCAATGGGTATTGGGTTTTAAGGTTACGTAACCTACCAGCTGATCCTGGTTAGTCGCATCTTTTTTAAGGGCAACCGCAGCAGCCAACACTTCCGGCAATTCATTAAGCTGGCTTTCAATTTCGCCCAGCTCTATCCGGTAGCCACGCAGTTTAACCTGGTCGTCGAGTCTGCCGCGGAAATCAATCGTGCCATCAGCTTGCATCACTACCGCATCGCCGCTCAGGTAAATCCGGTTACCGGGTAAGGCGTCAAGGGTTTCGGGTTTAAGCAGAAATTTTTCGTTGGTGAGATCCGGACGGTTTACATACCCTTCGCATACACCCGGACCCGAAATAATCAGTTGCCCCTGCTCACCTGTTGGCACAATGTTAAACTGCTCATCTACCACCGCCAGGTTATAGTTGGGTAATGGCCCGCCAATGGTAATAGCATCGCCGGGTTTAAGGGCTATCATGGTAGCTGTTACCGTAGTTTCGGTAGGGCCATAGCTGTTGTAAAATACGTTATGACCGGGTTTGCTCCAACGCTGCAAAACGGCATTGGTACAGGCTTCGCCACCAGCATTGATCAGCCGCAGCCCGGGTATGCTATCTTCCATAACGGCCAGCAGGCTGGGTACGGCATGCAACACCGTAATATTTTCGCGACGCAATATCTGGCTTATTTCGTCTATAGACTTGGCGGTAGTAGCATCTGCTACCCAAAGTGTAGCGCCCACCGACAGGCTAATCCAGGTTTCTTCGCACCACATATCAAACGATACAGAAAATCCCTGGTACACTTTATCGTCTTCACAGATACCCAGCACACTTTGTTCGGAACGCACCAGGTGACAAATATTGCGGTGCAGGATGGGAATACCTTTGGGTTTTCCGGTACTACCGGAAGTATACAGTACATAGGCACGGTCGTCTGGATTAGGCCCTTCGGGCAGATTACAGGATTCATGCGCCACGAAAGAAGGCACTTCAAATACAGCACAGGATAATTGCGGCGCGCCATCGCTGAAACAAGCCATCGCCCCTACTTCCTCCATTACAATCTGTAACCTTTCTTCCGGCATTTCACGATCCAGCGGCACATAAGCGGCACCCGATTTTACAATACCTAAAATAAGGGCGTGCAGCGCCAGGCTCCTCGTTTGCCAAACGCCAATAGCATCCCCTCTTCCAAATCCCTGCAAGGCAATAAAGCAAGCGATCTGATCGCTCCATTCATCCAGTTGCCGATAAGTGAGGGAAGTATTTTCAAAAATGAGTGCGGTCTTATTCTGATACCGGCGAGCAGCCTCCCGGAAAATATCGGCTAATGTCTCTTCTCTTATCAGGTCCGGCTGTTCGGAACCTATCAACAGGCTTCTGGTCATCATACTTAGAACTTACAGGATAAATGTATCCAATATTTCTGCCAGACCGGGGCTGTACCCAACATTTTAATCACATTTTCAGGTTGTACCTTCGGGAATCAGGTTTAAAAGCGCCAACATCCTATGTCGGTACATGTATATTATACCCAAATTCCCAACCCAGATGCCCATGCAGCTGCATACCAGGTGTTGTTACAAGCACTGCCCCAACACCTCCAGGCAGCGCTTACACGTTATACCGACCTTCAAGAGCGGGGTTTAAGAATAGTTGGAAAAGCTTTGTTAAAATTGGTAATTGGCCAGCACAATGATCTCTAAACAAACGGCCCGGGAAAACTCCCGGGCCGTTATTGCTATTATGCCAACCGTATCAAAATCCAGACAACAGCTTTATCCTTATAAGGAGGCATCCTTTCCCCTTTTGAGATGGGCGCTGTTGTAGAAGGCGTACCTTCCACTTCCCATACGCCACTTTCCGGACATGTTTCTCCGGTTTTCGCTTTTGTTCCAATTGCTGCCATGTCTAAGTATTTAATTAGTGATCACAAATATTGAGAGTGCGATCTTCTCTCCAGGTTAAATTGATTAGTGTACCGCATGTAAGAAGCCATACTATAATTGACTAAAGTGCCAATAAGCGTCGGTGCACCAATCCGTGCTTAGTCGGGTTTAGTATAACAGAATGGAGCGCGGTATCATTATTCTACATTCCTTTCCTTCATTTTATCAAGGTGCCTGCATAGTTTTAGAGATGAACAAATTGCCTCCGTTATCGATCATATCCGTTTTTCATTTACCAGCCTCCAGTAATGAAGTCCAAGCCTGGTAAGCTGGCAAGCTTTGCCATTCATAGCCGCCCAATACATATGCTCTTCCCCTACCGGCTCTACAAGCCCCACCCTGCACATTTTTTGCAGATCGTTAAAGACCGTAACATTATGTGCTTCAGAAAAAGGCGCTTTGCATAGGTGTTTGATTTCAGGGTCGTTGGTGTACTCGTAAGAAGAATCGAGTTGGTGCAGTTGCGTTGGAGATGGGAAGTAGGCTGTTATTCTTTTTAAGGCATCGTTGGCAATCATTGGAGTAACATTACGCAGCGACGTAAAGCCACTTACGTTTGTTTTAAATACAGGCCTTTGCTCCCATGGCCCCAGCGCCTGGTCTATGTAAGAATAAATGCTGCCTGGTGTAATATGCCCATTGATATTGGCAGCGCCGCCTTTCAATCCTTCCAGCAAGAGATTGGTAAAAACACCTTTCCCACTCACTTCCATGGCCACTTCATTCTGTTTGCTGGCCGTGAGAATGGTAATGCCTTCGTTGATATGACCAGAGATATTATGAGAAAAGGCAGGCGCAGTGATAGCTCCACTATGGCAACAATCGAGAATAATGATTTTGTTGGTAGATGCAGAGCTGTTGGCCAGCGAAAGAATATCCTGCATAGATATGCCTTCATCATATTTCCTATGATCGGGTGTAAGCAGATAAGTGCCCACCTCATTCATGTATCCATGCCCTGAAAAGTAAAAAAGAGCGGTATCGTTGCGCCCCGAAAACAGATCGCGGATTAACTCCCGAAGCGTACTCTTGCGCATCACATCTGTTTTGAGCAATACATTAAAGTTTGCGGATTGATCGCCGTTGGTTGATATAAGCTCTGCAAACTCTGTTGCATCTCTGATACAACCATGAAGCGGAGCCGATGGATAGTTGTTGATGCCTACTACTAATGCCTTTTTCATTGTAATTAGAAATTTATTTTCACAAAGGTTTGAAGTATAGGTGTGCCGTTCTATACCTGCACATAGGTATATTCCTGCCAGGCAATATTTTCCGGTAAGATTGAATGAAATACCTACCTGTAGGTATAGAAACCGGTTTAACGTGCCGGTACATTTGCATTATTAAATCACTCTTAAAAGAAAATCTTATGAGAACAGAAAGTATGAACAACGCGCAGGCTGAAGAAAATGTACAGGTCAATACCACCACTGTAGAAGGACAATCTTATGCAACGGCATTTGAATACCTGAAATCACTTCCGCGTAACCTGGACAAACCAGCATTGGAAAGTTATAAGAGAGACCGCACCTCAGCCATTATCGACTGCCAGGTAGCCGAAGACTTTACAACCAGTTTCAGAAGTGCAAACGATAGTTTTCATATTCCCGTATCCTGGTGCCTCACCAAAGACGCGTTGCTAAAATTACTGGGCATTACCAGTTACGAAGGGTATCCGGAAGTAGATGGCGTGCGTTTCTACGGCGGGTTGAATGGCGACAATTACCTTACGCTTATTGCGGTTTCTACCACACCTGGTGAAGGCGGTCGTAGTAACGATCTTACAATCGCCGACAACTACCCTTACTACGATTATTCGGACCTGTGCCCCAGTCATTGCAGCAACACAGGCAATCTAAGTATCGCAATTGGACCAATTACAGCATTAAAGGTGGCAATTAGTTAATATAAAGTAATTACTAAGATGAAATATTCTTATTTTGTTGCTTAAATTTTATGTTTTGACTACCACAGATTTACTTGTAAAAGTGTCGCAGGTCAGCGCATTGCTGCCGGTGATTGCGGGTTTGATTAATTACAAAAAACTCGATAAAGCGTTCCGCATTCTACTATTCTTTTTCGTATTGTGTATTGGATTCGAAATCATGAGTACGACCACGAATAAATTTTTCAACAGTAGTATGCCTGGCCTGCACCTTTATACAATCGTGCGATTCCTGTTTTTTTCAGTAGTGTTTTACCATCATTTTAGGAGTGTGTCAATGCGGCGAGTGGTTGTGCTCAATGCCATAGTCGCATTTCTGGTTGCGGTAGCCGATGCATCGTTGGTTAGTGGTATTTTACACACCAACACTTTAAGCTTGAGCTACATATTCAGCTCACTCGTCGTCTATACCCTCATTTATGTGTACCAGGTATTTCGCTACGACACCTCCCCAAAAGAACAATACGATCCGATGTTCTGGTTTGCAATAACCGTGTTGATTTTCTTTGCGGACAATCTCTTATACTTTGGATTTAGAGAGTACTTGCTTAAACATGCTCCAGAAACTGAAGTCATCTGCTTTCGTATTTTCTTGGCTTTTAACACTGCAGCCAATTTTTTATTCGCTCACATGTACAGAAGTTTCAGTAAATGGAAGACGGAATAACAATATACTTCGCTGCCTCAATTTTGGTTTTGCTGCTGGTGGTGGCCATAGTGACCTATGCCTTTGTACATCAAAAAAAAGTCACTCAATTGGAGATGAAATTGCACGAAGAAGAGCTTCGCCGGCAGCAAGCCACATTTGATGCCCTGCAGCAGGGACAGGAAGAAGAAAGAAGGCGCCTGGCCCAGGAATTGCACGATGGTATAGGCGCACGCTTGTCCGGGCTCAAAATGAACCTCGAATACCTGGACATGAACGCAACCGAATACAAAGCGCTTATCTCCAAAGTCTTCCTGGGTGTAACCGAAACCCTCGAAGAAGTGCGGGAAGTATCGCATAACCTGCTGCCCTACCAATTGGATGGCAAAAACCTCAAAGCGTTGCTGCTCAACTGTATTGAACAGTTTAATGCATACGGCACATGCAATTACGACTTGTTTATGGACGATGAACCTACCGGTATTGTCGAAACCATCAAAATACATATTTACCGGATGGTAGCAGAACTGCTCAACAACATCAACAAGCATGCAAAAGCCACCATTGCTTCCATCCAGATCAGCATTGATGAGGGTAAAATGGAAATAATCGTAGAAGACAACGGGATAGGACTGAAAAATAGTGCAACTGAGCGAAAAGGAATCGGACTAACGAATATTGAAAACAGGGTTAACATCTGCAAGGGCACTATCAATGTCGACTCTTCAGACAATGGTACATCTGTTATTATTGAAATCCCATTAAACCTCAACCAATGAATAAACAAGCAACCATCTACCTTGCAGACGATCACCAGATTGTTATTGATGGATTAAAATTACTGATCGGTGAAGAATCTCTGAAAGTAATCGGTTCTGCAACAGATGGTGAAACCGCGATGCAGGAGCTCCTTGTTAAAAGACCCGATATTGCACTTATAGACCTTCGTATGCCAGGTATGGGTGGCCTGGAGCTGGTTATTGCGCTAAAAAAGCTATTGCCGGATACCAGGTTTATCATCTTATCCATGCATGATAGCCAGCGGGATATGAGAGATGCTATGACACATGGTGCGTCGGGCTATTTGTTGAAAAATGTAGGTAAGGTAGAGCTGATGAAATGTCTGTCTCTTGCACTGAAGGGTGAAAAATATTTCCCTAATATTCAAACCAAAACCCAACAGTCAGATAAGCCAATGTTTACACCAAGAGAAGCAGAAATTATAAAGCTCATCCTGGAAGATTATAAAACAGCACAGATTGCAGCTAAGCTCTCTTTAAGTCCACTCACGGTAGAGGTTCACCGCAAGAATATTGCCCGCAAAGCCAACACTAAAAGCCCTATAGGCATCAGTAAATACCTGCACGATAACGGCATCGAACTTTAATCACTAACACATTTCAGTGGCTATACCGGCCATCACTATTTGTCTGGTGCTTGCACCGGTTAGCCACTGCTTTGCCTAAACTAAAACCTATTTTATGGAACTAACTATTGGAATCACTATTTGTGTTGTTATTGTCCTCTTTCTTTTCCTAAATAACGATAGTGAAGAGAAAAAAACAAACGATAATGAGCTAAAAATTGAAAAATTGAAAAGCGAGTATCATGAACAATTAAAAGGTAATGATAAGCGTGCAGTTCTTGATGCTGGCAGAGCATATTATACTGCTATTAGACAAAATCACACACTTACTATCTATGACGAACTAGCCATTGCCAATGATTTGAACACGATGCAACAAGCGTCTTCAGCATCACCCAGTATCTAATCTAAATTACATGAATGCCAATACCTCAACTAAAGATGGTCAGCTCACCTACGATGTTGCTTTTTCCTTTGCCGAAGAAGACCGGGCGTTTGTGGATCGTGTGGCAGAACACCTGAAATCTGAAAACGTAAAGTTCTACTACTATTCGCAGGAACTTACTACCTCCTGGGGTAAAGACCTTTCCAATTACCTCGATCAGGTTTATAGAACAGATGCCCGGTTTTGCGTCATATTTGTATCCAAGTTTTATAAAACCAAACGATGGAGCCAGCATGAATGGGAACGGGCCAAAGCCAGGGCATTTTTTATGGAACACCGGGAATACATTCTGCCATTCCGACTGGACAATACAGACATTCCGGGGTTGGATGATTCCATAGCCTACCTATCGCGCGAAACCCATGATGAAGCCCAACTGGCACAAGCCATCCTGGATAAAATAGCACAGAACAAGAGAAAGCGGTTTCCTCAGATACAAAAACTGATTGGTTCGCCAGCCAACGTGAGCAAGTCTGCCATTACAGCTCTAATTGCCGTCTTCATATCGCTTATAGGCATTATTGCAAACCAGTTAGTTGATAAATTGCCAAATAATGACCGCACTACAATTCCTCTCTTTGGTTCGTCCGTGGAAAATGAAAATAACCGGGATCAGGTAATCATACTACCAAAAGTGAATAAAAGATGGCGTTTTAAAGCGGTTTGCAATGATGGTTGGTTAAGCCAATCATACGGTTCAGGAACCTGTTCTCATCACAAAGGCATACATCATTATGTAGATACCATCGTATATGGTGCTAGTGTAAAAGAATGCCAGCAGCAAGCTATGCAGGCATTCAAGAATTCCCAGAAATAACCCAATCCCCTGAATTATTAAAATCAAATCACACCGCTGTAAAAAACAGTGGATGTAGCAATCTATCCCTAAAATCTCCTCAAAATGGTCAATCCAAGCAAATTCTACTTATCGCATATGCATACCCAAACCAAGTACCGTGCTACCTGGGATCCTACCAAACAACTGAAAATCGGCTATATCGGTAAGCTCGAAAATGGTGTACTCAATATCTATTCTTCCCTGGGCAAAGAAGGCATTGCTATAGAATCATCTGTTGAAGAAAACGGTAGCAGTATGGACTATACTTCGCATGATAGTGTATCCATAACGGCAAAAATATCCGGCACTGCACCTGCAGCAGGAAGTGTGCTGTCAGAAACAGACGCTGGCTTCAGCTTCGAATTTAGCGGCGATAACAGTATTGTGTTCCAAACCGGAAACCATCGTACACATCAGTTGATTAACCTGGCCGAAATAGAAGAAGCTATACTGGAGAAATACCGTGAGGGTAACTGGGCCAAAGATTGGGTAATTGTTACCGAAGTGATTGAGGTGGATGCAGCCACCATCATTATCTCCAACAGCAGCAATGGCCGGCTGGAACTAAAAGCAAGTGCCAGTATCGGATTAAACAAAATGACCCTTACCGATGCTGCTTTAAATCTTTCTGTGGCCCGTGAGCAAGGCAGCACCCTCAAGTATATTGCCCAGAATGGACTTACCCCGCTGTACCGGGTTATGGGTTTGCGATCGCCGTGGTTAGGTAATACCCACTTAACGACTAAGGGCGTTGCGAAAAAACAAGGGCTAGACAAAAGGTTAATACTGCTAGAGCATGACGAGTCATGGAATCAAACACTTGCATAGCCATTTATGTAGATAAGCATGTATGGAACGCTCTTGTATCCAAACTTTATTAATAACCAAAATTATTCTGTCAAGAACAATCATAAACCTATACTATATGCAACCAATAGACGGAGAAAAGAAAGTAGCCAGAGAAGAGGCTATCAAAGACGTAAAAATGTATTTAGCCAATGACTGGCAGCTACAGGAAGAAACTCCAGAATACTTTTTATTAACCCGTAATGCGGCTTCAACAGGTGTTCATATCCTTCTAGCGCTGTTTTTTTGGTGGTCCTTCTTTATCCCAAACATTATTTATCATTACACCAAAAAGCAGAAAAAGAAAATATTAAAGTAAAAACTAAAAGCCCTTTAACCGGGGCTTTTAGCTTTTATTTAACAAACCTCCAACCTATTTAAGACAAAAACATCCCAAATGGTAATCCTGCGAATAAACTGGTGATGCAAAACATGGTGTTTTATGATCCCCATCATAGTTTGACCATAGGAATGAAGGGACCTTTGGTCTATTTATTACCAATATTCTCTTAATGTCGCCCACCAATAATTTAGCACCACATACCTTTCACATACCCGTTCTGGGCCTTTGTTTCAGTATTGACACACCCTTAAAAGTAGCCAGGTACGGCATTTCATCGGTTGTATCCATTATAGAAGATGAGCTCATAGAGGATATGCGCGCTTATCACTCCCTGCAAAACGGTGTACCCTATACCCCTATTTCTGATAAAGAACCCGATTTCCGGGCCAGGAGAATTACCCAATACCTCAACTTACTGCACGATCTTATAGCGCAACAGGTTGCCGTTTTAAAAAACACGCCTTTTACCCCCGGTTCCGATATTGAAAAATATTTTGAGCTCTTGCCCGAAACCTCGCCTGTAAAACAGGATTTTTTGCGGATGCAAAACATGGCTCCTGGTGCAGATAAAACAACGCTGGAACAACAACTCCGCGAATTTATTGTGCCAGGTTCCATTGATGTAAACATTATGGCCAAGCTGGATAATGCCCGTTACGATGCCAATGGCGAAAAAATGCCGGATGAATATTCCGATGCGTTATCGGCGCTGCGGGGCTTTGCGCAAAGTAAACTTTCGTCTGCCGTGGTTTTCTCGGCGGGTTACAACCCCAGACTGTATAACTACACAGAGCATTTCGAAGATTTTTACCCGTACGGGCAACAGCAGCTTAAAAAGAAGATTATCCTAAAGGTGAGCGATTACCGGTCGGCATTGATCCAGGGAAAAATACTGGCTAAAAAAGGATTATGGGTATCAGAATTCCGGGTAGAATCTGGCTTAAATTGCGGCGGTCACGCGTTTCCAACAGAAGGACTATTATTGGGCCCTATCCTGGAAGAATTTAAAGCCAACCGGCAAGCGCTGTTAACCGAACTCCATACCCTCTGTAATGATGCATTGCAAGCCAAAGGAAAAATGCCATTCGATACTCCTCCGGTACAAAAACTAACCGTGCAAGGTGGTGTGGGTACCTCAGAAGAACAAACCCTGCTGCTGGAACATTTTGGGTTGGATAGCGTTGGTTGGGGCAGTCCGTTCCTGCTGGTGCCCGAAGCCACCAATGTAGACGATCCTACCCTGCACCTGCTTGCAGAGGCCAAACAGGAAGATTACTTCCTGAGCAATGCCTCTCCTTTGGGTGTACCCTTTAACAACTTCAGAAAAACCAGCTCCGAGGCGCAACGTAAGCAGCGCATTCACAACAACCGGGCCGGCAGTCCGTGCTATAAAAAATACCTTTCCGGCGATACCGAGTTTACAGAAATACCCATTTGTACCGCCTCGCGCCAATACCTGCACCTGAAAGAAAAACAGCTTCTCCAATCGGGACTTCCTGAAGAAAAAATACAATCTCAGATAGAAAAGATTAACGAACGCGATTGTTTGTGTGAAGGACTCACCGTATCGGCACGTTTAAAGAACGAGATGTACCTGCCGCACAAATTGACTGCAGTTGCCATTTGCCCGGGGCCTAACCTGGCTTATTTTTCGGGCATCTTTTCCCTGAAAGAAATGGTGGGCCATATCTATGGCCGTGTAAGCATTCTCAATTCGCTGCACCGGCCCCATATGTTCATCAATGAACTGACCATGTATATCGATTACCTCAAGAAAAAAATATCGGATGATGCTGCTTCTTTGAGTGAGATACCCAACAAGTATTACCAGAAATTCAGCGCCAACCTCAACAAGGGTATCGCCTATTATAAATCGATTACCCATCAGCTCAACAATACCAACATTGCTCAAGAATTGCAGCACCTGGAATTGCAATTGGCCTCATTATTCTGATAAACGAATCCTTCTTACAGCAAAAATCCTGACCAGAAATTTGGTCTGGATTTTTAATTATTTGAAAACATAGATTTAATTACCCAGAAACGTTTCAATCATATCCAGCACCAGGGCGGGCAATTTACTATTGGGATCTCTCGCGCAGATTTCCCCGATGTAATCGCTATGTCCGCAAGGCAAAACAGCCAACCGGCCATGCGGCAATGTTTGAGACAATTTTAGCGCACTCGAAACCAGTATCACATCTTTATCGCCGTTTATCACCAGTGCCGGGGCCTCAATGGCTGCAATATCTTTATCGCTGATGTCTTTAAACGCTACCATACGGGCTACATCGCGGTGAAACATAGCCAGTAAGCCATTGGAATCGGGATTGGCTTTCAGGTAAGCATCTTTCAACGGTTGGGGCATATCCCCGAAAGAAGCATGCGCCATTCCCTCAAAAAAACCGGGCAGCAATCCTTCCCGTTGATACGCAGCAGACATTAGCACCAGTTTACGCACCAACTCCGGGTGACGAATCGCCACCTGCAAAGCAGTAGTACCACCATTGCTGAATCCCATAACATCGGCCTTATTAATATGCAATTGCTTTAACAACTCCGCTACATCATCCGCATCCTGTTCAAAACTCAGCGGCCGGTCAATATCTGCGGTATGTCCGTGTACCTGCAATTCAATGGCAATCACGCGGTGCGTTTTGGCCAGCGTTGGCAGCACACGCCCGTAATTAGATTCGATCGTAGAACCACCGCCATGCAGCAGTACCAGCACGTTTCCGCTGCCATGAACCTCGTAGTACATTTTAAGCCATTAACATTGGCATAGTGTCCCGGGGCATTTTGTTGTGCTTGCATTGGCATGTTAGTTGTGCATATGAATAGTGCCATAATGAAAACTTTAAAGTACATATCTCATTGGATTATGATCCAAATTTACAGTTAAACCTATCAGATAAACGTCCTGTATGCGTCAATCTGATAGGGTAACTGCGTCATAAACAATCGTCTGTAACGATACTTTGCTCTTGACACTCGTCTCTTCCAAAAAAACATTTGCGCAATCGAATAGTTGCACATATATTTGCAATCGAACGGTTGCACTAAATCTGTTAAACGATGAGACGCGATATTTTTCAGGCCATTGCAGACCCTACCCGCAGGGCTATACTGGTGCTTATTGCCACACAAGCCATGACGCCCAATGCGCTGGCAGAGCATTTTAACACCAGCAGGCAGGCGGTATCCAGGCATATTCAAATCCTTACCGAATGCCAGTTGCTGCACCAGGAACAGGTAGGCAGGGAAATTTATTACCAGTTTAACCCGGCTAAAATGAAAGAAGTAGACCAATGGCTGGCACAATTCAAAAAGCTATGGGAAGACCGCTTTGACCAGCTCGACCATTTATTAATCAATTTAAACTCCAATAACGATGAAAAGTAACCTCCTGATGAATTTTACCGTTGATAAGGCTAATAAGACCATCAACGTTGAAAGGGCTTTTGCAGCCCCCCTGGCAAAAGTATGGGCCGCATGGACCGAAAGCGAGCTGCTGGACCAATGGTGGGCGCCGCGCCCCTGGAAAACAGAAACCAAAACCATGAACTTTACCGTGGGCGGCCACTGGCTGTATGCTATGGTGGGTCCCGATGGTACCAAACATTGGTGCCGGGCCGATTACCAGGCCATCGCCCCTCAGCAGAACTATGTGCTGAAAGATGCTTTTTGCGACGAAAACGGTACTGTAAATACCGAACACCCCCGATCTACCTGGAACAATACTTTCAGCGGACAGGATGGACAAACGATGGTACACATCAAAATCCAGTACGACGAACTTTCTGACCTTGAGAAAATTATTGAAATGGGCTTCAAAGAAGGCTTTACCATGGGCATGGAAAACCTCGACGAGCTCCTGGCAGCACAATAATCTTTCAATATCCCAGCAAAACTGGTTCTCTTTTCAGCAAAAGGAGAACCTGTTTTTTTTGCCTGTAAACTTCCATCATGCCATTTGGCTATCCAGCGGCACAGATATGGAGATCCTGGTACCTTTGCCTGCTTCCGATTGCAGCATCCAGGTACCATTGATGGCCGTTACCCGTTTTTGCATATTGCGCAATCCGTTGCCTTTGCGGGGTGTACTGTAATCAAACCCTGTTCCGTTATCTTCTACCTCGAGCTGCAAGCACCCTGCGGCGAGCTGCATACGAACCAATACCTTGCTGGCGCAGGCATGCTTTACAATATTGTGCAGCACCTCTTTCAGCACCAGGAACAGTTGCCGCCGCAATACCGGGCTAACCGGCATGGACACATACACGTTATCCTCTACATCGAACTTGTAATGAAAAGATTGCTGATCCAGGTATTTCCGGGCTTCGGCACGCAGAAAGCCAGCAAGATTCTGAAGCGTGTCTTCCGGTGTGTTCAGTGTCCATATCACACCATTCATGTTGTGCACCACCCTGTCGGACGACTGTTCCAGCTTTTGCACAATCTCCCGGCTTCCTTCCGGCACATTCTCCCGTTTAAGCATGTGCGACAATAGCACAATATTGGTAAGTTCCGAGCCAATATCGTCGTGCAGTTCGGCGGCTATCCGGTTTCGTTCGCGCTCCAGCGCCTCCTGCTCCCGCAACAATGCCAGTTGCTTTTGTACACGGCGGCGCAATTCAAAACCATATAAAAAATATAACAGAGCACCGCCCAAAAGCACCATCCCTATGCGGAACCACCAGGTAGCATAAAACGGCGGTGTAATAACAAACCCCAACGTGCTGGTATGGCTCCAGCCACTGTTGTATTTTTTGGCCTGCACACAAAAAACATATTCGCCATGCTGCGGATTACTAAACTCCACTTCATTTGAGCGGGTTTCCCGCCACTCCTGCTCATCGCCCAGCTTGTACCTGTACAATAATTGCTTAGGCTGATCGGTGGTGGGCCCGACAAAACTGATGCGAACCCGTTGTTTCTGGTAGGAAAATGAAATATGCTGCCGAAGTGCAAACACGCTGTCATTGACCTGGAAACCCGTGAAGCTCACTTTGGGCGGGCTCGCTTTTAAACCCATGTCTCCGCCGGCCAGCACCGATAGTCCCTCTGAGGTAGCTACCAGCATGCGGTCTCCTTCAAATGCAAGATCATTTACATCATTGCACAGCAACCCGTTTTCCTGCGTAATGTATCCTGTAACGGTAAAACGCTTTTGTTCAATGTCGTAATGCGCCATTGTAATACCCGCGTTGGTCAGCACATACAGCGTATCGTTATGGGTATACAACTGGCGGCAGGCTTGCCCCCTTAAACCATTCTTCTCGTCGAGGCAGGCCACCAGTTTGTGGTTTTCAATGGCCAATACACGGTTGCCGGAGGCGGCCATAAACACCACATTGCCCTTTGCCGCAAAAAACAATGCCGGAATATTCATGTAAGGTGCAAACGATAAGGTAACCAGGCTATCGCCCTGCACATAACTGGTACCTCTAAGCGTACTGATGTACCATTGGTTATGGGCATCTATATAACTGCTAAACATACGCCGCCCCTTGAGGCCCGGCAGTGAAGGATGCGCCGCTGCATATTGCGCCCCGGGGGCGATCTTTACATTCCAACTACACCAGGGAATTATGGGGTAAAGGTTGCCCAACGTGTCTGTTGAAAAACCCTTCACCGTACCTGTTACCAGCTCATTGTTTTCATATCTCAAAGCCTTCGCAAATGGGGCATAACCATTTTGCAGCCGGGCAACCTTAAATATACCTTCATCCATCGCGCACCAGATGTTCTGTTTCCGGTCTTCGGCAATACGCACCACCCGGTTGTTAAACCCCGCGCCTTTGAGGTAATAAGTGGTAGCGCCTTCCTTATCGTACCGCAGCAAAACACCCTGCCCATATCCCAGCCAACGGCTGCCATCGGTGGCAGCTAAAACACTGAGCACAGGCATGCCTTCATATTCAGTTTGGACAGAAACAGTACGAAGAAACCTGTCATACGCTATCTTATACAAACCATCATCAGCCGTGCAGAACCAAAGTTGCTTTTCACGATCCATCGAAACCACCACCGTATGGTTATTCAAAATGGGCACTCCCGCCTGGTACCGGCCTTGTTGCTTTTTAAAAAAGAGCGTAGGATTATGCGCGTGCGTGAGCCATATGTTCTCTTCCTCATCCATATTGAGGATAATACCGCCCGCATTGCTCAAAAGGGTTTGTACATAAAATTGCTTTGCAGGTATGAGCAAACGGGGCATAGTATCGTACCAGCCATAAATACCTTTATCATTAAAAGACAGGGGTACTTTGCTCTTTGGATTAGAAACAAACTGGTGTGTCTGATGGCGGTTGCGCATCGATGCGGGCGTTAAATCCTGTGGCAATGAAGAAGATACCAGGATAACCCTGTTTTGTGTAGTAATACCATAAACCTTATTGCCTTCGGCATTCCGGTACACGGTACTGATGTGCTCGCCTCCCTTGAGCAGCCCCTGCAGATTTAAGCGTGCAATGGATTGACCAGCTTTAAGAATAAGAATAGCATTTGTATTATCCAGCAGGAAATAAAGAGTCCCCCGCGCATCTTCTACAGGAGAATTATACTGGTAGCCATCCGGTATTTTTGCCAGCGGCGAATCATTGCGGGTGGTATGAATCTTACCCTCCAGGAAATAACTCAATTTTCCGGTAAAGGGCAGAAACCATATCCTGCCAGAACCATCTTCATGTATGTCCAGTATTTCATTGTCGCCCAACCCGTCTGACAGGGTAAAATGTGTAAACCTGCGGCCATCGAAACAAGTAACACCCACATCGGTACCTATCCACAAAAAACCATTACGATCCTGGAGACAGTTATAAACGGTTCTGGAGGCCAGCCCATTGGCTACGGTATAATGCTCAAAGCTGGAAGGAATTTCTTTAGCCCATCCTGCATAACAAACCAGCAGGACAAAAACAGTAAGAATAAAGCGGTAGCGATTCAAGGCACAATAAATTATAGCAAAAGTTGATATCCGGCCCAAGGGATTGTGGAGCAAAATGCTCCTGCCTGTTCTAACCCCATGGCAGAAACGAATATAATCCAAACAGGCGATAAATAAGGTTTAAGATATTGTAAATCATACATAATGATGATTTTATAAGGTGCATGCCTGCACCAGTTTCGTACAAAAAAACGGTTGCCCCAAAGCCACAGCAAATTAGGCGCAACTTTATTGTCTCTGTTTTATGGGCAGGGAGTTTTTATGTTAAACCATTTATTTATTGCGGCCGGTTTTATTCAGCGCCTCGATCCGGTTGCGCACCTGTAGTTTTTCATAAATGTGCCGGATATGTGTGCGAATGGTATTCACACTTACAAAGAGGCGCTCTGCGATTTCCTTATTGCCGTAGCCTTTGGCCAGCAAATCGAGGGTTTCGTTCTCCCGCTGGGTAAGCATTAATTCCGGTTTGGACTCAGGCATTGGCTGCCGGAATGCTTTAACCACTTTGCTGGCAATCTCGGTACTCATTGGCGCACCGCCCATCAGCAACTCTTTAATGGCGCTGAACAAAGTATCACCTACCGTCTTTTTAAGAATGTAACCATCGGCACCCACTTTTAAAGCGGCAAAGATCTTGTCGGAATCTTCAAAAATGGTGCACATCATCACTTTCACCTCCGGGTAATGGGTTTTGATGCTGCGGGTACACTCAATGCCGTTCATGCCTGGCAGGTCTATATCCATCAGCAGCACATGCGGCTGGCTGTGCTTCATACCGGCAATGGCTTCTTCTGCGCAGGCGTAACTGTTGCAAACAAATTCCGGATGGGTATTGAGCAAAAAAGTTAACCCCGATCGCATGCCCGGATGATCTTCTACCACACATACTTTAATAGGCTGGCTGTTCATGAGAATAGATTACGTGTTTGAAAATAGTCTTTTTCCGCGTAGCATTTGCCTAACCCATCTCTTTTACCAGCATACAGTTGCCTGAAAAACAGGCTTTTGCAGCTAACGGCCCACCCACAATGCATAGCCCATTCTACTTTTCAAATATTCCCCGTCAAATAGCCGTACCTTCCGCGCCGCTCCAACAGTCAGCTACAATACACAAGAGAGGACCGGGTGAACCACCAGGAGAAGCTGATTAAAATGAACGCACCATTTGAAGAACTAGTAGAGAGCTACATTACAGGCAATGTGGGCATCTCTGAACAATTCCTTACCACACGTCTTGCAGGATTACTGCAACAAAACATTAAAGATCTTTCAGACGGGGGCCACATGAGCCGGGCAGGCATTGGCAACCATACCGTAGCCGATACCAAGCAGCAACTCCGTGGCGACAGGATAAGCTGGCTCGACCGCGGCACGACCAACCACCATGAGCAGGAATTTCTCGATCATGTAGAAGGTTTTATCGACTACCTGAACCGTACCTGCTATACCGGCATCAACGCTTATGAGTTTCATTATGCGCTGTATGACGAAGGTAGTTTTTACAAACGCCACAAAGACCAGTTTAAGACCGATAACAAACGCAAATTCTCGCTCATCAGTTATCTTAACGATGACTGGACAGCGCAGGATGGCGGGCAATTGTGGATGCACCATGAGGGTCAGGCCGTGCAACAGATCATTCCCAACAGCGGCAAAGCGGTTTTCTTTAAAAGCGACGAAGTAGAACATGAAGTAACCGTAGCGCACAGGCCAAGAATGAGTGTTACCGGTTGGCTTAAACGGGTATAACCCGCATTCACTCCATACCATAACACACCAGGCCTGTTACCCTAATAGGCCCCGCCTCCTAATGCCCGGAATTTAAATCTCAGGATTTACCGATAACAAAAACACCACCAGGCAACCTGATGGTGTTTTGCATTTCCTTCTACTTCTTATTCACTACCTATTCACTTCCATCGCCAGACTAGCCTCATAAAGCGGATAATCGGTATACCCTTTTTCCGCACCGCCGTAATGCAGGCTGCGATCGGGTGCTGTTAAAGGCCAATCGTGTTGCATACGGGTTACCAGGTCGGGATTGGCAATAAAAGGCTCACCAAAACCAGCAAGGTCTATCACCCCTTCTGCCAGGTAATGCTCCGACTTCGCTTTATCCATACCGCCAGCCAGGATGATAACACCATTATACCAGCTCCTGAACCGGTTTAAAAAACCTTCGGGTATGGCAAAACTGCCCCGTGATTGCTGATCCATCAGGTGAATATAAGCGATACCCCTTGCTGCCAGCTCCCTGGCCAGGTATTCATACGTAGCTTCAATCTCATTGTAATGCGGCAATTCATGCAGGCCGCCATAAGGCGTTAAACGAATGGCCACTTTCGCTGCACCAATTGCGGCAATACAAGCATCAATCGCTTCGAGCAAAAAGCGACTGCGGTTTTCTATACTGCCACCATATTCGTCGGTTCGGTTGTTGGTATGCGGATTCAGAAATTGCTCTATCAGGTAACCATTGGCGCCATGCAGTTCTATACCATCAAAACCAGCGGCAACAGCGTTGGCAGCGGCATAGGTAAAATCCTGCACCACCGCTTTAACCTCCGTTGCAGACAACGCACGGGGTTGGGAGCAGGTCACAAAATTCTCCTTTCCGTTTTCATCATAGCCCCAGGCAAAAGATTGCGCGGCTTGCAGGTCAGATGCGCCCACAGGAGCCACACCACCCGGCTGGTTGCTTACATGCGACACACGACCCACATGCCAGAGCTGGCTAAAGATCATACTGCCCTTTTCATGCACAGCGCGGGTTACCAACTTCCAGCCTTCGACTTGCGCCTGGGTGTACAAACCCGGTATGTGCAGCACACCCATCGCGGTTGGGGAGATAGCTGTACCTTCTGTAACAATAAGTCCCGCGCCATCGACACCAGCACGCTGACTGTAGTACAAGGCATTCATTTCATTCGGAATGCCATTGGGGTTGCGGGCACGGGTCATAGGCGCCATTACCACGCGGTTCAATAGTTTAAGATTCCCTTTTTCGAAGGGTTGGAACAGTTTCATGTTGGTGTATTTAAATTGATGAAACAACTACAGGTTCGTAAGCCGGATAATCGATGTACCCTTTTTCTCCACCGCCAAAGAAGTAAGCTCTGTTGGGTTCGTTTAAGGGTAAGTCGTTTCGTAAGCGGTATGGCAGATCGGGATTGGCGATAAACGGACGACCAAAGGAAACCAGGTCGGCCCAGTCATTTACCAATGCTTCTTCGGCACGTGCTTTGGCGTATTTTCCGGTGTAGATCAATGTGCCTTTAAAAGCCTGGCGGTAGGCCTCTTTAAATGCTACCGGCATCACCGGTGCATTATCCCAATCGGCTTCTGCAATGTGGATATAAGCGATACCTATTTCGCTGAGCACTTTAGCGGCCTCTATATAGGTAATTTCGGGTGTATCGTCCTGCGCGCCCATCAGCGTGGTTAATGGCGCCTGGCGCACGCCTACACGTTCTGCGCCAATGGCATCGGCCACCGCCGTTACCACTTCTTTCAGAAAGCGCAAACGGTTTTCTATACTACCGCCATATTCATCGGTGCGCAGATTGGTTTGCGAGTCTATAAACTGCTCTATCAAATAACCATTGGCGCCATGCAGTTCAATACCATCAAACCCGGCAGCAATGGCATTTTTAGCCGCCTGCGCAAAATCATTGACGATGGCTTTAATCTCTGGCACAGTTAGTTCCCTGGGCATAGAGTGTTGCACCATTTCACCGGCACCATTATCCGGGCCTTTGCCTTCCAGGTCGAGAAATACTTTAACTCCTTCTGCAACAATTGCAGAGGGCGCTACCGGTGCCTCGCCGTTTAGTTGCAAGGAAGTGTGCGATATACGGCCCACATGCCAGAGCTGCGCAAATATTTTACCACCATTGGCATGTACGGCGCTGGTTACTTTTTTCCAGCCTTCGATCTGAGGCTGGGTATAAATGCCGGGTGTCCACGCATACCCTTGTCCCTGCCGGCTGATTTGGGTGCCTTCGGCAATAATGAGTCCGGCGCTGGCCCTTTGGCTGTAATATTCGGCCATCAGATCGGTAGCCACTTCGCCCTCACCTGCCCGTGAGCGGGTCATGGGCGGCATAACGATGCGGTTGCGGAGTTCAATTTCTCCTAACTTATATGGTTGAAACAACATGATTGAATTGTTTTAATGAATGACTGGCAATTACGCCTCGATTTTAGCCAGTTCGGCATTTATAACCGCTAACGCTGCTGTGGTAAGGTCAAAATGCATGGCACCTGCATTGGCAATGGCTTGCTCTGCATTTCTTGCACCGGCCAACACTACCGTTATACCTTTTTGCAAAGTGGTCCAGCGCAATACCAGCTGGGCCAGTGTAGCGTTTTCTGCGTCTGCGATGGGCTGGATTGTGTTGAGGAATGTCTTCACCCTATCGAGGTCGAACTGGCCAAAATAACCATTGCGGTGATCGTTATGCTTCAGCTTTTCATTCTGGAAATATTTGCCCGAAAGCAAACCCCGCTCCATTGGGCTGTATGCGATAATGCCCATATTATTTTCTACCGCGTAAGGCACCAGATCGGTTTCAATACCACGGTTGAGCATGCTGTAATACACCTGGTTGGATGCTGGCAGAAGCGTTTGCGATGCTTCTTTTAATTGGTCTACACTGTAGTTGGAGACACCCGCAGCGCGAATTTTTCCTTGCTGGATCAGGGTTTCCATAGCCTCCATCGTTTCGTCTATTGGCGTGGTAGCATCTGGCCAGTGTTGTTGCAGCAGATCAATATAATCGGTATTCAGGCGCTTCAGGCTCTCTTCTACTTCTTTAATAATGTTGGCTTTGGAAGCATACTTAAAAATGGGGACTTGCTTGCCGTTTTCTTCTACTTCAAAGAAGGCTTCGCCCTTGCCCAGGTTGCTACCATCCCAAACCAATCCGAATTTGGTAAGCAGTTGCACTTTGCTCCTGTCTTTTCCTTTCAGGGCTTCGCCAATCAGCTCTTCGCTTAAACCGAAACCATAAAATGGCGCGGTATCTAATGTGGTTACGCCATTATCTAAGGATGCGTGAATAGCGTTGATAGAATCTTTCTTCTCATTGCCACCCCACATGGTGCCGCCAATAGCGAAAGCGCCGTAGGCGATGGCCGATAATTTTACATCTGAGTTTCCTAATGTCCTGTATTCCATAATGTCTGGTGATTATTTTTTGATTGTTACTGTTTTAAATACATTTGTCTAACCCAAAGCATCTTTTATCCTCCTCCCTTTTCTACCTGCCTTTTGCTTTTGGTTTGACAAAATTACAACGGTAAAATGTGTCAGTAAAATAACCTAAGTCATATCTTTGCATCAGAATAATGATAGTAACAAGTGTTATTATTGTTAAAAAACAAGCACGATTATGCTCAATCTCGAATGGCTGCGCACTTTTAAAGCGATATACGACCATGGCTCTTTGACCCATGCCGCACAGGCTTTGTACATTTCCCAACCAGGGGTGAGCCTGCACCTGAACTCGCTCGAAGCGTATACGGGCTACAAACTATTCGACCGGTCGGCCAAGCGGATGGTGCCTACCGAGCGGGGCAAAGTGCTGTATAATTTTGTGCTGGAACCACTGAACAAGCTGGAATCGGCAGAGCAGCTTTTTCACAAAAGCTCCAAAGTAGACCGGGCTACCATCAGCATTGGTATGTGTTTCGAAACCTTCCAGTTTACGTTGGAAAGCTATATTTCATCGCTGCCCTTTAACGTGATTATCAAATTTGGCGACTATCCGCAAATGCTGCACGACCTGGATAAAGGCTTGCTGGATCTGATTATAACACCGCAGAAGGGAGAGCAAACCAACCTGGAGTACAAGCCCTTTTCAAAGGAGCGGATTGTAATGGTATGCGGTTCAAAAACCGATATTAAAGCGGTAACAGCTTTGCTCAAAAAGAACAAGATCAAAGAAGCGGAAGAATGGCTTAAACAGCAGATCTGGTACAGCACAGCATCGGATATGGAACATTTGAAACGGTTCTGGCAAATGAATTTTAAACACCACCTGGACTTTAAGCCCAACTATATTGTACCCAATATCAGCTCTATTGTGCGCTGCCTGAGCAATAAAGAAGGTTTTTCTATCCTGCCCGATTTTTTATGCCGCGAGGAAATTGCCAGTGGTGGCATTAAACTGGTTTGGGAAGGCAATAATATACTGGAAAACACACTGTATTTCGGTACCCGCAAACGCACCATGTTTGAAAAAGAGATAGGTATGGTTAAAGCTATTTTTGAATCGCAGAAACGGTAGTCACTCCGTAACCCAACATGCCCATGACGGGATTCCTCCTCAAACATTTCCAATTACCATGTCATGCTGCGCCGCCTGTCCCGCCCATGCGGGGAGCCACGAGGAAACAGTATTTCTTATCGGGAGATTCTACAGCCGGCATGAGGGGAACAAGATTCACCTATACCTAACTCCTGGCCGTAATAAAAAATGCCTCCGAAGAGGCATTCCTAATATAATAGCATAAGCATAGGATCAATTGCTTTCTACCAGGCTGCGGCTTTCAATCTCCTGAATAATGCGGCGTTTCATGGTGGTATGCACATAATCTTTGGCCTCGGCATAAGAAATGCCATACCTGCGGCTGAGCTGCTGTAAATGCGCCGGGAAAGGCGAAAGGATCTTATCGTAATACGTATCCAGCTCCTCATGTACCGGCATATCATATTTCAGCTTGAGCTGGAAACGGCGCAGCAGCGCGCTATCAATAATATCATAATGGTTCGTAGCTGCTATCAGTAAGGTATGATTGGGCAGGTAATCGACCAGTTGGATAATGGTATTGACCAAACGCCTCATTTCACCGGAACCTGAATCTTTATCTTCCGAACCCCTCATTTTACCTACCTGGTCAAATTCATCGAGGAACAGTACTGCTTTTTCGCGGTTGGCTTTGTCGAAAATGAACTTTACGTTCTGCGCGGTTTCGCCCAGTTTAGACGATACCAGCGTGCTTAGGTTCATAATCACCAAACTCTTGCCCAGGGCATGTGCCATAGCTTTGGCCGTAGTGGTTTTACCGCAACCGGAGTAGCCATGCAGCAATATTTTATTGTCTACATGCAGACCATACTTTTGCAACTCATCCATATACTGGTGCTCTTTAAGCAACTGCGTTAAAACCTGTTTGTTTTCATCGCTGAAAAAAACCTGGTCTAAAGTCACCTGTTCCTGGTCTCTAATAATCAGATCAAACACACTCATTATTTTTGTTTCAATTCACAATCCTGTTTTTATCCAACCAGGCCTGTTTGTCTATTTCGTATACAAAATTCAGTTTGGGTTCTTCGCCGTAATACGCGATAGATTCTTCGGCCACTTTTACCGCTCCCAGTCTGCCTACCGCTATCTGCGACCGGAGGTTGGAAGCGCCCACATTGTACAGCACCTTATCTACAAACCGAAAAATGTAGTCCATCATCAGCTTTTTTACAGCAGAATTGAGGCCTGTGCCCCAAAAGCGGGTGGCATAAAAAGTATACCCAATCAATATGCTGTTATCCTGTGCGTTGTAATCATAAAAGCGGGTACAACCTGCTACCTCGCCCGACTGTTTGTCGATGATCTTAAAAGCACCCTTGCTCTCCATAGCCCCTTCAAAAAACGATTGAAATACTTCTTTTTTCCAACGGTCTTTGTTGGGATGCTGTGCCCACACTTCGGGATCGGCCGCTAAGTTATGCAATACTTCAAAATCTGCCGCCGTTAATGGTTGCAGCATGGCGCTGTCGCTCTCTAAAATGGGCTGGATGGAAAAATGCATTGGTTCCTGTTTATTTTGAACTACAAAGAAACCGAGAAATGCGCATACGCTTGTGGGCCAGTTTTAAAAGAGAGATAGACCAGATGTATTCAGGCGAAACCAATATATCGACAAACAACAGATAATCAATACATTAATCTGGCACACTAAGGCATATTCACCTTCCAATGCTTCGGGCATGATTCATCAAGAAATTGCAGGGTTGTGGAGGTGAATGGAACCCTGGAATCATAAATCGGCACATGGTCGCCATTAGGAATAATCCATAGCGCAGCATCTGGTATAGAGCGGTAAATGCTTACCGCAATTTCTACCGGAAAAAAGTTATCCCGGTCACCATGCACAATGAGAGTACGGGCTGTAATGGCAGATAAACTTTGTGCAGTGAAATTCATGTCGTCATAGTTTTCGTGCAAGGCATTGAACTGTGTAATGAGTTGACGAATCTGCTCATCGCCGCGTTTTGCACATTCGCGATACATTTCCCGCACTTCCTGCGGCATGGTTTCAAACGAGGCTCTGCGCATAATGGCCCTTGCCTGATCGGGGAAATGCGAAGTTGCACTAACCAATACGAGGGAGTCAATGCGTTCTGGCTGGCTCGTAGCCATATGAAGCAGCGTCATGCCGCCGGTACTCATTCCCATAGCTGAGAAATGATCAATCCCCAATTTTTCAAGCAACAGGAACACGTCATTGGCTGCTTCCCGGTGTGTAAATTTGTTGCCGGGATTGGTGGAGTGCCCATGCCCACGCAGATCAACAACAATCAGTCGATAATGTTCTGAGAGCTTATCGATAAAAGGATACCAGTTCTGTACACCACCACCAAACCCATGCAAGAGCAACAACGGCTTTCCGGTACCATATTCTTCGTAGTACATATCAATATCGCCGATTTGAACTAATTGCCCTCGAGTAGCTGTTGTTTTAGGGGCGTAAATCTTTGCCATGGGTAAAAGTTTCTTGTCCTATTGTTGTTAATCGCTGTAGTCATAACCAGCTTTGCAGTACTCAAAAACTTATACCCGCAGCGCGCCACGGAATCCCCTGGCTGCATAATAAGAATCGGCACCGTTGTGATACACGAAAACGGTAGCATAGCGGTAATCACCAAAAAGCGCGCCGCCCAGCTTGCGAATATCCGCAGGTGTTATGATCCAGCTCGATGTTTTGTTATCGAAATCACCCAATTCCTGCAATTCGCGGTATTGTGCTTCGGTTAACATTTCAATGCCCATTTCTGCGGCCATATCCATTGCACTATTGGCCGGCTTGTGTTCTTTTCTCGCATCCAGCGCTTTGCGATCGTAGCAAATGCTTCTGCGGCCTTTGGGGCTCTCTGTAGCGCAATCGTAAAAAACGTATTCGCCCGATTTTTTATCCTGCCCTACTACATCGGGTTCGCCGCCGGTTTCTTCCATTTCATTGAGCGACCACAGCTTGTCAGGGTTCTCTTGCAGCCTTGCCTGTACCTTATTCCAGTCCATACCTTTGTGGCGGTTCATATGCTTCTCAAACCGTTTTTTTAATATGCTGAGCAGTTCTTCACTTCGCTCCGTTGGCAATTTCTTTTTCATGCTATTTATGTTAGAAGATTCGATAAATATTTTTCAAGCTTTGCAACATTTTGTTTCTGCCCTTCATCTGCTTTATGCGCCTTTACCACAATGTCAAACATTTCTTCACTGTCAAACAAGAGCGACCAGTCTACCACGGTTTCTGCATTTTGGGTTTCAAAAAGAACCGTAGTCATAAAATGCGGGTTAAAATGCTCCGACACAATTTTCTGCAACGGAATAATCTCCTTAAAAACACTTCTGTTGGGATAGTTTTTTCCATCCGGCCCGTGCATGGTCAATCGCCATTCGCCACCTTCTTCAAAATCCATTTGGTGAATCGTATTGGTAAAGCCCTGAGGCCCCCACCAATTGGCAATATGCGCCGGATTGGTCCACACCTCCCACACTAAGCCAAGGGGCGCTTTAAAGATCGTGATAGTGCGTAGTGTCCTGTTTGCAATCTGTTCCATAATTCAATTTAAACAAAAAACCGCATGCAAAATGGGTTGGGTCTAGTCATCCAGCCCTTTTCCTTCCAAAATATGCTGTATATATTTCGCTACCCTTGCCTCGCGGGTTTTGGCCTGTTTGGCCGCAGCAAAATAAAGCATGTACCCTCTTTGCCTGCCGGGCGTTAATGCCTCAAAAGCCGTTTTAAGCGCTGGAAGTTCGTCCAGTTTTTGCTGAAATTCTTCGACCATCGTAAATGCTGCCGTCTTTTTCAGCGCTACTTTCAATCCCGCTTTTTCCACTTCAATGGCTTCAAAAATATAGGCCTTCAGAATAGCCTTCATCTCTACAATCTGATCTACACTGGTAAACCTTATCTGGCGGGCAGCCTGCACATTTTCCGTCTGCTGCACCAGTATGCCATTGGCATCGTTTAATAAAGCGCCTTTAAAAAACAGGAGGGCGCAGTATTCTTTAAAGACATGGATCAGCACAATGTTGTTTTGTTGATAAGTGTAGCAAGGCACGCCCCATTTCAATTCTTCGGTGAGCATACAATCCAGCACAATTGTTCGCAATTGCACCAGCTCTTCGTGCCATTGTTTTGATTTACTGAAATAAAAATCGGCCTTGGGATTCATGTTATTGAATTAAGACGTAACAGGAATTATTTTTCTATCGGCTGGTCTGAAATACCACGATATCATCGTAAGGGCGAGCAACAGCAAGCAAGGAAATATCTGATCTGTAGTACCCGATGCAATATGTGAAAACGCGGCCCCCGACATGGCGAAGAAAAAGCCCGCATAGGCCCACTCCTTCAGCAAAGCAAATTTAGGAATAAGCACTGCTACTACACCCAGAATTTTCCATACACCGAGTATGGTTAAAAAATAAACAGGCAAATGCAGATCGGTAATAAATTTCTCTTCCTTTTCTATATTCAGCACCTGTACTATTCCTGTAGACAGCATACCCAATGCCAGCCATAGCGTGGCTATCCAATAGATGATTTTGTTTCTCTTTGTCATAAGATATTATTTTGATTGGTCCATGATTTCCTGAATCCGGTTATGCGCCATATTAATGCCCTGGGCAAATGGCAATTGCAATATACTATCCCTGGTAGCTACCGATTTGTACACTACGTGCATGGTAAGTTTGCTGGTGCCATCGGTAAGCGCTTCAAACTCCAGGAACTCCAGCTGCACAGGAAAAGGCGTATTTTCCATTTCGAATGTGCGGGTGATTTTCCGGTTCAGGTCAAACTCGTGTATCACCCCGCCAAATCCGTATTTGTTTCCTTTAGGATCGGTGGTTTCAAACGCGTAACTGCCATGCTTTTTGTTTTCCAGTTTGAGCACTTTGGTGCCCATCCACTGTTCTACAATTTCGGGTTCCATATAGGCTTTAAAAAGCAGGTCCAAAGGCAAATCAAATTCCCTTGTAATTACGATTTCCTGTTTGCCGTCTTCGGCATTGATCTTGGTTTTACGTTCCATGGTGGTTTATTTTTTGGGTTTGTATGCTTTCATAATGGCTTCCAGTTTATTAAACCGGTCATCCCACATCTCGCGGAATGGTTCAATGAAGTCGGCTATCGCTTTCATTTTTTTCGCATTTATATGGTAATAAATCTCCCGGCCGTTTTGCTCTTGTTTAAGCAATTCGCACTCGGTGAGTATTTGCAAGTGTTTCGAAACAGTTGGCCTTGCTGTATCAAAGTTTGCAGCTATTGCCCCTGCCGTCATCGACTGCGAGGCTACCAGCAGCAATATTGCTCTTCTGGTAGGGTCTGCTATGGCTTGAAATACGTCGCGTCTTAAATTCATTATGTAGCTATTCGACTACAAATATACATGTAGCCATTTAGCTACACAAATTTTTCTTCAATTTCCTGGAAGGAATAATAAGCTTAGCAAGAAAATATTGATTTACAAGCAGATAGCATAACGCAAAAGAGACGACCGTTAGATCATCTCTTTCTATTAAACCCAAAACAGTATTAAGACCGATGCATTATTTAGGGGTTACCACCGCTTTTCGCTGCCTGCCCCATGCAATAAAAGCAGCCACAACGGCAAAGAAAACGTTGATGCCAATCTGCGATCCTTCGCCTCTTGAAATATGAAAAATACTGGCTGCTATCATAAGCGCAATAGCGCCATAAGCCGCATAAACCGTAAGCCGGGGCCAAATACGGAGCAATGCCGGCAATACCAACCCGATACCGGCCAATAAATCCAATACGCCTGTAACCTTTACCAACCCGGTATGGTCTGCTGTCCACGGCCACATTGCAGCTAACCTGTCCGCAGGCTCCAATAATTTCATAGCTGCCGCCCAGAGAAAACCGGCTGCTAAAACCACCTGCGCTACCCAAAGTATACTATTCATTTTGCCCGATGCCTTACGCGTGTTGGTCATATCCTTCTGTTTTTAGTTGGTGTAAAGTTACATACCTTCGCTATCCAAATGATAGTACTTCCTTATTGGATAGCACTATCCGATTGGAAAGTAACGCGAAATACCAACAGATATGTTAGCAAAAGGAGGCTGTCCTAAAACAATGCTTTCGATCCGCGACGCGCTTGAAGCTGTGGAAGGACGATGGAAACTGCTTATCTTATTCTCCTTATCGGGAGGCACCAGGCGATTTAGTCAGATTGCGAAAGAAGTCAGCGGCATTACCGACAAAACCCTGTCTAAAGAACTGAAGAGCCTGGAAGCGAACAAACTCATCAGCAGAGATGTTTACGATACCTTTCCGCCTACCGTGGAATATTCGATTACACCACATGGCTTGTCGCTGGAGAAAGTACTGGACGAGCTTCATTTCTGGGGCCTGGCACACCGCAAGAAGGTGATTGGAAAATAAAAAACCTGTTGCCGGCGCACTCCCAATCTATAACAACAAAAAAAGCCCACGCATTGCTGCGGGGCTCGAATAAAGAGCAGGGGCGATGAGGTGCACTACCCCGCTATGTAAAATATTATAACTGCGGCACACCCGGCGTATTACCAGATGGCGAACCCGAAGCTTTAAGCACGGGCTCTGCGCCGTCCTGCGTAGCTATCTGCGGCATTCTTTTCAAGGTACTCACGGTAATGTGCGGCCATACAATAGGCACTACATTGCCACCAAGCGGGAAAACCAGGTTAATAGTCTGCGAGTATTGAAGCAGCTCAGTTTCGCTTCCTCCCGTGATCTGTTCTATCCAAAAAGTAGCATCCAGAGATGTAGCCGTAACATTGGTTTGGATAAACGGAATATTGAGGATACCACCGGTAGCATCCGGATTTTTTGTAGACATGTCGATGGTCGTCAGATTGGCAACCGAACCAGAACCTACAATCTGCTTAAGCGTGGTCTGCAGGAAAGTATTGGGATCTACCTGATTAAATTCGGCAAACTGCGGATCGAGCGTAATATTCTCATTATAACCAAAGCCTCCTGGAGCAGATCCGTCGAGATTAAATGCCAAAGCGCTTGCTTCCGGGAAAAACGCGGTACCAGCATCGGTGCTGTCTTTTGATGAACCCAGGGCCAGCAGCGCATTGCCATGTGGCACCGTACCCAAACGGGCTATGTTAAGACCACTGGTGTAATTCGTAATGTACAGAAACAAGCCGGTCTCGGCATGGATAACCGTACCATTTTTGAACCCGCGTTCCTGGCAATATTCTGTGTCGCAAACGCTGATGATCTGCTGCTCGTAGAACAAACCGGTAATCTCCTGGTTAAACTGGGTGCCGTTTATAACAGGTCCGCGGTTACCGGCTTCTACGGCTACCGCAGAAAACTTAAGGTTTTCTTTGTAAGGAATGACCTCAAACACAAAGCCTTTTTCTGCCGGCACGGAAATTACGTTCCAGCCACTTGGTGTAGACGCTGAGCCTCCTGTTGGCGGAGGTAAAACAACGCTTTCCCACTCGCCTATTAATTGTTTTAACGGACCAAGATCGATTTCATCAAGTTGACTTGCCGGAATAAAGCGGGCGCCCATTCCAAACTTGTTTAATTGTTCTGACATAGTGTATTATGGTTTTAGTTGCAATCTTATTTCAGGAAAGTAGAAATGACTTTTACTGCATCATTTAATTTGACGCCGTACAATATAGACAATTATTTATTATTATTTAATTTTACCTATAATAACCTATTGAATCCAATACGTTAAAAAAACATTAATTATTGCAAAAAAGCTGATTCAGGATATTTTCCTGCTTTCAAATACAGTTATTTTCGTGCAACAGTATAGAGATCACCTATCTTTAAAGAAGCACATGTTTCTCCATTTTTCAAAACAACCAATTAAAAACCTGATACCATGCCAGAAAAAAACACCGTAAACGACCAGATCACAGATGCTGTAACACAAGTAAACACCAAAGTATTGGGCGAAAGCCCGGCCATCGCAATGGGCAACCTTTATGGCGCCACAGACCAGGCGCTAAGCAATGCAGCGCACAATGCCACCAATACACAGCAGGAAAGTGATGCAACAGCGCAGGCTGCTACCACAATGGGCGTAACTACCCTTTATTCTATTGACACCGCTGCCGATGCAACGGGTACCGCAGATATTTTGAAGCAGCCCAAAGAATAACTCCAGCTGCCTTAGCCCGGATAAAAACAGAACTCCTCCGCTTTGCCATACCCAATAAAAAGAAATGCCTGAAACCCTTAATGAAAAAGGATTTCAGGCATTTTTTAAATATTTTCTTTCGCAAATATCCAAACGAGAATAACCACCGCAGGAGTTAATCCATGCCCTGCGTTATGGTCCAGGTACGATCTGCATTAAGCGTAGCGTTCATCGAAAAAATGGCGTTCGGAAAAACGATCTGTACCGGATTATCAATTCCGGCAGTATCCAGCACCTGACCTTGCTGAAAATCGCCGAATGCTATCCAGTATTGCGTATTGGGAGAAAACACAAAATTCATATTGGGCTGGGCCTGTACAGCAAATGTACCTGCACCAGACATCCCTATTCCCACACTGGCCTGGTTAAGTGGCATGGTATTATCGCACACCACACTAAGCACACCCTGCTGGTTCCCGTTTTTTTGACCAATAAATTTGTAATTCCCATCCAGCTTTGTGAGTGTAATGGCGTTATTTTCTGTCAGGCTTGTTGGAATAGCTTCGCCGGCATTAAAGATTACGCCAGGCATAAGCGTACCGGGTTTAGCCCAGAAAAAATAGAACTCGGTATTCCAGGAGATTGGCAATTTGGTATGCGGACCGGCATGCTCCACGCGCCATGCTAAGGTAAAATCATTGGGACTTTGCAGGCTGGGGTTTCGCTGAAATATGCAAAAATTGCCAGCAGCGTTGGTATTGTTGGCAAAATTGATGGTGAACGTGGCCATAATATATGTTTGGTTTAGGAGGCAGAAGGTATGCAAAAAAAACAGGAATGCTTCCAAAGCCTAATATGACCCCTGTTGCGGTTCATGCCTTACCGGTCGCTCTCCTGGTGAAGAGCGGGATTGCCCGGAGGCCCAATTTTCGAACCAATTTGTGGGAGATCGCTATGAATAAGAGGATTTTTACGGCATGCAAAATCCAAATTTCTGCAAACCATATACTTTTTACAAAGTTTTCAATACTTTCAGCTTCCAATGAGTAAAAGTGGTATGGTGCCCTGTCAATTCAAGTTAAGATCAACTAATTATGCCGGCATCTAAATTCATTAAAAAGATAAGCGAAAGGTGGTTCAGCGTAATCGGTCATTCGACGTTTTTTTCCTTAGAAGCACGCATTTTTCATTCTATCTGTATCGGATTAATAGTGCTGACAACCGTTTACGCCCCCTATAACTTTTTTGAAGGACTTTACGTAGGCGCTATCTCGGCCATATTACTGGCAGTTTTTTTCTTTTTCCAATACTATAATTCCAGGTTTCGCAATAAGCCGCACAGTACTTTCATAGTTGCAGTAGCGGGGATACTGGTTTTTTCGATCAATTATTTTTCCAATTCGGGTATCAATGGCTCCACCGACCTCATATGGCCTACCTACCTGCTGTTGGTATTAGCTATTTCGCCCTACCGGCAACACCTTTTATGGGTTGTGGTGTATATAGTAGCGTTTTTAATCCTGCACATCGTTGAGTATAATTATCCTTCGCTGGTAAAACACCCTTTTGATCTGGGCAGGGGCCAGTTTATTGACCGGGTTACGGCCTTTCCCATACCGGTTATATCCATAGCGATTATGATTACTTTCATCAGAAGAAGTTACGATAAGGAGAGAGCGGCGGTCGAAGAAAAAGCCGCCACTATTGAGCTCCGTAACGAAGAAATATTGCAGCAAAAAAAACAACTGGAGAGGAGCAATGCAGAAAAAAACAAGTTGCTATCCATCATTTCTCATGACATGCGGGCCCCATTCGGCAATATTCAGGCCTATCTGCAATTACTGTCCGAAAACCAATTAAGCAACGAAGAACGCCAGATAGCAGAAAGTGAATTGCTGATCGCTACCGACCAAACGATGGAAATGCTTTCCAACCTGCTTTACTGGTCGCAATCGCAAATGAAAGGCACTGCGGTCGATTTAACCAGCGCAAATCTGCTGGCCATACTTGGCAAGACCATTGCGATTGAAAAAATGCTGGCCAGGAAAAAAAACATCACCCTTACGTATCAAATAGACGCGGACATAACCGTAATAGCTGATGTAAATATGCTGCAGTTGGTGACGCGCAATATTATTAATAACGCCATTAAGTTTACGCACCATGGCGGTACAATCCATCTAGATGCGCTGGTATTAACCAATGAGTGCAGGATAAGTGTAACGGATAACGGCGTTGGTATAGACCAGGGTAAACAAGACACTTTATTCTCCATGACGTCGGGATCGACATTTGGAACGAACAATGAAAAGGGCGTAGGTCTGGGTTTACCCCTGTGTAAAGAATTTATGGAGCGGCAAGGCGGTCGTATAACGTTTAAAAGCACTCCGGGAAAGGGTTCCAGCTTTTTTATCTTTATTCCGCTGAGCCCCACAAAGCCAAATTACGCCTAAAAACATCCTATCGTTTTCAAAATGGGGCGAATGGCTAAAAATAACGAGATTTGAAAAGGCAGTGTAAGCAACCAAACTTAATATTTGATCATGAACGTACAAGAACAAATTGAAGCAAACATGGCCAGCCAGCCCGAGCCTAAACGCAGTGAGATGCAAGCATTGCACGAACTGATTCTTCGGGTGTCGCCAGCATGCAAATTATGGTTCTTCGATGGCACAAACGATGAAAACAAAATCGTTAGTAACCCCACCATCGGATACGGGTTTTACACCATAAAATACGCCAATGGCAAAACCAGGGATTTCTTTCAGATTGGTATGAGCGCCAACACAACCGGTATCTCTGTGAATATTATGGGCATCAAAGACAAAACGTACCTGGCCCAAACCTATGGCAAAAACCTGGGCAAAGCGAGCGTAACCGGCTATTGCATTAAGTTTAAAACGCTAAAAGACATAAACCTTGCTGTGCTTGAAGCTGCGATACGGTATGGGTTTGAAGTGCAACATGAAAAAGATTAACTGATAAAATAAGCCAATGACATTGGCACTCCTCATCAAACTTCCCGTTACTGTTTCAGGTAGTGCTGCGCCACACATCCCGATTTAAAAATTATGGTATCGACCAGTTTTAAATTCAGGTTTTCATGAAGGCTGCCGGCATCCAGCAATCGCCTGCCTCTTCCTATAATCACCGGATGTACAACCAAATGAAATTCGTCGATAAGGCCTGCTGATATCAATTCCGGAAGCATGCTAACGCTATCTACCGAAATCTTTTTGCCGGGTTGCTGTTTCAGTTTACGTAGTTCGCCCGCGGGATCGCTGCGAACAATCCGTATATTCTCCTGTGTACTGTCCAATGACCGTGAAACAACCATTTTATCGATAGCCGTAAGTCTTTCGGCAAATCTAATTTCCTGTGCTGTGCCGGATTTATCTTTTGCTACATCAGCCCAATAAGGGAACATAAGCTCATACATGACGCGGCCGTAAAAGAGCAGGTCCACATCGTCCATCATGCTGGTAAAGTAATCGTAAAGATCTTCTGTGGGACTAAAAAGAGTATGATCGCAATAGCCGTCTATGCTAATGTTCATACCAAATGTTACATTTCTCATTTTAATGACTTTTGTTTAATTATTGAAGATATATACCAAAAATAAGAGATGCCGTTAATATAGGTGAGGGCGATCCGCGACAAAAGGAGGTTATTTTAAGCCACAGCTATATTCTCAAGAGTCTTTCGATCTTCCATTCATTTTAGATAAAAGTATGCTTGTCGGGATGCACCCCTAAAGTTGTCGTTTTTGCACCGGTTAGAATCAGAAATGCTTCTGACCTTTGTATTGCCACCAAATAATCAAACTAAATTGGCAACTTTATGAAAAACATATTAACCTTAAGATACCTTATTACATTACTCCTAATCGCAATCATTATGACTGTAGCAGCTCAATCCAATGCACAACCAATTAAACCTACCAGCAGTGGCTACGCACCAGCTAATGGTACCAAAGTTTATTACGAAGTATACGGCGATGGTAAGCCTATCGTTCTAC
>JAVBJN010000098.1:0-12418 GCA_031546985.1 Chitinophagaceae bacterium
GGTATTGCGTTTGAGCGCCTGGGGTGCACGTTTGCTGCACGATAAACAATATCATTTTAACCTGCTGGTAAATTGGTTGCCTGCTTTAGAAACTGAGGATGTGAAAGAAAAGCTGTTGTATATGCGCAGCAATCGTCAGCAACCTTTGGTGCATGGTAAGAATCCGTTTGAATTGCCCCGTCGCTTGTGGGAGTATCTTATAGACAAAGCGGGCACGCCTGCCGAATGTCGCTGGGCCGAGCTGCCTTCCAAAACGCAGAACAAATTGCTGGAGCTGCTTACCGCCGATTTGTATGAAGTAAAAGGCAAGACCACTTTTAAAGAAGAGTTTGTAACCTGCGGTGGCGTATTGCTCAAAGAGATTAACCCCGAAACGATGGAAAGCCGTGTGTGCAAAGGGTTGTACTTCGGTGGCGAGTTGATGGATGTAGACGGTATTACAGGTGGATTTAACTTTCAGAATGCCTGGACCAGTGGATGGCTGGTGGCCAAAGCACTGCAATAAATTACGTATCGATATTCTCAAAGCCACTGTAGCAATACAGTGGCTTTTTTTGTTCCAAACAGGTAGTTTTTACAACTAATGTAAATTTTGATTTAATGTTTTTAATTTCGCGCTTCGTTTTAAATCAAAACTATGATTAAGAATTGTGTTGCGGCATTAGGCATTGGGTTGGTGTTATTGGGTACGGAATTGCATGCGCAAAAGAAGTTTGTGAAATACCTGGATGCGGATTACCAGGAGTTAAAGAAGGCTGAAGGGGCTGCTTATTTGCAGATTGAAGAGGAAAAGGAGCCTGACAAATGGAAGAAAACCATTCTTTCATTACCTGACAGCTTACGACTGATGGAGTCTGCTTTTATTGTATCTGGCGGAACCATTTTTGCCAATGGCCCAATGAATGTGTATTGGCCCAATGGAAAATTAAGAAACGAATACGAATATTTTCGTGGCGTGTATCACGGTGTTATAAGAGATTATTATGAAAACGGAAATGTAGAGAGTGAGGTCTTTTATGCATTGGGCAGAAGATTTGGTTTTTCCCGTTCCTACTATGAAAATGGTAAGCCCAGAGCTTTTACCGAATATTATTGCAATGAGAAATGGGGGCACAGTGTAGATTTCGATGAAAACGGAATTCAGGATTCTACGGAGTATAATGCAGGGAGCCTCATAGATAAGCGGCTCTACTTTAGTAAGCTTGAAAAGCTGGGTATACGGCGTTTTCAAGTCGATAATTTGAGATATTATCTCGAATATACATTAGCAGATGGCAGAAAACTCAAATGGTGGGAGGGTGACATGAATAGTGCGGTAGTCTATAAAAGAAGAAAAACGTCTATTTCCCATATGAGTTCTTCGGCAGAATGGGATGCATATCTTAGTAGTTCAGGTAAATCGTACGGCAATAGCAATAGAAGCATAGGTTGGACTGGTAATTTTCTTCAGTGCGTAAACGCAGCAGATACTTGTGTGTTTTTACTAAATGGGTCTGGTGATATAACCCATGCGTATATCAAAGATCCCATTATCAACAATGGCAAAACTGCTCTTGTGCGTGAAAAGGGGAAATGGCTGGGTTGCGATCCATGGTTTAACTGGGCTGGTTACCCCAGCGGTGAAGAGAACCTGCGTACATTGTTTCGTGTAAAAACAAGGTATGATGAAAAAGCTGTGCCTGATAACGTTTTTGGAGAGGTAACTGTGGTTTTTAGTGTAAGTGAAAACAGGAGAATTGGCCGATTTTGCTGTCGTTAAACCACTGTACCCCGACCTGGATGATGCTGTAATGAGGGTAGTACAAGGGATGTCTAAATGGAGACCTGCAACTGTTGAGGGGGTACCTTTTAAATCTCTTGCTGTTATAAGCGTAAGATTTAATGAAGATGGTACCATTTACTAACGGTATATAACAAAAAAAGAGGGTCTCGTAATGAGACCCTCTTTTTAAAATATCAGTTGACTTAACGACTAGTATCTTTTGTTGTAACCACCGCCGTTACCGCCGCGGCTGTTGCCACCACCGTAACCGCCTCTGTCACCACCGCCGCCACCGAAGTTGCTGCGAGGACGCTCTTCGCGAGGACGTGCTTCGTTTACAGAAATGCTGCGACCTTCCAGCTCGGTACCGTTTAAAGCATCCAGTGCTTGGTTACCTTCGCTTTCGTTAGGCATTTCAACAAAACCGAAACCACGGCTCTGGCCAGTGAATTTGTCGGTGATTACTTTGGCAGAAGCTACTTCGCCAAATTGAGAGAACAGAGCTCTTAAATCCTGATCTGCTACTTTGTAGTTCAGGTTCGAAACGTAAAGATTCATACTAACTGATTGAATAATGATAAATGTGCTAGCAAGATAAGCGGAAAACAAATAAGAAGATCAATCAGAACAAGAAAATTTTGTAGCAGAAATCTATCACTCACTATCTGGATGCCGTAACTCAAAAAGCATAGCAAAGGTAAGCGTTACATCTGAATTAGCAAAAAAAATATGCATATTCACTAATATTTAACTAAAATACTGGTTTACAGTGCCGGAAAAAGAGGCAAATGAGCCAGTAATGTAGCCTTTGGCCCGGTTTGTACGCCAATAACCGATGGGCCGTTTACCCAAATCATGTAACCGGTGTTCAATACAGACTGGTAATTGGCGGCCTGCAACAGGGCATTGGCCGATAATTGTACTTCCGGCGCCTTGCATTCTACCAGCATCCAGGGTTCGTGCTGGCGGTTGTATACCACTATATCGTATCGCTTGGCCATATTGTTTACCTTAATCTGCTTTTCTACCGATATCAGCGCTTGTGGATACTGCAATACCCGCACCAGGTAGGCAATAAAATTTTGCCGCACCCATTCTTCCGGCGTTAGTACCACATGTATTTTGCGGATCTCGTCCCAGATCTTTTGTTGCCCGTTGTCTACAGTTATTTTGAAATCAGGCGTTGGGTATTGGATGGAAATAGACACAGGATCATGGGTTTAGGGTGCAAATATAACAATCGCTGGTGTCTGATTTGTACAGCGTGAGAAGTGAGAAGTGAATGGGGAATAGTGAATGGGGAGAGTTTGGATCTGGCCGGCTCTGAAAGCTGCCCGGCACTGAGTTCCTGTCAGGTTTGGGGGTAATGAAGTGCGAAAAGTGAATCGTCAATAAAGACCGGCCCTTCGACAGAGCCTGTCCCGCCTATGCGGGGCTCAGGGGCCTATATCGTTGGACCTGCCAGGTCCGTAGGTCCTGTCAGGTCTAGGTAAATGGAGGTTGAAAAGTGAATTGTTAATAAAGATCGGCCCTTCGACAAAGCCTGTCCCGCCTATGCGGGGCTCGGGGCCCTATATCGCAGGGGCGACATATCAACATAAAAACGTAACTTATAGGAGAAAATAAATTACGTAAATTACCATAAATAAGAAGGGATATGAAAACGAAAGAGGAAATTGTTACGAACTGGCTGCCGAGGTACACGGGCGAAAACCTCAAGAACTTTGGTAAATACATATTGCTTTGCAATTTTCATAATTATGTAAGGCTGTTTGCCGAGTGGAATGAGGTAGAGGTTACCGGTCTGGACCGGCCTATGGAATGTGCTACGGCCAATGGTATTACCATCATCAACTTTGGTATGGGTAGCGCCAGCGCGGCTACAGTAATGGACCTGCTATCTGCCCTCAAACCCAAAGCTGTACTGTTTTTAGGTAAATGTGGCGGGTTAAAGAAAGTTAACAAAGTAGGCGACCTCGTATTGCCTATTGCTGCCATAAGGGGCGAGGGTACGAGTAACGATTATTTCCCGCCCGAGGTGCCGGCGCTACCGGCATTTGCCCTGCAAAAAGCCATTTCTACCACCATTCGTGATTATAGCCGTGATTATTGGACGGGCACTTGTTATACTACCAACCGTCGCGTTTGGGAGCACGACACCGTTTTTAAGAAATACCTGAAATCCATAAGGGCTATGGCCATAGATATGGAAACGGCCACTATCTTTAGCGTTGGGTTTGCCAATAAAATACCTACCGGAGCACTCTTGCTGGTATCTGACCAGCCGATGGTGCCCGAAGGCGTTAAAACTGCGGCCAGCGATACTAAAGTGACCACTGAGTTTGTAGAAGTACACCTTAAAATAGGTATAGACTCGCTCAAGCAGCTGATCAACAACGGGCAAACCGTAAAACACCTGAAGTTCTAAACACAAATGCAAAACCCGAATTTACTGGAGATCAATGACCTGCAAGTATCCTTTAAAGGAGAGCAGGGGTGGAACCGCGCATTACACGGTGTGTCGCTGCAATTGAATAAAGGCGAGATACTGGCGCTGGTGGGCGAGTCGGGTTCCGGTAAGTCGGTTACTGCTATGTCGGTAATGGGATTGCTGCCTGCCGGTACCAGCCGGAGAGACGCGGGCACCATTACCTTTTACGGAAAAAATGACCAAGCCATATCCTTACAGGAGGTAAAAGCCAAACAATGGCAGCAAATTCGTGGTCAATCCATAGCCATGATTTTCCAAGAGCCGATGACCTCGCTCAATCCATTAATGACCTGTGGCGAGCAGGTGGCCGAGAGTATGATACTGCACCTGGGCATGAGCCGTGCCGCAGCCCGTGTGGCTACGCTGGAATGGTTTAATAAAGTGCAACTGCCCGTACCGGAGCAAATGATAAAACGGTACCCGCATGAATTGAGCGGTGGGCAAAAGCAACGGGTAATGATCGCGATGGCTATGTGTTGCAAACCTGCGCTGCTCATTGCCGATGAGCCTACTACCGCACTCGATGTAACGGTGCAGAAAGGTATTTTGGAATTGCTTAAATCCCTGCAACAGGAAACGGACATGGGTATTCTCTTTATAACCCACGATCTGGGCCTGGTCTACGATTTTGCCGACCGGGTTACGGTAATGTACAAAGGCAATGTGGTAGAATCGGGCGATAAACAATCAATTTTTCATCATCCCCAACACAGTTATACCAAAGGACTGCTGGCTTGCAAGCCCAAATCGGGTGAGCGGCTGGTACGGCTGCCGCAAGTAAGCGATTTTCTGGATACCCAAAGCGGCAACCGGGGCTTTACGCCTGTTAAAGTATCGGCCCGTGATCTGGAAGCCCGTTGGGCAAAACTCAGTAGCCAGGAGCCGCTGTTGGAGATTCGCGACCTGCGAAAATGGTACCCGGCCAAAAAGCAATTGTTTGGCAAAACGAACGACTGGTTTAAGGCGGTAGACGGCGTAAACTTTGAAGTATACCCTGGCGAAACGCTGGGTTTGGTGGGCGAGTCTGGCTGTGGCAAAACCACATTGGGCCGCATGTTGCTGGGTCTCATTACCCCCACTGCCGGCAGTATTTTATATAAAGGAGAAGATATTGCTTCGTTTACCGAAGCGCAGTGGCGCCATGTGCGCAAAGATATTCAAATGGTGTTCCAGGATCCGTACGCGTCGCTTAACCCGCGCATTACGATTGGCGATGCCATTACTGAACCTATGAAAGTGCATAAAATAGGTGCGCAGGAGCGCGACCGCACCGATAAGGCCGCTTACCTGCTGGAGCAGGTGCAGCTCCCTGCCGATTTTCTAAAACGGTACCCGCATGAGTTTTCGGGCGGCCAGCGGCAGCGCATTTGCATAGCCCGCGCACTGGCGCTTGATCCGTCTTTTGTGGTGTGCGATGAGTCGGTATCGGCATTGGATGTAAGTGTGCAGGCGCAGGTACTCAACCTATTGTCTGATTTGCGCGATAAGATGGGTTTTACCTGTATCTTCATATCGCACGACCTTTCGGTGGTGCGTTTTATCAGCGACCGTATTATGGTGATGCGCAAAGGAATGGTAGAAGAAACAGGGCTTTCCGAAGACATTTACCTCCATCCTCAATCTGCCTACACCCAACGGTTGTTGCAGGCTATTCCGGGCAAGGACATGCCTGCGAATTTTTCACTTTGATTAGTAACTTTACAGAAAACAGAGAAGAAGGTGGCATCAGAACAGATTTCGGTATTTGACATGTTTAAGATTGGCGTTGGTCCAAGCAGTTCCCATACCCTGGGGCCCTGGAGAGCGGCACAGCATTGCCTCGAAAACATTGAAGCAGAAGGACGACTGCTCGATATTTCGGCTATGCGCGTATTGTTGTACGGTTCTCTTGCCAAAACGGGCAAGGGGCATGGTACCGACATAGCGGTGATATTGGGCCTTGCCGGAGACGATCCGGTTACGTTCGATGTAACGCAGATCAATACCAAGATCCAGTCTATCCGCGATAATAAGCGTATTCTGCTGCATGGCAAGCACGAAATTGCTTTCAACCCTGCCGAAGATCTGGAGTTTCTGTTCGATGAATCTTTGCCTTTTCACCCCAACGGGATGACCTTCCTGGTTACTTTCTGCAACGGCGATACCATTGCGGATACCTGGTATTCGATAGGTGGCGGTTTTGTGGTGCAGGAAGGCCAATCTAAATCTGCCAAGAGCAGGGTAGAGCTGCCTTTTCCGATCGATAAGGCAGATGATCTGCTGCACTGGTGCATGAAAACCGGTTTCAGCGTATCGGAAGTAGTGGCCGAAAACGAACTGGCCTGGCGCAGCGAAGCCGATACCCGTGCCGGTGTGCTCAATATCTGGCAGGTGATGCGCGAGTGTATTTACCGTGGTTGCCATACTGCCGGCGAATTGCCCGGCGGGCTCAATGTATCGCGCAGGGCCTCGGCGCTCAATAAAAAACTATTGAAAGGCGCTACGTACAATGATTACAACAGCTGGATACAGGCCATCCGTACGGGTGGTAACAGCTTTAGCTATACTTTGGACTGGGTAAGTTGTTTTGCCCTGGCGGTAAATGAAGAAAACGCTTCTTTTAGCCGGGTGGTAACAGCCCCTACCAATGGTGCTGCGGGTGTAATTCCTGCGGTGCTGCAATACTTCTCTATTTTCTGCGATGGTTTCGATGACGATAAGATTGTACACTTCCTGATGTGCGCGTCTGAGATTGGCAGTATTTTCAAGAAAGGTGCTACTATTTCTGCGGCTATGGGCGGATGCCAGGCCGAGATTGGCGTATCATCTGCGATGGCTGCTGCGGCACTCACCGAATTGCTGGGTGGCAGTGTAAAGCAGACCCTGCAAGCGGCAGAGATCGCTATGGAGCACCACCTGGGGCTTACCTGCGATCCGATTGGGGGGCTGGTGCAGATTCCCTGCATTGAACGCAATACCATGGGCGCCATCAAAGCCATTACAGCTGCGCAACTGGCCTTGCAGAGCAATCCCTACAATGCCAAAGTGAGCCTGGATGTGGCTGTAAAAACCATGTGGGATACTGCATTGGATATGAACAGCAAGTACAAGGAAACCTCCGATGGCGGACTGGCAGTGCATATTCCGTTGAGTTTACCGGAATGCTAATCCGTTCCCGATTCTAAACCCATTACGAACCACTACCGGATGAACCAGATTCTCAAACACAAGCCCACACAGTTGTTTGTGGCGTTCACTGCTTTTTTTGTAGCCAATGCCCTCATTGCCGAATGCATAGGCGGAAAGATTTTTTCGCTGGAGGATACATTGGGGATTTCCCGTTTCAATTTTTCTTTATTCGGACAGGATGGGTTGTCGTTTAACCTTACCTGTGGTGTGCTGCTGTGGCCGCTGGAGTTTGTAATGACCGATCTGGTCAATGAATATTATGGGCCTAAAGCGGTACGCCGTATTTCTTATACCGCCATTGCGTTAATTGCCTATGCTTTTGTAATGTTTTACCTGGCTATGGGCGTGCCTGCGGCCGATTTCTGGATTACCTCCAAAGCAGAGCAGGGCGTACCCAATATGCCCTCGGCCTTCAACGCTATTTTTGGGCAGGGTATGTGGATCATCTTTGGTAGTCTTACGGCGTTCCTGGTAAGCCAGGTGGTAGACGTAACGGTGTTTCACCGCATTAAGAAAATAACCGGGGAGAAAAATATGTGGTTGCGGGCTACGGGCTCTACTGTAATCTCGCAACTGATCGATAGTTTTATCGTGCTTTTTATTGCCTTTAAGATCGGTGCTGGCTGGACCTGGCAACTGGTGCTGGCAGTATGCCTGGTAAACTATACGTACAAGTTTATTATGGCCATTGTGCTTACGCCGGTCATTTATATTATCCATTTCTTTATTGAGCGATTCCTGGGCCATGAGCAAGCGGCAGAGATGAAGCGCTTAGCGATGGGGGCTTCGACGGAGCCTGTCCCGCCCATGCGGGACTCAGCCGCCAAAGTGTTGAAATAAGGAAAGGTGCTTCGGCAACTTCGACAAGCTCAGCCGCCTACAATAAGAAGACCTGTCAGATCTGTCCCGCCACATGCGGGGCTCAGCCACCTGTAATAAATATTATAATACCAACCGGTGGCTGGGCTTGTCGAAAGTACCCGGTGACTGAGCTTGTCGAAAGTACCCGGTGGCTGAGCCTGTCGAAGCCCTGGTTATTATTTACTGTTATACCTTTCCCGCACCTGCACCGCTACAATCTTATCAATAGGCAAGGTTACATCTTCTTCCGAAAAAGCGGTAAGCGGTATCCAACGGAAACTTTCGGTTTCGTAAAGGCTGTGATCCAGATCGAATTTGTCGGTAGCAAATTTTACCGGAGGGGTATGCAAAGGTTTTACCTGGTAGTATACACTTACGATCTGTGAGGTATTATCGAACGCACTGATCTGGAAAAAATCAGTCGTGTATAAGTGTTGCACCACTTCAATATCTGCGTCCAGTTCTTCTTTCCACTCGCGGATAATGCAATCTTTAATGCCTTCGCCAAACTCCAATCCGCCGCCGGGGAATTTTGTAAAATAGTGCGGTCCTATTTTTTCATCGCTTACCAGCACTTCCTCATTTTCGTTGATCCAGATGCCGTATACCCTGATGTTGAACACCCCTTTTTTCGTTTCCATTATTTCAGTTTAATCGTGCCTTCAAAAACAAATGTGGCAGGGCCGCAGAGCCAAACATCGCTGGCATGCTGGTCGTCGGTCATATTGAAACGTACGGTTAGGTGGCCACCGGGTGTAACAATGGCTACTTCGTGCGCCTGGTGAAAAGCATTGACCGAGGCAATAGCGCAGGCGGTAACACCCGTGCCGCAGCTCAGGGTTTCGTCTTCCACACCTCTTTCGTAGGTACGCACTTTTAAGCCTTCGGGTGTGCGGGTTACAAAGTTTACATTTATGCCTTCTTTGCGGTACGTATCGTTGTAGCGAATGGCCGCGCCATCGTGTTTTACATCCAATGCATCTACATCATCGAGGAAGGTTACATAATGCGGAGAGCCGGTGTTGAGTATAGTATGATCGGCATGTCGTGTAATCTGGTCTACCGCTTTCATCTGCAGTTCTACCGTGCCGTTGCCTTGAATGATGGCATCGTGCGGCCCGTCTACCGCTACAAAACGGGTATGATCGCCAATAAGCCCCAGCAGGTGCGCAAATGCTACAATACAACGCCCGCCATTGCCGCACATGGTGCTTTCGCGGCCATCAGAGTTGTAGTATTTCATTTCAAAATCAAAACCCTCTGCCGGGTTTACCAGCATCAGGCCATCGGCACCAATACCAAAGTGGCGGTCGCAAAGCCATGCTACCTGTTCGGTGGTTAAGTGGTTGTAGCGGCCCAGCCTGTTGTCGAGCAAAATAAAATCGTTACCAGCGCCCTGGTATTTATAAAAATGTAGTTCCATGTCTATATGGTTTCGATAATAGCCAATGCTTTTTGAATCATTCTTTCTACCGCAATATCGGGGTTGTTGCTGAATGTTTGCGCAGGCCTGTTGGCAATGATGGTGTTAATGGATAGGCATTGGTGGCCCAGCAGTTTGCCCAGTCCGTAGATGGCCGAGGTTTCCATTTCAAAATTGGTGATGCGGTGGTGCATGTAATTGAAACGGCCCAGTTGGTTTACCAGGTCGGGAAAAGCCAGTTGCGCCCGCAATACCCGGCCCTGTGGTGCATAAAAGCCCGGAGCGGTAACGGTAATGCCGTGGTAAAACTGTTCGGTAAACTTGTTGAGCATATGAATGGAGCCAGCTGCTACATAAGGTGTAATGGGCTGGCCGCTCAGGGTCATTTGATCTATAAATGCTTTTAGTAAAATCTGTTCTTCTTCGTTGGGGGTGTGGCGGTAAAAATGCAGCAGGTTGTCGAGCCCTAAACCATGCGAAGCCACTACATGACTGTCTACCGGCACATCGGCCTGCAAAGAACCGGAAGTGCCCAACCGGATGATTTGCAGGGTTTGGTGATTTTGTTTCACGGTACGGGTCGAAAAATCGATATTGGCCAGCGCATCCAGCTCATTGAGCACAATGTCGGTATTATCCGGACCAATGCCCGATGATACTACCGTGAGTCTTTTTTTACCGATATACCCGGTGTGCGAAATAAATTCGCGGTGCGCGTTTTTATACTCTATACGGTCGAAGTAGCCCGATACTCTTTCGACCCTGGCTGGGTCGCCCACGGTAATAACGGTAGTGGCCAGTTCCTCGGGCAGCAGGTTCAGGTGATAGACCCGTTTGTCTGGAGTAAGAATGAGTTCAGATTCGCCAATTCGTTGCATATCCGTATCTTTTGCAGTTCAAAGTTAGCGCACTGTTGCTACAACTGTATGCAAAATCAGTATTGTTTTATGGCGATAATATTTATGTGTAGATATGTTTTGTTAGAAAGATAAAATTACTACTTTTGTGTCCGCTACAGCACGATGGTCTCGTGGCCGAGTGGCTAGGCAGAGGTCTGCAAAACCTCGTACAGCGGTTCGAATCCGCTCGAGACCTCAAAAATCCTTCTGGTAAAACCGGAAGGATTTTTTGTTTTAGGGTACTTGAAAAATACAAGTGTCGTAATTTAAGGTAGGTCTGGTAATTTAGGGCCCCTGAAGCTCTGCTAATTAGACCTCAATGACTTGATACGATAATTGAATCATTGAAAACACTAGCCAAATGAAAAAAATAATCCTTTTAACAATTGCCTTGTTACCCTTTAGTGTCTGGGCAAGTGATACTATCTACAAGCATAACGGAGAGAGGATAGAAGGGAAAGTCATTGCTGTAACTGAAAATACTATTACGTTCAGTTATAAAAACGAATCTGTTACTTATACTTTGGGTAAGTATGCTGTAGAAAAAATCCTATTTGAAAGTGGCCGAACGCAACCCATAACCGATAAGGTAAATGTGAAAGGGAAAGAGGATCAAGATAATGTTGTTGTAGTTGATGATCCTTTATTAGTAGTGGGACTTTTAAAAGTCGATGAATTACGTGCACATTCAGATGATGAGTGGAGTTTCAACGGCGCAAATAAACTGGACAAAAAGACTACTAATAAGCTAAAAAAGTATGCTGCAGATCGCAAGGCATTTATTGTTCTGATCAATCGGGATCGATTGAATAGTAGCTTTTGGTCAAAATCATCTACCAAAAAAGGTGTTTGTTACACATACTAGAATGAGCTCCTTAAAACTGTTCCGGAAGGATTTTTTGTTTTAGGACATTTGATAATTCTGTCCTTTTATACCTTCGGCCCTTCGACAAGCTCAGGAACCGAAGGAATAATAAAGGGTATATAACTTGTAAGAAGAAGGATAACCACCCACTATGAAAAAAAATACTGTAATCGTTACCGGAAATGAGATCGTGGTGGAAGATGCAAAAGGGATCAGATCCTTTTCTCAAACCGACGTTATTTCAGTAGATATGAAGCGTAAGCGGAGCGGCTGGGCGCTACTCGGCTGGACGGTGATATTGCTGGCGGCGTTCAGCATTTCTTTTATTCCTGGTTTTGGAGAGAGTGGTATAGCCATGTTCTTGTTTATTATAGGATTGTTTGTGCTGGCTATTATGGTTATCAGTGCGTATATGGGTTATTATGAACTTACAATAGGTTTGGTTGACGGAGGCGAAAAGAAGATAAAGTACACGAGTTTCGAAGGTGGGCGTTGTGTAGCAGATTATAAGAAAGTGCAAGCGGTCCTTCGATAGAGCTTGTCCCGCCACTGCGGGGGTGCGCAGCTCCTGTCAGGTCTGAACGATAAGTAATATCATCTGTAAAAGATAGTTCTTAATAGAGATCCTGCATTTCACTCCTACGTCGTTTCATGCAGGATGACAAGTTAAGTTGTGTCATGCTGCCCTGAGGAAGGAGCAGCATCTCTTTAAAGAATTTCAAAGTAAGAGATCCTGCATCCATCTCCTGCGTCAATGGCGCAGGATGACAGCTGGAGAGGGTAGTGTAAGCGATCCAGCATTTTACTCCTTCGTCGTTTCACGCAGGATGACAGTTGGAGAGGCTAGCGTAAGTGATCCTGCATTTCACTCCTGCGTCGTTTCACGCAGGATGACAGTTGGAGAGGCTAGCGTAAGTGATCCTGCATTTCACTCCTGCGTCGTTTCACC
>JAVBJN010000083.1:0-9440 GCA_031546985.1 Chitinophagaceae bacterium
CGAGGTCGAGTATCGAAGGCTGGATATTGGTTGCCGGCTTTACCTGCCAGGTAATGCCTTTCTCTAAGCGTTGCTTCCAGGGGAGACCGCGCATGGGATTTACTTTAAAGGAAGGCTTTTCAATATTGCGTAAACCAGTAGTTTGTTTTTTAAGATTGGTCACCTGGTTGCGGTATTGGGTAAACTGTTGGGTATTGGATAGCAACTTTTCATTCACGCTTTTGAGTGCATCGGGATTTTGTGACAACCCGAATTTCTGGTCGATGGATTTGTTTACCTGGCTCCGCGTCTGGAACCCCATTTTCTCTAAATCTTCGGGTTTAGCGCCTTGCATCCCGTACGAACGGGACAAGTCACTTACACCGCCATTATTACCGCTTGTTGAAGCAAGGCCGCGCCCGGAGAGGCTTTCCTCAAATCCCTTCATGCCCTTTAAGTAGTCCAGCGCCTTTTGTTCCAATGCATCGGGATCAGAAGCTATCGCTTTCCAGCCCTTTATCTTTTGGTTGTAGTAATAGGTTTGTTTGTCTATGCCTTTGAGTAAACCTCTGGTGCCCGCAATGTTGGTGGCCGATTGCAGAAGCTGTTGTTTACGCAACTGGATCTGCTTTTGTAACCAGGCATTGTAATCGAGCTGCTGTTGGAGCCGGTTAAGCGCTGCATTGTTACCAGACCATGCTGTTATATTTTCCGCTCCGGGAATATTAGATGCTTGTTGCTGTGCAAAAGCTGCAATACGTTGAATAGAATCAATGGGAGACACACCGGAACGGTACTGTTTTAACTTATTCGTAGCAAGGCTGTCCCACCCCATCCGGTTCAGGCTATCGAAGGTGGTGCCATGTTGCATGTTGCGGGCCAGCAGGCTATCCTTCTTCGGTAGGCTCCCGTATAAGCGTTGTTCTTTACGGGCAAGCTTTTGCAGCGTTTGCTTTGTTTTACGGGTTTCTTTGCGGGCAAGTTCTTGCAGTTGGTGCGTCCTTTTCTGCAGGTAACGGTTTACCTGCGCAGCATTAAACAGCGTTTGGCCCAGGGTGTCTGGACCAACCTGCATATACTGGGCATTTGCACTATAATAAAAAAGGGTAAGGAATACCACCCACCAACAATGCATCGGTTTCATACATATGAATTACTACAGAAAACATTTCATTCTGCGTCTAAATAGTCTATGTCCGTTGGGAGGTGGTTAATAGAATTGCTAAAATAATACAATATTATATTATTTCATAGTCTCAATAAAAAATGTATAAAAAAATAAGTATTTGCTGCAATTTCAATTTAGAAAATATCCTATTTCATTGCTGCTTTTAACAGTACCAGGGCTCGTCATACGGCACAGTTACCAGCGCAATTTTTCAGGTTCGGAAAAAGAACTGGAAGAATACATACTTACAAACACAGTGCATGCTTGTAGTATAATTACTACAGATGATTCTTAATCAATCCATTTACATTTGTTGCGCATAAACGATTGGTCAATTACCAACAATCGTTTGTGTAGGTAAGCCATAATTGAACCTGTGGCCTGCATGCAACAAGAACCCTTGTAACAGAACAAAACCACCACAATGAAAAGAACGCTTCTAGCCTTTACGGCTGGTCTGGCATTGCTATGTGCCGGGCATACCACCGCTCATGCCCAGAACTGCGGATTTGACTTTTATGTTGCCAACGATCAGAGCGGCTCTGTAGATGCCGCCGAAGACAAGTCGAGCCGGGAATTTATTGTCAAATTGGCCCAAACCCATCCCCTCGGTAATGCCAATGACCGCAACAGGGTGGCACTGGCCGAATGGGACCAAACATTTATCCCCTATGTTTTTGCCAATGCCGGCACCAATTTCTCTACCGACATCGCCGACATGATCGCTTACCAGAATGCCGCCCGCACCATCGCCGGGAGCACCGATGTATACCGGGCATTGCTGAAAGCCTTTCAGAATAAAGACATTACACCCATACCAGGCCGCACCGCAAGAAAAATTATTTTCCTGCTTACCGATGCGTCGCCCGGGCAGGTCAGCAGCAATATCATTCCCCTGGCCAGCATGATTAAAGCCACCGGTACCGTTATCGTGGTAATGGCTGTAGGTGAGGCGGCAAACATTACTACATTGCAGGGCTCCAACGTAGCTTCCGATGCCAGTCTCTATTTTAGCGCTGTCGACTATGCCGCGCTTCAGAACAATGCCACAGCCACTGTTGCCAGCATGATGTCTGCCTTATGCAGCAATGTACTGCCTCCGGTAAGCTGGGACCTCAAAGCCAACATCAATACCCTGGACTGTGGTACCGGAACAGTAAACTACACGGTAGAAAACATCAGTCCCCAGGGTTTCAACAACACCATCAGCACCGCATTCTATGATGGTGATCCTGCATATAGTGCTACCAAACTGCTGGCTACTGATGTAAGAACAAGCCAGAACCTCACTGGTGGCGGTACGCTGACCTTTACTTTTACTGATCCATCCCTTCAATTAAAATCACGCATCTGGGCGGTAGTAAATATGAATGCCGGCAATGCCATTACCCCATTGCCCAACGATCTTAGCCCAAGACTGGCTATAGCAGGAGAACAAAACCCCTACAACAATATAGCGATAAGCCCTACTGCTACCGGCTGCTCAATTAACCTGGTGCTGCAGGTATCCAATACCCTTAAAAGCATCAGTTGCGATAAGACCCTTACCTACGAGGTTAGCATCTGCAACCAGGGCGCCAGCACCGCAACAGGTGTAATGCCTTCATTTATACCTGGTAACCCCAACCTGGTGCCGGTGAGCATTGCAGGTACCAGCGGCATTGGCAAAACAGTAGCCCAATACGCGCATCCTGGTGGCGATGTAATGACTAGTGGTTATGATGGCTACCAGTCTACCCCACTCTACCCTTGTGCCTCTAACGATATTACTACGCCCTGTGCTATTTTCAGGTATAAGATGGCTTCAGGATCCCAATTTATCGCCAATGCCGTATTCTCTTTTCCTCCGGTGTCCAATGGCTCAGGCGTGCCCCAGGGTGCAACCATCTTGTCGGCCAGGCTTACTGCCAAAACAGGAGCAGTCGGTTATATCAGTGGTATTAAACTACCCAATGTACCCAAGTTTGATTCTACCCACCACCCCGGCGATATATGGACGAACAATCCCACTACCGACACTGCCAAAGCGACCGGTAGCGTAGTGGATGTAACCCGTGTGGTACAGGAACTGGTAAACCAACCCAGCTGGTCCAATAACTCCACACCGGCTTTAATATGGAAAGGCACTAAAACAATTATGTCGGTTAGCGACCTCGACAATACTACACTGGATGTGGTATACATGGTACCGTTTTCCATTCCTGCGGGTGAGTGCGCCACTTTTGCCTACCAGTACAAGGATACGTCTGCCAATGGTGGTACCTATCATGCAAGTGTAAGTGTAGCTACACTCACTCCGGGCACAACGTTTTTGCCCAGTAGCAACTTTACATCTGGCAGTACCAGTGGACTTAATGGTTATGATGGCACCGCAGTAGGTAATACAACCGAAGATGCAGTTGTACCCGCCAATACAGGTTGTACGCAAACGCCCAAGCCTATTGCAACAACTGTAGCCATAAACCCTACCAGCACTTGTGCCGGTAACGGTAACTATGTAACGGCTACCGTTACCATCCAAAACCCCAATACAGAACCGCTGCCTGCCGGTATTACCCTGGAAAACCTTACCCAGCAGCTTAACCTTACCGGCACCGGGGCCAAATTTTCGGGCGAGCCTTACGGCTTTACCAATGGCCTGCAAATGAACATTGCCAATACCCTTGATGCGGCTTACCCTGCAGTACCCAATGCGATTGACGCGCAGAGCGGCACGCGCCTGCTTACCATTCAAAAACTGGCTCCCGGCACCAGCACGTATAAAATAGATATTGCGGCGGGCACCGTTACTTTTAACCTGGCCTCTACCATTATAAACATTCCGCTTACCTACAATGCAGGTGGTATGAGCGCTACCGCGCAGGATGCAACAGGCGTAACCATTAACCCCGCACCTGCCGCTATCATTAACTGCCCGGCCGGCGTTACCGCACAGGCGGCTACCTTGCAGATTACGGGTACGACTACCGGTACAGGCGGCGCTACCCCAATACGTTGGAGCAGTAATACGAATGGAACTTTTACCGCCAATGGCACCAGCACCAATGCTGCGCCCGATTATAATTATACCATTACCGATCTCGACCGTGCGCAAGGTTTTGTAAACCTGCAATTGCAGGTATTATCTGCCGCAGGTTGCGAGGCTACTGCCTACTGCCAGGTACCCATTACCGGCGCGCAAATGGATTATGGCGATCTGCCTTCGAGCTACGATTTTAATGGTACCGAAAGTCCGGTGGCCGCCGGAGCTATGAATCCTACTGCCAATATGATGCTGGGCACTGTTGGCGCAGGCGCAGATGCAACTGTAAAATCGAGTGCCAAAGCCGATGGCGATGGTGCAGAAGAAGATGGCATTGCAGCTTTTAACCCTATTACACTGAACATGACCAGTTACAGTGTAGATGTTACCTATACCAGCGATGTGCCGGCTACCGTTTGTGGATGGTTTGACTGGAACAACAATGGTCACTTTGATGCAGGAGAAGGGGTGTGTAACGCCGTAACAGCTCAGGCAAATGGTACTACCACACTGAGCTGGAGCAACATTAACGGTGGCGCTGGTGCTAACGGTGGTATGTTGGGCTACTCCCGTTTTCGTATCAGCAGCGATAATATGAACGCTTATTCCTTCTATGGTCCTACGACCAATGGAGAGGTAGAAGACTACAATATTCTCGCTGTGGCGTTACCCCTCAACCTGCTCAGCTTTGACGCACAAAAGGCCGATGGCCATGCGATCCTCAATTGGGCTACTGCAAGTGAAGTGCATACCAGCCATTTCGAAGTAGAGGCGAGCACCAATGGTACCGATTACCGTGCGCTTGGTCGCGTACAGGCAGCAGGCAACAGCGAAGAAAAGCAGCAGTACACTTACCGCCACATGAGCCCGGCAGCTGGCCGTTATTACTACCGCCTCAAAATGGTAGACCAGGATGGTACTTTCCGTTATTCGGGTACCCGCATCCTGCATTTCAGCAACCAGGCTACTTTTGTACTGCAACCCAACCCTGCGGGCAACCAGGTGCGCCTCGATGGTATGGCAGAAAACAGCAGCATTAAAATAATGGATGCCGCAGGCCGCACAGTATTGCAGCAAAAACTGACCGGTACCGCTACAAGTCTTTCTTTGGAAACACTCACTCCTGGCCACTACCAGGTAGTGCTTTACAATGCCGAAGGTGCTTTTATTGGCGCACAGAAGCTGGTTAAACAATAAAGAAAACGGTATACCTACCAAAACGCAAAGCCGGGGGATATTCCTCCGGCTTTTTTACGATCGTTTGGTGTGGTGCGCTATGCAAATACAGGTATATCCATATCCTTTTATGCACTTTCGAAGAAGCACTTTCTTTAAAATACCGTTTTTAAACGGTATTGATGAATAAGTTAAATTATTATTTTGCCCTTTAAATACAAGCCTATGAAACCATCATTACTTTCATAAAAGTAACGTCACCCACCACCGCTACCAAGTGTATATGTTACATTTAGTTCATAACACACTTCAAACCAACACCCCGGCAGTACTACGAGGTTAAAGCCCAACCAAGTTTTTGCAGTCCATTCGTACCCGTAATGAATCATTGCCTGCCACGTCTTATTTTTTTTAAAATAAAGGATTACTTTATTAACCAACCAAATGAATCCATCACCAACCTGGTATTCATTTTTTAACCCATAACCTGTTAGCGCTTTTATGAAAAAACTACGATTATTGCCGCTGCTCACTGCAGCATCCCTGATGATCTGGCAATTTGATGCCAATGCGCAATTACCCACGGGGCCCTTTGTTTGCGGAACACAAAAAACCACCGCAGGCGGCACCACGCCGCTGCCTTCCTGTATGCCACCGCAGGCATCGGCCCCGCTGGGTGCATACCCATCTCATACCCCCATTAAGTACATTAACGTGAAGTTTCATTTTATGCTTAAACAGGGGAGTACCCCGGGCAACCTTACCGAAATAAACAACGGATTACCCAATGCCAACACCGCTCAGAACGGGTATGAAATGGCAAGGCTGATGGTAGAAGAAGCCAACCTTAAAATGCAATCCGTACCCTATCCTACACGGGGCACGGGGAGCGGGTCGCCGCATGATGCCCGCATCCGGTATGTAATTGACAAAGACCCGCTCAACCCCAACGATAAAGGCGTTTACTTTCACCGGATGAACATGAGCAATCCTGAAGATGTAAAAGACTATACCTACATACACAACAGGCTCGATACTTTAAAAACCAGGTATTCGGTGCGGGGTGCAGATGTGATAGACATTTTCATACAGGAAAGTCCATCTACGGCCGACTATGGTGGCTATGCCGTACACGCTGCAAATCCTAAGGGCAAACGTACGGCTATGGCCCTGGCCGATCTACAGGAAGCTATTGCAAGAAACGAGCGCGACCATCATGCCTATGCACAAACGCTTACACATGAATTTGGGCACCTGGTAGGCCTCGATCATAGTTTTGAATTAATTGACGATGACTGCCTGGATACCGACCCTACCGGATCGCCCTGCGCTACCTCTCCTTACGACAACAACCTGATGTCTTATTGCGGTGATTGGGGGCTTTCTGAATGCCAGCTGGGCAAAATGCATACCTATCTAATGGATAGTCTGCCAGGGTATTGGTTAAATGACTATTGCGATTTTAACCCCAACAACACCATTACTGTTGAAAATGGCCAGCATCTAACCTGGACAGGCAGCCGCATGCTGAATGGCAACCTGGTAATTAAAAAAGGCGCGCACCTTACCATTAGCGGTTGCACCGTGAGCTTTCCTGCCTGGCGTGGCGGCATTATCATTGAGCCGGGTGGCGTGCTTATCGTAGATGGCGCCAAACTCACCAGCGCCTGCGACCAGATGTGGGCAGGCATCCAGGTGCAGGGTAATCCCAACCTCACCCAGCAGGATGCGGTCATAAACATATATGGCGGCAATGTAACCACCCAAAACCAGGGTGTATTATTGTTAAAGAATAATGCGGTTATTGAGCGTGCGTTTGTAGGTGTGCGCAATTGCGCCAGCTGGTGGCTGCCCACACAAGGCATTAACGACAACTGGCCACAGGTGGGCGGCAATGCAGGCGGTATTATTGTAGCCGAAAACGCTATATTCAGAAACAACCGCAAATGCGTAGAACTGTTTTCTTACCACAGTTTTGTGAATACGACGGATGAAAACCCGTACCGTGCATCTTTTACCAATTGTACTTTTGCGGCCAATGATATAATAAAGCACCCGGGTTATATCACCAGCGACGGGCGCCCTTACGGTACCGATGAGTTTGTAACCGCCTGGGATGTACAAAATATAATGTTTATCAATTGTAGTTTTAAGCAGGAGCTGGGCGCCGGTTATACCCCCGCTGCCGATATACGGGGCGAAGCCATTGGCACCCTCGATGCCAAGATTATACTGGATAATTGCAATTTTGAGAATCTGACAGCGGGTGTAAACAGCACCGGCTCTATGAATGTGCAGGACTATACCGTAATCCGTGATAGCAAATTTAAAAACACTTTTGCGGGCGTTACCACCAATAGTATAAAAACACCGGTATTGTTCCGCAGTGAGTTTACCATACCGGAGGCAGAGCTGGTTAGCGCAGGTGGCAGACAAATTCCGGTATCTTCCTGGGGCATGTTTATCAACAAATCGGGCGCTTTCAGGGTAGGTGTCAATTCTTTTTACAATACAGAAAGCCACCTGATCAGGCGCAACCTGCACAGCTACGGAATGATCATTAACCAAAGCGGCAATGAATTTGGTTTTACTACCAGCAATGTATACGCCAATGCCGAAATAGGCCTGCAATGGGAAATGGATAACTTACAGTCGCAGGCAGATTGCAACAAATTCCGCAACAACAACCAGGACTGGTATGTAAACCCCTGGTCTGATTTTGCAAGACTAGGCAGCCAGGGAGATGGCTTAGCAACAATAAAAAGACAAGCAGATAATTTGTTTACCAAATGCGATGGCAGCAGCGGACCTGCGCAAATACGGTCGTTCATCGCTGCCCAGCCTTATTTTACCTACTACTCCAACACCCATACCGCCGCCTCCGGCCAATGGATTGGGGGCTTGCCCGGCCTGCTGGCCAATTTTCACGACCTGTTAAAATTGCCTTGTACCGATAAGATAGATATACAGGAAGCAGATATTTCAAGACCAGAACCGTCTTGTCCACGCAAATACGATATTGCCGCCTATAAAACCAGTACTCCCTTAGCAGGCGAAGCTGAGGAACTGCTGGGCCGCTGGCAGATGGCCGCACCAGACCCTGAAAAAACCAGGCTGGGCGATGATTACCTGCTTACCCTGGCCGAAACCGGCCGGTTGGGCGAGGCACTCACTTTTCTTCAAAATGCAGATACTTACTCCGCGCACCGCACCCTGGCCACCACCTGCCTGGGCCTGCACCAGTTTACCCAGGCCCGCGGCTGGCTCAACCTCGTAGCCAGCGCCAATGCCGCTGCTATTGTGCCCCAGGCGGCTACCGCCACCAATACGATGAGCAACTGGTATATACAAGACCACCAGGATTTTTTAACCCTGTACAATATGCTCATTGATGTATATGAAGCGGGCCGCAACGAGTTGCAACTGACCGGCAGCGAACAAGCTACCATAGATGACTTGTGCCTGCGCGACAATTACCCCGGCTGGCATGCCAGGGGTATACGTAAGTTGTACAGCGGTGTGCGGGCCATGCCAGTACCCGAGGAACTCAACGAACAAACATTTTTACGTAAATTACCCCAAGCCAACGCGGTTGCGTTAGCAAAAGGCATCGTATTAGAGCAGAATGTACCCAACCCGGCCACTGGTACTACCACCATTGGCTACCGCCTGCCCGAAGGGCAAAAAGGTACGCTGGTGTTGTACACCATGCACGGCATGCAGGTAGCCAGTTACCCATTGGCAGCAGAAAACCACCTGCAAGCAGTACAGGTAGGCCATTTAACGGCGGGTGTATATTATTATGTATTACTGGCCGAAGGCCGTATGATAGGCAGCCGCAAAATGGTGATTCAGTAAAAACAATATCAAAATACCTCCGGCAGCATGCTGCCGGAGGTTACTATAAGATTACCCTATGAAACGATACCTATACCTAGTATGCCTTTTACTTTTACCGCTGCTCTCGCTAGCCCAGCGCTTTAACCGCGAGTACTTTAACAGCAATTACCCGTTTTATTTTATTTCCATAGCTGCCATACCCGATGGCACTTACTTTGTAGCGGGTTCTGGTAATATCAGCGCATCAATCCCCTT
>JAVBJN010000110.1:0-31510 GCA_031546985.1 Chitinophagaceae bacterium
AGACAAAGAAAAGATTTTGTCATGCTGCCCCTGACGCAGGAAGGGAGCAGTATCTCGAGTGATAGAGATCCTGCATTTCGTTCGTGCCTCACTCACGCAGGATGACAAGTGCAAGGAGGGTTGTCGTGCTGCTATACAAGATGGCAAAAATAAAGAGTTTGTCATGCTGCCCCGAGGCACGAGGGAGCAGTATCCCTAAGGATAGAGATCCTGCATTTCGCTCGTGCCTCGCTCACGCAGGATGACAAGTGCGGGGAGTCTGTCGTGCTGCTCATGTAGGATGATAAATGCAAGGAGGGTTGTCATGCTGCTATACAAGATGACAAAGAAAAGATTGTGTCATGCTGCCCCGAGGCACGAGGGAGCAGTATCCCTAAGGATAGAGATCCTGCATTTCGTTCGTGCCTCACTCACGCAGGATGACAAGTGCGGGGAGTCTGTCGTGCTGCTCATGTAGGAAGACAAAGAAAAGATTGTGTCATGCTGCCCCGAGGCACGAGGGAGCAGTATCTCCAAGGGTAGAGATCCTGCATTTCGCTCGTGCCTCGCTCACGCAGGATGACAAGTGCGGGGAGTCTGTCGTGCTGCTCATGTATGAAGACAAAGAAAAGATTGTGTCATGCTGCCCCTGACGCAGGAAGGGAGCAGTATCCCTAAAGGCAGAGATCCTGCTCCCTGTTCGTGCCTCACAGGTGCAGGATGACAAAAAGAGGCCAGCGCAGGATGATAAAGAGCGCGCCCAAAAACAAGAATGTCCCCGCAATACTGCAGGGACATCTTTAATTATAATGAACGTTGTGTTGTTACATTAAGCTTCCATGTACGCTTCGATAGGCTCGCAGGTACAGATCAGGTTACGGTCGCCATGGGTGTTGTTCACACGGCCAACGTTGGGCCAGAATTTGTTCAGGCGTACGTAAGGCAGCGGGAAGGCTGCTTGCTGGCGGCTGTAAGGACGGGTCCACTCATCGGCAGTAATGGTAGCCTGGGTGTGTGGTGCGTTTTTCAGCGGGTTGTTTTTCGCATCCAGCGTGCCGTTGGCTACTCCGTCAATTTCCTCACGGATAGCGATCAGCGCATCGCAGAAACGATCCAGCTCAGCTTTGTCTTCACTTTCTGTAGGCTCTACCATGATGGTACCAGCTACAGGGAAGCTCAACGTAGGCGCGTGGAAACCATAATCCATCAGGCGCTTAGCCACATCTTCGGCCTCGATACCGATGGCTTTGAACGGACGAAGGTCGGCAATGAACTCGTGGGCGCACATACCGTTGGTGCCTTTGTACAGGATCTGGTAGTGCTCTTCCAGGCGGGCACGCATATAGTTGGCGTTGAGGATAGCGTATTCGGTAGATTTTTTCAAACCTTCTGCACCCAGCATTTTAATATAACCGTAAGAGATGAGCAGGATGCTGGCGCTTCCGAAAGGAGCAGCAGATACCGCGTGAATGCTCTTGTCGTTGCCGTTAGGCACTACGCTATGGCCAGGCAGGTAAGGTGCCAGGTGGGCAGCTACGCAGATGGGGCCCATGCCGGGTCCGCCACCACCGTGTGGAATAGCGAAGGTTTTGTGCAGGTTCAGGTGACAAACGTCTGCGCCAATGAAACCTGGGCTGGTGAGACCAACCTGGGCGTTCATGTTCGCACCGTCCATATATACCTGTCCGCCATTGTCGTGGATGGTTTTGCAAATGTCCATGATGCTTTCTTCAAACACACCGTGTGTAGAAGGGTAGGTAACCATCAGGGCAGCCAGGTCATCTTTGTGGGCTTCGGCTTTCGCTTTCAGATCGGCCACATCAATATTACCCAGATCATCGCATTTAACTACTACGATCTTAAATCCGCACATGGCAGCAGAAGCAGGGTTGGTACCGTGGGCAGAGATCGGAATCAATACCACATTACGGTGACTTTCACCTTTATCGGCCATATAAGCGCGAATAACCATCAGGCCAGCGTATTCTCCTTGCGCACCAGAGTTGGGTTGCAGAGAGCAAGCGGCAAAACCAGTGATATCGGCCAGGTCTTTGCTTAAGTTTTCAATTAATTGAAGGTATCCAAGTGTCTGGTTTTTAGGAGCAAATGGGTGCATTCCGCCCCATTCAGGCCAGCTTACCGGAATCATTTCAGAAGCAGCATTCAGTTTCATGGTGCAGCTTCCTAAAGAAATCATTGAAGTGTTAAGCGCTAAGTCTTTGTTTTCTAATGATTTCATGTAACGCATCATCTCGCTTTCGCTGTGGTGCGTATTAAATACAGGGTGGGTGAGGTACTCAGAGGTACGGGTCAGTTCCTGCGGAATATTGCTTAAAGTATTGCTGTTGAATGTGGCTTCTACTGCTTTGATATTTAATGCGGTAGCAAAAATATTGATGATATTGCCTACTTCTTCGCGGGTAGTGGTTTCATCAATGCTGATACCTACATGGCCAGTGCCAAAATAACGGAAGTTAACAGCTTGTTTTTCAGCAGCAATACGTACAGCTGCTTCATCTGCTACTTCAACTTTAATGGTGTCGAAATAGTAAGCGTTTACTTGTTTCAGTCCCATTGCTGTTAATGCGGTATGCAACGCGCTGGACAGTACCGATACGCGCGAAGCAATACGTTTCAAACCTTCCGGACCGTGGAACACGGCATACAGCGATGCCATATTGGCCAGCAGCGCCTGTGCGGTACAAATGTTGGAAGTTGCTTTCTCACGGCGGATGTGCTGCTCGCGGGTTTGCAGCGCCATACGGAGGGCACGGTTGCCTTCTACATCGATGCTTACACCAATGATACGGCCAGGAATGGTACGTTTAAATTCATCTTTGGTAGCAAAGAATGCAGCGTGCGGACCACCAAAGCCCATGGGTACACCAAAACGCTGTGCGCAACCAATGGCTACATCAGCACCCAGTTCGCCCGGAGGGGTAAGCAGGGTCAGGGCCAGCAGGTCGGTTGCCATTACCACGCCTACATTAAGGCTGTGCGCTTTTTCTGAAAACGCCATAAAGTCGTTTACAGAACCATTGCTATCGGGGTATTGTAACAGTGCACCAAAGAATGATTCGTCCAGTGCAACAGTTTGGAAATCACCGATTACCAATTCGATATGTAAAGGATTACTTCTGGTCTTGAGAATGTCTAAAGTCTGTGGAAAGATGTTTTCGTCCACAAAGAACTTAGGCGCAGTAATATGGTCTGCCTTGTTTTTGTGGCTGAACAGCATGGCCATAGCTTCGGCCGCAGCGGTACCTTCATCCAGCAGCGATGCGTTGGCGATAGGCAATCCGGTAAGGTCGCTTACCATGGTTTGGAAGTTCAGCAGGCTTTCGAGACGGCCCTGGGCAATCTCTGCCTGGTAGGGGGTGTACTGGGTGTACCATCCTGGGTTTTCGAACACATTGCGCAAAATCACACTAGGTGTAATGGTGCCGTAGTAGCCCATACCAATATGGTTTTGGAATACTTTGTTCTGCTGCGCCAGTGCCTTAATATGTTTCAGGTATTCAAATTCACTCATTGGTTCGCCCGTGTTAAGGGGCGCCTTCAGGCGGATAGCCTGCGGTACGGTTTTCGAAATTAACTCCTCCACACTGCTTGCACCTACGGTAGCCAGCATGTCCTGGGTTTCTTTTTCGCTAGGGCCGATATGGCGGCCGATGAACTCACGATTCTGTAATTCAAAGAGGTTCATAAATGTGAATGATAACCGGTTAAATAATGAGGTGCAAAATTACTGTATTTCAGGCATAATATTTTGTTTTTGCCGTAGCACCCGCGTCTTACCTGCAAAAGTACCGCCCAAACGACCGGCAGAGTGGTAACGGAGTGTTAAAGTTTGGCTGTTCTGTTGGTCTAAAACATTAATAATCCTAATCTTGCACCATAAAGTTGTATATACATGCAAAATACCCAAAGCCTCCTTTCACTGGTAAAAGGACAGACCTACACCTATCAGGCGTTTCGCGCGTTGCAACAGGAATTGTTTGATGCCAACCGCACTTCGGGACCGGTTCAGGACGAATGGCTGGTAGCGTACAGCAAGGCCAACTGGCAGCGCTGGCAACGGATCGAGGAAAAATATGAACCTTCGGCATCACTTGTGGAGGCGATGGCAGATGTAAAACGTCCGCTCACCTGGTTGCTCATTACCGAAGCTTGGTGTGGCGATGCTGCGCAATTGACCCCGTTTATTGGCCGCGTGGCTGCAGAATGCGATAAAATTGACCTTCAAATTGTGCTGCGCGACGAAAACCTGGAGCTGATGGATCAGTTCCTCACCAATGGTGGCCGGGCCATTCCGATGCTGGTTGTATTGGATAAGGAAACCGGGGAGCTGGTGGGTAAATGGGGCCCTCGTCCGCTAGCTCTGCAGGAAGTGGTGGCCCAACTGAAAGCTGATGGCGCTACCAAAGAAGACCTGATTGCCAAAGTACAGCAATGGTACGCACAGGATAAACTGAAAAATACCGAAGCCGAACTGACGGTTAAACTGAAAGAATGGGGGAATTAATGTGCAAATGGATTAGCGCGAGGAGGTAGTAATGTGAAAATGTGCAAATGAAACAGCCTCGAAGTCCTGTCAGGTGCATAGCTCCTGCCAGGTCTGAGAGCAATAAGATATAATAAGATGAGAAGGACGGAAAAGACTAATTAAAAGAAGAACAGATTGGCTTTTTAGAAAGGTGTTAGATTATAAACTGGAATTAGTGCGCCGGGAGTTGTCTTGAATAAAGATGACTCCCGGTTTTTTGTTGGGGGAATTTTGAGTGGTTTTCTCGCAACAGCCTGTCCCGCTACATGCGGGGACGTGGCGCGCCGCGAATACAAGTTTCTCGCAAAGATGCGGCGGCACAGCGAGTGTGATTTCACGCAAGGGCGCAAGGATGCGGAGGAACAATGAGATAGAAATTTATTTTCTCGCAGCGACGTTAAGGCGCAAGGAATGACTATTCACTTTAGATCTTTCACATTAAAATCTCACAGCGACGCAACGGCACGGCGGCGCAGCGAGTGTGATTTCACGCAAGGGCGCAAGGAATTACTATTCACCTTTGACGTTTGACCTTTCACATTAAAATCTCGCAGCGGCGCAATGAAGCGCAATTGGAGGACGGTAAAAAGAGAGAGAAGCTACAAAGTATAATGTCATCCTGCGCCTGCCTGTCCCGCCTATGCGGGGACGAAGGAGGGATGCAGGATCTCCTCAGGGCAAGAGTACCCAAACGGGCTTCGACAAGCTCAGCCACCTTAGATAGATCACAATAGAGCCAGTCCTGCGATGGACATGCTCAACCCCAATTTTTGCAGAGCTAACGCTTGTTTGGCTTCATATTTGCAGCGGTTTTGGGCTCGAACCCAGCCACATGACCCAAATGCCCCGCAAGTCGTTTTTACATTCTACTGCCGGAAAGGTGATTCTTGCCTTTTTGGTGGCTTGCGTAGCCTTTACTTTGGCCTGGCGGGTCATGCACCGTTCTTTTTCGGGCGTGCTGCAAACGGTGGATCAGCTTTCTACCCCCAATGAAAAACTTAAAGTGATCAACGAGTTGTTCCAGGGTATAACCCAGCTCGACCAATTGCAAAGGCAGCGGGCGGTAAATGATCAAAAAAAACTCTCCCGCTCTTCGCTCCGGCAATCCCGCTTTTTGCAGCAAAACCTTGATTCGTTGGCCCATCTTTCTGAAGGTGATACGTTGCAGGTGATGCGCATCGATTCTATGAAGAAACTGCTGCGCTCCCGTGATGCACTGTTTGGCCAATACCAGCAACTGCGCTCCGATATTGTACACAACAAATCGCTCAGTAAGCAGATCAAATCCCTGTCCGAACTTGTGGCTTCCTCTGCCGGGGTTATGGACAGCAGCGTTATTACCACCCAGCAAACGATTACTACCACACTGGTTAACCCCAGCACCATTGGCGATTCGGCTTTCGTTACTCCCGAACCCCAGGGCAATTCTTTCTGGAACCGGCTGTTTGGCAAAAAGAAAGAAGTGGCCCGCACGCCTTTGCAAAAGATTGTGAACGAAGAGTTACGGGTTAAGATTGATACGCTTACCGTGGCCCAGCAGGATAGTGTAATTGCCGAGATTGAAGGATACATACAGCAGATCCAGTTTGAACAGGAAAGCCGCAGTACCGATTTTATAGACAAGGAACTTACATTGATTGGCGTGAGTGGCCGCATCAACCGGCAATTGCTTACACTGCTGCATGAGGTAGAAAAAGAAGAGCTGAAGCAGGTAAAACAAAGCAACGCCGAAGCGGCTTCGGTGGTAGAAAACGGGTTTAAGAATATACAGCTCATTTTTATTTTATTCTTTCTTGTAGCGGGCTGCCTGGTGCTGCTGGTGATTTTCGATATTGGTAAAAGCAACCGCTACCGTAAAGCGTTGCAAGCTGCTAAAGAAGAAGCAGAGCGGTTAAGCCAGGTAAAACAGCAGTTCCTCTCCAATATGAGCCATGAGCTGCGAACCCCATTGCAATCGGTAATTGGTTTTGCAGAGCAGGCCGCGCACCAGCAACCGGCGCAACCGCAAACTTTAAAGGCTATTCAACGGTCGGCCAGTCATTTGCTCGATGTGGTAAACGAAGTGCTCGATTACAACCGTATTGTAAGTGGCCGTTTCTCTTTCTCGCCCAAACCTTTTGGTCTAGAAACCTTATTGCAGGAAATTATTGCGGTGATGGAACCGGCTGCGCTTAAAAAAGGCTTGCAACTGCGCCTGCACCACAATCTGCGCAAAGACCAGATGTACTTTGCCGATGGGTTCCGGCTGCGGCAGATCTTGTATAACCTGCTGGGCAATGCTATTAAATTTACCGATACGGGCTATGTATTGCTTAAAGTAATAGGCGAGTCGGAAGGAAATATGGACCGGATCCATTTTGAAATAACTGATACCGGTATTGGCATCAGCGAGGCGCAGCAAGCGGTGATCTTCAATGCTTTTGAACAGGCCAATGGCAGCATTGCCGCAGCTTATGGTGGCACAGGCTTGGGTTTAAGTATTGTAAAAGCCTTGGTAGAGCAGCAAAATGGTGTGTTGGAAATAGAAAGTGAGCCGGAAAAAGGCACTACATTCCGCATTACCCTGCAAATGCTGCGGGTGCAAGGCACACTGGCAGATGGAGCGCCGGTATTGGTGGCCCCTGAAAACACTTCGCCGATGAAGGTGACCGTAATTGATGATGATGAACTGATTTTACAACTCTGTGGCATGATCCTGAGCCGGCACCACATTCCGCATGAGCTGGTATACCAGCCGCAACGCTGGTTGCAGGAGCTGAAGGAAAACGATTTTACCCATGCATTGGTCGATATGCGTATGCCGGTGATGAGTGGTGTGGATGTATGCCATATATTAAAGGAGCGCTTTGGAGATAAGATTACTGTAATTGCGCTTACCGCACAGGTATTGCCCGAAGAGCGCAACAGCGTATTGGAGCAGGGCTTTGATGGGTTGTTATGCAAACCTTTCCGGGAAGAGGAACTGATGCAAACACTGCGGCAGCTGCATGGTGCATTGCAGCAAGAATGGATTGGCGAAGCGGATATGGATTTATCGGCGGTAATGGAAATGACCGGTGGCGATGAGCAATTGCTGGAAGGCTACCTGCGCGACTGGCACCGCGATACGGAAACCGACCTGGGTTTGCTACAGGTACACCTCAGTGCGCAAAACCATTTACAGGCGCGCGAAGTGGTGCACCGGCTGGCAGGGCGGGTGGGTATGTTGGGCAATGGTAGCTTACACAAGCAACTACGCCAGGCAGAGCAGCAATTGGCAACACAAATGCCTGGCGATGATCAGTTACAACCTTTGGTTAAAGAGCTGCAACAAATGTTGCAGAAAGTAAAAGCGCTGCTTGAATTGCAGCAGTCATAGATTATCCTTCTATACCGTAACGCGTAATTTTGTTGTACAATGTTTTACGGTCTATATTGAGCAATAGCGCGGCTTTGGATTTGTTGTATTTAACCTGTTCCAGCGTTTTAATGATAAGCGCTTTTTCCTGCTCTTCCTGTATGGCTTTAAGATTGGTATGGTTGTGCTCCACAATAAGGTAAGCCTCCCACATCATTTCATCGGGCAGCACTTCTTTACCCGCAATGGTGCCGGGGGTGAGCAATACCGCTCGCTTAATTACATTTTTCAGTTCGCGTAGATTGCCGGGCCATGTGTACCGGCGAAAAATATCGAGTACCTCTGGTGTAAACTCTTTCACCTTTCTACCCAGCTCTATATTGGCCTGCTCCATAAAATGCCTGGAGAACAGTTCCAGATCCTGCGCTCTTTCGCGCAGGGCCGGTGTTTTAATCTTGAATTCGTTGAGGCGGTGGTAAATGTCCTCCCGGAATTTGCCATTGCGCACACTGTTCATCAGATCGTCGTTGGTAGCAGTAATGATGCGCACATCTACTTTGATCTGTTTATTGCTGCCTACAGGTTGTATGCATCTTTCCTGCAAGGCCCGCAGTAGTTTTACCTGTACTTCGTAACTCAGGTTGCCCACTTCATCGAGAAAGAGTGTGCCGCCATTGGCTTGCTCAAACTGGCCCGATTTATCGGTAAGCGCGCCGGTAAAAGCGCCTTTGGCATGGCCAAACAATTCGCTGGCTGCCAGCTCCGGCGATAACGCGCCACAATCTATGGCTACAAAAGGCTTACCGGCTCTTTTGCTTTGGGTATGAATGCTGCGTGCCACATATTCTTTACCTGTGCCGCTCTCGCCCTGGATAATTACCGACATGTCGGTAGGGGCAATCAGTTTTATATGATCTTCCATGCGGGTAGCGGCTATGCTCTCGCCCTGCACCCAATCGCTGGTTACGGGTGTTTCGGTATCGGGGCTGCTGACCTGTGGGGTACGTATGGCTGCTTGTTTAATCGTCATGAGCAGCTCATCGGGATTTACCGGTTTTACGATATAGTCGATGGCGCCCGATCGCATGGCACTTACGGCTGTGCGGATATCGTTAAAACTGGTCATCATCACCACCGGAAAACCAGCGTCTGTCTGGCGGATGTGTTGCAGCATATCCATACCTGTACCATCTGGCAGGCGGTAATCGAGCAGCAAAACATCAAAATTCTGGTTGTCGAAGGCTTTAATACCATCCTTGAGCCGGTGGTGGATTTCGGGTGCATACCCGTGTCTTTTCAGGAATCCTTCCAGGAGCTTGCTGAACGAAATATCGTCTTCTACTACTAAAACTTTGGTTTGCATGGGTGGTTCTTTGTTTAGGCTGTGGTATCATCGCAAAACTGGGGCCATTTCGTAAAATAACCAGGGATTAGATGCAGAAAGGCTGCCTCTGGAAAGAGGCAGCCTGCTTCACTGCTTATATGAACGACTAAGGAGTGGTGGTGTTACTTAAATTTTGTTACCGTCTTTGTCCAGTTTAACGGTAGAGGTCTGGTCACCTTGTTTCAGGTTCAATTCATAATATTCTTTACCACCTTCTTTTACCAGGAAAGCTTCAGACAAGGTCCAGCCTTTGTAAGCATCAGAAGCCAGTGCTTTTTGAATAGCGGCAGGCAATGCTTCTGCTTTTACCGGTGTTTTATCTTCAGCTTTTGCTTCGGTGGCAGTTGGTGTGGCTGGGGTGGCGGAAGCTACGTTTTGTGCGTTAACACTTGCTGTAGCAGCAAATACGAGGGCGATGGCGCTTGTGATCATCTTTGTCATAACTCAAAATTTTGTTTGTTAGTAATTTTGAAAGGTATAAGCCAAAGCATATGCCATATGAGCCTGCTTGTTTTATTCTGCTGATTTACAAAGTGTTGTGTTTTTTGCCAAATGCTGGCCGGGGGCAAAATTGGGGAATAATTCTACACATTGTGGGTATGTGGCCACATCGTTCCACACTTTAAGTAACAGAAAAGGAGAGCAGAAAGATTAAACCTCGGTAGGCAGGGTGAAGCGTACCGTAGAACCTTCGCCGGGCGCGCTGATAATAGAAATTTGCCCGCCGTTTTGTTCAATAAAATCTTTACAGAGGAGTAAGCCCAGTCCAGTGCCTTTCTCGCCACTGGTGCCCCTTTCGGAGAAATGAGACTGGTAAACGAAGAGTTTGCTGATCTGCACTTCGGTCATGCCCACGCCATTGTCCTTTACCGATATTGCAATATGGTTATTTTCGGTGAGCGCAGAGATGTGAATGAGGCCATTGGGTGGTGTAAACTTAATGGCGTTGGAGATAAGGTTGCGCACTACAATGCCTATCTGGTCTTTATCGCCATTGGCAGCTACCTGTTCGTTAATGGTGTTCTCAATGGTGATGGCTTTGTTATTGGCCTGCGCGCGCAGCAGGTTAATGTTCTGCTCTGTAATATGGCGTATGGGTAGCCGTGCGGTATGGGTAGTGCTTTGGCCTTGTATCTGGAGCCTGGACCAATGCAGCAGGTTATCGAGCACCAGGTTCAGTGCATCGAGCTGGCGGGTGAGTTCTGTTTTTACAAAAACAAATTCCTGCGGGGTAAGCAATTGCTCATCCAGCAGCATCATGGTGTTATTCAGCGATGCGATGGGGCTCCTCAGATCATGCGAAAGAATAGAAAAGGTTTTATCCTTAAGCTGGTTGAGCTCGGTAAGTTTGGCGGCCTGTACCTCCTGCGCGTTTTTTTGCCGGGTAATGAGCATGCTTTGCAGTTTGGTTTTTCTGCGGCTGCGAAACAGAAGCAGGATCATTAAAGAAGTGAGGCCGATGATGAGGGTAAGCGAAATGGAAATAAACAATTGCGTTTTAGCGCGTTTCTCGTGCAGCAGTTTGTCTTTTTCGAGCAGGGATATCTCGTTTTGTTTTTTGCTTAATTCATGATTGGCCTGTAGCTCCGATAGCTTCTTGGGGTTGTTGTTGTCGAGCAGGCTATCGCGGTACACATTATTCAGCAGCTGAAAGCGATAGGCCTGTTCATATTGCCCGATAGAGGCGTAAGCATCTGACAGGTTTTTGGCTATTTCCGACATCAGCGGCCTGGCATTCATAGCAGTGGCTAAGTTGTGCGCATCCAGCAGGTGGGGCAGGCTCTCCTTGGCCCGGCCCATATGAAAAAGCACATTGCCAATGCCCAGTTGCGCAGTAGCAATGCCCTCGGTGTAGTGAATATTGCGGGAGAGATTAAGGCCCTGGTTATATTGTTCAATAGCCGACAGGTAGTTTTTTTGCTGTAAAGCCACCTGTGCCAGGTTGTTCATGCAAATGCTGGTGCTGAGGTGGTTTTTTATGTTTTGTGCATGATGCAGGGCTTCGGTAAAATGGGTTGTAGCCTCGGTATATTGTTTAAGTGCAAAGTAGTTGGCGCCAATATTAATAAGGGCATTAATAATACCTATTTTATCGTTCAGTTGCCGGTTAATTTGCAGGCCATGTTGGTTGTAACTTATTGCATTTTTATAGTCTCCCAGCATATAAGAGACATTGCCCAGGTTGCTCATACTGTTGGCAATACCCGGCAGATCGTTGATCTGTTGCCGGAGCACCAGCCCATTCAGAAAGTTGTTGTACGATTCCCAAAGGCTGCCCTGGTTCAGGTTGGTGTTTCCGATATTGTTAAAACAGTCGGCCTGGCCCTTGTGGTCGCCATTTTTTTGGCGCAGGGCAAGACTGCGGTTGTAAAAGTTGATGGCTTCCTTATAATGGCCGAGGTTGTTTTGAATTACGCCCAGGTTGTTGAGTGCATTGGCTATGCCGGTTTCGTTCTTTGTTTTACGAAACAGCACAAGGGCTTTATCGGAGTAATAGGTAGCGCTATCGTATTGTGCGGTATGGTTAAAGTAAACGCCGGTAAGCTTATAGGCTTCTGCAGTGCTGTTATCGTCGGTAAGATTAAGGGCTATGGCAAAAGCTTTCTGGGCAAAATGCAGGGTACTATCGGGCTGTACACTCTGGTAGGCATTGCCCAGGGCCAGGTAAATACCAAGCAAAGCTTTATCGTTGCGGGAATGTTGTAGCTCCAGCTTCAAACTATCAATAAGCGATTGTTGTGCAGATGCAGTAAACGAACAAAAACAACAAATCGCCAATATGTGAAATAAGGTTGATTTCATGTGGTAACGCTACGGCCGAGCTGGTTAGGCTTGCAGGAACTAATATAAAGCACAAATAGCAATATTTTAATGAAAAAACAGATAAGTTAAATAGATATTATTTATCGAATTGTTAATTTATGATCAATGCTTATATTTTTAAGGTAAATTAAACTACCGGTCGCTTTATGAGCGTTATAAATAGTTGTATATCAATTGAGAATTGTGTTACGCAAGCTCTCTTTCTCTTAACCGGTTTTTGCGGGCTATACTTAGCATCAGCACTGCATAGAAGTATTGCTTATAAATATAGTATTTTGTCTATCTGTTTTTGGGCACGTAAAGTGGCTATAATCTTTGTTGTATAAAAGCTATGGATAGCTTAAATGCTTCTTCGGTGTAGGCTTTTTGAAAACCCGGATTGCTGGGATTGGCAAAAGCATGATCTGCATCGTAGGTTTTTACCTGCAATTTTTTGCCGGCTTTGGCCATATCGGTTTTGAATTGCGCTACCACCTTAGCATTAATATGTTTGTCTTTGGCGGCAAAAATACCCAGCACATCGCTGTTCAGGGTTTTGAGCTTTGCCATATCGGTTTCGGGCATGCCATAATACATTACACAGGCTTTATTGGCAGTGCCTTCGAGCAGGGCGGCCTGCAATGACCAACCTCCGCCATAGCACCAGCCAATATTGGCAATGGCGGCATTTTTGCCACAACTGGCAACGGCTCCTTTAATAATGTTGCGTATACGGGTATCGGTAGCGGCCTGCATCAGTTTGGCGGCTTCTTCGCGGTTGGTAGTGGTGGTGCCGTCGTATAGGTCTATGGCCATAACATTTACATTACCCAGGGTTTCTTTTATTTTCTCGGCCTCCAGTTTAATGTAGTCGTTCAGTCCCCACCATTCCTGGAATACAAACACATATTTATCTGAGCCTGTACTGCGCAGCATATAAGCTTGCCCGTCTTTGCCATCGGGGCAGGTAAATTTTACCATATCGCCTTTATAACTTTTTACCTGTATGGGGGCCGGGGTGCGGTGGGCATTGCGAAAAGATTTATTGCTGCCCAGCATCGCAAATTGCCGGGTGGCGGGTGCACTGCAACAATTGGCCTGCGCATAGGTCTCTGTGGCGGCGGTAAGGATTGCGGAGAGAAAAAAGAGGAAGGGTATCAGTTTTTTCATAGCAAAACATGTTTATTATCTGTAATTTACAAAGAGAACCAAAGCGAATCTGTAGTATTGGTGTTAGTTATTAAAATTTTAAAAGCAATAGTTTTTGGTTATATTGCTATAGTTTATTCGGTTTGAACAGTTAAACGGAAAGCAGGACATTTACCCCTGTGGCATTATAACTCCTTAATGTTAATGTATTACCTCACTCTTAAACCAACTGGATCATGAACAACGAAAAACCTCAAAAAAGAAAATTAACTACCGCCAGTGGAAAGCCTTTTGCTGAAAACGAAAACAGTATGACTGTGGGTCCGAGAGGACCAATATTGCTGCAGGACTTTATACTGCACGAAAAAATGGCGCACTTTAACCGCGAAAGAATTCCGGAGCGTGTGGTGCATGCCAAGGGATCGGGTGCGTATGGCACTTTTACCGTAACCAACGACATTACAAAATATACCAAAGCAAAACTGTTTAGCAAGGTGGGCAACAATTGCCGCCTCATTATACGCTTCTCTACCGTTGGTGGCGAAAAGGGTAGTGCAGATAGTGAGCGCGACCCACGCGGCTTTGCTATAAAATTCTATACCGAAGATGGCAACTGGGACCTCGTGGGCAACAATACACCCGTGTTCTTTGTAAAAGACCCTAAGAAATTCGGCGACTTTATTCATACACAGAAACGTGATCCGCATACCAACCTCAAGAGTCCTACGATGATGTGGGATTTCTGGTCGCTTAACCCCGAAAGCCTGCACCAGGTGCTTATTCTCATGAGCGACAGGGGCACACCTGCCAGTTACCGCCACATGCATGGCTTTAGCTCGCACACCTTTAGTATGATTAATGCTAAAAACGAAAGGGTATGGGTTAAGTTTCATTTTAAAACCATGCAGGGCATTAAAAACTTTAACGGAGACGAGGCCAATGCAATGCGGGGTATAGATCCCGACCAGGCCCAGCGCGACCTGGTAGAAGCCATTGAGCGGAAAGAATTTCCGAAATGGGCGCTCAAAATTCAGGTGATGACCGAAGAGCAGGCCGCCGGTTTCCGTTTTAACCCGTTCGATCTTACCAAAATCTGGCCGCATGCCGAGTTTCCGCTGATAGATGTGGGCGTAATGGAATTGAACGAAATGCCTACCAACTACTTTGCAGAAGTAGAGCAAGCAGCTTTTGCGCCAGCGCATGTAGTGAATGGTATTGGCTACTCGCCCGATAAAATGTTGCAGGGCCGCCTGTTGTCGTACCCCGATGCGCACCGCTACCGCCTGGGTGTAAACTACGAGCAGATACCGGTAAACAAATGTCCTTTCATGGTTAACAATTACGAGCGTGATGGTCATATGCGGGTAGATGGCAATGGTGGCGGAGAGCCCAATTATTTCCCCAACAGCTTCGACGATATTTATGCCGATGAAAGCTATAAAGAGCCTGCCATGCCTATGGAAGCTACTATGGCCGACTGGTATGACAGAAACGCGCCCGGCGAAGACGACCATTACACCCAGCCGGGCTGGTTATACACCAAGGCGATGAATGAAGAAGACCGTACCAACCTGGTAAAAAACATTGTGGGTGCTATGAGCGGCATTTCGGGCCCTAAGAAAGACCTGATCGTTAACCGCCAGTTGTGCCACTTTTTCAGGGCCAATGTAGAGCTGGGTATGCGTGTAGCACAGGGGCTCGGTGTTAAGATAGATGAGAGTATGATGGCTAAGATGAACACCACATCTTAATATTATAGTGCAAAAAAGAGAAGCCCTGCCTTGCGCGGGGCTTTTTTGTATATGGTCCGTTATCATTACCGGGGGTATTTAATAACCATTTTGTTGCCAACTTGATTATTTTTAGCGAAAGTTGGCCGGGTTGCGCCCTTCTGCCTTGCTTTTTTGTGACTGTTGCTGCAACCGGTAGTTGCCTTGCAGAACGGTTGTTGCGCATATGGTTGTATTATGCAACCATACTGCCGGTATGTTTTATCCTTGTTATTAAGATTTGTCACCTTCCGGAAACAGCGATCAGGTATGTTCAGATTTTTGGCCATTTTATTGTTTTGTTGCTGCCTGGCTGGCAAAGAAGCCCGATCCTATTCTGTAATTCATTACGACCAGATCAATGGTTATCCCGCGAGCTACTGCTACAGTATCTACCAGGATAGTAAGGGCTATGTATGGATCAGCTCAGAGAATGGACTGGTGCGGTTTAACGGGTATGAGTTTAAGCTGTTTACCACCAAAGACGGGTTACCGGATAATGAAGTGTTTGCGATGAGCGAAGATGCTTACGGGCGTTTCTGGTTTTCGCCATTTACCAATTCTGTAGCCTATATGAAAGATGGGAGGGTATACAATACCAGTAATACCCCCGAACTTAAAAAACTGGTATTTAAAGTATGGTGTGAGGCCATTTTTGCAGATCGTTACGGCAATGTAATGTTCCAGGACAAAAACAGCTTACTGGTGATGGCACCCAATGGTATCATAAAGCGGGAAGTTCATAGTGCCATGACCGATACTGTGAGGTTTGCTAAAGATGATTCGGCAAGAATCTGGATGTACAGCGAGGGGCGAAAGCTGGTGTACGACCGGGATCATTTTGTGGACATGGGTAAATTCGATTTTCCGCACAAATCCTGGCAATATTGGCTGGGCATCAGGCTTATCAATGTATTAGGATTTGAAAAAGCCATGCCCTTTTTGGAAAAAGTGCAAAGATCCAAAGCCCCGTTTTTTAATGATATCGAAGAGTTGGACCGGGTTAATGTGATATTTCAGGTGTCTCCGGATATCGTGGCCCTTAACCGTAAAGATGGTTGCTTTTTGGTAGATCTGGCTACTGCTGAGATTGTAGATACTTTGTTGTATGGTCATAATATAGGTCCGAGCGCGGTAATGAAAGATGGTTCGTTATGGATTGGTACGCATGGCAATGGCGTATTTCGGTTTATACGGTCTTCCATACAATCATTGCCCATCCCCAACAAGCAATCTTCGGTGATGTGTATGTACGGCGAAGGCAAGGATATATATGCCATGCTTGAAAAGGGGGCGGTGGTGCATGGTACACTGGGCGACAATGGAGAAGTGCGTGCTGTAACGGAAAAGATATTTAAAGGCCGGTCGCTATACGCCGTATATGCTAACCTCTCAAGAAGGAGCAACGGAGACTGGATGGCTTTTGCCGGCTATAATACATTGCATAAACGGCTGGATGGGAAGCATGAAAGAGAACTGAACCTGGGATACACCAAAAGTGTGGTGGCGGAAGATAGTCTGCACCTGCTGGTAGGTACTGCCGGCGGCGTTTTTAGGGTTAATACGCAGCGCTTTGATGTAGAAGATACGTTATACCAAAGCCGGGTAACATCTGTGGCTAAAGCAGGCAATACCATTTATGCCGGCCTGCTCAACGGCTTACTGGCCACCAATAGCCAGGGTGTGTTAAAGCCCGTATTTAATGATGTGCCGGAGTTAAATACCCATATCGTTAAACTCTGCCAGGGGCATAATAACCTCGTTTGGGTAGCCAATAACCGGGCCGATCTGGTGGCGGTTTCGGGTAATACCCTGGTTAAGATTATAAACAGTAAAAACGGATTGCAATGCAATCGTATTTCGGCCATTATGGCTTCGGACCAGTTTGTATGGGTAGGTACCGATAATGGCTTGTATGCTGTGCAGCACCATGCTCCTTATGCGGTGGTGCGGCACCTTACCTTTAATATGGGGCTGAGCAGTAACCAGGTAAGCTGCCTGGCGGTTTCCGGGCAGCGGATCTTTGTGGGTACCACGGTTGGGGTAAGTTATTTTAACGAAAACGATGTGTTTACCACCCGCTCCGATCTGAACCTGGTGGTGAACAGTGTGGTAAACGGCGATAGCCTTATTCCATTCAGGGATCATGAGGTGATGCGGTTGCATGCCAAATCCCTGGTGATTGATTTTGATATTGTGGATCTTGAAGGCGGGCAGAAACCAATGTACCAGTATTGTTTGAACGAAGACAACAACTGGATAAAGCTCGACAACAGCAGCCTTAACTTTGCGGCGGCTCCTTATGGCCGGTTTTCGGTAAGCATACGCGCGTTATCGCCCAACCTGGCCAACGATACGGTTAAGCGGCTTTACTTTTACAGGCCTTTTCCGTTATACCTCCGGTGGTGGTTCCTGGTGCTGGCATCCGGGGTGTTGGCAGCCGGTATTGGCTGCGGCATTATTTTGTACCTGCGCCGGATGCGGGTTAAGGATGAAGAAAAGTTATCGGTGCAGCGCAACCTGCTGCAACTGGAGCAAATGGCATTGCAAGGGCAAATGAATCCGCATTTTATCTTTAACTGCCTGGCCGCGATTAAACAGAATTACAATGGGGGCAGAAAGGAGTATGCCAATGAGTTTGTAGATGCTTTTGCCGCGCTTATTCGCCAAACTTTTGAAATGGGTACCGAAACTTTTGTATCGCTGGATAAGGAATTGCGTTATTTATCGCGTTATCTTTCCGTAGAGCGGGAAAGGTTCGACCAGTCATTTAATTTTACCATCGAAAAATCGTTGTCATCTTCAGAAATGGAGATTCCCGTGCCTGCCATGTTGCTACAGCCCATTGCCGAAAACGCGGTAAGGCATGGCGTAAGGCATTTGCCCGATGGCGAAGGTATAATACAGATTAAAGTAACCCAGGTGGGCGACCGTATAGAGATTGTAATTGAAGATAACGGGCCGGGCCGGCAGCAAACCCAAAGCCGGGGACTGGGCCGGGGTATGAGCGTTACCAGCACTACCGTAAACCAAAAACGGATCGATATTCTGAACCGGCTTTTTGAACAGCAGATTGTACTCAGAACCGAAGATGTAATGAATGATAGGCAGGAAGTGGCAGGAACACGGGTGTTTATCTCGTATCCACTGTCTGTAACCGATTTCTTGAACCAATAAACCACTGCCAGTGAACCGTGTAACTGTTATTATTGTAGAGGATGAAAAGGCATCGCAGGAGTATCTGCGCCATTTTTTGGAAACGAATTATCCGCAGGTACAGGTAATAGCTATCGAAGATGCTGTATTGCCTGCCATTACTGCTATTGCACGGTTAAAGCCTGATGTTCTTTTTTTGGATATAGAGATAAAAATGGGGACTGGTTTTGATGTGCTTTCGGCCTTGCCGGACCTGCAGTCGGAAGTGATTTTTACCACTGCCTTTAACGAATTTGCGATAGAAGCCTTCCGGCATCATGCTCTTGATTATTTACTAAAACCGCTGGAAGATAAACTGATGCACGAAGCCATGCAAAGGAGCCTTACGAGGTTGGGGCAGAAATCGGCCAGCCGGCAGATCGTGCAGTTGTTGCAAACGCTGCAGCAGCCTGCGGCACCCAAGCTCTTTGGCGTGCAGACCCTTGAGGGTATCGAATTTATCGATCCGGAACTGATTCTGTTTGCCGAAGCCAAAGGCAATTATACAGAACTACGCTTGCTGGATGGTAGTAAAATGGTTACCTCCCGTAAGTTGAAGGAGGTGGAGCTAAACCTGCCAGCGGCGCAGTTTTTCCGCATACACCACTCTTACGTTGTAAATACAAAATACATCAGGAAATATTTTAAAGGTCGTGGTGGTAGTGTGCTGCTGGTTAATGAGTTGTCGCTCCCGGTTTCTGTAGCCCGAAAAGATGAATTTTTAAAATGGCTGGGACAGGAATAGCTGCCTGTTACTTTTATATATCGCCGCTCCTGCAAAGGGCGGCTTTTTTATGCGCTCCTGTTGAAGCGCTTTGTTATATATGTATGATAATCAGTTATTAAGTGTTTTTAGCTATATCGCCTATAGGGCTTGCACAAGTACAGGCAGTTTCGACACAACAGTACACTGGTCGTGCACAGTTATACATTACCGGATTGAAGAACAGTGCTTGTGCATTAGATTCGGGAATCGGTATAAGCAAAGGATTTTAAACCAACTGCTATATGAAAAAACTTATACTGTTTGTGTTTTAACAGGTTTGTTCGGGCAAGGCTTCTGAGCCGGCAGCAGAGCACTTCTGAAAATTAATTTTTAACCTTTAAAAACGGAAACAAACGAATTGACCTTGTGTTTGGTGGTTATGTTTTACCCAACACAATTGATAATCCGAAAGGGTGTCAAAAATGAAGCTGGTCCTGTATGTCAGTATAGTCGGGATCGCTGGTACAGGATCATGCTTCGAAATAATTTACCTGTTGGTATAAAAAAACAGAGCCAGTGTTGTGTTAAGTATAGTCGGAAAATCTGACACAGCAACTCTCTTGTTTAAGGTTAATGGTTTAGGATTATGAGGCTGCTGCTGTGCTTAGTATAGTCGGGATCGGGTACAGCAGTAAACTTCAAAAAAATTAAGCCCTCGCAGTATTGCGGGGGCTTTTCGTATAAGTGCAATTGTCTTTGCTTTTAATTATTCACCAGTTTCATAGCACCTTCGCTGTAACGCTCACCGGTATTGGGATAGCGTGCCAGTACATCATCGATCTGTTGCAGATCGGTGGCCGAGAGGCTGATGTCTGCAGCGCCTGCATTTTCTTCCAGGTACTTTCTTTTCTTAGTGCCGGGAATAGGGATAATGTCTTCGCCCTGAGCCAGCACCCAGGCCAGCGCCAGTTGCGCAGCGGTAATTCCTTTTTGCTGGGCTATTTCGCCAAATGCTTGCGCCAGCGATAAGTTGTTGGCCAGGTTTTCGCCATTGTAGCGGGGCAGCCCTTTGCGGAAATCGGTATCATCCATCTGGCTTACATCAAGGGTGTTGGTAACCAGTCCGCGCGAAAGTGGCGAGTAAGGCACCAGTGAAATACCCAGCTCCCGTGCTGTGGTCAGAATTTCGCCTTCTACACCACGGGTCATTACCGAGTATTCGCTTTGCAGCGCGGCAATAGGGTGCACCGCATGTGCTTTGCGCAATGATGCCGCAGATGCTTCGGAAAGGCCCAGGTAACGCACCTTGCCTTCTTTTACCAGTTCTGCCATAGCGCCTACGGTTTCTTCGATGGGGATAGTAGGATCTACCCGGTGGGCGTAGTATAAATCGATGGTTTCAATTTTCAAACGTTTCAGACTGTTTTCTACCGCAACTTTAATCCATGCCGGAGAGCCATCGAAATAGGTGCTGCGGGTACCGCTTGGGCCAGCTGCACCATCCTTAAAGCGGAAGCCGAATTTGGTGGCGATAAACACCTTATCGCGGTTGGGCACCAGCACCTTTGAGATCAGTTCTTCGTTCTCACCATTGGCATACATATCGGCAGTGTCCCAGAAGTTGATGCCCAGGTCCAGTGCTTTGTGCAGCGTAGCAATGCTTTCGGTTTCATCGGTAGGTCCGTAGGCAAAGCTCATGCCCATGCAGCCCAGTCCAATGGCCGATAATTCTTCCTGGGTAGCGCCCAGTTTCCTGTATTTCATAGTGTTTTATTTTTAGTAAGGTAAAGTTACAGGCAGATGTGGTTCCGCTGTTTATACGATTCAAACCAAAAACTATAAAATTCAAACAGAAATGCTCCGGGCCTCGCCGGGGGTAAGATTGGTTTGCTTCTTAAAAAAAATGTTGAAGTAAGAAGGGTAGTCAAAGCCCAGGCTGTAGGCAATGTCGGCAATATTCCAGTCGGTGTGCCTGAGCAGTGCCCTGGCTTCTTTTACCACCCGTTCGGAAATGTGCTCGGTAGTGGTTTTGCCCGTAATTTCCTTTACAGAACGGTTCAGGTGGTTTACATGTACCGAAAGGTGCTTGGCGTAATCGTTGGCCGTTTTGAGTTTAAGGGCGGTTTCGGGCGCGTCGATAGGGAATTGTCTTTCGAGCAGTTCAAAAAACAGCGATGCAATGCGGGTAGAGGCATTGGGGTGTTTCTCAAAACTCTCGGCCGGTTGCATTTTCATAGCTTCGTGAATCACCAGGTGCAGGTAATTGCGCAGCACATCGTACTTATGAATATAATCGGAGTTCATCTCCGCAATCATTTTTTCAAAAAGCAGCGAAAGCTCTTTTTGCTGCTGCGGGTTGATGAAAAATACCGGATTGCCGCCAATGCGGAAAAGAGGAGAATGCTGGAGGCCGTCTTTTCTGTCGGTGGAATGGATAAACGCATCGGTAAAGAGGCAAAACCAGCCTTCCTGCTGCTCCGAAATGGCTTCCCAGGAATAAGGTATTGCCGGGTTGGAAAAAAGCAAAGCGGGCCGGTCTATAGCAATCCATTTATCAGCATAATGCAACTTGCCGGTACCAATAATTAAGGATACTTTATAAAAATCGCGCCGGCTGTAAGGCGATTTTTGAAAACACGCATTGCGGTTGTATACATTGAAATGCCCTGCGCCTGCATTATGCAAGGGCAGGCCCAGCGGATTGGCCTGCGGCACGCGTTCGTAAAACTCCTGAATGGTCTCCATTGGCTTCATGCGCTATGGTGCTTACAATACAGCACTCCGGAAGCTAAATTACGGGATAATGCGCAATGATGTTTTAATCACGCCCGAATAAAGAAAATATTAACATGCCGGCTTAAAGTTCCCATCCTACGTTAAACGTGAGTACATAATCGGTTTCTTTACCGGTTACGGCAGGCCGGTTATCGTAGTTTAGGGTTAAGCCTATTTTGATATAAAAATCGAGTGGCAGATCGTATTTGGTATCGAGCTTAAAATCTGACCGCCACCGACCCGATTCTGTAAAGCTGGGATATACGTAAATGGAACTGAGCAGGTTAAGATCGCCGGCGTCGAAAAGGTTGAGTTCGGTGCCCAGGTAGCCTTCCAGGCTCTTGCGCGAGGCCGTTTCGTTGGTAAACGTTTCGTTGTTGAGCGAAAGGCCGCCGCCGGCCGCCCAATAGGTTTTATTGGTATGTACCAGAAATTTTCCTGCACCCAGCTTGCCCATAGTTCGGAGTTTAAGCGCCTGCTCGGTATTGGACAGGAAACTGAGCGAGGCCGCCAGGAACCAGTCTCTGGGCAGAAAGTATTTAAAACTAAGCCCGGCATCGTTTCTTTGGGTGGTTTCAACACTGTCCTGGGCAGAGCGTATGATGTTGTAATACCCATCCAGCTGCCATTTATTGGCCAGGTAGCCAATATTACTGTTGAGGCTCAGTTGCCGCAGGTTGTTGGCTTTGGTAAAGCTGAGCCCCAGGTCTACAGATGCTTTAACCCTGCTCCAAAACGCGGTTTTAACGCCTTGCAGAAATACAATGTCGTGTAAGGCGGTTTCGGCCGTCTGGCTATCGGTGGGTATCACATACACTTTCTTTTGCCCGCTTACCGATTGCAGCCTGCCATTGATCCTGCTGCCATCGGTTAATGTGGTTAAAAAAATGCTTTTGGAGTAGATCTCTTTAATGCCCGACCATTCGATGGTAAAATCGTTTTTCGAATAGCCGGTTTCCATAGTAAGCACGCCTTTATCCATGGATTTAATCTCACCCACAATTACATTTCCGTTTTTTAGAATTAAGGAGTCGTGCTGGGCAAAACAGTTTGCGGCTATGGATAATAGAAGCAATAAGGCTGGCAGGATTAAGTAGTGTTGGAGGTTTCTTACTTTAATCATACATCTGGTTTTAGGAAATGAGACTATATACAAAAGCCGCCCGGAAGCAGCTTTTGTTTTATAAATGATTAAGGCCCGGTTACCGGGTTACGTTAAATTGATGTACCGTGCTGTTGTTTTCTGATACCACATGAATGGTGTACATGCCTGGAGCCAGTGCACTTATATCAATAGTGCCTGTTTCGTATAAGCCGGAGAGCGGTACCGCGGTTTGCCTGCCATCCATGGCATACAATGTTGCTTCCTGTATGGTTTGGGCAGAAGTGATGTGCAGGGTATGGCTTGCCGGATTAGGCGTAATGCTGATTGTAGCAGGGATAGCGGCGTCTATTACCACTACTTTGCTGTAACTGAAAGAGCCGTCCTGGTCTGTCAGTTTTAAACGATAGAGGTTCCTGCTGTTAGATAAAGTGCGATCGGTGTAGGTGTACTTAGTTTGGTTGTTTTGGTAGTCAATGCTGGCGATTGGGCTGAAGGTCTTGCTGGTATTGGTTTGACGTTCCAGCTCGAAATGAGAAAATTGATGGGCATCGGCAACCGTCCAGGTGAGTTGGGCTGCCTGGTTTATTTTTTCGGCGGTAAAGGAAGTAAGGGTAACGGGTAGTGCGGCAAAAAGACCCGGACCGGAAATAAATGAGGCAGTGTTGTGCGACAGAAATGCCTGGTCGCTCTCGCCGCTTACTTTGTGCACAAATTGCGTAATAGTAGGGAGCGAAAGGGTTGTAAGGCCAAAATCGGACAGGTCAAAAGCCACCATTCTTAAATCTCTGTCTGGCGACCCGAGCGAGGTGTATACAGGAGGGTCGGTAGGGGTGTAGAATTTCCATTCTGTTTGGGCCACCACGGGTATGGTAGATACATTGCCCACAATGTAATTGCCTACCAGGTTTCCGTTAATATCCAGGAACATAATGGTGTCGTTGGCCGAGGCGGGAGGGGTGCCGATCTGTGTAAATACCACATCCGGTATGCCGTCTCCAACCGCACCGAGGCTGAAACCTGAGACATTATAAGTGATTTTAGAAGCCGGGATGTTGAACACACCGGTGCCGAGATTAAGCCCGTTGGCGCCATCGGTAAGGTATTCTGCCATATCATTGACTACAGGTATGGGCAGCACATTGCCAGGCCCGCCACCATAGTTGAGACCTACGCCAATATAAGTGCTGCCTCCGGTTGTAGTGTTTATACTATTGCCGGGAATGCTGAATGAGGAAAAATTTAAAGGGGTAAAAACGACAGCATTGGAAGTAAGCATAGCATCGTTAGCGCCGGTGGAGTAGGTCGTACTATTGTGGGTAAAACCCAGCAGGTTGTGGCTGTTGTTGGGATGTGTGGGGTTGTTGCTTGCGGTAGAAGACGTCCATAGGCTGCCGGCAAAATCAGTGTAGACCTGTGTTATCGCTGGCTGCGCCAATGCAGGTTGGGTAAGACCAATGCCGGTTAATAGCATGAGCCATAATGATTTTTGGTTCATGGTGAGTGGGTTTTGGTAAAGAATGGTTATATGAGTCTCATGCCGGGATTGTTTAAAGTGAACAGAAAATCTTTTTACGTAACAGTTGCGCTTGTATAGCTGCTGTTGTATTTCTTTTTGCAGTTTGGAATGCAATACAGATTGCCTGCAGGGTGTATGGAAAGGTGCAGGGCGTTAACCTGCGGTAAGTGTTTTGTAAAACTCCCGGATTGTTTTCCATCGGTTTTATACACCTGGTGCTTACATGGCTGTCCTCCTGCTACTAAATTACGGGATAATGTGAAATGATGTTTAATCGTATTGAAATAAAATAGATATTATTTTTTTTGTGAAAAAAAACAAAAGAGAACAAGTGTAATGCTTGTTCTCTTTTGAAAGATGTTTGCTTTAAATACCGGTCGTTATTGCACTACAATTCTTTGTGGCGCAGCTACCAGCTGGTTTTGGGCATCCAGCACCTGGATGATGTAGGTGCCTGCTACAATACCGTTGAGCGAAATGGTAAGGGTTTTTTCCTGCCCTGGCTGGTTTTGCCAGTTTTGCTGGTGCAGGGTTCTGCCGGTAAGGTCCAGCATTTTTATCGTGTGCATGCCTTCGCTGCCGGTTTGTACCCGGGCGGTAAGATTGCCCGAATTGCCACTAACGAGGCTTGGGAAAACAGTAAGCTGGTTAAGGGCGCCGCACTGGCTTTGAACGGCTTTTACTTTACTGTAACTCACCTGGCCATCCGCTTCGGTAAGGCGTATGCGATAATATTGCGTGCCCGACGATTGTTTGAGGCTGTACTGGTATTGGTCCTGGCCCGCTATGGGAGCTATTTGGGCTACGGACTCAAACGTTTTGCCATCGCCGCTTTTTTCTACATTAAAATGCTTTAACGGTTGGTCTATACCCCAGGTAAGGCGTGTTTCGCAGGCATTGTTGCTGCCGTCGAAACTAAGTATGGGCAATGGCGCGGCGTTAACACCTGCAGCTGCCCCGGCTATAGAACCAAAGATGCTGAAGTTTTGAATGCCGCTGAACTCTACATAATGAATGCCCTGCTCCATACCGTAAGCAGGTATAAGCTGCACGGCCCCTGTAATAACCGATTGGTTTTGTGCATTGAGCAGGTTGGTCATGTTGCTGCCCGAATACTTAAACCATCTGTATGCTTTATGGGTGGGTAAGATGGCGGGGTCGAGGGCGTTAACAGCATCGGTAGAGTCGGAGGGATTGTAATATAGTCGCACGGTCATGCCTCCGTTTATGGTATGATCATTGGAGCCCGCATCGTTAATGATATATGCCCGGTTGCTGAAGGCGGTTGTAGATGTGGCGCCATCGGTAGCCATTTTGTTGCCAATGCCGTTGTCGTTAATGGCGGTAACCGAAAAGTTGTAACCGGTATTGCCATTGGGATTGATTTTAACATAGGCATAGGTAGGTGCTGCAATATTGTCCGTAAACTGTATAAAACCATTATCGTCGGGGCAGCCGAATGCTGTAAGTGATTGCGAAAAACTGGTAGCGAGCAGGGTAGGCACCGGTGCTATTTTGTTAAAAAGGATGGTAAACATGTCTGTGCCGTCGCTGTCAATATCCCAGTTTACGTTATCGAAGGTAGCCACACCAGCGCTGTAAGAAGATGCGGTAATGGTAGTGGTGCTACCGGTAAAGAAGTTGCCATCACCATCGCGGTCTATCATCAGTACTATATCTGTGGCGGGGATGCCCACCGCGGCTGGTATGGCGTTAAGGTCGGCCTTTACCTGCGTGCTCTGGCTCATGGTGCTGGTATTTTGCATCTTCCATTCGCGCAAGAGCCGAGTGGCACAGTTGCCTGCCAGCGATAGCGGTATATCGGCGGTAACCATTTGTGTAGCGCTGGTATTATTATCGCCCCAGATCAGGTATGCACTGTTGTTGTTAAAAGTATTGAGATTGGCATCGTTGGTGGCCGCAATGGTTCCCAAGCCTATGGTAATCATATCGTCTTTAAAACCAGTACCCGAGCTTTTACTTTGCTTTTGTACCAGCGAGGAAGCATCATCCCTGCCTATGCCTGCAATATGGCTGTCGTAGCCCGCAATACTGTAAAGCGTGGTGCTTTGGTCGGATGCAAGGTAATCGTGGCTTAGGGTAATGCCATATTTTATAGCCAGGTAGGTACGCACCGCGTTTTCTGCGTTTGTAGTAAGCTGAAAAGGAAAAGTAATGATCTCTGCAATATCGGTGTTGGTAAAAGAGCCCAGCCCCTCTGCGCCGATCCAGAATTTTTGCGAGCCGGAAACCGAAAAGCCTGCAGCCATGTTGGTCCATCCGGTGGTGCTGCCGTTTTTGGTAGCAATAAAAGATTCGCTGTTGAGCGAAGTCACCCCCTTGAGGCCCAGCAGCGATATTTCTCCAACCGCTATTGTGGGTGCAGTAGCGCCGCTATTGGTTTGGTATAAAGTGCCATCGTTCTTTGCGCCTACATTATAAGGCGTGCCATTGCCGTCGGACTGGTTGTAGAGCGTGCCTGCGCCTGCAGATTTGCGGCGGTACACTATGTACTGCGAGGCATCGTGCAGTGGTGGGGTAACAGGGGTAATGTCAAAAAAATCGGTGGCGGCGAGCACAGCGGTAGAAACTACGTCATCGGTGCCGTCGAAACTAAGTACAGGGTTAAAGTTGATGCTGCCGGCTGTTGTGTTAACCAGCTGGGGTTGGCTGGCTGCAACGGTTTGGGTGGCATTGGCACCAGAGATGTTTCCATAGTTAAGCCAGGTAAATGTGGGGCCTGTGGTAACCCCTGCATTGGATTTGTACCAGAGACCAGTGGTAGATAATCCTCCGGGGCCTTGTGCTTGTGTAGATAATGCATTGGACACAAGGGCAAGCAGGAGCCCGGCCTTGGTTAAGTGGTGGTGGTTCATAAGATGGAGTTTTGGTGATGGAGGCGGGTTACATACGCATTAACGATTAAGTTATAAGTGTATCGAATTTACATAGAATATTGATTCCTATGTCGATAAGCGCTCGATAAATCAAATGTTAATTTTCTGTAAACCGAGCGACCTGTCAGGTCTGCAGGTCCTGCCAGGTCTGAGTATTTGGAATCTGGAGTGCTGAAAGGTGAGGGATACCTTCGATAAATTAATGAGGCGAGGCGTGAGCAGGTAATGTACCTAAAACAAAAAACCTCCGCGTGAGCAGAGGTTTTTTCGTAGTTCCACCAGGATTCGAACCTAGACTAACTGAACCAAAATCAGTTGTGCTACCTTTACACAATGGAACTGTTCCCGTTTGGGATTGCAAAGATAGAAAAAGATCGGATTTTGCAATAGTTCTTCCAGAAAAAATCTGAATTTTTTTTGCCCGCTTTATCCCTCCTCGCAAAGTTCTTGAAATAATAAACCTCTACATAAGCAGAGGTTTTCTGTAGTTCCACCAGGATTCGAACCTAGACTAACTGAACCAAAATCAGTTGTGCTACCTTTACACAATGGAACTTTTTTCCCGTTTGGGATTGCAAAGATAGAAAAAGATTGGATTTTGCAATAGTGTTACTGATATTTTTTTGAACCTAATCTATTGATTACCAAAAGGGCCACCCCTAAGGGCAGCCCATTATTGGATTGCGGGAGAGCGAGAGCAAAATTCATGACAATAATGTGTCTGTTTTAAATTTGTTCGTGATTCAGGTTAATGATGGTCAGAGGGGGCGTTTGCAATACAAAAATACACAGCTACCCTTATGCCTTGAGGCACAATGAGTAACTGTGTAAGATTTATGGTTAAGTGGGAGAGAGCGGTGATTAACTGGCGGCTGTATCGGTCGGAATACCGATTAATTGGGTGATTTCCTGCTGCAGATCGGCCCGGTTAATGGCTACCACGCCCGATTTTTCGCAGGCCATGCCACCGGCTATATTGGCGGTTTCGGCCATAAGCGCGGCATTGCGGGTAAGGGCATAAACCAGTGAGGCTACCGCTATCACGGTATCGCCCGCGCCAGATACATCCGAAATATTGCGCAAATGCGCCGGAAAAACATCGGCTTCGTTGCCATCCTGGTAAAAAACACCTTTTTCTGATAAGGTAATTAACGATACCTGGTGCTGCAAATGCTCGTAAAGGGCCGTATGCACGCTTTTTAAGGCCGGCAGTTCTACCTGCTCAATACCGAGGTTCAACCCCTCGCGAATCTCTTTGAGGTTGGGTTTAAAAATGTCTACCGATTTATACGCCAGGAAATTTTTCTTTTTAGGATCTACCGCCGTTAACACACCTACGAGCTTACAATGCCCAATGATTTTCTGAATCACGTTTTCTTTGAGCAAGCCTTTGTTGTAATCTTCAAAAATGAGCACCTGTGGTTTCTCAATCTGCACCAGTTTAAGCACGGTGTCGATAAACCGGTGCTCGTCTGCCACATTCAGTTCCGAGGTTTCTTCTTCGTCGATGCGCACCATTTGTTGGTTGCGGCTTATAACGCGGGTTTTAACTGTGGTGCGGCGGGTAGGGCTTTTGAGTACGCCCGCGGTGCTTATGCCTTCGGTTTCTACCAGTTTTTGCAATAAAGTACCGTCTTCATCATCACCGATAACAGTGGCCAGTATCACTTCTGCACCCAGGGCTTTACAGTTGAGCGCTACATTGGCAGCGCCACCGGCACGGTTTTCCTTACGCTTGATCTCTACCACGGGCACCGGCGCTTCGGGAGAGATGCGCTCGGCTTGTCCCCACCAATATTTGTCGACCATAACATCGCCAACAACAATTACCTTAATTTTCTCAAAACCATTAAACAGATCTTCGATCTCCTGTTGCGGAATATTAATTCGTTTGCTCATTATTTCCTTTGATTGCCAAAAAATAAAGCGGTACTCCCGCTGCTACAATACCCAGTCCGGGCCAGGTGTAGCTGGGTTTAAACAGCAGCAAAGCTACACACAAAGTTGCAGCCAACACAATATAAAGCGCAGGTAATACCGGGTAGCCAAAGGCTTTGTAGGTACGTGGTATATCGGGACGGGTGCGGCGCAGCTTAAAAATGCTCATAATGGTAAGGATGTAGAAAATAAGCACTACAAACACCACATAATCGAGCAGGTCGCCATAGCGGCCCGAGAGGCAAAGCATAGCGGCCCAGAAACATTGAATCCACAAGGCTTTGGCGGGTACACCGTTTTTATTAAGGGTGCCTACACTGCTGAAAAACACTTTGTCTTTGGCCATGGTGTAATATACCCTGGCGCCGGAGAGGATAAGCCCGTTGTTGCAGCCAAAGGTCGATACCATAATCATAATGGCGATGATGGAGGTGCCGGCTACACCAAATATTTTTTGCGCTGCGGCCACCGCTACACGGTCTTCGGGGGCAAAAGCAATTTCGTTAAGCGGGAGTACACTCAGGTACATGAGATTGGCGGTAACGTAAATCACGGTTACGATAAGGGTACCAAAAAACAGGCTCAGGCCAATATTGCGGGCCGGGTTTTTAATTTCGCCGGCAATAAAGGTTACGTTGTTCCACGCATCGCTGCTAAAAACAGAGCCTACCATGGCTGCAGCCACTAATCCCAGCATTTCTACACCGTGCGCAGGCACAAAAGCGCTCCAACTGCCGTCGGCGCCTTTGGTGGTCATAAGCATTTGCATACCATTGGCCCAGTTGGCCTGCCAGATGTTTTTGTCAAAAGCCAGTATAAAACCAAATACGATTAACCCAAACAGGGAGAGCAGTTTGGCCGTAGTGAAAGTGGTTTGAATGATTTTGCCTTCTTTAACACCGCGGGTATTGATCCAGGTGAGGAAGATGATGAGCAGTATGGAAACCAGCTGCGCCGGGTATATCTTGAGCAGGCCCAGATCGGCAATTACGTTTTCGGGCTTCATCTCCAGGGCTTTGAAGAAATACCCGCCAAACTTGGAAAAAGCTACGCCTACCGCCGCAATGGTACCCGTTTGGATCACCGCGAAGAACGACCAGCCATAGAGAAAGGCGGGCATTTTGCCATATGCTTCGCGCAGGTAAGTGTATTGGCCACCTGCTTTGGGAAACATGGCAGATAGCTCGCCGTAGGCCAGGGCAGCAGTAAGGGTAAGAAAACCGGTAAGCAGCCAGATGGTGATAAGCCAGCCCGCGCTGCCCACATTGCGCACAATATCTGAGCTTACAATAAAAATTCCCGAGCCTATCATAGAGCCCGCTACCAGCATGGTACCGTCCAGCAATCCGAGCGATTGCTTAAATCCTTGTGTTTCGTTTGGCATGTAGTTATATTAAAATAGGCATGATCGTAAAGATCATGCCTATAAATATCTGCAAAGATTTGTATCCGTACAATACTATTTGGCAGATTCTGCCTTGTATTTTGCATTCATGCCTTCCAGCACCTCCTGGGTTACGTCCAGGGCAGGGTTGGCAATGAGGATAGAGCCGTTTTTGGAGTAAGACAATACGTAATCGTAGCCTTTATCTTTATTGTACTCGGCCAGGAAATCATCGAGGCGTTTTTTAAGATCGGTATTGAAATTGTCCTGGAGCTTCATCAGCTGCTCTGCCAGGCCCGAGCGTTTTTTCTCGAGGTTCTGTTGTTTCTCGATCATGTTTTTCTGGGCGGCTTCGCCTTCGCTCTGGCTCAGGGTACCAGCTTGCGCTTTTTGCTGCAGGGCTACGTACTCTTTCTCAAACTGGCGGGCCATGTTTTCGAGTTCGTTTTCCATAGCCTTTTGCTTGCTTTCGAGCTCAGCTTTTTTGGTTTTGAAGTAAATATAGTTTTCCTGCAAGGTGTCGATGTCTACATACGCAATGCCACCACCTGTAGCGGCTGCCGGTTGATTGGTTTTGTCGGCTGTTGCTGTTTTAACGGCTGGTTTGCTTTTAGCACCACCGCTGAAATGCAGATAGAACAATACGGCTACGGCTGCAGCCAGAATAATGTTAAATACTAATGAAACAGAACGCATAATTGGTTTTTAATAATGCTGGCAAAGTTAAGAAAACCAGCGGGCTATCCTAATTCCTGCCGGGGGTAGCCGGGCAGGGTTTGTTTTCGAGTGTTTTGATGCTGGTAATAATGAGTCCGGGCCTGCGGGCATCGGCATTGTCTACAATAGAATCCATCACCCCTTCTGCAGACAGGTACATGGCCTCTCCCGGCCTGGTGCGCTTGTACAGGTACAATTGCTCTACGTAGCGGTACATGGCTTTGCCCGATACGGGGTACACTTCTTTGGAACCACAGGGTTTAAATGCCGCCATATCTGCATTGTAGCGAAACATGCCTTCTATCGCCTGG
>JAVBJN010000076.1:0-10103 GCA_031546985.1 Chitinophagaceae bacterium
CCACCTTTGGTATTGATAAGTTATATTAGCGGATTACGGATTAGTGGATTACGGATTGGTGGATTACGGATTAGTGGATTGCGGATTAGTGGATTACGGATTAGCGGATTACGGATTAGTGGATTAGTGGGTTACGGATTAGTGGATTGCGGATTAGCGGATTGCGGATTTGTGGATTACGGATTTGTGGATTACGGATTAGCGGATTGCGGTGGCTGAGCCTGTCGAAGCCCCCATTAACTAATTCTCCCATTTTTTCATTGCCACATTAGCACATTTTCACATTAGATCATTATCCGTTTAAGAATACAAATACGGCTCATTATCATAAGCTATTTTCCTTATATTCTCCAACACCCGTTTCATGTAGGTTTTCCAGAATGTTTTGGCAAACAGCCAATTGAAAGGGTAAAGCAGCGCGTTATGGGCATGGAGGGCATAAGTGTACTCTACCAATATTTTATTGGGCTCCAGCTCTGTAGTCTTCCATTCGCCTACAAACTTATAGAAGCCCAGCATCCAGGATTGAAACTGGCTCACTTCAATGATCCAATATTTATTTTCTACACGCTCAATCACTTTATCTACCGAAGCAAAACCGCCTTTCTGCGACAGAGATGGTGCTGCATATACTTTTTTAGTAAACCCTGGCTTACCCCAGTTTTCATCGTCGGTGCTATGGGTTATCGCAGGCATAAGGCCATAGCCTGTATGCACTTTGGCCACATCGCAAAGCATGGGTGTTTTAAAGGCTCTTTCAAGCGAGCAATCGTATATGGTGGAAACTTTTACGGTTAGTATCATTTTAATTGCGGTTCGGGCAAAGATAAGCGGATTGCGGATTTGTGGATTAGCGAATACCGGATTAGTGAATTGCGGATTATCGCGAAACCTCTTTCCCGCAGATTTACGCAGAATAAAACCACGCAGATTTCGCAGATCTTCCTTTCGCGAGAAACAAAAGGCCAAACAAATCCAGTCCATTTCACCTCTCGCTTCTCACTTTCAATGGGCTCATTCTCACATTCACTCATTCTCTCATTTCCACATTGGTTCATTAGCACATTTTCCCATTGGTCAACTAACCTTACTACCCTATCTTTGCAGCATTATGGCATTCAGCAAATCGGATATCTCCGCCCCTTTCCGGCTCCTACGCTCTAACACCCAATTCGCCAACTATATCATTACCCGTTTTACGCTCATTTTCGGGCTGTTTATGCAGGCTACCGTAATCAGTTACGAGCTGTATAAGCTAACCGACAGTAAAATGGCGCTGGGACTTATTGGCCTCTCCGAAGCTATTCCAGCTATTGGGATGTCGCTGTTTGCAGGGCATATTGTAGAGTTTCGCGAAAAACGGGGCATGCTGCTCAAATGCATCGGGGCTTACATTCTCATATCGGTAGGCAACCTGCTTATGACCAGCCATAGTGCGGTAAGCACACTCAGCATTACCACCATTTCGTTATCGCTGTACGCACTCAATTTTTGCAATGGGCTTATCCGTTCGTTTATTGGCCCTACCAACTTTGCATTGCTACCGCTGGTGGTTAAAAAAGAAGACTATCCGCAAGCCATTACGCTCAGCAGTTTTGCCTGGCAGGCCGCTACGGTACTGGGGCCGCTTACGGGAGGTTTTCTATTGGCCTGGAAAGGCATTTCATTCACCATGATTATTGTAACCGTATGTATGATACTGGCCTTTGTATCGCTGCTGCGTGTGGCCCCGCAGGCTATTATAAACACCAAGAAGGGCAACGATGTATTTGATAGCCTCAAACAGGGACTCAAATTTGTTTTCCGCACCGAGGTTATCCTGGCGGCTATATCGCTTGATCTGTTTGCGGTATTGTTTGGCGGCGCCGAAGCCTTGTTGCCAGTGTATGCCCGCGACATTCTGCATGTGGGCGAATCGGGTTTTGGCTGGCTGCGCTCTGCACACGGCATAGGTTCTATCATTACCCTTATTATTTTAACGGTGCTGCCGCTTAAAACCAAACCGGGCGTAAAACTCCTTTGGGCGGTTGCGGGCTATGGTGCGGCGTTGCTTTGTTTTGGTATTTCTAAAGATTTTTACCTGTCGTTTTTCCTGCTTATGCTGGCCGGTATGTTTGATGGGGTAAGCGTGGTTTTGCGGCAAAGCATTCTGCAATATCAAACGCCCGACGACCTTAAAAGCCGCGTGGCATCTGTAAATACCATGTTCATCAGTTCATCCAACGAGATTGGCGCATTTGAGAGCGGCCTTACCGCTTCTATGATGGGTACTGTGCCTGCAGTAGTGTTTGGCGGTTGCATGACCATACTGGTGGTATTGGTTACATGGGCCAAAGCGCCTAAATTGCGACGGTTAAAACTGCAATAATTTTGAACAACAGAAACGGGTTTGATTTACTCAGACTGCTGGCTGCGCTGATGGTCACCTTCTCGCACTGCTATCCTTTGCTGCGGGGCGGCGACCAAACAGAACCATTGTTTGCGGCTACAGGATTGCTTACCCTGAGCCATAGCGGACTGGTTATCTTTTTCGCAATAAGCGGCTACCTCATTACCCAAAGCTGGGAATCGAAAAAGAACCTGCTGCACTACTGGACCAACCGCGTGCTGCGCATTTATCCGGGTATACTTATTAATGGGGTAATCGTTTTGCTGGTGCTCTACCCGGTGTTTGCCTACCCACCTGTGGGCCTGCACGACCTTGCCGGCATTGGCAAAGACTTTTTGAAATACACCCTCACCTTCAGCACCCTGCACGACAACCACTACAACGTTTTTGCGGCTATGCCTTTTAAGGAAATTAACGGTTCGTTGTGGACGCTGCGGTATGAACTGGGCTGCTACCTGCTGTTGCCGGCCATAGCGCTGCTGCATGGTTTGTTTAAAAGCAGGTATACCATCTTTATTATTTATGCGCTGGTGGTAGTGCTGTACCTCATGGCCCTGCTCGATTTTATAGGATTGCCGCAAAGTACGTTCGTACAGGGCTTTACGATAGGCAAACTGTTATTGTTCCTGGCTTATTTCTTAAGTGGCGCCTGCATCCGGCTTATGCAACTGAAGCTGAACCATATTTTGCTCATTGCAGCGGCACTGCCCTTATTATCGTTACTACCCGGATTTAATGCCATAACCGGCACACTGCTGTACCTGTCGCTGGCCTGGGTAGCCGTAGCTGCAGGTTTATTTGCCAAACCTATTGCGGGCAGGTTTAAGTACGATCTGAGTTACGGTATTTACATTTACAGTTTTCCGGTGCAGCAGCTTATCATCTTTAACTTTCCGGGGTTAACACCCTTGCTGCTGTTTGCATATACGCTGCCTGCCGTATTGCTGCTGGCTTTTTTCTCTTATGCACGTATAGAGCGCAGGGCACTCCAGTTTAAGAAAAGATTGTTCCCTGCACCATTAGCCGATAAGGCCTAACTGGATCGCTTTTTTCATCAATCCGGCCGTGTTTTTCACGCCCAGTTTCTGCGCTATGTTAAACCGGTGGTTTTCCACAGTGCGGATGCTCAGGAAAAGCCTTTGGGCTATTTCGGCAGTGGTGAGTTCGGCTACGATCAGTTCCAGTATCTGCTTTTCACGCTTGGTAAGCATTTGTTTGTCGTGCGGTTCGTTGCCGGGGCCGCTGAACACATCGGTGAGCAACTGGTCTTTTAAAGCCGGATCTATGAAGATTTTTTTGTGGTATACATCGTTTACCGCTTCTATAAGCATATCGCGGTTGGCGCTGCTTTTGAGCAGGTAGCCCATGCAGCCGATCTGGATAAGCTCGCGCACCAGCGGAATAGATTCGATGCCCGACAGCATAAGCACCCGGATATTGGGATAATGCAATAACACTTTTCTGGCCAGCTGGCTATCGCGATTGTCTTTTAACTGCACATCGAGGATAAGCACATCCGGCTGGTGCTTGCGCAATCCTTCCATAAGCGCCGCACCTGATGAAAAAGTGTTCATCACTACCAAATCTTTGGTAGCCGCCAGCATATCGCTGAGGCCATTCACCAACAAGTGATGATCGTCTGTAATCATGATTTTAACCGGCATGGCTTCGTTTATTTTCAAGGGTTTCGGTATCAAATTCGAGGTAAATGGCGGTACCATCATTGTTCATAATATCCATATGGCCATTGTAAATTTTCATTCGCATGCGAATGCTGCTAAGGCCTGCTCCCTCGCGCCATTTGCCTTCCTGTAAACCAATGCCATTGTCTTCTACCGTAAGCGCGAGTATTTTTTCATTGCAACTGAGCTGCACGAGTATTTCGGAAGCATGGGCATGTTTTACCACATTCTGAATCAGTTCCTGCGCCATGCGGTACAACAGCAGCTCAAAATCGGCAGGGAAACGCGGTATCTGCCCGGGGGCCTGAAAATCGACACGGATAAGCGTACTCGTCTGCACCTTGCGGCAGTAGAAATCGAGCGCCGTTACCAGTCCTTCGTTCAGCAAAATATCGGGGGTGAGCTGGTGCGCCATTGAGCGCACTTCCTGCGCCGTTTCATTGATTTGCTCCAGTATTTCGGCATATTCATCCCCATCGCCATTCACCAGGTGGCCAGCCTGCATGGTTTGCAGGCGCAGTTTAAGGTTCAGCAACTGGCTGGCCACACCATCATGCAGGGCATTGCCTATCTGCTGGCGCACATGCTCCTCGCCATTAATACGCGATTGCATTTGCGTAATCTGCTGCTCTTTTTGCATAGCAGTAAACAGATTTTCCTGAATGTGCCTGCGGTGCCGGAAGTTGCGGTAACTCACCATCCACAATGCAGAAAACAACAGCATACCGCCCACACCTGCCCCTATCCAGAAACGGCTGGTTTGTATATTCAATTGCTGGCGCGAGATCTCCAGCTGCTGCGTAGCGATCTGCTTATCTTTTACAACCGTCTGGTACTTACTATCCAGCTCCAGGGCTTTATCGCGGTTTTCTTTGCTAAAAGACTGGCGGTAGGCCTCTATCACCTGCAGCATATAAGCATGGGTCTTGGGGGCATCGTTTCGGGCCATATATATTCTGGCCAAAGCCTGGTATATCGTGCCCACAAACTCATTTCCTTTCAGTTTTCCGGCCTTTTGTAACGCATCCAGCATGTAAGGCAGCGCCTCATCTTCGCGGTGCTGCAATATTAAGGCCGACCCATAGGCACAGTGCACAATAACATTCATCCTCAAGGGCAGGGAATCGGCCACTGCCAGCAATTCATCCAGGTAGCGCTTGGCTTCTTCCGGTTTCTTTTGCTCCAGCGCAATATTGGCCAGATTTGCCCTGGCCAGTCTCGATGTATACACTTCATTAATATCACGGGCAATTTTAAGCGCACTCAAAAAACTTAACTGGGCATTGGTGGTATCGTTTTTAATATTGAGGTAATAATTGCCATAGTTGCAATAGTTGCGGGCCAGCAGCTTAAATTCATTGTGCACCAGGCATATTTCCTTCGCTTTGCGCAGGTAAAACTCCGCTTTGGGTCCATTGCTGAACTGGTTCCAGATCATGCCCAGGTTGTTGTAGACCGCTGCCTGGTACTCGGGTGTTCGGAGTCTTCCAGCCTCAATTTCGCTGGCTGCGCTGTAAAAATAATACAGGGCTGTGGCATAATTATTCTGGTAAAAATAGGAGCCGCCCATACCATTCAGCAAGCGGCCAACAAGCTCTCTGTTGGTTAATGAACCGGCATACTTTAGCCCTGTTTCAAAGCAATTGATGGCTTCGTTGCTCTTGTTTAATTTGTTGTAGTTGGTACCCAGCATAAGACTTGCACAGGCAATGCCCTGCCGGTAAGAGAGCGCCTTACTTTGCTCCAGCGCTTCCAATCCCCGTTGCACAGCCGCGTATGGCCGCATCCCCTCCATTTCCGCTATATTCCTGTCGATAGCCGGGTGACTGGCATCGGCTACTATATTGAAATAATTGACAGGCATAGGGGTGTAGGCAAACGGCACTACAGATTGCGCGTAAACCATTGCCGGATACAACACCAGTACCAACAGGACGGTAAGCGCCCGGATTGTTTTAAAATACCCCATATCACTCCTCATTGCCCAACAATTTAAAAAACGATCGGACTAAATTAGATCATAATGTATCGAAAATTGCAAATTGAGTAATTCTACTCAACATATTGCGCAAAACACTCATTTTTACAATTGAGTAGCATTACGCTATTTATATGCGTGGTTTAAAAATAGTTTTGGAAAAGCCTTTTAGTCTTAGAAGGCACCACTATTTTAAACCCAGCGCCATTGAACAGATTTTTACTATTAATCGTTTTTATTGTTGCTGCGATACCCGTTTCTGCCCAAAAGCAGAACAACATATGGGCATTTGGCAATAAAGCCGGGCTGGACTTCAGTTCCGGCGCGCCGGTAGCTATTCAAACCAATATACTGGCCAACCAGGGTTGTGCCACCATAAGCTCGCCCACTACGGGTAAGCTGCTTTTTTACACCAATGGCAACCGGGTATGGAACCGCAACCACGCACCGATGGTGCAGGGTTTTCAATTGGCGGCCGGGCCTAATATGGATGGGGCCTGCCAGTCGGCGGTAATTGTGCCCTTCTTCAACGATTCTACCAGATTCTATATTTTTTCCATTGGCGGGTTCAGCGTATTTGGCAGCCTGCCCAATGCCTCTGTTTTAAACTACTCTGTGGTAGACATGACCCTGAACAACGGGCTGGGCGATGTAATAACCACGCAGCGGGGCATACAGATAGACAGTAAACTACAGGAAAAAATGGTGGCTGTGCAGGGCGATAACTGCAATATATGGCTGCTGGTACATGACCTCGACACTACTTTTAAAGCCTATGAAATAACCGCCGCAGGTATTAACCCTACACCGGTAAGATCTTCGGTGGGTTACAGCTTTACACAGAAAGCATTATCGAATAGGATCGGGGGCATGAAAATATCGCCCAACCGCAAAAAGCTTATTGCCACCTATACCTTTGCCCCATCGCTGGAATACGGACCAGGCGGGGAACTCTACGATTTTGACCCGGCTACAGGAAAGGTTTCCAACCCGATGGAGCTGGACCTGTACCGGTTCTTTGGCGCCTGTTTCTCGCCCGACAATAATAAGTTGTACCTCACCAGTTATGTGCCCAACAGTTATTACCTGCTGCAATACGACCTTACGACGAATAACCTGGCAGCCATTCTCACTTCCCGGGCCGAGCTACGCAAAACAGGCTCGGGCGAAGACCTGCAACTGGGACCCGATGGCAAAATCTACCTCTCGCGGCTCAATAAAGACTCGCTGGCCATTATTCACAACCCCAACGGCACACCTGCCACTTGTAATTTTGTGTGGAATGGCATGCGGGTAGCGCCGGGTACCAAACCACTGGGCGGCATGCAAAACCTGGTGGTGTACCCGCAACCGAAAGACACCATGCAGTATGTGTCAGATACGTTTTTCTGCTCCAACAACATGAGCCCAATTACGCTGAACACCCAACCCGGCTACCAGTCTTATACCTGGAACGATAAGGACACTGCGCAAACCAGGATCATAACCCAACCCGGTACTTATTGGGTGCTGAGCGGCGCTGATTGCCATTCCCGCGCCGATACTTTCAGGGTACGGTATCATAATGCAGACATTAACCTGGGCCCCGATACTACCTATTGTTTTAAAACCGAAATGCTGCTCACGGTGCCACTGGTGCCAAACGCTCAAATACGCTGGAATGATGGCAGTACCGATAGTACTTACCTGGCCCGGCAAAATTATGAGGGCGCTTTTTATGCTACAGTAACCAATGGCCCCTGCCGCAACTCCGATACCGTGGCATTAAAATTCCTGCACGTATCGCTGCAATACCTCAAAGACCAAACCCTTTGCGCCGGCGAAACCCTGCACCTTAAAGCCCTGGCCTTTCCGCAGCAACACATACGCTGGGACGATGGCAGCAGCAACGAACAATTTGCCACCACGGTACCCGGCAAACACTGGGTTACGGTGCGCGAAGACATATGCCAGCTCAGCGATACCATGAACCTTACCTATGATGCTTTTTGCAATTGTTATTACAGTTTACCAAATGCCTTTACACCAGATCACAATGGAAGCAATGATGTATTCCGGCTCCGGATTCCGCAGGGATGCCCTGTAAAAGGATTTGAGCTGGAAGTGTACAACCGCTGGGGAGAAAAAGTGTTTCAAAGCCTTGATGTAACCAAAGGCTGGGACGGCACTTTTGGCGGTCAGAAATCTGAAGTAGGAACGTACAGTTACTTCGTCAGACTGGAGACCGGCTCCTCATCGAAACCCGTATACCTCAAAGGAGATGTGCTCCTGATGCGGTAATTGTGAATAGATTTTTTAACGGTTAATTCATAACAATGATGCAAAACTTCACCAGAAAACTACGGCTGCTTTTATGCGGCTCGCTCTTTGCAGCGGCACTACCTGCCCAGGCTCAGCTTACAGGTACGCTAACGGTGCCCAGCGCCTCCTACCCTACGCTTTCGTCTGTTATTACAGACCTCAACACCCAGGGTGTAGGCTCTGGCGGTGTAATTATTAACATTACACCCGGCAACGCCCAAACCGCCCCGGCAGGCGGTTACCAGCTGGGCAGCGCCCTTCTTAACGCTTCGCTTAACAGCAGCAAACCCATACAGATCAATGGTAATGGCAATACGGTAAACCCTTATACGGGTACCGGTGTGTACGATGCCTTCTTCTGCATCAACGGTGCAGATTATGTAACCATCGATAGCCTTAAACTGCTGGAGAATGTGGCCAATACCACTGCTACCACTCAGATGGAATGGGGCTTTGCCCTGCTTAACCGCAATGCCAGCGCTCCTTACGATGGTTGTAAAAATGTAACGATCCGCAAGTGCACCATTTCGCTCAATGCCAGCAACGATAGCACCTTCGCTATACTGGCATCACACCGCGTGGCCTCCGGTATCATTCTCGACACAACGGGCGCAACCATCAATGATGCGCACCACAACATGCTTATATCGCAGAATAATATTACCGCTGCGGCAAACGGCATTTACCTCGATGGTATTAACAGACCGGTACTGTACAACTACAATACCATTGTACAAAACAACCAGGTTGTATTTGGCGGCACCGCCAACAACAACTATGGCATATACCTCCGCTTCGATAGCGTAACAGCCATAACCGGCAATATGGTTAACGGGGGCCTGAACCATACCGGAAACCTGTTTGCCATCTATACCAATACCGGTACGGGCCGGCTCTCGGTAACGGGCAACAGCATTACCCTTACTTCTGCGGCCATTGCTACCCGATCCAATTATGGGTTTAACAACAATGCGCACAAAGACGTAAATGCTACTTTCCTGTTTGCAGACAATGTGATGGCTAACTGGGATTTCTCCGCGATTGCAACGGCAACTATTTTTGGATACAACAGTTCGCTCGGCAACGATATGGACTCTTCAATTCTCCGCAACAATACCTTTAGTAACCTGAATGCCAACAATGGTACATTTTACATATTTGCCAACTACTTTGGCGCTACCAAAAATGTGATTTTTAAAAACAATGTGGCTAAGAACCTGGTTAAAAACGGCACATCGGCCACCTTTAACATCTTTTACAATTACGGTTCGGGCACAGGTATAGTAGACATATCCAACAACAGGTTGTCTAAACTAAGCACTACCCTCATGAGCACATCGCTTGTTTATGCCTTTAACGTTACACCCGGCATAGATAAGCAACTCAAAATGACTGGCAACAAAATCGACAGTGTGGATGTAGCCGGTACCAGTACTTTTTATGGCTACTATATGGCCGGCATTGGCGGGTTAAACGCCACCATATCGCAAGATACCGTTCAAAACGTAAACGTAACAGGCCTGCTTTATGGCATGTACAGCTCACTGGCCAGTCCTACGATATCGCAAAACTACTTCAGCAACCTGAGCACCACTACCGGTGCTGTGTATGGCTTCTACAACAACGAAGGCTTTCCGGTTTTTGATCGCAACAATATCAATAACCTTAAGATAACCGGCAATACCGGCAGCATTTACGGCGCACATTTCAATGTAGCCCGCGATACTACCCGTATTACCAACAACTTCATCTC
>JAVBJN010000040.1:0-138024 GCA_031546985.1 Chitinophagaceae bacterium
GAATGCAGCTAAGTTCAACACCTCTTATGAGCGGGAGCTGCACCGGGTTGTTTTTCACGGTTGCCTGCATTTATGCGGGTTTAAGGATAAAAAGAAAGAAGATGCGGCCTTAATGCGACAAAAAGAAGATGAATGCCTGAAAGGATACTTCGATACGGAATAAAATAAAATACCCCCGGTTTTACCGGGGGTATTTTATTAGTATAATCTGGCAGTGCGGTTAACCAATGTACTGGCCCCCTGGCTATTACATTTCTTCTTCTCCTGTGGTTTTCTTTTTATGACCAAAGAGTCCGTATAAGCCTGAAGCAAAGCCCAGGAAGGTTTGTTTGCTCTGTACACCACGATTCATGTACACTTCCAGGTTTATAGCGGTGTTTGGTCCTGTTGTGAATTGTATACCGGCCTTTAACTTAAAATTGGAATAGTCTGGCGTAGCGTAAAATTTGCGATCGGTACTTATTTCTGAATTATTCTCACTCACCACCCTTATTCTACGATGCTCCAGGTTTATACTGGAGTACCACCCTGCCCCTACATAGAAATCGAACCACTCGTTAATATCAAAAGGGTAATAGTTGATGCTTACCGGTACTTCGTAGATCCTGAACATTTTATTGTGAATGGTAGTGGTATGGCTGGCCTCATTCTCGTATTGGCGCTCATAACCCTCTGTATAGAGACTTCTTTTAAGGCCCGCTTCTACTTGTATGCGATTAAAGAACCCCTGGCGTAAACTCAACTCTATAAATGCGTTGGTGTTTTCCATCACAGTAGATGATGGCTGGTATGCATTCATAGTAGGCAATGCAAGCGTACCTAAAGGCTGTTGGTAATTTACCCTAAGCCCATACTGAAAAGAATTGTCGCGGGCGTGGGCAGTAATAGCGGTAATGGATAATAAGCTGATTGTAAAGAAATGGCGCATAGTGTTATTTGCCGCAAAGGTACCATCTAAACCAGCAGCATCATAGCGCGGTATCAATTGTTTCACGTGGAACCTTATATGATTGGATAGAAACGCAATGTTCCACGTGAAACACTAAGTTGGTATTGACTATAATTAGAACTGAATACCAAACCCTGCTGTTATACCGGGGTTAATCCTGGTATCATTAAGGGATGCACCATTGGTATTAACCTTTCTGTAGCTCATATTAAGGTACCCTTCTGCGTTAAAATACCAGTTGTGGCATAAGGGCATATTAAAACCTTGCTGTATGCGCGCTGTAAATGGAATCGTATAACTGGTGCGACTGGTTACACTGGCTGGTCCTGTTTCTCCGGCTATTTCATAATTGGTTTTGGTTTGTACTACTGTAAACAGGTATCCTAGTCCTATGTATGGTTGTATTTTGGCCATTACCGGGCACGATTTCATGCAGGAAGGTAATGCTATAGATGGGTAATAGTTAACCAATACGGGAACCTGATAGTAGTTGGTGCTTTGCTCTGCCGATGTTTGCAGGTTGGTCGGGCTATTGTTGTATTTGCTTCTTGAATGGAACAAACCAGACTCCAGCTGCCATTTGGAATTGATGTTGTAGCGCACAAACATATTGCATTGGGCGGCCCAGGCCGACGAAAAATTAGGATCGGCGGCAATGGCATCGTTGTTTCCTGATAGGTAGCTGGCACCTCCTCTCCAACCCAGGCTCACAGATTGCTGGGCAGAAGTGTATAGGGCTGGAAAAAGCAGCAGGAGTAAAAGAATCTTTTTCATGATTAAAGTATTTCAATTGATTAATTGGTATTAGCAAGGTTGTTTCACACGAAACGAACCTAAATATACCGAAAAATGGCCTTTTGAATGATAGATTGTGTTTATATAATGGTATTTGCTTGTTATAGCCTTATTTAGACCATGTAAGTCGTTTTGATATACTGTGTTGTCTTATGTGTGGATCGTTGAAATTTGGAACATATAGCAAGTGTGTTACTTTTGGTATGATAACTTATTGAAAATGATCTAGTAATATATATTGTATTGTGTTTTTATTGTATTTGTTGCTTTATAAACGGTGAAACTTAATATTTTGAACAACTGGCCTTAAACCGGAGTTGCTTTTTTGTTTCAGTACTTCTTACCAGCACTTGTCGGTTTCTACAATTGTTTCACGTGGAACAATTTTTCTTTCACTCATTTTTTGTTTCACGTGAAACGTTTGCCTTTTATCTTCTGCTGAAACAAACACTCCCCTATTGCCCATCGATTATGTAAATGGATGGCTTACCCTAAGCTAAAGTGCTTTAACTTTGCAGCCTTATGTTACCAGAGTACGATATAATAGTAGTGGGCGCGGGTCATGCGGGCTGTGAAGCTGCCGCTGCCGCTGCCAATATGGGGTCTAAGGTGTTGCTTGTTACCATGAACATGCAGACTATTGCCCAAATGAGTTGCAACCCAGCTATGGGAGGCATTGCCAAAGGACAAATTGTGCGCGAGATTGATGCCATGGGCGGATATTCGGGCATTGTGAGCGATAAAAGTATGATCCAGTTCCGTATGCTTAATAAAAGCAAGGGCCCTGCTATGTGGAGCCCGCGTTCGCAAAACGATCGTATGCTTTTTGCGCAAACCTGGAGAGAAATGCTGGAACAAACCCCTAACCTCGATTTCTGGCAGGATATGGTTAAGGGCCTGCTCATAGAAAACGGTAAGATTGCTGGTGTAGTAACCGGCATGGGACTGGAAGTAAGGGCCAAAGCAGTAGTGTTAACTAATGGTACGTTCCTGAATGGTGTGATTCACGTAGGTGAAAAACAATTTGGTGGTGGCCGTATGGGCGAAAGCCGTGCTACAGGTATTACCGAACAACTGGTAGGCCTGGGCTTTGAAAGCGACCGCCTTAAAACCGGTACTCCTCCCCGTATCGATGGCCGCAGCCTCGATTATACCAAGATGGAAGTGCAGGAAGGTGATGAAGAAGTGGTTGGGTTCTCTTATATGGATATTGAAAAGCCTAAGAAGCAACGCAACTGCTGGATTACCTATACCAGCCCCGAAGTACACGATATTTTAAAGACCGGTTTCGATAAATCGCCCATGTACCAGGGCCGCATACAGGGTTCTGGTCCTCGTTATTGCCCCAGTATTGAAGATAAGATTAACCGCTTTGCGGAGAAAGACCGCCACCAGCTCTTTGTAGAGCCCGAAGGTTGGAATACGGTAGAGATCTATGTAAATGGTTTTAGTACCTCCCTGCCCGAAGAGGTGCAGATGAGAGCGCTTAAAATGGTACCGGGATTCGAAAATTGTAAGATGTTCCGCCCGGGATATGCCATTGAATACGATTATTTTCCACCAACCCAGCTTCAGTTTACCCTGGAGACCAAATTGATGGAGAACCTGTATTTCGCAGGGCAGATTAATGGTACCACTGGCTACGAAGAAGCGGCCTGCCAGGGCTTAATGGCGGGCATTAACGCCCACCTGAAGGTACACGGCGAGAAACAACTGATCCTCAAAAGAAGCGACGCTTACATAGGTGTATTGATCGATGATCTGATTAATAAAGGTACCGATGAGCCTTACCGGATGTTTACCAGCCGTGCAGAGTTCCGTACGTTGCTGCGCCAGGATAACGCTGATCTGCGCCTGACCGAAATGTCTTACAACCTGGGCCTGGCCAAAGCCGATCGCCTGGAGAAAGTACGTGAAAAGGAACAAGCAGTAACCACTATTAAGCAAATTTTGGCCGATTTACCGGTAGAACCTGCTGAGGCCGATCCCTACCTGGTAGAAAGAGGTAGCTCTCCCCTGCCCCAGCGGTTGAGAGCACACCAGATCCTGTTGCGTCCAATGGTCGATCTGGCCAGCTTCCGTACTGCAGTACCTAAATTGGATGAGGCATTACAACCCTTTACCACAGACCAGTTGGAACAATCGGAAATACAATTGAAATACGACGTATACATTGAGAAGGAAAAAGAACTGGTAAAGAAGATGAGTGCGCTGGAAGACCTGATGATTCCTGCCAGTTTTAACTTCGAGAAACTCAGTTCACTGTCTATAGAAGCACGTCAAAAGCTTACCAAAATCCGTCCGGCAACCCTGGGCCAGGCATCACGTATCAGCGGTGTTAATCCCAGCGATATCCAGGTGCTGATGGTGTATATGGGGCGTTAATAAAGTACTTAATCCATAAGCGAAAGCGGACCGTAATTACGGTCCGCTTTTTTGTTATATATCCAGATATACCCAGTGAACAATTAGTAAAATTGATGGAGAAAATGTATTTTGAACATCTGTTAGATCGAAAAACGTTACAAATTAAAACCCAGTATGGCCGCTAAGTGGATTGTTAAAGCTGTAGTTCAGAACCATTTCTTTTTTTCCTTTCCGGAATAACGTGAACTACCTGTTTCAGAAATATGTGACCAAAGGTGTAAACCTTACAGATGAATATTTTGATGACCGGCTGGGGCATGCTGCGGTACATTTCAGCAATTTTGTAAAGCATAAACAAAGAATACCGGAGCAAACACTCGAAATAGGAACCGGTTGGTACCCCGTTATCCCCATCAGCTTTTTCTTGTGTGGTGTAGACCGGGTTTATTCTGTAGACATTTCCTTTCTAACCAGTGTGGCCCGTATTAAAACAACTTTGGAAAAGTTTTTTGAGCAGCGTAAATCGGGTAAGTTAGACACTGTTCTGCCCAATATACTGCCACAAAGATGGGCTGCTATAGAAACGCTTTACGGGCATATAGACCAGATGAACCTGCCAGACGTGTTGCTGGCCTTGCGCCTGCATTATGTGATACAGGATGCCCGCCATCTCGATTTTGCAAGCGACTCTATAGACCTGGTAAATTCCAACAATACTTTTGAGCATATCGATGCGGCTATTTTACCAGGGATACTCAAAGAGTTTAAAAGGATCGTAAAAAAGGACGGCATAATGTCGCACGCCATTGATATGTCAGATCATTTTGCGCACTTTGACCGTAATATCTCTATCTACAAAGCCCGTATGGCTTGTAGCTGGTGGCGGATTTCATGTGCAATCACAAACTGAAAGGTATCGCCCAGCCGTATGGTAATAAACCTGGCAATGGAAATGGGCACTTTAAGCCGCATGAGGTTTACCGCTTCTGCATCCTGTAATAAGTGGTACATTTCTTTTTGCTGACCTATAAAATCATGCAGTACTTGTTGCGCATCGAGGTTGAGCAGAGGTCTATGATCTTTGGGCGATTGCATTTTGTTTACCACTTCACCGGTTTTGCCCAATTGCATAGTCTTGGTAAAATAAGCGCCCAACCAGCCCGATGTAAATTGTTCCTGTGGTTTTATTCCTTTTAATGTTCCGTTGTGGATAGCTTTTCTAATTTCAGGAAGGTAATACCTGCCATAACTGTTGAGGTGCTCCAATACCTGTGCCGTACTCCATTTGCCTGCTGCCAGTGGTTGCAATAACGCAGCGTTATCCACATTTTGTAGGGATCCTGCCCAGTTTTGGAGCAATAAAACGTTGTTTTGCAATCTTTTTAATAGATTTTCGCTTCTTTCGGTACCCATAATCTTCTTTTGCGTAAAATTACCGCATAGCTTTCCCTAAAATCTTGATCTGCACCAAGATTTTCCTTTTCTCTTCCAAATAATGTTAAACAAATGAATATTCTATACTATTGTATTGCTCAGCAACTTGCTGAAAGTGCTGGCATCCATACCGAGGTAAGAGGCCAGGTATTTATGCGGTATAAGATTAAGTACATGTGGGCTGCGTTGTAACAGGCTACGGAATTTTTCCTCTGCACTGTAGCAAAGTATTTCCTGCTGCCGTTGTAAAGTACCGGCCAGTTGCGCGCTCAGGGCAATGCGCAACCACCGCTCGAGTATCGGGTATTGCAGCAACAGGCGGTTAAAATCTTCAAAAGAGAGCCGCAGCATTTTGCTGGCGGTAAGTGTTTCTAAAAAGAAGCGCGAGGGTTGCTGTAGTAAAAAACTATCGGCCACACCCGAGAAGGATGGCGGGTAAGTAAAGACCAGCGTAGCTTCTTTTTGCATGGCCGGATCGAAGCAAAAAGCGCGTTGTATGCCCTCGGTTACAAAATAGAGATACGGTTCTGTTTGGCCCTCGCGGGTGAGCATGGTTTTGCGCTTATACGCTACCGGATGCCAGGGCTGCACAAAATCGGCCAGCACTGCCTCTGGCAATGGAAAAACCTGTTGTATAAAAGCAGACAATTGCTGGATGGGTGTGGGTAGCATCGTTACTAAGATTGGAGTGGCTTGGTACGGTACAATAGTAAAGATTAAACCAGATATTTATTGTACTAGGTTAAGCCTCTCCCCTACTTAAACAGCTGGTATACCACCAGGCTGGCCAGGTAAGCGAGGCCACTCATGTAGGCAAACTGTATAAGCGGAATTTTCCAGCTTTTGGTTTCGCGTTTTACAATAGCCAGTGTGCTCATGCACTGCATGGCAAAAGCGTAAAACACCATAAGGCTTAGGCCCGTGGCCAGGTCGTACACCTTAGACCCATCGGAGCGAACAGCACTGTGCATTTTTTCGCGCAGCGTAGCATCGTTCTCATCCGCATCCGAACCTACACTGTACAGCGTAGCCATAGTGCCCACAAATACCTCGCGTGCGGCAAAAGAAGTGATAAGGGCAATGCCTATTTTCCAGTCAAAACCCAGCGGGCGAATAGCGGGTTCGATGGTCTTACCCAAAATGCCAGCATAGGAATTTTCGAGCTTGGCAGTTTCAATATGCTTTTCTATAGAGTCTTTCAGTTGCGGTTGCGCCTGTATTTGCTGCGTAATCCTGGCCTCGGCCTGCTCTATACGGTTGCCAGGACCAAAACTGGCCAGGAACCAAAGGATTACCGAGATCACCATAATAACCTTACCGGCATCGGTAATGAATATTTTTACCTTTTCTACCATGGTAATGCCCACGTTTTTCCAGCGTGGTGCACGGTAAACAGGCAATTCCATAATAAAATAGCTGCGTTCTCTGGCTTTAATGATAAGGCTGATCACCTTTGAAACCAGCAATGCCATTACAAACCCGGCCAGGTACATGCCCATGAGCACCAAACCTTGCAGGCTAAAGATGCCAAACACTTTATTATCGGGGATAACCAATGCTATGAGTATGGTATACACCGGTAAGCGGGCCGAGCAGCTCATTAGCGGGGTTATCAATATGGTAATGAGCCTTTCTTTACGGTTTTCGATGGTACGCGCCGCCATAATAGCTGGTACGGCGCAGGCCATGCCACTGATGAGGGGCATAACGCTTTTGCCATTAAGCCCGGCAGAGCGCATAAGCCTATCGGTAAGGAAACTGATGCGGGCCATGTAGCCACTATCTTCGAGCACGCTGATGAGGCCAAAGAGAATCATGATCTGCGGAATAAATACCGCGATACCGCTAAAACCTGCAATAACGCCATTGAGCAGCAGATCGGTCAGGAACCCGGCAGGCAATATGCTGCCGAGCCATTGGGAGAGCATGCTAAAACCGCCTTCAATAATATCCATGGGGTAGCTGGCCAGCCAGAAAATGCTCTGGAACAACAGGAATAATACCACCAGGAGAATAACATTGCCCCAAACCCGGTGCAACAATAATTTGTCGATTTGCTCGCTGCGCAGCTCTTTATACAACGGGTCGGTTTCTACCACACTGTTGTGCATAATGCGCTTGATCTCTGCATAACGCTGAATCACCTCCTCGGCCTGGGCTTTGGTTTTATTAAAACCAGCATCCTGTATGGCCTGGCGGATGGTTTGTTTGCGGTTTTCGGGCAAAAAATCGATTTGCTCTACATTAGAAGCCAGGTGCAGATGCGCGTAAGAACTGTATTCTGGCAGCACGGGTTCCAGCTTCTGCAACAATTCCGGCGCGAGCGCTTTATGGTCTATATAATCCCGAAAGGGCGGCTGGTATTTTTTCTCCACAGTAAGCTCAATGGCTTTTTTGAGCTCGGCCATGCCCTTGTTCTTACGCGGGTTAATGGCAATTACAGGCACACCCAGCTCACGCTCCAACCCGTCTATATCGATGGTAATGCCCATTTTACGGGCTATATCCATCATAGAGAGGCATACGATGCAAGGCTGTTTAAGGTCTATAATCTGGGTGGCAAACAGCAGGTTCCGCTTCAGGTTGCTGGCATCGGCTATGATGATGATCATTTCCGGCTTGTCCGGGCTATCCTGGTTGAGCAGTACTTCGTAGGTTACCAGCTCGTCTTTACTTTTGGGGTACAGGCTGTAGGTACCGGGCAGGTCAATAATATTGGCTTTAATGGAATCGGTGATGCTGGCGGTACCGGTCTTTTTATCGACCGTAACACCGGGGAAGTTTCCCACCTTTTGCTGAAGCCCTGTAAGTGCGTTAAACAACGAACTTTTTCCACTATTGGGGTTGCCCACCAATGCTATATTAACCTTTACGCCCAAAATTCTGCTTTAAGTGCTGCAAAATTAATACTCTTTGCCCATACAGGCCGTTGATTTACATCATATTGGTTCAGAAGTTCCCGATTGTGCAACTCAACGCATCAAAGCGGGGTTAATGCGCAGGTATACTTCGGCGGCTACAGGGGTTTTTCCATAGATATCGTTTAGCCTTTTATCGGCAGCATAAAGGGTGCCTTGTACGCCAATAGACAGGTTGGTGCGGGCTACTGTAAGCAGGTTGCGGTTGTACCCCACGGTAAGCGCATTAACCGGAAAAACGGCATCGTGGCCAAACTGGCTTTCGGGGAAATTGAGCTCTTCGGATGATTTCTGTACAAACTCATACTTGCCGTACAGCGCGTTTTTGCCAAAGGTATAGGCCGACTCTGCCAGCACGCTATGCTCCTGGTGGGTGGCGCTTGCTCTGTTGTATCCCCAAATCAACGCGGAGTTGAGCATATGCCCATTGCGCCATTTTTTTACATGAATGGCCGATGCGCTGGTGCGGTATATGTTTTCTTCGGGGTGCAGGCTCTCGGGACTTTTAATATAGCCCTGCGATACCTGAAGGGCCAGATTGCGGGTTGGGTTGAACGAAACTCTACCACTCCAGGAGTCGAAACGGGGCTTGTCGAAATTGTATCGGTTCTCATCCGGCTCACGCCCGGTAAAATTAGATACTTCCAGTTTCCATTTTTTGTACCTGAAACCCGCTGTGGCTACGCCAAAGGTAATGTGCGTGGCATCTTGCCAGTGGTGGCCCAGTGGTGCATCGGGATTATACATGGCAGATGGCCGGTGCATAAATGCGGGACCGCCAATGGCAGGCTCGCCGGGGTAACCAATGTAGCCGAACACATCCATATCCTGGTTAATGCGGTGGGTGTAGCCTACCGACAGTTCTGCAAAAAGATCGTGCGGGTGCTGGCGGTCTACCAGTGGCTTGCCCTGCCAGGTCTCGCCCGACTGGAATAACAAGGGGTATCCGCTACCGCCCATTACCAGGCGGTCAAAACTGATCATGGCGCTGAAGTGGAACAAGCCATTACGGCCTACGGTGCGCTGCCCCATGCCCATAAACCAGTTGGGCGCATCCCACTGGCTGCCGCCCCGTGAGCCCTGCTTAAAGGCATCCTGGCTGTTGTAGCGCAGAAAAACGTTGCCATGCTCCATAAACATCCACTTGCCTTTGTGCTGCATGTAGCCATACATAGGGGCATTATCGGGCAGCCAGCTGGTACCCGAGCCGTTGCGGGTCATGGGTAGGCTGCGGCTGTAAGCATGCGTCATGGCGGGCATTTCATGTTTCATGATTAGGGAGTTAGACATTTCATCATGATCCTCATGCTGCATGGTGGTATCTGTAGGGGCAGGTTGAGTAGGCATTTGGTGGTGCTGGTGGTCCTGGGCCAATAGTGGCGAGGCCAGCAGCGATAAAAGCGTAATAATAACGGGAGCTTTCATAAGTGGTGTTTTACTTAAAGAATGCAATACTTTAAAAGTATATCAATTATGATGCAAAGATCGGTGGCTTGCGTGGGGCTATTGTTACAGAATGCGTGGGGTTATGTACAAGATTTTAGCGGCCAACGTACCTGTAGTACGATTAAATGTTATATAGATTAATAGTATTTTTTCTATTTATTTGGAAATCAGTAGTATCGTTGCGATACTTTAGCTATTTTTCTAAACTAAATTTAAATGCAAGGACGAATATGCGTAATGTAACTATAAAGAGCTGCCTGGCGATGGGATTGGTATTGGGTACCATTCAACTGATGGCACAGGGCGGCGCACCGGGTGGCGTGCCCGGTAGTCTTACGTTGTGGTTAAAGTCGAATGCCTCTCCGGGTAAAATGACTATGAACGGCACCAACAACGTTTCGTCCTGGGTAGGAGAAAACAATACGGTATCGGTAGACCAGGCTACAGCAGCCAAGCAACCCACCTGGTACGATACGCCTTACCCTGAGGGTGTATTTAACTTCAACCCCAGCATCAAATTTTCGCTTACCGCGCAAACTACATTAAGAAATACGCTTACCACGCCCGATTTGTGTGGCACGGCGGGTACCATTTTCATTGTATCCAACGCTTATGATCCTACCAATTCATCGGGATCGTTGTTTACCTATCTGGCCAATACCTCTTACCGGTACCAGGTTAAGCCCAGTTTTAGAATACAAACCGGTAGCAGCAGCACGGGCTATACCTCTGACTTTAACGGCGGCCCGGTAGTAAACTACCCTACCCAGGCAGCGCGCGTGTTTGTGTCTAAAGCCAATACCACCAATCTGCGCTCGCGTAGAAACAGTTTTGAGTTTCCGATGAACAATAACTCCTCTACTTTTTACCCATCCATTTCGGCGGGGCTATCGCTGGGAGCCAATAGCGGCACCTCGGAGTATGTGAATATGGCTTTGGCCGAGGTCATTACCTTTAATACCACCCTGAGCGCGGCAGATATCAATAAGGTAGAATCGTACCTGGCGGTGAAGTATGGCATAACCCTTGACCAATCGGGCAATACCAATTATACCTCATCTATAGGCACTGTAATATGGAACAGTACCGGCAATAGCCCTTACCGGCAAAATATTACCGGTATTGGCCGCGACGACAGCTCCCGTTTAATGCAAAAACAATCATTTTCGGTAAATAATGCGGCCAAAGTAAGTGTGTACAATGGTGCTGCCGGCGGCAGTTTTCCGGTAGCGAACAGTGCCAATACCAATAGTTTATCCAACAACGGCTCTTTTCTGTTGTATGGAGATGATGGCGCAGATACTACGTTGAAAATATGCAGCGATAATGGCCGCCGCACCCGCATGCTGCGCACCTGGAAAGTGCAGGAAACCGGCACATTGGGCACCGTAACCCTGGCGGTAAAAAAATCGGCTATGCCCCCGCAAACCAAAACCTTGCTGGTATCGCGCTACAACACATTCCCCGATACATCTGTTACCGCTTATAACATGACCGACAACGGAACAGACCTGTACGCCTCGGTAGATTTGCAAAACGGTGATTATTTCACATTCGCCTCCGATAGCATACAAATCGTGTTTGATATAAAAGATAACCGCTGCACTTCGTTAAATACGGGTTCTGTAGTGGTAAACGTAAATAATGCAGCGCCACCCTATTACTACCAATGGGCGCACGATGGCACTTTGTACCAGGATAGCGCCGGCGGCCTGCCTCCGGGCTCTTACCCGGTTACGGTACGCTACGGCGGGTTTCCTGGTTGTACCACCACCCGCACCGCAGAGGTTAAAACATATACAGAAGTGCTAAACCTGGTGCCTACGCTTAAAAATGTAACCTGCAAAAACGGGAATGACGGCGCCATCAGTATTGTGACCACCAATGGCAAACCTGTTGTAACCTATTCGGTAAACAATGGGCCGTATACGACCAATTCTTCCATCAAAGACTTATCGGCGGGCACTTATACCATTATGGCAAAGGATACCGATGGTTGTGTGGGCAGTATTACCCGCAATATAAACGAACCTGAAAAAGCTATGACGCTGAATGTGCTTACAGAAGCGGAGCGTTGTGAGCAGGGCGAAGGCAGCGGATGGGCCGTGGCCATTGCCGGTGATGGAACTGCACCCTACCAATATGGCTGGAGTAAAGACCCCACCGGTACCGATACACTCAAATACCTTACCGCCGGTAGTTATGGCATTATTGTAACAGACAATAAGGGTTGCAAAGCTCAGCAATCGTTTGATGTAGCTTATGTGCCTTGCTGCCATGTGCAGATGCCTACTGCTTTTTCGCCCAATGCCGATGGGCAGAACGATGTGCTCAAACCCTTGTTTGGCGGTGAGATGGACCTTCGGTTTTTTAGGGTTTACAACCGTTACGGTCAGGTAATCTTTGAATCGACCGATCCTAAAAAAGGATGGGATGGCACCTACCAGGGTGCGAAATGTGATGTATCTACTTATTTCTATATGTTACAGTACAGTTGTGCGTATGGAAACCGTATCAATAACATGAAAGGAAATATTACCCTGCTTAAATAAGCAGCATTCTAATTGAAAAGGGTTAAAAAGAAGCATCTGGCTGCCAGGTGCTTCTTTTTTGTTGATAAATTGCAATAAATTGAATATTTTGAGTCCTAAAACAAACAAAAAGCAGGGAATGTACTGTCTTGTATTAAGTGTGCGAAACATGAAGTATGAGAACCTTAACTTATAAGTTTGTTTACGCTTTTATTTAATTCATCAGAAATCTAAGTACAAATGAGAAAAACTGTACGACTCATTTATTGTGGTGTACTTGCTTTGTGTTCCAGCCAGATGGCTATGGGCCAGGCACAGCCGGGTGGTGTTTCCGGGCGTATCAGTGTGTGGCTGAGGGCAAACAATGGTGTTACGCTCAACACATCCAACAAGGTTACGTTATGGCAGGAGATGTCGGGAGCTAATGTAACCGGTAATTTCAGAACACAGCCAACTCAAACCAGCGCACCCAACCAGAATCCTCCGGGTTTCCTGGCCAATGGCATCAACTTTAACCCATATGTAGTATTTGATAATACCGGACCCAATTCCGTACTGAGCGACAGCGTTTTTCAGGCTGGCGCTTTAATGGATAATGATAGTAATACCATTTTCCAGGTTATTATGATGCACACCATGAACAGTACTGGTGTGTGGTATAAATGGGAGCCCAGTGTAACCGGTGCCCCACGTATGGGTATGGAAACGAACCCTCCCGGTAATGCGGGCCAGATCCGTTTCGACTTTGCCGGTACTACTACCCGTGGTACGGCTAACGTGCATGAAAGACATGTGCTGTCTGCTATTTCGTTCCAGAGTGCTGCAACCCGTACCATGCGTTTGAACGGTGGTGTAGATGCGGTAACCAATACCGGAAGTTTGTCTTTTAGCCCGCCTACAACCAAGCACCCCTTGATTATAGGCAACAACTACTACTCCGATGCCTACCCTACCAAGATCGATATTGCGGAAATGATCGTTTATAAAAGAGGGTTGAACGCAGCAGAATCGAATAAGGTAGAATCTTACCTGGCGCTGAAATATGGTATTACCCTGGATCAGACGGTTGCCATTAACAGCTATACGGCCTCTAACAATACTGTTTTCTGGAACCGCACGGCAATGGCGCCCTATAACCAGAATATCACCGGTATTGGCCGCGACGATGCTTCCGGACTGATGCAAAAACAGTCGCGCTCTATTAACAGCAAGGCTATGGTAAACATTTACCACAACACCTACACCGGCGCATTGCCTGCTGTAAATGTTGATAACCCGAATAATATTGCCGCAGATCTTAACTATGTGGTGTATGGCGATAACGGCGGCGATTCGCTGCTTAAAATTTGTGCGCTCAATGGCCGCGCCATTCGTATGGCACGTACCTGGAAAGTGCAGAAAACCGGTACCATTGCCGATGTAACCCTGGCGCTGAACAAAGCACAGGTATCTCCCGATATCCGTTACATGATGGTATCTACCAATCCTGCTTTCCCGGATGCTTCTACTACATTCGTTCGTATGGATGATAATGGCAACTTCCTTACAGGGGCCTATACCTTTAGCAACAACGACTTCTTTACATTCGCTTCCGATACGGTTAAACCTAATCCTACCATTACCAACGCCCGTTGCGAAAAAGATAATGGTTCTATTGTGCTGAATGTAACCGGTGCGCCCCAGCCTATCGATTACCGCTGGAGCCACGATATTACCCTCATTCAGCCTGCGGCTACAGATCTGGCTCCTGGGTCCTATACCGTATATCTCCGTTATGGTATTTTCCCGGGTTGCTCTACCAGCTATGTTTTTGAAGTAGGCCGCGATATTGTTCCATTGCTGCTGCAGCCGGTTACTAAAAATGTAACCTGTAACAAAGGCAACGATGGTTCTATCACCATTAACTCCAACAACGCTGTGCAGCCCATACAGACTTCTGTAAACGGCGGCGACTATAGCAATACCAACCCGATTGTAAACCTCACTGCAGGCACTTATGTGATACAGGTAAAAGATACCGACGGTTGCGTGGGCAATACTACAGTAACCATTAACCAACCAGCCAAACCGGTTACGCTTAATGTAACCACAGAAGCAGAAAACTGCGAAAAAGGCCAGGGTTCCGGTACTGCCAAAGTAGAAGTGTTTGAAGCTATGGCTCCTTACAAATACGAGTGGAGTAAAGATCCGGCCCTGAACCAGGATAATATTAAAGACCTCACTGCCGGCGATTACGGTGTAATTGTAACCGATGCCAAAGGTTGTAAAGCCCAGCAGTCGTTCGAAGTGGCTTATGTGCCTTGCTGCCACGCAGTAGTGCCTACGGCCTTTAGCCCGAATGGCGATGGTAAAAATGATGTGCTCAAACCCCTGTTCGATGGTGAAATGGAGCTGAAATCATTCTCTGTTTACAACCGCCTGGGCGAGCGCATTTTTGAAACCGGAAACGTAAATACCGGATGGGATGGCGAGGGCTACGACATTGGCGTATACTTCTACCAACTCAAATACTCTTGCAAATACGGCAAACAGGTTATTTTCCAGAAAGGAGATGTAACCCTGATCAAATAAGTATTACCAAGTAATCATGTTATAAAAAGTCCGGCCCTGCATTATGCGGGGCCGGACTTTTATTTTGAGGGAGATCTACGCGTAGCGCTGCTTCAGCTGCCGCAACAGATCGTCCAGCCCATTGAGTTTAATTTCATACACGGTATCGAGCAGCATGCCCAGTTTTCCTTTAGGAAAACCACCTTTGCGCTTAAACCACTCCAGGTACGATACGGGGAGGTCGCAAAGCAATGTGTTTTCATATTTGCCAAAAGGCATACGGGTTCTAACCAATAAAACCAATAATTCGGGATTGGGTTGTGTAATGTCCTGCATGGGTATGGTATTACATTTCCTGAAGCCTGCGCCAGTGCTCTACTACAAAGCGGATCTCACCGTAAGAGTAACGGTCGCCCAGCTTTTGTTTCAAAGGTGTAAGGGCAATATTGCCCGCTTCGCGAATGGCTTTAAGAATAGTGTCTTTCTTTTCTTCTGTAATCAGCTCTTCTATTTTGAGGGTGCCATTGTAAACAAAATGCGCCAGGTGTCCTTCAATGGTGGTGCTGGCCATATTGCGCGCTTCGGCAATTTCATCTACCGACTTGCCCTCGCTAAACAGCTCCAGGCTTAGTTTTTTGGTATCGCTTGTTTTATCGCGGGTTACCGTTTGGCGCTGGCGGCGCACTTGTTTTTGCGACACGCGCGATTCCAGGTTGTGTTCTTTGCAATAGGCTTTTACTACGCCCATAAAATCGGAGCCGTAGCGGGCCATTTTTACCTCACCAAAACCCGAGATATGGTGCAGCTCGCTTAGGGTTTGTGGCAGATAAGTGGCCAGCTCCAGCAAGGTAGCATCGGAGAAGATCACATAAGGTGGTACATTCTCGTCTTGTGCAATCTGGAAACGGAGCTGACGCAGTTGCTGAAACAGTTCCTGGTGCTCTGTAGTGCCGGTTTCTTTCGCGATCTGCGGTTTTTTCTCTGCCTTACGCAAACGGAACGATACCTTTTGTTTGCCCTTGAGGATAGAGATACTCTGATCGTTGAGTTTTAATACCGGATACTCCCCTTCCGACTGTTGTATCAGGTGCTGGTATAATAATTCGTCGAGGTAGGCCTTCCACTGCTCTTTGGTATGCTCTTTACCCACCCCGTAGGTTTTAAGTTCCACATGCTCGGGCTTAACCGATTTGCTGCCTTTAATAAAATCGATCACGTAATTAACGCCATAGTTTTCCTGCAGGCGCACAATGGCGCTCAGTATTTTCTGCGCTTCTACGGTAATATCCTGTGTTTCGTATTCGCCCAGGCAATTGTCGCAGCTGCCACAGTAGTCGGCAGCTGGTTCGTTAAAGTAATTGAGCAGGTATTTTCTACGGCATTGGCGGGTGGTGCACAAAGCCGCCATTTGGTCCAGCTTGTGTTGCAGGATGCGGGTTTGCTCTGCATTGCCATCTACCTGTACAAAGTTTTTGAGCTTAAAAACATCGCCTGCGCTGTAAAAAAGAATGGCTTCGCTGTGCAGGCCGTCGCGGCCTGCACGCCCGGTTTCCTGGTAGTAGCCCTCAATGTTTTTGGGCAGATCTACGTGTGCTACAAAACGCACGTTACTTTTATTAATACCCATACCAAAGGCAATGGTAGCCACCATAATGCGGATCTCATCCTTCAGAAATTTCTCTTGCCTGCGCTCCCGCTCCTCGCGGCTCAGGCCCGCATGGTAAGCCGTGGCCGAGTAGCCATCGGCCGCCAGATCTGCGGCTATTTTTTCACAACCCGCCCGGCTCAGGCAATAAATAATGCCACTATCCTCACTATGGCCGTCGAGGTAGTCGCACAGCTGCTCATAGTGGTTCTTTTTGGGTTTGATGTAGTAATGAATATTGGGCCGGTTGAACGATTGCTCAAACAGTTTGTACGACTTAAGTTGCAGGCGCTCTATAATATCTTTCTGCGTAAGCGCATCGGCCGTAGCGGTAAGGGCAATGAGCGGAATATTGGGAAAACGCTCTTTCAGTTGGCCCAGTACCAGGTACTCTGGCCTAAAATCGTGCCCCCACTGGCTTATACAGTGCGCTTCATCGATGGCAAACAGCGAAACGTTCATTTCCTGCAGCCACTCCATAAAACGGTTGTCGCCCACCAGCCTTTCGGGCGCCAGGTACAGGAGTTTTACCTGCCCGGTTCTCAATTGCTGAAAAACAGAATATTGTTCGGATGTACTTAATGATGAGTTGAGGTATGCCGCCGCAATACCATTCTGGCGCAGGGCATCTACCTGGTCTTTCATGAGGGCTATAAGCGGCGATACCACTACTGTAATGCCTGGCAGCACTAATGCCGGCAGCTGGTAGCAAATACTTTTACCCCCGCCCGTAGGCATAAGTACTACGGTATCTTCGCCATTGAGCACATGGTTAATAATGGCTTCCTGGTTGTGCCGGAACTGGTTATAGCCAAAGTATTGGTGTAGCGCTTCATGAATCTTGTACATAGCCGACCTGGATTAAAAACGGTTCAAAAATACCTAAAACGAAACGGATAACGGTTTATCTGGCTCTGGACATGCGCAGAAACCGCCAGTTGAGCAATATGGCCGAAAAAGTGAGCCCGGTCAAAAAACCAATCCACATACCGGGAGCGCCCATTTCTCTGGTAAAGGCAAAGTAATACCCTACCGGGATGCCCAGCACCCAATACGCGATAGCCACCAGTATGGTTGGAATCTTAACATCGGTCATGCCCCGTAGCAAGCCTACGCCCACTGCCTGGGTAGAATCGGAGATCTGGAAAAAGGCTGCATATAATAATAATGTGGTAGACATAGCCAGCACCTCTGCATTTTCGTTAAAAGCCAGTGGCAGCACATTGCGCAGCACTACAAAGAATACCGCGCAAAACACACCATAAGCCAGTGAGGTAAACAACGTGCTGGTGCCTATTTTGCGCAGGTGGGCCCAATCGCCCCGGCCAAAAGCACTGCTGATGCGGATAGAGCCTGCCGCCGAAAGTCCCATAGAGACCATAAATGTAAATGCGGCGCAGTTCAGCGCTATCTGGTGCGCGGCTTGCTGGGTAGCGCCCAAGCGGCCAATAAGAATACCCGAAACGGCGAATGCGCCGGACTCCATGCCATGTTGCAAGCTGCTTGGGATGCCTATTTTTAGTAATTCCAGCTGCGATTTCCAGTTAAACTGCCAGGCACTGCGGCGCAAGCCCACAAAGCGTTTAAACAACGAGCTTCTCAGAATTACAATAGCCAGGGCTATAAAAATAAGAATACGGGTAATGAGCGTGGCTACACCTGCGCCCAGCAGCTCCATACGCGGAAAACCCCAGTTGCCAAAGATGAGCAGCCAGTTCAAAAAAGCATTGATGGGCAAGGCTGCCAGCGACAGCAGCATAGCCACACGGGTATGCTCCAGCCCATCGGCAAACTGCTTGAGCGCCAGGAACATAACCATAGGCACAGTGCTCCAGGCCATTACACTCAGATAAGGACCCGATAACCGGGCCACCGCCTCATCCTGCCCAATATGAAATACAATATCGCGGCTCATTTCCACACCAATGGCAATAACAATAGCCGCCAGTGTGCAAAGGATAAATCCGTTAAAAAGGTAGTGCGATACCGCTTTGCGGTCGCCTTTGGCATTGTTGATGGCAATAAGTGGTGAGATAGACATGGTCATGCCCATGCCGGCTACATACGGAATGGCCAGCAGGTTAATCACTAATGAAGAAGCTGCCAGCTGTATGTAATCAATAGCGCCTACCATGGCGCTGTCCAGTATGCCCAGTGCCATCTGGCTCATATTACCCAAAATAATGGGCAATGCGATCTTTGCGGTTTTTAAAGCTTCTTTTTTCATGAACGGGCAAAAGTACGGGAATGTGGTGTAACCCATTGGGCGAACAAGGGTTAACCGGGGTAAGCACTATAAAAAAACCGCGGCTTCTTCTGAAGCCGCGGTTGGTATATCTGATTCAGTAAGCGATTACGCTTCTATTTTCATTGATTTTGCCAGACGTCTGCGGTCTTCTTCGTTCAGGTAAATTTTACGCATACGAATGAAGTTCGGAGTCACCTCGATGCACTCATCGTGCTGGATATACTCCATACACTCTTCTAGTGTCATCAGTTTTTTAGGTGCAATGCTGGTTGCAGCATCACTACCACTGGCGCGCATGTTGGTCAGTTTTTTACCCTCGTTAGGGTTTACTACCAGGTCGCCAGGTTTGTTGTTTTCACCAATGATCATACCGGCGTATACTTCTTCTCCCGGATCTACGAAGAAGAATCCACGATCCTGCAGTTTATCCAGAGAGTAACCGGTAGTGCTGCCACCTTCTTTAGACAACAGAACACCGTTGCTGCGGCCTGGGATAGCGCCTTTCCATGGTTTGTACTCGCTGAAACGGTGTGCCATTACAGCTTCACCAGCAGTTGCAGTAAGCATTTGGGTACGCAGACCGATCAAACCACGTGATGGTACTTCAAACTCCAGGTGTTGCATTTCACCTTTGGTTTCCATGATCAGCATTTCACCTTTACGACGGGTAACCAGGTCAATTACTTTAGAAGCAAATTCCTGAGGCACGTCTACAACCAGGCTTTCATATGGCTCACATTTCTTACCGTCTACTTGTTTGATGATTACCTGAGGCTGACCTACAGTTAACTCATAACCTTCCCGACGCATGGTTTCGATCAATACACCCAGGTGCAGGATACCACGGCCATAAACGATAAAGCTATCGGCGTTTTCGCTGTCAATAACTTTAAGCGCCAGGTTCTTTTCCGTTTCTTTCATCAGGCGGTCGCGCAGGTGACGGCTGGTCACGAACTTACCATCTTTACCAAAGAAAGGAGAGTTGTTAATGCTGAAAGTCATGTTCATGGTAGGTTCGTCTACGCTGATAACCGGCAGGGCTTCAGGGTTTTCGAAATCGGCAATGGTATCGCCGATGTTAAAGTCTTCGAGACCTACAACCGCGCAAATATCGCCGGCTACAACCTCGTCTACTCTTTTCTTACCTAATGATTCGAAAATATAGAGTTCTTTCGCTTTACATTTTTTAATAGTGCCATCGGTTTGCATCAGGGTAATGTTCTGATTTTCCTTCAGGCTGCCACGGGTTACTTTACCTACAGCGATACGACCCAGGAAAGAAGAGTAATCCAGGGAAGTGATCTGCATTTGCAGGTTACCTTCGGCAATTTTTGGTTCCGGAACAAATTCCAGGATACCATCCAGCAGTGGTGTAATGTCATCACACTGGGTAAGGCTGTTGTTGAACCAACCGTTTTTACCCGAACCGTAGAAGGTAGGGAAATTCAGTTGCTCTTCTGTAGCATCCAGGTTAAAGAACAGTTCAAATACTGAATCGTGTACTTCGTCGGGACGGCAGTTAGGTTTGTCAACCTTATTGATAACCACGATTGGTTTCAGGTTCAGTTGCAGTGCTTTCTGCAGTACGAAGCGGGTTTGAGGCATAGGGCCTTCAAAAGCATCCACCAGCAGGATTACACCATCAGCCATTTTCAATACGCGCTCTACCTCACCACCGAAATCGGCGTGACCAGGGGTATCGATAACGTTGATCTTGGTGTCCTTATAAGTAACGGACACGTTTTTACTCAAAATAGTGATACCACGTTCACGTTCCAGATCATTGTTGTCCATGATCAGGTCACCGGTTTCCTGATTAGCACGAAACACATTGGTCTGGTGCAAAATTTTGTCAACCAGTGTAGTTTTACCGTGGTCAACGTGCGCAATAATTGCGATGTTTCTTATCTGCATAAAAAGTTCTTGCTCCTTTTGGTAAGGGGTATCTCATATTATGTGAAAAGACGATAACCCCAATAAAATCGGCCGCAAAGATACGAAATAGTGGCAGCATTAGTTCAATTAATAAAATTTGTTACAATTTGATAACGGATTTGGCGCAAATTCTTAACACATAAAAACAGGTAAATAGCCATAAAAACAGTTCATGTCGCTGTAAATGAGTTAGTTACTGTTTTGTGGCTTCTTATGGATATGGTTTTTTCCGATCCTGTAACCATCTTCTCCCTTTGGCCTTTTACCTTTGCCCCTTAAAAATCCCCGACAGATGAAAAAATGGCTTTACGCAATAGTATTGGCAGCATTGGCCATGCCGGCGTATGCGCAGGTAGAAAAAGAGGAGGATGACGACGATAATATCAATAACCCGGTAGTGGTGAGCGAAGATGAGGTAGAATCGTCTATGAGCCTCGATACTACGGGCCCGGAGCGCTTTTTTATGGTAAAGCACAGCAATGAGGTGATCATTCACGAAAACCGCTTGTCTACCACCACTTCTGTAGCCAATCGCAATGCGGAGGTGCTCGATAAAAACCTGATACGCACTCTGCCGGTGCGCTCGGTGCCCGAATTGCTGGCTTATGTATCGGGTGTAGACGTTCGCCGCCGCGGCCCCAATGGCGTGCAAACCGATATTGGTATTAACGGCGGTACGTTTGAGCAAACCACTATTCTCATTAATGGTATACGCCTTAACGATCCGCAAACGGGGCACCATAACCTGAACCTGCCGCTGAGCATGGATGAGATCGAATACATTGAGGTGGTAAAAGGTCCTGCGGCCCGTATTTATGGCGCCAATGCCCTTACCGGGGCGGTAAACATTGTAACCCGCAAGGCCGATGCCTCGGGCGGATATGTAAACGTATGGGCCGGTTCTAACTTTAAAGACGATGTGCAGACCCAGAAAAAGGACTATTACTACAATTACGGGGCTAAAGCCACCGCCATGTGGAGAGGGCAGAATAATAACCACCTGCTTACCTTTGACCGCGAAGCTGGCAGCGGCTACCGTTACAATACTGCTTATACCCAGAACCGCCTGTTTTACAATGGCAATTTTGACCTGAGCGAAGACGACCAGCTGCAACTGCTGCTCTCGGGTGTGCAGAACGATTTTGGCGCCAACAACTTCTACGCCCCTCCGGCCGATAGTAATGCCACCGAAAAAGTGACTACCGGCATTGCAGCGCTTACCTATGTAAAAAAGCTGGCCAATGATGTAACCCTGCAACCACGCATTTACATCCGTTACAATACCGACGACTATATTTTTGACTACAAAAGACCGGAATACTACCACAACCAGCACGAAACGCAGGTGTATGGTGCAGAGATCAACGGTTCGTGGAAAAACGCCATTGGTAAGCTGGGCTTTGGACTCGAAGGCCGCAATGAGCGCATTATAAGCCAGCGCCTGGGCAATCATGATCGTACCCTTGTGGGCGCATTCCTGGAGCAAAAATTCACTTTTATTAAGGATTTAGACTGGAACATTGGTTCGCACTTCAATTACAGCAACCAGTATGGTTTTCAGGCTTTTCCGGGTTTGGATGTGGGGTATGAGCTGCACGAGGGGTTAAGGGCCTTTGCCAATATTGGTACCGCTTACCGCTTGCCCACTTATACCGACCTGTATTACAGCGACCCCGCCAATATGGGCAATCCCAATCTTAAGCCAGAGCAATCCTGGAGTTCGGAACTGGGTGTAAAGTACAATGACGACCAGTTCTCGGTGCAGGCCACCGGTTTCTACCGCGAAATATCCAATTTTATAGACTGGATGCGCAATAATGCAACCGAGAAATGGATGATCAACAATTTTCAGTTGCTCAAAACCTATGGCGCCAACTTTCATGCCGATTGGCGGGTGATTGGCAACAAATACAGCAAACCCAATTTCTCAGCCATTGTGGGTGTGGGCTATACCTACCTGTATCCTGAGCTGGAGAAAAACGCCGATTACAGCTTTTCGAAATACGCGTTGGAGAATTATACCCACCAGTTGGTGTTGAATGCCAATACCGAGTTTTTCAGAACCATTAATGTGTCGCTCACGGGCCGTTACCAGGAGCGGGTAAATCAACTGGCTTACTGGATAGTAGATGCCCGCATTGCGGTAAACGGAAAGAACTTCAGCATTTACCTCGATGGCAACAATATAACCGATACGCAGATCCGCGAGTTTGCCGTTATCCCCCTCGCTGGCCGTTGGGTAAGCCTGGGCGCCAAAATTGGGATGTTTAAAAAGTAGTTTTGCCGATAATATTATATAAAGCCGTCTGTGATTCGTTCATGGGCGGCTTTTTGTTTGCTGGGTGCGGGTTAGGAAAAAGACCTGCCAGCGTTTAAACCTGCCGGGTTCGCAGGTCCCGTCAGGTTTGGGGGAGTATAGATCAGAGATCGCAGATCCGCGATCAGAGATTTTCATATAAGGTTTATTCTGCTTCATCCATTGCTATTGCTATTACATCCTGTTTGGTTTTTGCTTGCCGGATAATTGGTGGTATTTTGACATCAAAAGAAACCCATACATGTCCAAAGGTGTAAAACTGTTGATTGTGCTCATCTGCTTATCTGTAGTTGCGTTTATCGGATTTCGGATGTACAATATGCCGCATCGCGATGTGGCAGGCGAGCGGGGTATTAAAGTAAACGCTACTGCACTGTTCCAGGCTTTTGCACAAAATGAACAGGAAGCCAATACCCGGTATCTCGATAAGGTAATCGAAGTAAGCGGCGCGGTAAAACAAATAGACAAAGACTCCAGCGTATCGGTTATACTCAATACCGACGATATGATGTTTGGCATCCGTTGCTCCATGCAGGATACCAACATCGCTTTAAAAGAAGGGCAGCAGGTAACGATAAAGGGATTGTGCAGCGGCTACCTCGATGATGTGGTGCTTACGGATGCCGTGATTGTAAAACCAGAATAAACCGCAACCATGAAGAAACGACTTTGGTATGCTACCCTCCCCGGGCTTATAATGGCTGGTATGGTTGCTTGTACACATGAAGAAAATCTGAGTCCGGCTGCCGCAAACAACAATCAGGGCAATAACCCGGGCGGAAACGGGGGCGGCAATAGTGGCGGGATCTGTTTCGAAACGCAGGTTCTGCCACTTCTTCAAACCAATTGTGCCAAAAGCGGCTGTCATGATGTGGCCACGGCAGAGAAAGATATTGTGCTCGATAGTTATGACCGCATTATGGCTTCGAATGAAACTGTAGTGCCTGGCAACCTGGGCGAAAGCAAAATATACAAATACATTACCCACAACGATCCCGACAAAAAGATGCCGCCTGCCCCTTACCCCGCATTAAACAGCGGGCAGGTGGCACTTATAGCCCAGTGGATACAGGAAGGCGCTAAAAACACCACCAATTGTGGCAATACGGGTAACTGCGACAGCACAAAATTTGCCTTTGTGGCCGATATACAGCCTATTATTCAAAACAATTGCCAGGGTTGCCATAGCGGAAACACACCCGGCGGTGGTCATGATTTTACCACCCACAGCGGTGTGCAGGCTGTGGCGCAGAGTGGTAAGTTGCTGGCGGCGATAACGCATGCGCCCAATGTACCGCCCATGCCGCAAAATGCAGCCCGGCTGAGCGATTGCAATATTGCCAAAATGCGCAGATGGATAGAAAACGGCGCACTCAACAACTAATGCCAAGCCTGGGAGATATGAAGCGACTCATTTATTTTTTGCCCGCAGCGGCCCTGGCATACAGCTTTATGGCTACCGGGTGTTATTACGACCACGAGGATAAGCTGTACCCCACCGGCGCAGCCTGCGATACCTCGCTGGCCTCGTTTAACAATAAGGTGAAACCCATATTGCAGGCCAATTGTTATGCCTGCCACAGCGGTGGCTCGCCCACTGGCGGGTTTAACCTCGAAACCCATGCGCAGGTAAAGATTGTAGCCGATAATGGTAAGCTGGCAGGCGCCATAACCCATGCTTCGGGCTTTAGCGCTATGCCTAAAAATGCTGCCAAACTAAGCGATTGCGATATAGCCATAATCCTGAAATGGGTAAATGCCGGATCGCCGGATAACTAAACGTAAACAGAACCGATATGAAAAAAATAATGCTGGCAGGCCTGCTGCTGATAAACGGAATGATGGCGATGGGGCAGGATGTACTGTATACCCGCAACGGAAGCATCAGCTTCTTCTCCTCCACACCCATCGAAAATATTGAGGCCCACAACAAAGAAGTATCCAGCTTTTGGAACACGACCAAAGGCGAAATGGTTTTTGCGGTGCTTATCAAGAGCTTTAAGTTTCAGAAGGCGCTGATGCAGGAGCACTTTAACGAAAACTATATGGAGTCGGACAAGTATCCCAAGGCCAATTTTAAAGGCAATATTGTAAACATGAACGATGCCGATCTTAAGAAGCCCGGCTCCTACAACGTAAAGGTAGAGGGCGATCTTACCATTCATGGGGTTACACAGCATGTATCGGTGCCAGGTGTGGTATCGGTAACCAAAGATGGGGTAAGCACCTCTGCCAAGTTTAAGGTAAAACCCGCCGATTATGCCATTAAGATACCCGCAGTGGTGGCCCAAAACATTGCCGAGGTTATTGAAATAACTGTGAACTGTGCTTACGCACCGTATAAAAAATAAGCAGCACCTATGCTAAGAATGCTACTGTTAGGCGCACTGCTCTTTTTTACGGCCCCGGTATGGGCGCAGCAGACCGATACGCTGAGTGCCAAAGATGAATCTGACCTGGAGGCGATGCTTAACCAGCAAGACAATAAAGGATACCGGCGCGATTATGCTACGGCTACTTTTAAAACCACCCGGCTTATTAATGGGCAAACCATTGAGAACACTGCCCGAGGCGTGCTCGATATTAAAATACAACACCGCTTTGGCGCGCTGAGCCAGGGCGCGTACGAAATGTTTGGGTTGGATAATGCCAGCATTCGCATTGGTACCGATTATGGCATTACCGATTGGTTGATGGTGGGCATTGGCCGCAGCAGCTACGAAAAAACATGGGATGGCTTTACCAAAATCAAACTGTTGCGCCAGCAAACCGGCGATCATACTATACCGGTAAGCCTCAGCTATTTTGGTTCCATTGCCATTAAAACATTGAAGTGGGCCGTGCCTAACCGGGAGAACTATTTTTCGTCGAGGCTGTATTATACCCACCAGTTGCTTATAGCCCGCAAGTTTACAGAAGGGTTGTCGTTGCAACTAATGCCTACGCTCATTCACCGCAATATGGTGCCCAACAGCGATTTTTCTAACGATGTGTGGGCCATAGGTGTGGGCGGCAGGCAAAAAATATCGAAGCGCGTAAGCGTAAACATAGAGTACTACTACGTTTTACCGGAGTTTAAATCGCCGGGAACCGTCAATTCATTATCGGTAGGGTTTGATATCGAAACAGGGGGGCACGTATTTCAGTTGCATTTTTCAAACGCTACGGGTATGATAGAAAGGGCATTCATTGCAGAAACGACTGGCGAATGGCTCAAAGGCGACATTCATTTCGGGTTCAACATTTCAAGGGTTTTTACATTGAACCGGAGATAGTGTATGGTTGGATGAACGAGACAAAAGTATAGCTGAGAAGCTATACTTTTGTTGTATTAGTAATATGTGAAATCAACAATATGCTGTCGTTGAAAAGATTAGCCCTGCTCATAGTTTGTTGCGCTGCCTTTGGTACCATACACGCCCAGCAGCTGGTACGTTTTCCTAAAGGGAAAATCGCTTTCCGGTCAGATGCGCCGCAGGAAGTGATCAAGGCATCATCCGATGCGCTAACCGGCATTATAGATCCTGCGAGGAACACCTTTCTGTTTAAGGTACCGGTAAGTTCTTTTAACGGATTCAACAGCGCATTGCAAAAAGTGCATTTCAACGAAAACTATATGGAGTCTATCAAATACCCCGATGCTGTTTTTTCGGGCAAGATCGTAGAAACCATAGATTATGCTGTAGACGGTACTTACGATGTGCGGGCCAAAGGCAAGTTAAAGGTGCATGGCATAGAGTTCGAGCGCATCATTAAAGCACAAATGACCATTAAAAAAGATAAAGTGAAAATAAGCAGCGCCTTCAGTGTTTTGTTATCAGACCACAACATTCCCATTCCCAAAGTGGTGAATGAAAAGCTGGCCAATGAGATCCTGGTTACCATGGAGGCGCAAGGCTCAATAACCAATAAATAGCATTACCGCATGCGCATCCGGCTCCATACCCTATTGCTCATTACCCTGCTGGTTGCATTATCAGCAGGCCGGGCCGGCGCGCAACAGTTTTTAAAGCAGGGCTTTGTGCTGGAAAACGACCAGCCCGGTTTTCATGTAAACCGTATGATACAAGACAGCAGGCACTTACTGTGGCTGGCTACCAGCAGCGGATTGTACCATTTCGATGGCAGAAAATTCCAGCAGCACGCACTCGCTTCGCCAGAGCCGGATGTGACCTGTGTGTATGAAGATAACCTGGGCCTCATTTGGGCGGGCACAGCCTCGGGCAGGTTGTTTATCAGCAGCGATCAGGGCATTCATTTCGATTCTTTGCAGCTGCATACCCGCGAGGCGGTGCTGTGCATATACCAGGACAGGAGCTATACCTACTGGCTGGGTACCAATGGCGATGGGCTGTACTCTTTTAACGTCTTGAGGGGGCTGGAGCATTACTGGTCGGGCGCTGAGCTGAACGATGATTATGTGTACAGCATTATAGAACCCTCGCCCGGCACTTTATGGCTGGGTACCGACCGGGGTATTAATATTCGCCAGCCAGATGGCCGGTTCCGCTACCTCAACTCTGCTTCGGGGCTTAAAGACAATCTGGTGCAGCAATTGTTTTACGATGCGCTGCATGGGCAGGTGCTGGCGGCATCGCCCGACCGGGGCATAAGCCGCATAAATGTAGCCAACGATGGCGTTATCCCTTCTGCCAAAGATGATTCCTGCGTGGGGGTTACCGCTTTTGTGCCCTATGGCCAGTATCTTTTGGCCGCTACCAATTATGAGGGGTTACTCGATTGCTCTGCCGGAGCGCCGCTGTGGCATACCCCTATCTCTACAGAAAAAGAGATCCGCAGCGCCATTGGCGATGCAGAGGGCAATGTGTGGCTGGGCAGCGGCAATGAGCTGGTAAAAGTGTGCCCTAGCCTGAGCCGTTTTTCGGATAGTACCGTGCTTTCGATGAGTAATGTGCAAAGTGTAAGGGTTAGTGACGATGGCAACCAGCTCTTCTTTGGAGCCGATCATGGTATTGGGTATGTAACCCGCGACAGCAACCGCAAGATTATACACGCGCCCATGCGGCTGCTTACCCTTAAGCCCGATGCCGAAATCACCGCCTTATACAACGACCGTTACCAGCAACTCTGGATAGGCACCCTGGGGCATGGCTTATTGTGCTTTAATATGAAAAACCGTACGCTGCGCCGCATTCAGCTGGACTCCTCGGTTAAGAATGAGCACATATTGTCTATTTCGGGTGGCGATACACTGGTTTGGGTATCGTCGCTCTCTGGTGTGTACACTTGCACTACCCGGCCTACCCACACGATGATTAGCCCCCGGAACGAAACGCTGGGCCTTAAAGGCAATTATGTGTACAAAGTACTGGTAGACTCCCGCGACCGCATATGGCTGGCTACCGATGGGCACGGGCTTAGAATGGTAAGCGATACCGCCACCCTGAGCCTCGATCAAAGCAGTGGGTTAAAGAACAATGTGGTGTACGACGTGGTAGAAGACCGCGCCGGCAATATCTGGTTTTGCTGCCTTAATGGTGGCGCCTACCGCTACAATGGCAAGCAGATCTTTAAATACAGCACCGAAAACGGCCTGTCAGATAATGCGGTAACCCTGCTGGCTGCCAGTGGCGGCAATATATTGCTGGCCCATAAAAAGGGAATAGACAGCTGGAACACGCAAACGCAAATGTTCTCTAACCTCATGCACTTTGCAGAATGGGGCATTCGCGATGTGCAGAACAATTGCCTGGCAAACGATCCGGATGGTTTGGTATGGCTGGGCACCAACAAAGGCCTGTTCCGCATACGGCCCGAGGCCCTGCGCATGCACACACCGGTGGTAGTGCTGCAATCGGTAAAGCTCAATAATGAAAAAGAATGCCTGCACCGCCAGCATACTTTCAGCGCACACGAAAACAATTTTACCTTCCGTTATACCGGCATCTGGAACACCAATCCCGAGTCTGTTCAATATGCTTTTAAACTGGATGGTTATAACGACAACTGGATACCCACCAGCGATGAAGACATCAGCCTGTCACAGCTCCCGCCCGGCCACTATGTGTTTCGGGTAAAAGCGTTTATCAACAACCAATCGGCCAATGTAGCCGAGGCCCGTTACGAATTTGATATTGCAGCGCCCTTCTGGCAAACGCCCAAAGTTATTATAGGCGCTTTGTTGCTGGCGGCTTTGCTTATCTGGTGGGTCATTCGCTGGCGCATCAGTAGTGTACGCAAAGTAGAAGCACTTAAAAAGGAAAAATTGCAACTGGAGCTGGAAACGCTTAAAACCCAGATTAATCCACATTTTGTATTCAACAGCTTTAATACCCTGATGGAGATGATAGAGGCCTCGCCCGATACTGCGGGCAGGTACGCACAGTCCATGGCCGATTTTTTCCGCAGTGTAATGATGTACCGCAATAAAGATGTGATAGGCCTCGATGAAGAAATGGTGCTGATGGATACTTACCTGTACCTGCAGCAGCAGCGCTTTGGCAAAGCCATACGTATGGAGCGGTTGCTGGGCGAGCTGGATACCGGCCGCTACAAAATACCGCCGCTTACCATGCAGCTCCTGCTGGAGAATGCCATTAAGCACAACGCGTTTACCTTGCAAAAACCACTGGTGATTACATTGATGGCATCGCCATTGGGCTACCTGGTGGTGCGCAATAATAAGCAGGCCAAATCGTCGGTAGCGCCCGGTACGGGCACTGGTTTGTCCAATATCCGCAACCGTTACCGGCTGCTGCATATATCCGAAATAGAAGTAGTAGAAACCGAATCTTTTTTTGAAGTGCGTTTACCCCTTATAGAAAGCTTATGAAACCTGTAAGAGTTTTAATTATCGAAGATGAATTGCCTGCCCAGCAGCGGTTGGGTAAAATGCTGGCAGAGCTTATGCCAGAAGCCGAGCTGGAAGGTATGGTAGCCTCTGTAGAAGAAGCCTGCACCTGGTTTGATGAGCATGCCGAGCCCGATCTTATTCTTAGCGACATTCAACTGTCGGACGGACTGAGCTTCGATATCTTTAAAAAACACCCGGTAGCAAGTCATATCATTTTTACAACCGCATACGACCAATACGCCATTCAGGCGTTTAAGCTCAATAGCATCGATTACCTGCTCAAGCCACTCAAAAAAGAAGAGTTGCAGCAAGCGCTAAAGAAGTTTCTGGACCAGAAAAGAACCATGATGCCCGATGCCGATTGGGTAAAATCGCTGGTAGATACGTATATCCATCCCAGAGCGGCATACAAAACCCGCTTTACCATTAAGATAGGCGAGCAGATTAAAATACTCGAAGCCTCCAGCATTGCTTACGCCATGGCCGAGCAAAAAATGTGTTTCTTTTACCTGGCCGATGGCAGCCGCCTGCCCTCCGATCATACACTGGATGAGCTGGAGGCGCTGCTCGAGCCTGCGGTGTATTGCAGGGTAAACCGCCAGTACCTGGTTAATATCAGCGCCATAGAGACAGTAACCACTTATTCTAAATCGAGGTTGGTACTTAAGCTAAAACCGGCTGCCAAAACCGAGGTAATGGTAAGTACAGAGCGCTCTGCCTCTTTCAAAAAATGGCTGGCCGGGTAAAGGCCTAATCAGCAAACCGGATCTCGTAGGCAAGGGTGCTGAATTTTTCGAACATGGCCCATACGCCGCAGTATTTTTCAATGGATAGTTTTACGGCCTTTTCCATCTTTTCGCGGTCGGCAGCTGCCAGGCGAATGCTGTAAACCACCTTTACGGTTTCGTAGATAGAGGGGTTACCATCTGAGAGGTCGGCTTCGGTATCGATTGTAAGATCGCTGTAAGCCACCCGCATTTTGTCGAGTATGCTCACAATATCTACTCCGGTGCATCCGGCAAGGGCCGCCAGCATAAAGGGTTTGGGGCTGGGCGCATCGGGCACGTGCTGCTCCGAAGCTACATCCATCTGCACTTTAAACCCGTTTATATCGGCTTCAAAAGCCATACCCTGCTTATGTTTAACCGTGGTAAAATGTTGCTTGGCCATATTATATGGTTTGTGTATTGCATACTAAGGTACAAATAGCCGTTACAAAAGGGATTGAACTGTAATTTGTTGGCAGGATATAACGTTTTGTGTTTATCTTTCTAATCCAGATTAAAATAAATTCATGAAAAAGATTCTGTGTTTGCTTTCTCCTGTGCTGCTGTGCTCTGCATCGGCATTTGCCCAGGGTATTAATTTCGAAACCGGCGATTGGCAGTCGGTGGTAACCAAGGCCAAAGCCGAGCACAAACTCATATACCTGGATGTGTACACCACCTGGTGCGGTCCTTGTAAAATGCTGGCCACCCGTATTTTTCCACAAAAGGAAGCCGGCGATAAATTCAACGCACTGTTTGTAAACTACCGTATCGATGCCGAAAAAGGCGAGGGGCTCGATATTGCCAAAAAATACCAGGTAAGCGGCTACCCCACCAATCTCTTTATTGAGCCAGAGAAGCAGGCAGTAGTATTCCGTACTATGGGTGCCAGCGCCGAGGTAAAAGATTTTGTGGCAGAAGGCGATAAAGCGGTAGCAGAGTACAAAGACCCTATGACGCTGGATAAATACCAAACTGCGTTTAAAGAAGGCAAACGTGATAAGGCTTTTCTGAAAGCATACCTGGAAAAAAACGAACGCCTGGGGCATAACAACGATGAGGTGCTCAACGCTTATGTGGCCATCCTGCCCAAAGGAAACCTGGACTCTACCGATCTATTGTACCTGGCCGATCGGGTTAAAACTGCCAATAACAATGCCCTGCCCCGCATATACAAGCAAAAGGCCGATTTGCAACGCTATATGGCTACCACTAACCCCGATTATTTAAACAATAAGATGGAGCGCGTGGTGTATGATACCTACCAGGCCGCGGTAGATGCCAAAAATGAAAAATTACTGGCCGTAGCAATCGCTGCCCGCAAACAGTACGCCCCGTTTATGGATGAGCGTATCGAATACTGGATGTCATCGCAATACTATACCAACACCGGCAATAAAGAAAAGGCTTTTACCGCCGGTATAGCCGAAGCCGATTTTATATGCACCCGTTCCTTGGCCGATTATGCCAGGCAGGATAAGGCCAAACAGGCCGAAGCCCGCAAATCGGTGCGCGCGCAACTGCAAATGATGAAGGTAGAAGACAGTAAGCTGGACTCCCTGGTAGATTTGAATATGAAAAACCCGAGAACGCTGTACCAGGCATCGTTTCTGGATGGCAGCACGCTTAATGATATAGCCTGGCAGGTATACGAAGGCCACCGTTCAGATAAGGCACTGATGGCCAAAGCGCTTACTTGGTCTAAAATGTCGGAGCAGCTGAGCCGTAACATTCCCGAAGCCTGGGCACCCAGTGCCGATACTTATGCACACCTGCTGTATGTATCGGGAGAGAAGGATAAAGCAATTGCTATGCAGCAATCTGTAGTAAGCAAGCTTAAAGAAAAAAACAGTGGCGATACCGCGTCGTATGAAACGGCACTCAAGCAAATGCAGGAAGGCACATTATAAGTGCTCGCATGATATTAAAAACGGCGTCCCCACAGTACTGTAGGGACGCCGTTTTGTTTTTGTAAGATGCCTGTTAAAAGTGTTTGCCCAGGTAGCGGTAGCTGCCCGCGTTAATTACTTTAATGCCGGCTTTGGCCATCATGCTGGCGGCCTGGTTGCTCCGCATGCCAGAAGCGCAGCATACAATTACGGGTTTGTTCCATTTCTTGATGTCGGCCATTTTGCTGTCCAGCAGGTGCAGCGGAATGTTGCGCGAGTGCTGGTAGCGATCGTTGGCAAACTCATCTGAGGTGCGCACATCCACTACCACAGCGCCATCTTTGATCATTTGTCCAATAAGGAGTTGCTTATCCGCGCCAGAGGTAAACAGTTTTTTCAGGAATCCGAGCATTACACGTATTGTTTAATGATGTTGGACAATTGTGAAGCGGGTACCGCCCCACTCTGGCGCCACAGCATCTCCCCTTTTCTAAACAGGATGAGCGTAGGTACGCCACTTACTTCGTAATGCTGCGCTGCGCCCTGGTTCTGGTCCACATCGATCTTAATCACATTCAGACCATCGCCATGCATTTTTTTCAGTTTTTCCAGTTCGGGAGCCATGGCTTTACAAGGGCCGCACCATTCCGCAAAAAAGTCTACCAATACGGGCGTTTCGCTGTTAATCATTTCGTTGAACGACATATGTTTTTCTTTTTTTAGTTACACATTTTACCGCAATCAAAGGCGGTGTATTACATAATGCAATCGCAGTGCCGGATGCAGTCCAGTATCTTTACCACATTGCGTTCTTTAAGCGCGTAGTATACAAACTGGCCTTCTTTGGCCGAGCTTAAAATGCCCTTGAGCCGCATGCCGGTAAGGTGGTGCGAGAGCAGCGACTGCTCGCAACCCGTTTCTTTGCACAGCTCGTTTACCGTCATGTTTTGCTGTTGGCTCAGCAGCATAATTACCTGCAGCCTCACCGGGTGGGCAATGGCCTTAAGCAGGTATCCCGCCTTTTCCCAGTCTATTTCTTCTGTAGGAGCCACTTTCGTTATCATGATGATACAAAATTATGAACATATTAGAATATGAACAAGTTTTCATGTGGTTGGTAGCATTATGCCCCATTGTTTCTGCCAATATGGGCGGGGTTTTATATTTTTACGACTTAATACGCTTAACAATGGGTCTTATAAAATACGAATTTAAAAACGGTGTGGGTATCATTACCCTTAACCGTACCGATAAGTTTAACAGTTTTAACCGCGAAATGGCACTGGAACTGCAAGAGAAGCTGGACATATGCCAGCAGGATGAGCAGGTGCGCTGTGTGTACATCATTGGAGAAGGCAAGGCCTTTTGCGCAGGTCAGGATCTGGGCGAAGCTATTGACCCTTCGGGGCCCGGCATTGCCAAAATCGTAAGAGAGCATTACAACCCCATTATCGAAAAAATACGTAACCTGAACAAGCCCGTAGTAGCCGCGGTAAACGGTGTAGCTGCCGGAGCAGGTGCCAATATTGCCCTGTGTTGCGATATTGTAGTGGCTGCCAAAAGCGCCAGCTTTATCCAGGCCTTCAGCCGCATCGGGCTTATTCCCGATAGCGGAGGCACCTTTTTCCTGCCCCGTATGGTAGGTATGCAAAGAGCTGCCGCGCTCATGATGCTGGGCGATAAAGTAAGCGCCGAGCAGGCAGAGGCCATGGGCATGATCTACAAAGCCTATAACGACGAAAGCCTGGTGGCCGAAAGCCTGGCCCTGGCCGAAAACCTGGCCCAGATGCCAACTGTAGGGCTTGCGCTCACCAAAAAAGCGCTCAATGCCAGCTGGAACAATAACCTGGAGCAGCAATTGCAACTGGAAGAAGACTTGCAAACCCAGGCTGGTTTAAGCGCCGACCACCGCGAAGGGGTACAGGCATTTCTGGAGAAACGCAAAGCCGTATTTACAGGCAAATAATCTTTTCATACACATATAACAGCGCGATATTTCATCATGATTAAAGTAGGTATAGTAGGTTCCGGAGCCATGGGCAGTGGTATAGCCCAGGTAGCGGCTACAGCAGGCCACCAGGTAGTAGTATTTGATGCCAACCCGCAGGCATTGCAAAAAGCCTCGGCTACGCTGGCTGCTACCATGGCCAAACTGGCTGAGAAAGGTAAAATAACTGCCGAGGCAGCAGCCACCATCACCGGCAATATTTCGTTTGTGAGCGATGTGCAGGCCTATGCTGGTTGCGGACTCATCATTGAAGCCATTGTAGAAAACCTCGACATCAAGAAAAAAGTATTTGCAGATATTGAAGCTGTGGTAGATGCCGATTGTATCCTGGCATCTAACACCTCTTCGCTTTCCATAGCTTCCATTGCCAGTGTGTGTAAACATCCTGAGCGTGTGGTGGGCATTCACTTCTTTAACCCTGCACCGTTGATGGCGCTGGTAGAGATCATTCCCGCTGTGCAATCTGCTGCTGCAACGGTAGAAGCCTCCAAAGCGCTGATCGACAGCTGGGGCAAGAAAACCGTTATTGCCAAAGACACGCCTGGCTTTATTGTAAATCGCGTAGCCCGTCCATTTTATGGAGAAGCACTGCGCATTTATGAAGAAGGTGTGGCAGATATGGCTACCATCGACTGGGCTATGACCGAGCTGGGTGGTTTTCGTATGGGGCCCTTTACCCTGATGGACTATATTGGGCATGATGTAAACTATGTGGTGACCGAAACGGTTTTTCGCGAGTTCTTCTACGATCCGCGCTACAAACCCTCTTTTAGCCAGAAGCGCCTGCTCGAAGCCGGTTGGCTGGGGCGCAAAAGTGGCCGTGGTTTCTTCAACTATGCCGAAGGCGCAGCAATGCCCGAGCCGGTAAAAGACCATGTGCTGGGCCAGCAGATCTGCGATCGTGTACTGGTTATGCTCATCAACGAAGCTGCCGATGCCTGCTTCCTGAACATTGCCAGCCGCCAGGATGTAGATACGGCTATGACCAAGGGTGTAAACTATCCTAAAGGCTTGCTCAAATGGGCCGATGAAATAGGCATTGCCACCGTAGTAGCGCGCCTCGATGCTTTGTACCATACCTACCACGAAGACCGCTACCGTTGCAGCCCGCTGCTGCGCAAAATGGCGGCAGAGGGACAATCTTTCTTTGTATAGGCAATATGATAATACGGTAACTGAATACCTGCCAGCGCTTGTCCCGTTACTACGGGGTCCGAAGGTCCTGCCAGGTCACAGTACAAAGACCTTATAACAACAATCCCCTGGTTATACCGGGGGATTGTTGTTTTCCCTAATAAAACTAGCAGCGAAACCGAGGCTCGTTCGGATCCTGGGAAGCCAGAGCCGAAGCCATAGTAGTACAACTGTAAGATCGGGGTACACACCCGCAAACGGGATGTATTCGTTTGCGGGCGGTTTTTTGGGTTACTTTTTTTCCGCAAAAAAGTAACAGGAAGCTGAAAAAGGACGTGGCAGCCTCGATTGCTTGTTGGCCTGTCTTATAATATGCTGGAGTTGAATTAAAAATTGGTTTCGAAAATCCATGAAGGGGCTGTCCCATATTTGCATTTGCACAGGATTCCGTTTTGCAGCAGTTAGGCGCATTGGTTAATTTTACGTTGATGCACACCACTACTCTTCCACTACTCAGCCAGGCCGCGCTTTTTGCAGATCGTACGGCTATTACAGACCATGCCGGATCTTATACCTACACCCAGCTTATGCAGGCAGCCCAAACAGTTGCAAGCAATCTTGTATCGTTGTTGGGCGCTTTTCCGGGGCCGGTATTGTACCTGGCACCTTCGGGGTTTAATTATGTGGCGGTGCAATGGGGCATTTGGCTGGCGGGGGGCATAGCCGTACCAGTGCACCCGGCCCACCCCGTGGCCGAGATCGGGTACCTGGTGGCAGACACACAAACCGCACTCTTGTTGTACGATGATGTATGCAAAACTGCTGCTACAGCTGCTGCGCCAGAGCTGGCCAGGCCTTTAACTGCGGTGCTGGGCCATGGCGAAAAGGTGCAGCTGCCAGAGGTAGCAGCAGAAGCCGATGCGCTTATGATCTACACCAGCGGCACCACAGGCAAGCCCAAGGGGGTGGTGATGAGCCATGCGCAGATTGCCGCCCAGGTTATTTCTTTATCGCAAGCCTGGGGCTGGCAGGCATCAGACCGTATTTTGAATGTATTGCCCATGCACCATGTGCACGGCATCATCAATATTTTGTGCTGCGCGCTATACAATGGCGCCATTTGCGAAATGGAACCCGGTTTTGATGCCCGACATGTAATGGAGCGCATGTGCAGTGGTCAGCTCACCTTATTTATGGCGGTGCCCACCATTTACCATAAGTTAATCCAGCACTATCATAACGTATCTGAACCTGAACAACAACGCTGGTCGCTGGCTATGCAGGCCATGCGGTTAATGGTTTGTGGCTCTGCCGCATTGCCGGTACCCGTATTGGAGCAATGGAAAGCCATTAGCGGGCAGGTGTTGCTGGAGCGCTATGGTATGACGGAGATCGGAATGGCATTGTCCAATCCGTTGGAGGGCGAAAGAAAACCTGGTTTTGTAGGCAAACCCCTGCCTGGTGTAGCTGTTAAACTATGCGATGAAGCCGGAACTGAAATTGTGGAGGCCGATACACCCGGCGAACTGTATGTATCGGGTGCTACCGTCTTTAAAAGATACTGGCAGCGGCCCGAAGCCACAGCAGAAGCCTTTGTGGGCCACTGGTTTAAGACCGGCGATATAGCCCAGCGCGATGCCGCAGGCCATTACAAGATACTGGGCCGCAGCTCGCAGGATATTATAAAATCGGGCGGGTACAAGATCTCTGCATTAGAAATAGAAGAAGTGCTGCTGGCACACCCCGATGTAAAGGAATGCGCGGTAGTAGCCCTGCCCGATGAGCAATGGGGCGAGATAATAGCTGCGGTATGGGTGGCAGAGGGCGATGCGCCGCACCCCGATGCGCTGCCCGAAAGCTGGTTAAAATCGCAGCTGGCACACTATAAGGTGCCGCGCAAATGGTTGCGAGTATCGGCCTTGCCCCGCAATGCAATGGGCAAGGTGCTAAAACCTGATCTCCGTAAGCAGCTGCATTAATTCTTCGCCAAATCAGATGTTTGTATTTTTATATGCGTTATTTTTGAATGAAAATAACCATCATATGAAAAAGGTTCTTTGTACACTTCTCATGCTGATGGCTTGCCTGGCCAGGTTACAGGCGCAGCAGCAAATTGAAAATGGCGGATTTGAAAACTGGCGCACGGCGGCATTTGGGCAGCTGCCGCTGGGCAATGGCTGGCGCAGCCTCGATAGCATACTTATGTTATTTGGCGCTAGTTCCGTAACTGTGCAAAAGGTAGATGCAGCGCTGGAGCCTGCCAATGTAAGAGGGGGTACCTACGCATTAGGACTAAAGGTAGATTCTGTAACACTGCTGGGCACACCCATTAAAATCGGAGGCGTGCTGTTCAATGGCATAGTAGATCTTACCGATACTGCCTACCTGGGCGGCGCTCCCTATACCTCCAGGCCTACCGCGCTTACCGGTTACTATAAAATAATAGGCAATAACCACGAAGATACCGCTGCCATCCAGCTCTCTTTTAAGAAACAAGGTACCGAAATAGCCAGCGCTGTATGGGAAACCGATGTGGTAGATGCGGGTTTTCAATCTTTTAGTCTGCCCATTAACTGGACAACGACCGATTTTCCGGATACCTTACTAATGACCATTATACTGGGCGAGAACGACCTGGAATTGAATATGGCTACCCGTTTTATACTCGACGATCTGGCTTTTTCGCTGCCTGCCGGCATACAGGAGAACCTGGGCGCCAGCAAGTGGTTTAAGAGTTACCCTAACCCGGCAACAGGTGTACTTGTGGTAGAAAATGCCTCATCCCGGAAAGACATATACTGGAAGCTGGTAGATATTGCCGGCAAAGTAATGCTCGAATTGCCATTGACCGATGCCTCCCGCCGGGAGGTAAGTATAGCGGGTATAGCCACCGGGCAGTACTACTATCAGTTCTTTAACAGCAAGGGCGAGGTTTTGTATGGTGGTAAAGTGATGATTGCCCGCTAGAATTTAAACATGTGAATTATTTTTAAATAAAATGCGCTGGGCTGTAACTTTTTAATGCCGGCCTCGTTTAACCAATAAATAAACCCAAGATGAAAAAAACAATTTGTACACTTTTACTGCTGGCTGGTGCCTGCCTGGGCGTTTCGGCGCAAAACATTAATAACGGCGGTTTTGAGAACTGGCGTACCACTTCTTTTGGTCAGGTGCCTACAGGTATGGCCTGGGTTACCTCCGATTCCCTCCTCGACTTTTTAGGGGCCAGTGCCATGGGTTCTCTTGTAAAGGTTGATGGTGCGGTAGAGCCTGCCAATGTGCATGGCGGCACTGCTGCGGTAGGTTTTAAAACCATTCGTTCTTATGTACCTCTGGCCGGCGATACCGTAAATGTGGCCGGCATACTGCTGCTGGGCGATTTTGATTTTACTACCCAGGATTTTTCTCCGGTGCCCTTCTCTGGCCACCCTACCATGCTCACCGGTTATTACAAGCTGCCTGCCAATGGCATGGGCGATTACCTTTTGGTAAATGCCGAGTTTAGAGATGGTACCGGCACGATAGGAACGCTTGAAGATGGCCTTAATGTAGAAGGCGCCAATTATAAATCCTTCAGTCTGCCCATTAGCTGGAGCACATCTGCCGATGCCGATTCTATTATGCTTTCTTTTGAGCTTACCAACGATACGGCCGATAACCATATGGGTTCAAGCGCCTACCTGGACGATATCGCATTCTCCTACCCTTCTGGCATCAAAGAAAACCTGGGTGCAAGCACTTTCCTCAAATGTTATCCTAACCCGGCTGTATCTGTACTGTATGTAGAAAACACCGGTAAGGAAACCTTAACCGTTAGCATTGTAGATGTATCTGGTAAAGAATACCTGCGCAAAACCGTAGGTGTGCAAAAAGAACAACTCGATGTATCGGGCCTCACCAATGGCATTTACTTCTACCAGTTCCGCAACAGCAAAGGCGAAACAGTGTATGGAGGTAAGGTAGCCATCCGCCACTAAACATACCTGCTTCGATATTAAATAACCCCGGTGTTTTACGCATCGGGGTTATTTTTTTAGTTTTGGTATTATGATCTATGCATACAAAGGGTTTATTCCCGTAGTACACCCCAGCGCATATGTGCACCCACAGGCTTGTGTAACCGGTAATGTTATCATTGGAAAGGACGTGTACATTGGTCCTGGTGCGGCTATCCGTGGCGATTGGGGTGGTATTGTAATCGAAGATGGTTGCAATGTGCAGGAGAACTGTACCATTCACATGTTTCCGGGTGTTACTGTGGTGTTGCAGGCCGGCGCGCATATTGGCCATGGGGCTATTATTCATGGCGCATCGGTGGGTAAAAATGTGCTGGTGGGGATGAATGCCGTGATTATGGATGATGTAGAGATTGGCGATGAATGCATTATTGGCGCATTGTCGTTTGTAAATGCCAATACCAAAATTCCTGCCCGTAGCCTGGTGGTGGGTAACCCTGCCAAGATCATTAAACAGGTGAGCGACGACATGATAGCCTGGAAAACCAAGGGCACGCAACTTTACCAAACCTTACCCAACGATATGCGGGAGCATGCTTACCCTTGCGAGCCGCTGACCGAAATGCCAATCAACCGCCCATCGCAGGAAGCATTGTTTGAGACCTGGGAAAAAATTAAAAACTCCTGATCCGCGGTATGCAGCCTAAACTGCCCCTGGACGAGAAAGAAAAAGCAATTGCAGACAAACTCCTGAAATGGTGGCAGGAGCAACAACTGGTGACCGATGCCCAGCGGCAGCAACTGTCTGATAGCTTAGAAGAGCGTCCCGGCGACTGGCGGCAGCTCTCCTTATACGCATTTGTGGTAGCGGTAAGTTGCGGCGTGCTGGCTTTTATCTCTATTTTCCTCGATGATAAATTACTGGCCAACCTGAAACGGTATTTCCTGTTATCGGACTGGGCTATATTTCTGATAACCGCACTGGTAGCTTTTGCCATTCATTATTTTGCATACCGGCGCCAGCGGCAAATGGGCTTTACCGGGTTAAGCACCCAGGTGTTTTATATCTCGGGCAGTTTATTTACAGCCACGGCCGTTACTTATTTTGCCTACGCATCCGGCATCAGTAAGGTGCACTACCCCATTGGCATAGCCATAGCAGCATTGGTTTACTTTGGTACCGCGCTAAAACTAAGATCTGTGCCGGTGTGGGCCATTGGGCTGCTGGCGCTCTCCGGTTGGTTTGCAGCAGAAACGGCCTGGTACAGCAATGCGCAGGGTTATTTTATGGGTATGAACTACCCATTGCGTTTTCTGCTGTGGAGTGCATTGCTGGGAGGCATCTGCTGGCTGTTACCCAAGTTTAAGTTACCCAAAGATTTTGTGCAAACCACCCGTGTGTTTACCGTATTGGTAGCCTTTACAGCATTGTGGGGTATGGGCGTATTTGGCAATTATGGCGAGTGGGAACGCTGGCAGGCGGTAAGGCAATTAAGTATGGTGCCCTGGGCCATAGCAGCCACAGCATTAAGCGCGGTGGCGGTTTGGGCAGGTATGAAGCTACGCGAAACCTGGCTGCGCGATATGGGCCTTATTTTTCTGCTGATTAACCTCTATTCCCGTTACTTTGAGTACTTCTGGGATCACCTCAATAAAGGATTGTTCTTTTTATTCCTCGCCGCCTCATTCTGGCTGGTAGGTCGCAAGGCAGAGCAACTTTGGCGTCAAAAGTGAGAGGTGAATGGTGAATAGGCGCGTAGCTCCTGCCAGGAGCTGTGAGAAGTGTAAGGTGAGAAGTACTGCCCGGGATCTGAGGTACGTTAATACCCTCAACCGGATAGTTTAATGGCATTTAAAGTAATCAAAAGGCTCTTTGCAATCGTTGCATTGGTAAAGCGACTTGCAGGAGGTGGAGCCAAACTCACTAATAAGCCTTGTATTAAAAGAGTTGCATTGCGGGCATTGCACGCTCGCCTCTTCGAATAGGCCCACTTTGGCTTTGGCGCGGTATTGTGGCGGCGCTATGCCGTAGGCTTTTAGCTTTTCTTTTCCTGCAGGGGTCATCCAGTCGGTGGTCCAGGCGGGTGTAAGCACGGTGTGAATGTGAATGTTTTTGAAACCCCTCTCCATCAAAGCCATGCGTATTTGAATGGCAATGGTGTTCATGGCCGGGCAGCCGCTGTAGGTAGGTGTAATGGTGATGTGGGCTGTGGTATCGTCGTCGCTGATTTGTACATCGCGCACAATACCCAGGTCCAGAATAGTCAATACCGGCACTTCGGGATCTGTAACCGTTTCTAAAATCTCGTATACTGCATCTTTCGTCATAGCACATCACTTTTCTGTTGCACAAAAAAAATGTAAAATACCGCCATTGGAAATGGAGATATTTTACATTCCAATTACGTTCTATTACCAGGTAGCGCCGGGGTAAGCCCTTTGCATAAACTGCATCTCGGCCAGCAGGAAACCCAGGTGTTCGCTGTGGCGTCCTGTTTTGCCACCTTCCTGCATCCAGCAGTCGGCAGGCATATCCAGGGTAGCTTCTTCCAGTACTTCTTTCAGCCTTTGGGTCCATGCAGCATGCAGCGCAGCCACATCTACGGCCACACCAGCCTGGATGAGCACTTGCTCATAAGGCGCAGGCACAAACATCTCGCCGGTAAAAGGCCACATTTCTTCAATGCCCCTTTGCATATTCTTCTGACTTTCGGCAGTACCATCGCCCAGGCGTATGGTCCATTCGCTGCTGTAACGCGCGTGGTAGCTCATTTCCTTCAGCGATTTTTCGGCAATGGCAGCCAGCTGGCTGTTGGTGCTTTTCTGCAGTTCGCGATAAAACAGCTCCATAAACAGGCTGTAATACAGTGCACGGGCCAGGGTTTCTGCAAAGTCGCCCTTGGGCAGCTCCAGCAGCAGAATGTTTTTAAAATCCCACACATCGCGGTGGTAAGCCAGGTCGTCTTCGGTATGGCCTTTGCCTTCTACCTCGGCGGCATACTGGTATAAACTGCGGGCCTGACCAATAAAGTCGAGTCCCTGGTTGGCCAGTGCCATCTCAATTTCGAGTTGCGGAGCATGGCCAATCCATTCGCTGAGCCGGTGCCCGATGATCAGGGCGTTATCGGCCAGTTGTAGGTTATAATGAAATAATGATTCGTTGGTCATGATGCGGGGTTACATGTGTTTCAACTCAATAGGCAGGTCGTAAAACGTAGGGTGCCTGTAAATTTTGTCTTTGGACGGATCGAACAGTTCTTCTGCATCGGAAGGGTCAGAAGCATGAATATTGCTGCTTTCTACGACCCAGATGCTGATCCCTTCCTGACGGCGGGTATACAGGTCGCGTGCGTTTTCAAGGGCCATAGCGGCATCTACAGCGTGCAGGCTGCCTACATGTTTATGGTCCAGGCCGGCTTTGCTGCGCAGGAACACTTCCCACAAAGGCCATTCTTTATTGCTCATGATATCTATCGTTGATCGTTTTTAAATTAATTAAGCTAAAACCGGCTTATGCGGCCAGGGTTTTGGCTTTTCTTTTTTCTGCAAATGCTACAGCCGCATCGCGAACCCAGGCGCCATTGTTCCAGGCTTTCTGACGGGTTTCGAGGCGTTGTTTGTTACAAGGGCCATTGCCTTTTACCACGTTCCAGAATTCATCCCAGTTGATTTCACCAAAGTCGAAATGACCCCGCTCTTCATTCCATTTCAAATCCGGATCGGGAATGGTGAGGCCCAGAATTTTAGCCTGCTCTACAGTAACGTCTACAAATTTCTGGCGCAGCTCATCGTTGGTAAAACGCTTGATGCGCCATTTCATGCTTTTTTCGGTGTTGGGCGAGTCGGCATCGCTGGGGCCAAACATCATTAGCGCAGGCCACCACCAACGGTTAAAGGCCTCTTGCAGCATTATGCGCTGGGCTTCGTTGCCTTTGCTGAGGGTGAGGAGTATTTCGTATCCCTGGCGCTGGTGAAAGCTTTCTTCTTTACATACCCTTACCATAGCCCTTGCATAAGGACCATAAGAGGTACGGCAAAGTGGCACCTGGTTCATAATAGCAGCGCCATCTACCAGCCACCCCACAGCGCCGATATCGGCCCAGGTTAAGGTAGGATAGTTAAAAATAGAAGAGTATTTGGCTTTACCGCTCAGGAGCTGTTCGGTCATCTGATCGCGGCTGATGCCCAGGGTTTCGGCAGCACTGTATAAATAAAGACCGTGACCGGCTTCATCCTGCACTTTGGCCAGCAATACCGCTTTGCGGCGCAGGCTTGGGGCACGGGTAATCCAGTTGCCTTCTGGCAGCATACCAATGATTTCGCTGTGCGCGTGTTGCGAGATCTGACGGATCAGTGTTTTTCTGTAATCCTCAGGCATCCAGTCTTTCGGCTCAATGCGAATGTCCTGGTCAATCCTGTCCTGGAATTGCGTTTCCAGCAGTTGCGTATCCATGAGCAGCAATTTTAGACTACAAATATAGGCGTTTTGGAGAATTTAACTAACAACCGTTAGTTAAATTATGGGTAAGCTTTTTTTTCAGCCGGGCTGTGTATAAATAGGCTGTCGTTTCTGTTTCATGAATTGATTTTAGGAGCCGGATTTTGTACAGGTATAAAAACAGCATTGGATTGGCTAGTGGCAAGCGTTTCCTGTATTAAAAACACAAACATTCGGAAAAGTAAACTGTGTTTATACAATCATGCTGTTTTGTTTACATATGAAAAATGACAAAAAATAATAATAGTAAAATAATGTTATACGATTAATAAATATCCAAAAAATTTATTTGTTTTTTTTGAATCGTATTTGGCCTTTTGGAAACAAAAATTAACATTGATTATCAATTATTTGCTTATGTGTAGTTATACATTAGTTTATAAAATAAGTATGAAAAAATGCAATAATTGATTAATCACCTTCATTTTGCAACCAACCTGCGTAGTACTTTATCTAGTCTGAATCTGTAGATTTACCAATTCCTTTATTTTATATGTTTTGTTTTTGGCATTACATTAAAAATGCTGGTAAAAAAGAAAGAATTTATTCGGTTGTGGTATATCAAAACAGAAATTGATAAGCGTATGAGGAAGCTTTTACAAATTGTGCGGTATGCAACGCTGTTGGTGGCAGCTTGCGTAACTGGGGTTGCGTCGTATGGACAAACGCCCAGTCAGTATATATTGGCGGCTGTGCCGGGAACGTACGTTCCGCTCTCAGGAGGCACTGCGGTAACTGTTATACAGGCAGATGATGCTACATCTGCCCAAATTCCTATTGGGTTCACTTTCCCGTTTGCGGGAACCAATTACACTGATTTTAAAGTGAACTCTAATGGTTGGTTGAGCTTTGGAAACGTTACGCCTTCTGCTACACAGATGCGCGGAAACTCCACTGCGAACTTGACTTCTTTTACACCCTGCGTAATGCCGCTTTGGGATGATCTCGACGGAGCTGCCGCAGGTGCTGCTACTTACTTGGTAACAGGTTCTGCCCCTAACCGGGTTTTTACCATGGAATGGAAAAACTGGGAGTGGGATTTCTCTACCAATACCGCAGTAATCAGTTTCCAGGTGAAGTTGTACGAAACCAGCGGTGTTATTGAATATATTTACAAGCAGGAAGCGGGCGCTGTCTCGGGTGGTTCTGCCACAATCGGGATTGCCACCAATGCTAACTCAGGTAGCGGTTTCCTTACGCTAAATAATACAACCGCTTCTCCGGCTGCTGATGGTGTTAACTTTGTAACCACAATTGCAAACAAACCTGCCAATGGGCAGATATACAGGTTTACGCCACCACCTCCTTGCTCGGGTGTAATTACGGGCGTTACTACAAATGGCCCGGCTTATGCTTGTCCCAACTCTGCTGTAACCGTTTCATTGGCTAATATCCCAGCACTTGCCGGTATAACATACCAGTGGCAGGATTCTGTAGCCAATGGGGCATGGGCTAATGCTACCGGTACCAGTACCAACTCGGTATATACCTCTGCGGCATTAAACGCGCCCAGGTATTTCCGTTGTAAAATAACCTGTACTGCAACCAGCGCTGTTTCTTATTCTGCCCCTTACCTGGCGGAAATTAAGTATGCTTTCAATGTACCTTACCTCGAAGACTTTGAAGGCATATCTGTAGATAACGAAGTGCCATCCTGTATGCGCTTTACCACACTGGGTACTTATACCAAAACCTATACCGCAGCTACCGGCTCTTACAACCAGTATGCCAAGTCTGGAACTAAATATGCCTGTTTCAGGTATGGTGCCAATGATACGATGTATACCAATGGCATTAACCTGACGGCTGGTGTTAAATACCGCTATACCATGTGGTATGTTACAGATGGTAACTCAGGATGGGGACCAATGACCATTAACTATGGTACCTCCCAGAATACCGCGGGTATGGTTAATAATCTATTTACACAAACCACGGGTATTGACCATACTACTTACAAGAGAATTGCAGTAAACTTTACGCCCAGCACAACCGGAGTGCATTATTTTGGCATTACCATGAAGGCGACATCCGGCCCCTGGTATGTTTCTGTAGATGATATTTCGATAACAGAAGCGCCGTTGTGCGATGAGCCATATGATTTTAAACTTGATGCGGTAACTTCTACTGCGCCTACATTTAGCTGGGCTTGTAACAACTGTACCGGAACCTATAAAATGCTGATTGGCCCCAAAGGCTTTGATCCGCAAACGGGTGGTACATTGTACACGAACCTGAGTACACCTGCAACCATCAATGGTTTGCAACAAGGTGTATATTATGATGCATACATTTTACAGGATTGTAGCGGTGCGGGCCAGGGCGAGAGTTTGCCTACCGGCCCCATCAGCTTTGCATTAAAACCATCTAATGATGAGTGCGCTGCAGCCAACACGCTTACCGTAAACACCGGAACCGTTTGTGTAGGTGGTGTGGTAGGAACAACTGTGGGAGCTACTCAATCTGCACCAACCGGGGCATGTGGCACCACGCCGGATGATGATGTATGGTACAAATTTGTAGCTACCAGCAATGCGCATAAAATACGCGTAAGCGCTGTGGGTGTTAAATTAGGTTCCTCTACCGATATGTACCACCAGGTATTCAGCGGTACATGCACCGGCCTTACTGCTATTAAATGTAGCGACCCCGACAGTAGCATCATTACCGGTCTTACTGTGGGCAATACGTATTTCTTCAGGGTTTGGAGCAAGGATGCCAACACTGCCGATTCATTTAAGGTATGTGTATCTACCCTTACCCAGCCAGCTAACGATACCTGCGGTGGAGCCATTACGCTTACGCCGGCAACCACCCTTAACTGCGCTGGCGGTGTGGTGGGTACTACCCTGGGTGCTACCCTCTCGCCAGGTGCTTCCTGCGGAACCATCCCTGCGGATGATGACGTATGGTATAAATTTACCGCTACCAGTACGGTGCACCGTGTGAACCTTAATACAGTAGGTGCTGTATTTGGCAACAGCAAGGATATGTACCACCAGGTATTTAGCGGTACTTGTGCCGGCTTAACGGCTATCAAGTGCAGCGATCCGGATAGTAGTATTATTACCGGCCTCACCGTGGGCAGCAATTATTTTGTAAGGGTTTGGAGTAAGGATACCCTTACCGCCGATACCTTTAAAATCTGTATCGGTACTATTCCACAGCCTGTAAATGATGGTTGCGCTACCGCAACCGTGCTTACCCCGGCAGCGGGTCAGGTATGTACCACCCCAATAACCAGTACTACCCTGGGTGCTTCCAAATCGCTGCCTGCAGCAGCTTGCAGCGGCAACCCCGATGATGATGTGTGGTATAAATTTACCGCCACCAGTCCGGTGCATAAAGTAACCCTGAGCAAAGCAGGTGCGGTATTTGGTACCAGTAAAGACCTGTTTCACCAGGTGTTTAGCGGCAATTGTACTACGCTTACCCAGCTTACCTGTAACGATCCCGATAGTAGTTTAATCACCGGTCTTACCGTGGGTAACGATTACTACATCCGTGTGTGGACAGTAGATACCATTACTGCAGATACCTTTAATATATGCCTGACCACCATTTTGCAACCGGCCAACGATACCTGCCAGGGTGCGGTAACGCTTACCCCGGGTAGTTCCGATATCTGTAACTCAGGTGTGCTGGGTACTACATTGGGTGCGTTTGTGTCTCAGGCGCCAGCACCATGTATTGGTAAGTCCGATGATGATGTGTGGTACAAATTTGTAGCCACAGCGCCATCTCATAAAGTAAAAATAAGCGGCGCCAAAGCCGTATTCGGTACCAGCAACGATATGTACCACCAATTGCTTTCGGGTAGTTGTGGCAGCATGACAACTATTAGGTGTACCGATATAGACAGTAGTATGTATACCGGCCTTATCGTAGGGCAAACCTATTTTGTAAGGGTATGGACGGTAGATACGCTTACGGCAGATACCTTCCGTATTTGTATTGCAACCGTGCCACAACCTGCCAATGACAGTTGCCAGAATGCAACCGCGCTTACGCCGGTAGCTTCAGAATACTGTACCGGAACGGTAGTGGGCAGCACGTATGGTGCTTCGGCATCTCCAAACCTGGCCGCTTGCGCAGGCAAAGCCGATGATGATGTATGGTACAAATTCGTAGCCACTACAGCATCTCATAAAATCAAAATCAGTGCAGTGGGTGCCAAATTCGGCAACTCCTTAAATATGCAGCACGAAGTGTTTAAAGGCACTTGTGGCGGCTTAACGAGTATTAAGTGTATCGATCCCGATAGTAGTATGCTTACCGGTCTTACTGTAGGCGATACTTATTTTATCAGGGTATTTACCTTCGATTCTCTGGTAGCCGATACCTTTAAAATATGTGTAGCCACTATTCAGCCGCCGGTAAATGACGAATGCTCCGGCGCGGTAAATATTACCCTGGCTACAACCGAATCTTGTACGGGAGGTATTGTAGGTACCACTATGGGTGCTTCTCCTTCGGTAGGCGATACCTGTGTGGGTGTAAACAAACCAGACGATGATGTGTGGTATAAATTTACCGCTACCTCTACTTCGCACAAGATCAACATCACCAGTGTGGGCAGCAGGTTTGGTTCGTCCAACGATATGTACCACCAGGTAATGACAGGTAGCTGCGGTACCCTCACCAGCCTTAAGTGCAGTGATGTAGACAGTAACCAGCTTACCGGCCTTATCATAGGACAAACCTATTTTGTAAGGGTTTGGACTAAAGTGCCGGATGTGGGCGATACCTTTAAAATATGTATCTCTACCATTATACCATCCACCAACGACAGTTGCCAGAATGCAACCGTGCTGGTGCCGGTAACTACCGAAAACTGTACTGGTACTGTAGTGGGTAGCACTTTGGGTGCAACTGCTACACCGGGTACGCCATTGTGCGGTGCCGGCGGTGTGGCCGATGATGATGTGTGGTATAAATTTGTAGCCACCAGCACAGCGCACAAAATCAAAATCAGTGCGGTGGGTTCCAAATTTGGTAACTCTACCGATATGTTCCACCAGGTGCTTACCGGCAGCTGCGGCACCTTTACTACCCTTGCGTGCAGCGATCCGGATAGTACATTACTTACCGGTCTCAATATTGGCGATACCTATTATATAAGGGTGTATACCAAAGACACCCTGGTAGCCGATACCTTTAAAATATGTGTATCTACCATTATACAACCTGCCAATGATACCTGCGGCGGCGCTATTACCCTTACGCCTGTAACCAGCGACTGGTGCTCTGGCGGAACGGTAGGTACTACCCTGGGCGCAACCCGCTCCCTGGTAAATACAGCAGCCTGCAGCAGCAGCGGCATAGCCGAAGATGATGTGTGGTATAAATTTACCGCTACCAATCCATGGCATCGTGTGGTGATCACCAGCACCGGTTCCAAATTCGGTAACTCCAAAAACATGTTCCACCAGGTATTCAGCGGTAGCTGCGGCACCTTTACCAATGTGGCTTGTAGCGACCCCGATAGTTCATTGCTGAGAAGCCTTACTCCTGGCCAAACCTATTATGTTAGGGTATGGACGGTAGATAGCCTGGTGGCAGATAGCTTTAAGATCTGCATCAGCACGCCGGCCCAGCCAGCTAATGATACTTGTGGTGGCGTGGTAACCCTGATTCCGTCTGTTAATGAAAATTGCAGTGGTGGTGTGTTGGGTACAACTTATGGTGCATCGCGCTCTATGGGAGCAGCGCCATGTGTGGGCGCACCGGACGATGATGTGTGGTACAAATTTGTGGCCACCAGCTCATCGCACCGTGTTAACATCACTAATGTGAAGGCTATTATAGGTACTTCTACCGATATGTACCACCAGGTACTTTCAGGAACCTGTGCAGGATTTACCTCATACAAGTGTAGTGATCCCGATAGTAACCTGCTTACCGGTCTCACCATTGGCAATACCTATTATATAAGGGTATATACCAGAGATACCCTGGTGGCAGATAGTTTCCGCATTTGCGTATCTACTATCCCAACGGTGCCTAACGATGAGTGTGTAAATGCTCAGCCGCTTACCCTGGTAGCCGGCGAGTACTGCAGCAACGGTATTGTAGGAACCACATTGGGTGCAACCCGCAGTGTGCAGAACTTCCCGCTTTGTACCACGAGTGGTATAGGCGATGATGATGTGTGGTATAGCTTTATTGCTACCAGTACCGCGCATAAAGTAAATATTAACAGCGTAGGTCCCAAGTTCGGAACCTCGAAAGATATGTATCACCAGGTATTTGGCGGTAGCTGCGGCGCAATGTATACGGTGAAGTGCAGCGACCCCGATAGTAGCCAGGTAACCGGCTTAACGGTGGGCAGTCTCTATTATGTAAGGGTATGGACCAAAGATACCCTGGTGGCAGATAGCTTTAAAATATGCGTATCTACCATTCCTACCGTGCCTAACGATAGCTGTCAGAACGCTACACAGATTACTGTGAGCCCTAACGCATCTTGCGCCAACGCAATTCAGGGTACTACCCTGGGTGCCACAGCGAGCAATGCCTTCTGGACACCTTGCGTAGCGGGTTCTGCAGCCGATGATGATGTATGGTATAAATTTACCGCTACCAGCTCTGTACACCAGATCAAAATGTTTGATGTGGGTGCTAAATACGGAACAGTGGTTAATATGGATATGCAGGTGTACACCAATGGTTGCAGCAGTTTGGGCACCATTAAGTGTAGCGATCCGGATAGTGTAATTATTACAGGTCTGGCTACCGGACAGAATTACTATATACGTGCCTGGACCAAAGCCGCAGATGTGGCAGACAGCTTCAAAATCTGCGTATCGGCTATGACGCCGCCAGCCAATGATGCTTGTGCTACCGCTACCAGCGTAACCTGCGGTAATACTTATAATGGTAATACGGTAGCTGCCGATCTGGATGGCATGCCGGCTTGTAGCACTGTTCCAGTGCAATCGGCTCCTGGCGTATGGTATAAATATACCGGTACCGGCGATAGTGTACTGTTCTCTACCTGCGATGTGGCCACCAACTTCGATACCCGTATGAACGTGTATACCGGTAGTTGTCCTAACCTCACCTGTTTCAGATCTAACGATAACGCAACAGGTTGTGGCGCTGCGCCCAACAGTTCAGAAGTTTCATTTGTAGCCACCAGCGGCACAGATTACTATATCCTGATACATGGTGCTACCGATAAAACCGGCCAGTTTAAAATGAAAGTAACCTGCTTCCCATGTGTGAAACCACTGGTAGATGCAGGTGTGGATACCCTGATATGCACAGGCACATCCTACACCCTCAAAGCCACAGGTAATGCCGCCATTTACACCTGGAGCAGTAACACAACACCTAGTGCTACCAGCATCATTAACGCGCCAGGTACCTACACGGTAACCGCACGCAGCGCCAGTGGTTGTGTAAATACCGATAATGTGGTGATTGGAACAGCACCGCTGCCAACCGTTAACGCAGGCAACGATACTACCATCTGTATAGGCCAATCGGCTACCCTGCATGCAACTACCAATGGTCAAAACCTGGTATGGAGCACAGGCGCCACTACACCAACCATTACAGTAGGTATCGCAGGCTCTTATATTGTGTCGGTTAAAAACCAATACGGCTGCCGCGCAAGCGATACCGTGGAGGTAATGCTGGACAATAACCCTGTCGTAAACCTGGGTCCGGATGTAACCGAATGCCCTGGTGTGCCAGTGGTGCTTAATGCAGGCTTCCCCGGGTATATCTACGAATGGAGCAATGGTGCCACCACGCAGGCTACCTCAGTGCTGCAGGCCGGTACCTATTGGGTGAATGTATCCAATTCTAAAGGTTGCTTTGTGAGCGATACGATTAACGTAACCCACAAGCCGCTGCCAGAAGCCGGATTTGCTTACTCCAATACTGGAACAACCTACAGCTTTACAGATACATCCACCAATGCGACTACCTGGAGATGGACATTTGGCGATCAGGGTACATCTAACCTGACCAACCCAACCCATACCTATACGCAGTTTGGAACGTATAAAGTAACATTGGTAACCACCAATACCTGCGGCTCGGATACTGCCATCACTTACATAGGGCTGTACCCTACTGGTGTAAAAACCGTGGCTAACCCCGAAGATCAGCTGGCAGTGTATCCCAACCCATCTAACGGTTCTTTCTACATCAGCAACCCTGGTGGCGCAAGCATCGAAAGAATTACGGTGACCAATGCTGTAGGTGCGGAAATCTACCACCAGGCTAACCCTGGTGTGCAGAAACAAGTACAGATCCAGCTGGGCAATGTAGCCGGTGGTATGTACCAGGTAACCATCTACACCGATAAAGGTGTAAGTACCAAACAGTTGAGAGTTATAGCTCCATAAATAACAGAAGGCGGGCTTAACCCCGCCTTCTCTCTTTGCCTTGCATTTTAGACGTCAGGAAAATTGATAACATCCTGAATCCTATAAAAACAAATAATAGAACTTGTTCTATTGCAAATTGTATTTATGCAATAATATTTTATATCTTTAAAAACCGGGAATAATAAGCGTGCTTCTGCTTTATTGGAGCACAAACGATATTTGAATTTGCTTCTTTTTTAGATTTCTGTTACGTAGGCCGGCCTTTTCAAGGGCTGGCCTTTTTTTATGCGCGTAAATCAGCGGGAAATATACTTTGGCTTAAAGGAAATTTTGCGATGACATACGGTGTATGTTGTAAATGAATTGCTCATGTGAATTAGTAGTATATTTTACTTTGACTATGTATGTTTTTGTTGTTTGCATAGAACAAATGCTATTAATTTATTTTATCTTCATAAAATATTGTATTAATAAAATCCTGTTTTATGAAATATTCTTTACGATTTATGCTCTTGTGGTTAATCAGTTTAGGTATTGTGCAGTTGGCAGGAGCGCAGGCATTATTTACAGTAGGCAATGGAACCGGCAACAGCTCCAGCTCCAGCTACCCTACCGGTTACGGAAACTATTATTACGGAGCGCGACAGCAGTTCCTCATCAAAGCCTCGGAACTCACGGGTATAGGAGGCACGGCCGGCTTAATTCAATCGCTGGCTTTTAATGTAACCAACACAAACTTTGCAGATCCGCACAGCGGGTATACCATTAAGATAGATACCACTTCGGCCACCGCATTAAGCACCGCGGGATGGCTACCCGTTCAAAACACGGTTTACAGTGGGTCGGTAAGCCCGGTTACCGGGTGGAACACTTACACGTTCTCTACCGCCTTTAACTGGAACGGCACCTCTAACCTGGTGGTAGAAGTATGCTTTAACAACACCTCGTATAACACCAATGCCTCTACCCAGTGGACAACCAGCCTTGGGTTTAACGCCAGCCATGTGTATTACGACGATGCCTCTGGCATATGCGGCAATAACCCGGTTATTAACTATCCTACCAACGCTACCTCTACCAGCAGGCCCAATATACGGCTGGCTATACAGTCTACCGTGCCTTGCAGCGGTACACCTGTAGCATCTACCGCCACCGGCCCTGCCAGTGTTTGCCCCAATGCCAATTTTACACTAGGCTTATCTACCATATATAATGGGTTGGGCTTTACCTTCCAATGGCAATCATCTGCCAACAATACTACCTGGACCAATATCCCCAACGCCAATGCGTCGATATGGACGATCTCACAAACCGCGGCCACTTACTACCGTTGCGTTATCACCTGCTCCAACTCCTCGCAGTCGGTTAACTCGGCCAGCCTGCAGGTGAATATGAATAATTTTATGAACTGCTATTGCACACCCACCTATTATGATGGCGGATGCGATTACGGCGACGATATTAACACCTTTACGCTCAATGGCATTAATGGCACCTCTATATCGGAGCTTAACTCTGGTTGTACCTCGCCTTCTTACTTTAAATACACAGCTTCGCCGGTAATAGAATTATTAAGGGGAAGCTCTCATACAGGCACCATTTCATCGAGCTATGGCTCCAGCGAGGTGGCCAAAATCTGGATCGACTTTGGCAGAGACGCCTCTTTCGACAACAGCGATCTGGTGGCGAGCATCAGCAGTGTGCCCAGCTCTCCTACCTCTTATTCTATGAACATTCCTTTCTTTGTAGATACCGGTCTTTTCCGCATGCGGGTAAGGCTGGTGTGGATCACCAGCGGTTTCGACGCCTGCGATGATCAGGGCAATGGCGAAACCCAGGATTACCTGGTGCGCATCAAGCCCTGTGTAAAACCAGTTGTAGCCCTGGGTAATGATGTGGTGCTGTGCTCAGGAGCCAGCATTACCTTAAATGCCGGCAATGTAGGCGCTACCTATACCTGGAGCAATGGCGCCAGTTCGCAAACCGTAAACATATCTACTGCAGGAACCTACCGGGCCAATGTGCTGGTAAACGGTGGCTGCGTGGCAGAAGATACCATTGTTATTACCACCGGCAATCCGCCATCGCTTTCGGTAAGCAACGATACCACGGTGTGCCTGGGGCAGGTGGTACCGCTTAAGGCCAACACCGAAGCCTACAGGGTATTATGGAGCACCGGCGATACCTCCCGCAATATTCTGGTAGATGTAGCTGGCTCTTATACTGTAGTGGCCAGCAGTCCGGAGAATTGTAAATCTTACGATACGGTAAATGTAATGCTGTCGAATAACCCGATAGTAATACTGGGCAGCGATGTGGCAGAATGCCCGGGAGTGCCCGTTACGCTGAATGCCGGCAACCCCGGAAATCTGTATGAGTGGAATACGGGCGCTACCAGCCAGGCGGTAAGTGTGCTTAATGCCGGCCAATACTGGGTTAAGGTAACCACGCCTTATGGCTGCTACTCATACGATACCATTAACGTAACGCATAAAGCTAACCCCACTGCAGGCTTTACCTACGATATTGACGGTACTACGGTTTCGTTTACCAACACAGCGCAAAATACAGCTACCACACTATGGTACTTTGGTGACCAGGGCACCAGCGCAGCCGTCAATCCGGTACATACTTATATTATGTATGGCTCCTATAGAATAAACCAGGTGGTAACCAATACTTGCGGCAATGATACCAGCTCGGTCGTTATTTCGCTAAACCCCACCGGCCTCACGGAATATGATGCCGCCAGCCAGGTGCGCATCTACCCCAACCCCTCTGGCGGTACATTTACCATCGAGAATAAATCGGGCATTGCAGTAGAAAAGGTGGTGGTGCTTGATGTGGCGGGCCGCCAGGTATATGCAAACGAGCATCCTGCACAGCAAACAGAGTGGCAGGTAGTGCTGCCCGATATTGCTTCGGGCTTGTACATGGTACACCTGCATACCGCCAAAGGCACGCTGGTAAAACATTTAAACGTAATTCGTAAATAGCGATAGAACTTTTTGCTCCTGTTAGATTTCTGTTAATCAGGCCGGCCGCAGTATTGCGGCCGGTTTTTTTTATGCTTTTCGGTAGAAAACAGTCCAAATGGTATAAAATCTATATTTGTATGTACTTGTTCTGTTTTTTCTAATCATTTTAGTTTTTTGCTCATATTCCCGTGTGGATTGAATAATTTCAAAGAAGAAATGTCACAGAATTTTTTAAAAAACAGAAGCAAATGAAAAAAACGCTACACTTTTTCCTGGTGCGGCAAGTGCCGTGTATGGTAAGCCGGAGTCTGATGATTCCTGCAACGGGCACACCTGGTGCGTCCTTGTTAATGAACATGTCTATGGTTCAATCGGTCCGGAAATAGGGTTGTAAGCCTTCACAACCTGTGGAATGGTTTGGTTTTTTTAGTCCTGGATCTCCCCCGCTCAGGACTAATCCGATTATTTGAACAAATTAAATCATGATCTCATGACAAATTGCAGCAGGCCCGCTTTGCGGCCTTTTCTAACAAAATTATTATTCCTGGTATGCAGCATTGTATCTATCGCAGGCGCTGTACAAGCGCAAACCCCGCAATGTGTATATGTAACTTCCAGCACCTCCGCCAACTCGTTTCCGCTTAGTACCACGTCATCCAACAAAGTGCAATGGGTGTACCAGCCCTCTTTGTTTACCGGAAACGTAATACCCGGCAATATTACCGACATCTACCTCAAAGTAGGTTCGGCAGCCGGGGCATCTACTTATCAGAACCTGCTTATTAAAATGGGTAACGTGGGTTATGCCGCTTTTCCTAACGGCACGTATGAAACCGGTCTTCAAACCGTATACTCCGCTGCTACCACCTCTGTTCCTGCCATTGCCTCGGGCGGATGGATGAAAATTACCCTGCAAACGCCGTTTTTGTTTACCTCTTCTTCCAATTTCGTGATTGAGGTATCGCAAAGTGGCTATACCGGCGGCACTACCATTGCCCAGGCCAGTGTAGCCAATGGCCGTATTTATGGTCCGCTGGCCAGTGCTACCGGTACGGCCGGTGCTGGTTTGGCCAATTTTGGTTTTGACGTAATACCCGCTACACCCTGCGCGGGCAAGCCTGCCAAGCCTGTAGTTTCGGGTCCGTCTACCGTTTGCTCCGGCGTAACCTTTAACCTGAGCTTTGCGCCTACCTATCCTTTTAGTGCTATTACCTACCAGTGGCAGGCATCGCCAGACAGCCTTACCTGGACCAACGTGTACAACTTTGCACAGTACAGCACATCGCAAACCGCAAAAACCTATTACAGGCTTATTGTAGGTTGTACCAACTCTGGCCTTTACGATACCTCTCTGGTTAAGAAAGTGGTGATGGATAACTATGAGAACTGCTATTGCACACCCGGTTTTACCAATAACTGCTCTACTATATCGAATATTAAAGACTTTATTCTGAACGGCATTAACGGCACCATGATTAAAGACCTGGCTACCGGATGCAGCTCGCCCGCAGTGCGGTTTGTAAACCCCACACCTTTTGTTGAGCTGCTTAAAGGTGGTATGGCCACGGGTTCTATAAACTCAGATTATACCTCCTACGGCCAGTTTGCCAAAATCTGGATCGACTTTAACAAGGATGGTAGTTTTGATGCTACCAACTTTGAGCAGGTGGCCGTTATTTCATCTGCGCAGAATTCGCCATTCTCATTCTTCGTTCCCAATGGTATCGATACCGGGCTTTACCGCATGCGTGTGCGTACGGTGTATAACATAAGTACGTTTACCGCCTGCGATGTACAGTCATATGGCGAAACGCACGACTATATGGTAAGGATTAAACCTTGCGCCAATCCTGCTATTAACCTGGGTAATGATACACTGCTTTGCGGTAATGCAACAATGACCCTCGCTGCGCCTACGCCGCCTTCTGCTACCTATATCTGGAACAATGGTTCTACCGGCAACACACTTGCCGTTACTGCAGCTGGCAAATACTGGACAAAGGTATCGGTGCCGCTGGGTTGCAGCTCGTCTGATACGATTAATGTAACGACCGGTGCATTGCCTGCACTGCAAGCGAGCAACGATACCGTAGCCTGCCTTGGCGCACATGTTAAACTTTCGGCCCATACCAATGGTACCCTGCAATGGAATACCGGTGCGGTTACCGATACTATTGAGGTAAACCAGGCCGGCGCTTATACTGTAAAGGCCACCAGCGCTCTGGGATGTGTAAGCCGCGATACGGTTCGTTTTACCTATGGCAATAATGCTATTGTGATACTGGGCCCCGATGTGGATGCCTGCCCATCTACCCAGGTGGCGTTTAACGCCGGTAACCCGGGCAGTACCTATTTGTGGAACAATGGTGCTACCACCCAATCTATTGTTACCACCACCGCAGGTACCTATTTTGTAAAAGTAACTACGCCGCATGAGTGCGAAGCCTACGATTCTGTAGTGCTTACCCACCTGGCACTGCCCGAAGCGCGTATCAATTATGACGCAGATGGTATCCTGGTAATGTTTGGCGACTCCTCTTTGCATGGTACCTCTACCTTCTGGGATTTTGGCGATGGCCAGACCTCTCACGTTCAGCATCCGGCCCATACCTATGTGCAATATGGTACCTACCAGGTAACCCAGGTGTCTGAGAATGCTTGTGGCAGAGATACCGCCAGGGTAACCATTGGCCTTTACCCACTGGGTGTTAACAATTACGCAAAAGAGAACCTTGTATTGGTTTACCCTAACCCTACCTCCGGTTCTTTTGTGGTAGAAGATAAATCTGGTGCCGGCATTCGCAGTATTGAAGTGCTCGATGCAACCGGCCGCCAGGTATATTATAGCAACACCCCGAATGCCTCTGGTAAATCTACCATTCAGCTGGGCAGCGTTCCTTCGGGTCTCTATATGATCCGGATGATGACTGCGCAGGGTGTGATAGCGCGTCCGTTAAACATTCTGAGGGATTAGTTTGAATTTGCTTGTTTTAGGCATGTAATATTAGCCGGTCACAGCACTGTGGCCGGCTTTTTATGTTTACATAATTATTTTTTATCCACTGTATGTGGGTAAAAGTCAGAAAGCGTTAATTTTTTGTTGTTTTTGGGCATTATTTTTTTTGGTTATTAAATACTAAATGAATATTTTCAGATAATTATACCGAAACATCGGTAGCGCGTAACAGAAATCTAAAAAAAGAAAGAGTATGAAAAGACTGCTACACTTATTCAGTGTACTGGCTATGCTTTTGCTGTGCGGAAACGTAACCATGGCGCAGAGCACGGTTACTATCGGCACGCTAAGCTCAAGCTACTATTATTACGGGCCCACTTATGTGTACTCACAAAGTAACACGGCCAAGTATGCCAAGTATGCTTACATTTTCACTGCCAGTGAATTAAACATCCCCCCGGGATCTACCATTACAAAAGTAGAATGGATCAGATCCGATGCGAGCACCATTACCGGTACCAACAACAACTTTACCCTGTATGTGAAGAACACTGCGGCCACCCTTATGACCGATTTTGTGTGGAACAACCTGGTTGCCGGTACGCAACAGGTGTACAATACCACCACACTTACTTCTAATGGTGGTGCGGGTACCTATGATGCTTATCCGTTTTCAAGTGGATTCGTATACACCGGTCAAAGCCTGCAATTAATGGCCGACTGGTATTTTGGCGGTACCACTTCTGCAACTTCGGGTGTTAACTATTATTATAACTCTACCACAACAGGCCTGGGTGCATACTATACCAGTACTACCGCTATTGGCGGTACAACTGCAATCTATTCTACCTCTGCCCGTCCTACCATCCGCATTACCTACACTCCTCCTCCTGCCTGTACAGGCACACCATCTGGTATCACCATTATTGGTGCACCAACAGGAACCATGTGTGCCGGTAAAAATGTGGATATGGTACTGAATGGCCTGTCCAGCGGTTTAACCTTCCAATGGCAGTCTTCTCCGGACAATACTACCTGGACTAACATAAGCGGTGCTACCGGTTATGCTTATTCTACCAAAGTGTTGAAAACAACTTATTTCAGATGCGTTGCTACCTGTACTGCAAGCACCCAGAGTTTTACTACACCTGCGGTAACTGTAACCACAGGCGGTGGCACAGTGTTGCCTTACACAGAAAGCTTTGAGAATATCACCACCAACGATGAACTGCCTACCTGCTGGAGCAGCACCAATAAATTGCAGTGTAAGACCTTCGTTGCGCCTAGTGGTAGCTATAACCAGTTTGGAAGAACCGGTACCAAGTATGCCTCTTTCTACTACTACCCTTACCCTCAGAACGATACCTTCTACACCCAGGCGCTGCAAATGACCGCGGGCTCTACGTATGAAGTAAGTTACTGGTACATTACCGATGGTTATGGTACCACCAGCAACTCTATGGGCCAGCTGAAACTGCATTTTGGCCGCTCTCCGGTTAAGGATTCCATGACTACTTTTAATACTGTAAACGGACCGCTGAACAATACACAGTACCAGCAGGTGGTGGCTACCTTTGTAGCACCAACTACCGGATTGTACTATATCGGTATCTCCCGTCACAATACCAGTACACACTACTATCCTATTTACCTTACGTTTGACGATTTCCGGGTTCGTGAACTGTCTGTTTGTTCGGGTTCACCCGCCGGAGGTACCACAGCTTCTTCTTTCGACTCTGTGTGCGTAGGTCAGCAGTTTTACCTGAGCATTACCGGCGCGCCTTCTTTCATGAACGCAGCTTACCAGTGGCAGTACTTATCGGGATCTACCTGGATTGATATTCCTGGTGCAACCACCGACATGTATGGTTTGACCCAAACCCAGAATACCCAATACCGTTGTAAGGTAACCTGTAATGCAGGCGGACAGATTTCGTATTCTTCTGCGAAGACGGTAACCATGAAAAACTACAACAACTGTTATTGTGTACCGGTGCAGTTGTACAACTGTAGTATTGGCGACATTAATAACTTTACCTTAACCGGTATTAACAACACTTCGATTAACGATCTTAACACGGGTTGTAACTCTCCAGGTGTAAGATTCAACAGTGCTGCTGCTCCCATTCAATTGCTGAGAGGTGGTGCTCACACAGGATCCATTACTTCTACTTCTACCAATACTATGATTGCCAAAGTATGGGTTGACTTTAACCGTGATGGTATTTTTGACAGCAACTACGAAAATATTACTACCATTAGTAATGCGCAAAACACTGCGTTTAACCTCACCATTCCATTCTTTGTGGATACCGGTGTGTACCGCATGCGTGTAAGGTCTATCTATTATTATAATACCTTCTCTTCATGCGATGCTCAAAGCTATGGCGATACCCATGATTATATGGTGAATATACGTCCATGCGGTGCGCCTAACGTAAACCTGGGTGCAGATATCCTGCTTTGCGCAGGAGCAAGCGCTACCCTGGATGCTGGTACTTATCAGAATGCTACTTACAGCTGGAGCAATGGTGCTACTACACCTACCATCAATGTAAGCGCAGCCGGCAGCTACCGCGTAACTGTAAACATTACCGGTGGTTGTGTAGCCAGAGATACCATTGTGGTAACAACAGGTAGCCTGCCTACGCTTTCTGCAAGCAACGATACCACTGCATGCCTGGGTGCAACTGTAAGCTTGTCTGCCAGCAGTAACGGAAGCCTGTCATGGAGCAATGGTGCTACCACCCCGTCTATTTCTGTAAACCAGGCCGGCGCTTATGTGGTAACAGCTACCACGGGCCAGGGCTGTACGAAAAAAGATACGGTAAACTTCTTCTATGGCAATAACGCGATCGTGTTGCTGGGTAATGATATCACAGAGTGCCCTGCGGTGCCTGTAGTATTCAATGCCGGTAATCCGGGAAGCACTTACCTGTGGAATACAGGCGCAACGAGCAGAACCATTTCTGTAACCAACGCTGGTGCATACACTGTTAAAGTAACTACGGCTTTTGGTTGCGAAGCGTACGATACCGTAATGCTGAACCATAAACCTATGCCGGAAGCTGCATTTGGATATGAGCCCGACGGAACCGTTGTTGCCTTCAGCGACAGTTCTAAAAACGGAGAGTCCTTAACCTGGTACTTCGGCGACCAGAGCACCAGCACGGCTGCCAATCCGATACACAGTTATATTCAATACGGTACCTATAAAGTGCACCAGGTGGTAAGAAACCAGTGTGGCACCGATACCGCTACTGCGATTATAGGTATGTATCCTACCGGTGTTAAAAACATCACCAAAGAGCGTGAGCTCAGCGTCTACCCTAACCCAACCAACGGCGTATTTACCATCGATAACAGAAGTACTGAGGTAATTGAGTCTGTAACCATTACCAATACAGTAGGTAAAACCGTTTATGTGGCAGATAAAGCGAAAGTAGCTGCCCAGAAAAACATCCAGATTAATATGGCCGGCATGGCCTCTGGCGTGTACTTCGTAAACATTAAAACAGAAAACGGCGTAATTGTAAAACGCCTGGAGTTACTGAATAAGTAATCTGTAACACCATTTATATCCGGAAACCGGGGGCCTTAAGCCCCCGGTTTTTTGTTTTGGCTCAAATGGCCCATCTGCATTCTCAACGCGCGAATAAACAAGCGATAATTTACGCGCTGAGACTTAATGAGTTGGTTTTCATTGCATAGTCAAATACTAAATAATGCTATGTTAGCTTTGTGGTTCGTCTTATATTTAGGAAAGAAAAAATATAAAAAAGGCGTGCTATGAAAAAAATGTTACTAACGTTCTGGTATGTTATGGTTGGATTGCCCTTTATGTTTTATGCCCTTACGCTAAAAGCACAATCACCCAGTACTTATACCTTTACCACACTCACGGGTACCTATAATAATATAACAGGTACGGCGCTCACCAGTATTCAAACCGATGAAGTTTTGTCTGCGGCCATCCCCATCGGGTTTACCTTCAACTTTGCAGGCACCAACTACACCCAGGCCAAAGCCAGCTCTAACGGTTTTCTGACCTTTAACACGGCTTCTACATCGGCTAACCTTACCAATGCGACAACCAGCCTGGCTACATCGCAGCCCATGCTTATGCCGCTATGGGACGATATGCAGGGCAACCTGGGTACCGCTACCTATGCCACCACCGGCACGGCCCCCAACCGGGTGTTTACAATGGAGTGGCGCAACTGGCGGTGGAACTGGCAGGCCACAGCGGTGGGCATCAGCTTTCAGTTAAGGCTGTACGAAACCACCAACGTTATTGAGTACCAGTACCGCCAGGAAACCGGCGCTTTGAATGCCACCTCGGCCACTATTGGTATAGCAACAATTAATACCTTAAACTTTGGCTATCTCACATTAGATAATATAGCCGCTACGCCAACCGCATCTGCTTCGGCATTTAACACCGCCATCAGCACCAAACCGCCCAATGGCCAGATTTACCGTTTTACGCCTCCTCCTCCCTGCTCGGGAGCGCCATCGGGTATTACTGCAAGTAACCCCGGTACGGTGTGCCCCAACCTGAGCTTTACGCTTACGCTGAATGGTGTACCCAGTGTATCTGGCTTGTCTTACCAATGGCAATCATCGCCCAATAATACTACCTGGACCAATGTGGCAGGTGCTACCAATAGCACTTTAACCACATCAGTACCTGTTTCTACCTACTTTAGATGCGTGGTAACCTGTACCGCGTTAAGCGCCAGTTTTAACACACCTGGTGTGCAGGCTACTACCCTGGCGCCTACGGTATTGCCCTATTACGAGAGTTTTGAAGGCATTTCTACCAATAACGAATTGCCCCAATGCTGGAAATCGACCAATAACGGTACCATTACCCTCACTTATACCGCTGCACAAACTTCTAATAACCGGGTACCCAGAACTGGCAACAAGTTTGCCGCTTTCCGCTGGAGTTCGGTAGATACCTTTTATACGCAGGGGTTAAGTATGACGGCAGGCAGCACCTATAGTGTAAGCTTCTGGTACATTACAGATGGCTCTGCAGGTTACGGGCCGCTTACCCTCAATTACGGAAGAGCGCCCCGCAAAGATTCCATGACCAATTTTGCGCTGATTCCGGCCAATTTTACCAATACGGCTTACCAGCAAATGACCGGAACCTTTGTAGCGCCCACTACCGGAACCTACTATATAAGCATAGCCTGTAATATTACAGGAGCCCCGTGGTATGTAAGTTTCGACGACCTTAATATTAAAGAGCTGGCTACCTGTGCCGGTGCGCCCAATGGTGGTACCACGATTTCCAATCAGGATTCCGTATGTACCGGCCAGTCATTCTCGCTTAGCATTGGCGGCGCGCCCACATACCTGAATGGTTCGTACCAATGGCAATCATCGGCCAATGCAACAACCTGGGTAGACATACCCGGCGCCACTACCGATATCTATTCACTTACCCAAACCCAGAACACCTACTACCGTTGCAAGGTGACCTGTAACGCAGGCGGGCAGATTTCTTACTCCGCCCAGAAGTATGTAACCATGAAGAACTACCTTAATTGCTACTGCACACCTACCTTTAGTTTTAACTGCAGCACGCTGGGGTCTATTAAAGATTTTACCCTGAATGGTATTAACGGAACGGTCATTAATGACCTGAACACCGGTTGCAGCTCGCCGGCAGTAAGGTTTGTAAGTCCACAGCCTTATGTTCAGTTGCTTAAGGGGGGTAGCCATACCGGGTCTATCTCTTCGGATTATACCTCTACAATGAATGCCAAGATCTGGATCGATTTTGGCCGGGATGGAGTGTTTGACAGCAACTATGAGCTGCTTGCCCAAATTGCCAATGCCCAGAATACAGCCTTTACCCTCAATATTCCATTCTTTGTAGATACCGGTGTGTACCGTATGCGCGTAAGATCGGTATACAGCACCAACGTGTTTACCTCCTGCGACAACCAGAATTATGGCGAAACGCATGATTACTGGGTTTACATCCGCCCATGCGCCAATCCTCCTGTAGCATTGGGGCCTGATGCGGTGTTGTGTTCGGGTGCCTCTACCGTATTGAACGCAGGCGTGTATCCCAGTGCTACGTATGCCTGGAGTACCGGCGCTACCACACCAACCATTAATGTAAGTACCGGAGGGCAATACCGTGTAACCGTAAGCGTGCCCGGTGGCTGTGTAGGAAGGGATACCGTGAATATAACCACTGGTACACTCCCCACGCTGAGTGCAAGTAACGACACTACTGTATGCCTGGGCGCGGCGGTTACCTTTGCTGCAACTACTACCGGCGGGCAATTGTACTGGAGCAATGGCGCCACTACGCCTACCATTACTGTAAACCAGGCTGGCGAGTATATTGTGAGCAGTACCAGTCCCGAGAATTGTGTGGTGCGCGATACCATACACCTTAATTATTCTAACAATGCCATTGTAATACTGGGAAATGATATATATGAATGTCCGAATGTACCGGTTGTGCTTAATGCGGGTAACCCGGGCAGCACTTACCAGTGGAATACAGGAGCTACCTCCCAAACAATTTCGGTGATGAACGCCGGCTCGTATGATGTAATGGTTAAAACCCCTATTGGCTGCATAGGCCGCGATTCTATTATGATCTTTCATAAACCATTGCCCATGGCCGCCTTTAATTATGATGTAGATGGCACGGTGGTGAGCTTTACCGATACCTCATCGGATGCGCTCACGTACATGTGGTATTTTGGCGATCAGGGTACGAGTACGGATGTGCACCCGGTGCATACCTATACACAATATGGCACTTACGAGGTAATGCTGGTGGTGACCAATGCCTGCGGCAAGGATACGGCCAGGGCTGTTGTTGGGCTTTACCCCACCGGAATACGGGAGCAGAACAAAAACCTCGGATTATTGTTATATCCCAACCCTTCAGAAGGAATAGTGTTTATAGACAATAAACCCGGGTTGGATATTAAAGAAATACGGATCACTAATATTTTAGGCGCTAAGGTATTGGAACAAACCACGCTGGGCAGAAAATCGCTCGTGGCGATAGATGTTCGTAACCTGCCCAATGGTACCTATAATATATACATTAACACCGATAAAGGACAAACGATTCAAACACTTCAGGTACTTAAAAAATAAAGTATATAAAATTTAGCAAAAGAGGTTGGCGTTCATAGCCAGCCTCTTTTTTATTTTAAATAATTCAAATTACATGTATGGTGTATGCGTATGGTCAAAAAACGCATCAAAACACATTGAATATGAGCTAGTTATAAAGCATTTCCCTTATCTTTGCGCGCGCACATTAAACGGCGTGTAGTGTCATGGGAATAAACAGTTTGATCAAAGGCATTAAACAATCGGTTGTTGCAGCAACTGTTGTTGTTTTAGGATTATACGGAGGCAAGGCGCAAGCGCAGGCTTACCCGGCTAATTTTTATTCGTTTTCTGCCAGCCAGGGAACGTATAGTTACCTGAATGGTGGTACGGCAATGCCCACTACCTTTATTGTAGATACAAAACTCTCCGATAGATTTCCTATTGGTTTTGCCTTTAACTTCTGTGGTATTAATTATGACTCTCTTGCTGCAAGTTCAGATGGTTATATAACATTTGGTAAAGGAACAAACGCTGCAGGAAATTCCACCACATCGTTAACTAACATAGGTCCTGCTTTAATGCCTCTTTGGGATGATCTGAAAGGAAATCCGGCAGCGCCATTCAATTCCTCTTCCTCCTACCTGTTAACAGGGACGGCTCCTAACAGAGTTTTTACTTTTGAATGGAAAAACTGGATGTGGAACTGGGGTGCAACTTTAGCGCCAACAATCTCTTTCCAGGTTAAATTGTATGAAGGAACGAATATTGTTGAATTTGTTTATAATCCGGAAACCGGGACCATCAATAACCCAAGTGCATCAATTGGTATTGGAGCAACACCTACCGACTATATCTCATTAGATACAACCTCTAATACTACCACTGTATCAAACTCAAGTTTCAATACTAATATTAAAACCAAGCCGGCAAGTGGCCAGATTTTTAGATTTACGCCCCCTCCTGTTTGTGCAGGAGCTCCTGTTGCTTCTAATGTTGTTGGCCCTAACCAATCCTGCTATCGCGAAACGGTTAATCTAACTCTTGATCAACCTTATCTCATTCCGCAAATTTCCTACCAGTGGCAGTCTTCTCCGGACAGCTTAACCTGGACTAATATTACAAAGGATACTACCCTCAATTATTATAAGGGAGAAAACCGGGCTACACAATATTACAGGTGTAAAATAAAATGCCGCGCAACAGCCGATTCGATTTATACACCTGGTCATAAGATTACATTATCTTCTATTACTGTTCCTTATTTCGAAAGTTTCGAAAGTCTTTCTGCTGCCAATACTTTGCCCGGCTGCTGGAAAGGAACCAATATGGGTTCAAAAATATACACTACTGCTACTGCTACACCATTGAATAACCGTTACCCAAGAACCGGTTCTTATTTTGGGTATTTTGGTACGAGTGTTAAGGATACCTTATTTGCTCCTTTGGTAGAACTGCAGGCAGGAAAAACATATGATTTTTCTTACTGGAAGAAAACACATACTGCTAATGTCTACGATAGCCTGAGTATCCTGGTTCAAAAACTGGGTACCACTCAATGGCAGGTATTGCAAGCCGATACCGGTTTAAATATTCTTACAGTAGATTATAAACAGGTTAATGGTCAATTTACACCTACACAAGCTGGCCAGTATTTATTTGCCATTTATGCAAAATCAAAAAATACTACCGCTGGTTTCATCTCATTTGACGATATAAAGATTGCAGAAGCTGTTCCTTGTAATGGTGTGTTTGCTACCAATTCAGTTACAGGACCAAATCCAGCTTGTATTGGAGCACCTTTTATTCTTACCATCCAGAACCTGTATAACAATACTGGCCTGGTTTATAGGTGGCAAAGTTCAGTTGACTCTTCAAGCTGGACAGATATTACTGGTGCCGTTTCAGAAGTGTTGACGGCAGCTGCCATCAACAGTAAAACATATTTCCGCTTTATCGCCAAGTGTGTTGCTTCCGGAGATAGCGTTGTATTGCCGTATGCTGTTAATGTAAGATATGCCCAACCGGTTACTCTGCCTTATTTCCAGGATTTTGAAAGTGCGTGGATGAGCAGCTCCTGCGGTACAAATGATATCCCTGACGCATCCTGGATGGGTCTGCCCTATACAGGCAATAACGCATGGAGACGTGATAATGATACTTTGTCTGCCGCATGGAATAGTGCAGCGAGTGGTGGTTACCAACCAAGAGGGGCAAACGGCTCTTCCCGTTCGGCGCGTTTCCATTCTCAGTATACTTTAAGTGGCATAATGGGCTCATTGGATCTTTACGCAAAGTTCAATGCAGGAAGTTATAAGGTGATCCGTTATGACTATATTAATATTAACGGCTCTGATTCATTATTCGTAGAAGTCTCTTTAGATAAAGGACAATCCTGGAATCTGTTGGATAAACGTGGTATAAGTGCGACCTGGTCGTCTAAAACATTATTTACCCAGTTGGCTGCCGATACCGCTATCGTTCGCTTTAGGGCTAAGTCTGATTATGGCTCTACTGATATCGGATTGGATAATGTAAGCATTTTCGAAACCAACTGTCTGCCAGTTACTTCATTTGACCTGGGTAATATCTACTCCGATTCTGTAAACCTGAAATGGGGTTGCGGTGGTTGCGGTGGTGCAACCTTTAAACTGGAATTTGGCCCTACCGGCTTTACTCCCGGCACCGGTACCTTTATTAATGGTATTATGGATAGTACCTATACTATTCCGGCAACTGCAGGCTTAAATATTGGTACTTATTATGATGCTTATGTGTATAAAGATTGCTCGGCTGCTAATCCTGGCGATCCTTTGTCTCCGGCATCCAGTGTGCGCACTTTTGCCCTCAAACCTTATAATGATACCTGTACAGGTGCAATAGCTATAACTCCGGCTACCAGTGCGTTTTGTTCAGGCGGCATAACTGGTACAACAGTAGGCGCTACCAACTCTCCGGGCAACACTTCTTGTACTACACCCGATGATGATGTATGGTATAGTTTTGTAGCTACCAGCCCGGTACATACGGTAAGCATTAGCAACGTAGGTTCTGTAAAAGGAACATCTAAAGATATGTACCACCAGGTACTGAGCAGCGCCTGCACCACTTTTACCAGTGTATTGTGCAGCGATGCCGATACCAGTATCGTAAAAGGCCTTACCGTAGGCAATACCTATTGGGTTAGGGTTTGGACCAAAGATGCTGGTGTGGCCGATACTTTTAAACTTTGTGTAGGTACAGTGCCTGTAGCTGTAAACGATTCCTGCAGCACTGCTACTACCCTGGTTGCTGGTAGCACTGCGCAATGTGTAGATCAGAAAATGGGCATCACCACCGGTGCGGGTTCTACGCCAGGTTTAGCTGCCTGCCTTGGAACTGCCGACGATGATGTATGGTATAAATTTACCGCTACTGCTATTACACATCGCATCGACATTCGTAATGTGCGGGCAGTAGCCGGTACAACCGATATGGTGCACCAGGTATTTTCTGGCAACTGTAATGCATTGGCGAACGTAAAATGTAGCGATCCCGACAGCAGCCTGATTTCTGGCTTAACCATTGGCCAGGATTATTATATCCGCGTGTGGACCAAAGACGCTACCGCGGCCGATACCTTTAATATATGTGTAACCGGTGTGGCTCAACCTGCCAACGATTCCTGCCTGAATGCACAGGTTCTTCCTGTGGGTACAAACTGGTGGGATCAGGGAGGAACCCCGGGTTCAACCTTCTGCGCTAATACTACCCCTGTGTTTGCAGCTTGCGCTGCTGGTGCAGAAGATGATGTGTGGTACAAGTTTACCGCGCCTAATACTACGGTAAAAGTAAAATTGAACGCAGTAGGTAGCCAGTTTGGCGGCAGCACCGATATGTATCACCAGCTTTATACCGGTAACTGCTCTGCCCTTATGGGTATGCAGTGCAACGATCCGGATAGCAGTGTAAGCTACAGCCTTACCGTTGGTCAGGATTACTTTATCCGCGTGTGGACCAAAACCGTGGGCGATGCGGCAGATAGTTTCCTGATTACGGTAAACAGCCTGCCTTCTCCTGCCAATGATGAGTGCGGCAACGCTGCTGCAATCAGTTGTGGCAATACCTTGTTTGGCAATACAAATGCTGCGGCCAATGACAATGCCACTACTTTTGGCTGTGCATTTACTCCAACACAAACTGCACCTGGTGTGTGGTATAAATTTACCGGTACCGGTGATAGTGTAGTTTTCTCTACCTGCCACGATACCACCCGTTTCGATACACGTATCAACATTTTTAAAGGTGTGTGCGGCACATTTACCTGTGTGGCAGATAATGACAATAACGCTGCCTGTACCGGCAACAACAAGTCTTCGCTGGTTGGTTTTGTAACCGAAGCAGGCGCGTCTTATTATGTGTTGGTGCATGGCGTAGCACAAACCGGCATGTTTGCCCTTAACATGACCTGTATGCCTTGTGTAAAACCAACGGTTAACCTTGGTCCGGATACGGTTATGTGCAGCAGCGGCAGTCTTATGACGCTTACCGCCGCTGGTAATGGCGATACCTATCTGTGGAATACCAATGCTACCACTAAAAACCTGGTGATTGATGCGCCCGGCCAATATACCGTAACGGCTTACAGCAGATCGGGTTGCCGCAATTACGATACCATACGTGTAACCGCTTCTCCTTCTCCTACCATTTGGGCAGGAAACGATACTACGGTGTGTGTGGGATTGCAGGCCCGCTTAACCGCTACCCTGAGTGCAGGAGCCAACATTCGCTGGAGTACCGGCGAAACCACTCCTGTGATTGATGTAGACCATGCAGGAACATATATTGCTACTGCTACCAATATTTATGGTTGCACCACCCGTGATACCGTAGAGGTGATGTACGAAAATAACCCTGTGGTAAACATGGGCGCCGATGTAACAGAGTGCCCCGGCGTGCCTGTGGTGCTTAATGCCGGATTCCCCGGGTATGTTTACAACTGGAGCAACGGCGGTACCAATCAAACGACTGCAGTACTTAATGCCGGTACCTATTGGGTTGAAGTATTAAATTCCAAAGGTTGCCGCGCGAGCGATACCATTGTGGTAACGCACAAACCGCTGCCGGCTGCCGGCTTTGACTATGAAGCCAATGGAACTGTGGTAAACTTTACCGATACGTCTAAAAACGTAATTAACCGCACCTGGTATTTTGGCGACCAAACGCCGAGCAGTAATGCCGCTACACTTACGCACATGTATGTACAATATGGTACTTACAAAGTGACATTGGTGGTGCAGAACACCTGCGGATCGGATACCACATCCATTACGCTGGGACTTTACCCAACCGGTATCAATGAAGTAGATAAAGGACAAGGCATAGCATTGTATCCTAACCCTGCCAAAACCACTACCGTGCTGCAGAACAAAGCCGGTTTGGACATCCGTAGGATTGTACTGATCGATGCAGCCGGAAAACAGGTGCTGGCAATGGATAAAACAGGCACGGCAAGAGAGGTAAACCTCGATGTGAGCCCGCTGCCTGGTGGCTTATACCTGGTGCAGGTATTTACTGCAGATGGTGTGATAACCAGACGACTGGAATTGATTAAATAGAAAACGCATATTATTTTTTTAGAAAAGGTTGGGAGATATCCCAACCTTTTCTTTTTTTTGCAAGTCTTTTTTTTAGAACCTTTGTTTAAATCTTCATTCCTTTTATATGAAAGATTTAACAGCTTAAACCATCACAAACTAACCGATCTATGTGCAAACCATCCTTGAGTAACCGTTCTTGGCGGTTACTATTGCCGTTGTGGCTGCTTCTTGGCGTGTCCGCCATTTCTCATGCCCAGGTTTCGCCTGCTCTCTATGGATTCACCGCAACCAACGGTACTTTCAACTACATTTCCGGAGGTACTAATGTGCCAGTTGTGCAGGCAGATGATGATTATTCTGCCCTGCTGCCTATTGGTTTTGCCTTTAACTATTGCGGGGTAAACTATACCGATTTCTCTGCCTGCTCTAATGGTTTTATAACGCTTGGTACAGAGCCTATGTATGCCGGAGGCGGCAATGATGAGTATGCCGTTATGGATCTCTACCCCATATTGTTTCCGCTTTGGGACGATCTCGATGGAGACGCCGGTGGGGCAGGTGTAGCCACTTACATTACCACGGGTACGGCACCTAACCGGGTGCTAACCATGGAATGGAAGAATTGGGAATGGGACTTTCAGGCCGATAATCCGGTTATCTCCTTCCAGGTAAAACTCTACGAAGGCACCAATGTTATTGAGTACCATTACAAACGCGAAGCCAATGGCATTAGCCAGTCATTATGGGATGCTGGTGCATCGATAGGTATTGGCGATTATAACGGGATAAATCCGTTGTACAAAACCATATCCAATGCTTCTGCCAACCCTACAGCAAGCTCTACCACTTTTACCTACGATATTTACTCCAGACCTGCCAATGGGCAGATTTATATTTTTACACCTCCGCCAGCCTGCACTGGTATGCCTGCTGCTGCCAACGTGATTGGGTCTTCTGCTGTGTGTGAGGACATTGACTTTGATCTTACCCTCGACCAGTCTTACCTCTACTCCGCTATCGAATACCAATGGCAATCATCTGCCGATGGTGGTGTAACCTGGACCGATGAGACCAACATGTTTGCAACCACCGCACATTACATTGGCAATATCAATACACCGCAATCTTTCCGTTGCCGGGTAATCTGCACTTCTGGTCCCGATACAATGTATACCCCTGCACATGCGCTTACGCTGTCTACAGTGCAGCCGGCCACTATGCCCTACAGCCAGTCGTTCGAGAACTGGGTAAGCAAGTGCCGCACCAATGATGTACCCGATCTGGCCTGGACCAATAACCCCGTAATGGGCAACAACTCATGGAGAAGGGATGATGATGGGTTTACTACCGGCGGTTGGGATGGTAATTTTGGCGACTATTCGCCTACTTCAACCATGGGCGATTACTCTGCCCGTTTCCACTCCGCAGGGTCCTGGTTTGGCGATGATGGTATGCTCGATCTGCATATCGATCTTTCAGGTACCGGTTTTAAAGTAATTCGTTTCGATTTCATTAACCCCAATGCGGGCGATGATGAATTGAATGTGGAGCTGTCTACCGATGGCGGCTCTTCGTGGTCTACACTGGGTACTTACCAGCAGGAAGACAACTGGTCTACCAAAACTTTGTTTAACAACGCTTCGGGCGCTAACAGTATTATCCGCTTCCGGGCTTCGAGCCTGTGGGGCAGCGATGATATGGGATTGGATAACCTCGCGGTATTCTCTACCAACTGCCTGCCGCCTACCAACTTTAGGGTAACCAACATTACCACCAACGATGCTACCTTTAAATGGAGCTGCGATGGTTGCACCAATGGTGCGTTTAAACTGGAGTATGGCCCTAAAGGATTTGTACCAGGTGCCGGTACCTTAATAACTGGTATTAACGATACTGCTTATACCTTAAACTCGGGTATTGCTCCTGGCGACTACTACGAAGTGTATGTATACAAAGATTGCTCGGCAATAGATCCGAACGATACGCTTAGTCCGCCCACAGGCCCTATCACCTTTGCATTGCTGCCCGAAAACGATTCGTGCTATAGGGCTGCGGGCATTGTAGCATCGGCTACTGCACTGTGTGGTACTACTGTAGATGGATATACCGTGGGCGCTACCGAAACGCCTGGCACGCCTGGCTGCCTGGGCAATGCCGATGATGATGTGTGGTATGTATTTACTGCGGCTGCGACCAACCAGCAGATCAACATCAGCAGCATTGGTGCTAAAAAAGGGAATAGTAAAAATATGAACCATGAGGTATTTAGCGGCAATTGCGACGCGCTTACCTCTATCAAATGTTCGGATGCCGATACCAGCTTCGTGCCTGGGTTGATGGTGGGCCATGATTATTTTGTGCGCGTGTGGACCAACAATACCAATGTGGCCGATAGCTTTAAAATATGCATTACCGGATTTACACAACCTGCCAACGACTCTTGCCATAACGCGCAGGTACTTACCGTGCAGAGTGGCCTTACTTGTGTGGGAGGTGTGCCGGGTGCTACCTATGGTGCTACGGCTTCTGCGGCTTACACCGCCTGCGCCGGCACTGCCGATGATGATGTGTGGTATAAATTTACGGCTACCTCCAAAGCTGTAAAAGTAAAACTGAACGATGTAAAAGCCATTGTGGGCCAGTCTAAGGATATGTATCACCAATTGTATGATGGTGATTGTTTTGCCCTTTCAGCCATACATTGCAGCGATGAAGACAGCAGTACAATCGGTGGTCTTGTTGTGGGCAAAACATACTTTATTAGGGTATGGACCTATAATGAAGAGGCTGCCGACAGCTTTAAAATATGTCTGACGGCTATGCCTACGCCTGCCAATGATTTTTGTGGATCTGCACAGGCAATGACCTGCGGCACCACTTATTTTGGCAATACAGAAGCCGCTACCATAGACGAGTTTAACATTACCTGCGGCCCTTCGGGTGTACCTGCATCGCCAGGTGTTTGGTATACATTTACCGGTACCGGCGATAGCGTATCGGTTACCACCTGTGCCGATACCACCAATTTTAATACCGTATTACATGTGTTTGAAGGCCCCTGCTCTAACCTGCAGTGCCTGACCGGTAACGACACCGATACCGATTGCCCGGTAGATGATAAGAATGCTACCGCATCGTTTGTATCGCAGTTGGGTAAGGTATACTACATCCTGCTTTCCGGCGCCGGAGAAGAATCGGGCACGTATGGCATTACGGCCAACTGTTACCCTTGCGCCAAACCATTGCTGAATGCAGGAAGGGATACCGTGATATGCCCTGCAGGCGCTACCCTGGTGCTGAATGCCGATGGCGATGCCAATACATTCCTCTGGAATACTGGCGAAACCACCCAAAGCATTACCGTTACTGCACCCAGCAGTTATACCGTAATAGCATCGAGTGCTACAGGATGTTTGAGCTACGATACCGTAGTGGTAGGAAACGCTCCTGTGCCTACCCTTAAAGCGAGCAACGATACCACTACTTGTATGGGACAATCCGTAAACCTCTTTGCAATACCTACAGGGGCCAATGGTGTGCTGTGGAGTACAGGCGCTACTACTCAAACCATTACCGTAAGCAATGCTGGTGAGTATGTGGTAACGGCTACCAACGATTTCATGTGTTTTGTGAAAGATACCATAGTGGTTGCTTACGAAAACAATCCTGTTGTAAACCTGGGGCCGGATGTAAGCACTTGTCCGGATATGCCTGTAACACTTAATGCAGGTTACCCCGGATACAGTTATCTCTGGAATACTGGTGCCCATACCCAGGCTACCATAGTAAACAACGCTGGTACCTATTGGGTTAAGGTGTTGAACTCAAAAGGTTGCGAAGCGCGCGATACGATTGAGGTAACCAACCTGCCACTGCCCGAGGCCTCGTTTACCACCAATGTAAATGGTACCACAGTGCAGTTGGGCAATACATCCCAGCATGCCAGCACATCGTGGTGGTATTTTGGCGACCAGCAAACGTCAACTACTACCTCTCCTACGCATACCTACAACATGTATGGCACATATGTGATTAAGCTGGTGGTAGAAAACGACTGCGGAAGCGATACTGCCAGTTATACACTGGGCCTGTTCCCCAACAGTGTAAAGGATATGAACGCGCAGGATAAAGCGTTTAGCCTGTATCCTAACCCGTCTACTGGCCAGGTTATGATCAAAAACACAAGTTTAACGGGTATTAAAAACGTAAAAGTCGTAAATGTGGTAGGCGCTACCGTATACCAGCAAGCTGCCGATGGCAAAGTGCATGAGCTGCCAATGGATCTGCACACGCTGGCAGGAGGTTTCTATATGGTTCGCATCCAAACCACAGAAGGCTTGGTGATCAAAAGACTGGAGATCATCAGGTAAACCAAAATAGCAGGTTTTTCATGTTTTATATGCTAACACAAGGCAGATCCGAAAGGGTCTGCCTTGCTTTTTTATGTTATGATGTAATGGGTTAGAAATAAAAATGCCTCCGGCGTGCGGAGGCAAGTCAATAAGATTAAGCCTTAAGGGTTAGATGTCGAGCGCGTATATATCTACACGCTGGTTGCGCCAGATAAACAATTTGCCCCGCTCTACCCTAACGCCTCTTATATCGTGGTTGTTGGGCAGCGGAATGCGCGATTCTTTAAATCCTATCATATCATACACCACCAGCGACTCGCCTAATGGGTACACCATTTTGTCGCCAAAAATCTGCAGTTGTTTACAATTTTTGATAGGGTATGTAGTAATATAAGTGCCATAGCGGTCAAATACAAATACGCCTGAAGCCGTATCGCAGAGGTACAGTTTACGGTCCTGCTCGGTCATAAACACGGGTTGCAGCACATCGGAGAGCTCCTGGCGCAGATCGTTGCTCTCAAACAGCACATTCAGCTGCTCATCCATTTTTTTGAGCCGGGCATTGTTGTTGTCAAAAACCCACATATTGCCATCCGAGCTGGCGGCCACCACCGTGGTAGCGGTAATGCCCAAGGTGCGCAGGTCAATGCTGTTTTTGAGCGCCATCATCCGGTCCAGCAGTACCACCCGGCTAAAGTTGCCGTAATACAGCACCAGTTTTAAAGGATTGAGTGCATCTATAGAAGTGAGTCGGCCATTTTTCAGTTCATTATAAGCAGCGGTGCTATCGCCTTTTTCGTTGTAGCGCACCAGGCTGTTATCGGGCTTTACCAGGTATAGCTTACCCGTATTGTCGGTGGTAAAGTTGCTGGCCGCCACAGGAACGCTGTAGAGCAACTGGTCTTGCGCCTTTGCAATGGCAGGCAACAGAAAGCTGGCAATAAGCGTGGTATACAGCGTTTTGAACATGAAAAAACCTTTGGTGTAAGTTAAGGTTTCCTGCTTATATAACAGGAGGCAGGCCGTAATATTGCAGCGAGCAGGTGTGCCCGTCAAACACTGCGTAGGTGTTAAACGATATCCAGTCGCCGAGGTTAATATAAGTGCTGCCCTCGCCCACGGGGTATGCCATAGGCAGGTGCCGGTGGCCAAAGATAAAATAGTCGAAGTGGCGTTGCTTCAGCGTGTCTTTGCAGAAGAGCACCAGCCATTCTTTGTCTTCGCCCAGGAACTGCTCCGGCTCGTCGCTTTTGTGTTTAGGACCCAGCTTGCTGAAAAAGGAAGCAATGCCAATACCAAAATTGGGGTGAAACCTGCGGTACAGCCACTGGCAGGCCGGATTGGTAAGAACGCGCTTGAGCAGTTTGTATTTGTAATCGCCAGGGCCCAGGCCATCGCCGTGGGCAATAAACAGTTTTTTGCCGTTTACCTCCAGCTCTACCGGCTCGTGGTGCACCGGAATGTTGAGCTCATCTTCAAAATAACCCCGCATCCAGAGATCGTGGTTGCCGGTAAATGCTTCTATTTCGATACCCGCATCGGTAAGCTCTGCCAGCTTGCCCAGCAGGCGCACATATCCCTTAGGCACCACATATTTGTACTCAAACCAGGCATCGAAAATATCGCCCACCAGGTAAATGCGTTGTGCATCGTGCTTAATGCCATCCAGCCATTTGCAGAGGCGTCTTTCCCGCTCCTGCGATGTAGCAAGATCGGGCACACCGAGGTGAAAATCCGAAGCGAAGTATATCTTTTTACCGGGTTGTAGTACCATTCCGCTGCAAAATAAAAGGATTATTTGGAATGAAGGGGGTGCGGGCGCACATGATTTTTTAACGCCGTAATCCAATAGTGGTTCATGCTGTGGCAAACGATGCTGTTACTGGCTCACCTTAGGCTTAATAGGTGGCGGTTGCATGTTCCAGCCCTTTTGGCTTACATATTGTTTAAAGTTGTAACGGATCTGCGCTTTAATCTCGAGGTCCGAAGCCGTGCGGGCAAACTCAAAATCCATAGGAAACGCGTTCATAAAACCGGCCAGCGTATCGCCGGTAAAGCCCGTCATTTGCGATACCAGGGCCGGTGTGTATTTCAGGTCAATATATTTTTCCTGCTCGTAGGCTTTGTACCGTTTCTGAAAATCCCAGATCTGGTTGTATTTCTTCGAAAAACGGGTGTACAGGTAAGAGGCCGGGCTCATAATGCTGGCCTTTTCGGTTTCCATTACCTGCTTGTAGGTGATGGCCCGCTCAGCAGAGTCGCGCTGGTATATTTTGTAGGTGCTTACTTCTACTTCGCGCAGGTTAATGGTTTTTCTTTTAAGGGTTGTATTGAATGTAACGCCGTGCAGCGACATATCGCTACCCACCCTTACTACCCAGGTGCGGGTTTCGTAACCAATAAAAGAAAACTCGAGCTGGTCGCCTTCTTTGGCTGATATGCTGTAGCGCCCATCGGCACCCGTGGTAGTACCGTAAGAAGTGCTGGTGTTTTTTACACTTACCGGGTACAGGGCTTTACCGGTTTCTGAATCGCCGATACCACCCCTTACGGTAATTTGGGCCCAGCCACTCAGCGACAGGGTTAGAAATGCCAGTATGAAAAGCAGTTTTTGAAACATCGGCTAAAATTAACAACACCTGTTCCTTTAACGTAATGCATAAAGGTAAGGTTATGTTAAAAGTACCATAATGTATGCTACTCACATCATTATGGTACCGAAATATTTAAATGTTAATCCAGTTTTTGGCATCCTGCACCACATGGGAGAGCTCTACCGCAACGCCGAATTTGTTGCGCAAATGACGGGCCAGTGCATCGGCAGCATATACGCTGCGGTGTTGCCCGCCGGTGCAGCCAAAACTCACCATAAGGCTATCGAAATTGCGTTTGATGTAATCTTCTACCGAAATGTCTACCAGGTCAAATACACTGTTTAGAAACTCTGGCATTTTGGTTTGCTGCTCCAGGAAGTCTTTTACCGGTTTATCGCGGCCGGTAAGCTGCTTGTACTCGGCAAAGCGGCCCGGGTTTAAAATACCCCGGCAGTCGAATACAAAGCCGCCACCATTATCGGTATCGTCGGTGGGCAGCCCTTTTTTAAAGCTAAAGCTGCAAATCTTTACCACCAGCGGTGTATCGGCTGTGGCGCGCACGCTTTCAAACTCTGCTATTACCTCATCGCTTACCACATGGTGCAATACCTTTTCAAACTCATTGAGCTTAATGCCAATTTTCTGGTTTTCGCGAAACCACCGCAGGTTTTTCAGCGCCAGCGGAATGCTGCTGAGGAAGTGTGCCTTGCGCTCAAACAAGCCCCGGAAGCCATAAGCCCCCAGCACCTGCAATAAGCGGATAAGTACATAACCATAATACTGCCCGGTAAATATATTGGGATCGATGGGTTGCGGCAGCAATGTGTTGGCAGAATCGATGTAATGCTGCAAAAGCCGCTCTTTCCAGGCTTCGGGCAGGTTGGCCTTGGCTTGCCACAGCAGCGATGCCACATCGTATTGCAGCGCGCCGCGCATGCCGCCCTGGTAATCGATGAAAAACACTTCGCTGTCTTTTACCATCACATTCCTGCTTTGGAAATCGCGAAACAGGAAATGCTTGCCTTCGGTAAAAGTGAGGTAAGAGGCCAGCGCTTCAAAATCGTCGAGCAGTGCTTGCTTATCGTAGGGGTACTGTAAGGTATCGAGAAAGTAATACTTAAAATACAGCAGATCGTTGAGGATAGCCTGTTTGCCAAACTCTTTATTGGTAAGGCACAAATCGTAATCGAGGTTTTGGCCTCCTTCAATCTGTATTCTGGCCAGTTCATTAAGGGTTTTTTGGTATAAAGCATACACTTCGTCGGTATGTCCTTTGGCTTCCAGCACATTAAGCAGGGTGTCGCTGCCCAGGTCTTCCTGCAGGTACAGGGTATAACCGCCATTGATCTTGTAAATTTCTGGTACCGGCAGGTTGAGGTGCAAAAAATGCTTGGTAAACTCAAGAAACGTAAGGTTTTCCTTTACGTTGGTATTGTAGGTGGCAATATAACTTTTGGTGCTGCCGTGTACCCGGAAATAGCGGCGTTCGCTACCCGAAGCAGGAAGAATGTCTATATCGCTGATCGATTCGTTAGGGTTCCAGCTGTAGAATAAATCCCGGATCTGTTGCAAAATATCCAGCATGAAGGTGATTTTGCAGCAAAAGTAAACGAAAAAAGCATGAGGTCTTCAACAGAGCCAGCCCCGCCATGTACGGCTCATGCAGCGCAGGTCTGCTTGCGTTGTTGGGCAGCCGATCGTCCTTACATTAGGAGCAAAAGAAAACCCGGCAGTTGCGGTAGCGCCCGTAGGGGCGCGACAGGCTCTGCCGGGTTTGTGCTTTATAAGGTAGCTTATTTGCGGATGTATATTTTGGTACCTACTTTAACGAGGGTAAACAACTCTTCTACATCGCTGTTTTTCATAGATACGCAGCCATCGGTCCAGTTGTGTTTTTCATCGATCACACGATCGGCGTTTTTCCATACGCCATGAATGCCTATGCTGTTGCCAATGGTGGCCGTTACCGGAATCATGCCTTTGGCTTTGCGATCGTTGAATTTTTTAAATGAAGATTCGTTCGGGTAGTCGAACAGCATAAACTTGTTCCACTCCTTATGCTGGTACATCTGCTTAATGGTAAAGCAGCCTTCGGGTGTGCAGCGGTCGCCCTCCATCTTTTTATCTTCGAGCGGTTTGGGGCCAAATACTACTTTGTACACCTTAATAGGCTTGTTTTTGTAATACACGTACATTTTGTAGTGCGCTTTATCCACTACCAGCACCACGCTATCCTTATTAAGGGTATCGGGGTTTACCGGTTTGTTCATGGTAGGCATATCAATGTACGATACCTTGTAGGTACGGCCGTTTTTACGGTACTGTTTTACAGTTTCCGTACTGCCATCCGGCAGGTTGTGCCGGGCCACTACAATTGTATCGCTCTGTGCGTGCAATAAACTGCCGCACAGTAACAGTACAAACATCAAAATCAGTCGCATTATCCCTGGAATGGTTTTAGGCTAACAAATATAAGAAAATCCCGCTATATGCGGGATTTTCCGGGCAGATTTTTCTGCTTTTATATTGAATTTAGCATGCAATTAACAATAGCTCATTGCCAATGCTTTCCGGTGTCTTTCAACAGAGATTAGTAACCGAAAATCTCTTTAAGGCTCAGGGTTTTTACCGGACCGGATTTTTCCAGGTCGGTTTTGCTCACTTTTTTATCGGAACCGAGTACGGTTAAGGTAAAAGGTTGGTGGGCAAAATGCTGCTGGTGAAACTTGTTAACATCGGTAAAGCTCAGCTTGTCTACACCTTCGTATACATTTTTGCGGATGTCGTAATCCAGGCCCAGTTTCTGCGCGCGCAGGTAGCTGAACAGGATGCTGCTTTTAATGATACGGCTGGTAGAGATATTGTTTTTGATAGACACTTTGGCCTGGTCTACCATTTTATCGCTTTCGGGCAGCTGGTTCATCAGGTCGGTCATGGCACCCATAGCATCGTTCATCTTATCGGCCTGGCAGCCAACGTAAGCCATGCTGTAGAACGGGTCCTGTTTTTTACCCGGCTGGCCAAATGTGGCGTAAGTAGAGTAAGCCAGGGCTTTAGACTCACGAATGGTTTGGAAAACCACGCCGCTCATACCACCGCCAAAGTATTCGTTAAACAGGGTAAGGTTAGGCACCAGGGTTGGATTGTAGCTTTCTTGTTTTTTATACCACAGCAGCTCGGCCTGTACCATATCATAATCGGCAAACAGTACTTCGGGTTTGCTTTGGTTCAAACGGGGGTATTCTGTTTTGGCAGGAATGGCGGTAAAGTTTTCCGGTTGCTTGTGCAAGCCGTTGAGCATAGCGGTAAACTTAGGATCGCTTACTTTCTGCGGGCCGTAGTACAATACTTTGTGCGGGTAATTGCCCAGGTTGTGCAGGATGGCTACCAGGTCTTCGGCCTTAACGTTGTCCAGCTCGGTATCGCTCAGTACATCATTGAAAGGGTTTTTGGGACCGTATTGCGCATAGTTCATCATACCATTGCGGATGGTGCCTTTATCGAGCTTGGCATCCGAACGTTTTTTCTTCATATCGGCAATCATTTCCTTGAGTGCATCCTGGTCGGGTTTGCAGTTGCGGAGCAGTTGCTCAAACTCCGATACCGAAGTTTTGTAATTGTCGTTAAGCCCGTCGATAGACACATAAGTATCTTCATCGCCGGCACTTACAGAGAAATCGCAGGCCTGCGCGTAGAAAGCCTTGCTAACATCATCGGCACTCAATTTATCGGTACCCAGGTATTGCAGGTAGTTTACAGCCAGGGGCAGCAGCTTATTGTTAAAGCGGCCCATTTCGAAGTAGTAGTATTGGGTAAACAGGTTGTTGGTCTGGTTTTGTACGCCCAGCACCTCTGTTTTGCCCAGTTTACCACGCTGAATATCTGAGTTGTAGTTTACATACACCGGCTGGATAGGCTGTACCGGCATTTTCTGGATTTTGGTAACAAAATCGCTTTGTGCAGCCCGGTTTACCTCTACCGGGGTAATGGTTGGTTTTTCTACTTTAACTACGCTTTTGTCTTCGCCGGTACGTTTGTACACTGCTACATAGTTATTGCCCAGCCATTTGTTGGCAAAAGCTACGATATCGGCTTTTTTAATGGCCGACATTTTATCGTAATAAGCCAGTTGCTTGTCCCAGCTGATGTCGGTAATAAACGCATCGAGGTAGGCAGAGGCGCGGCCACGGTTGCTTTCAAACGTTTTCTGAACGTTTTTCCTTACGTTGTTTACAATGGCAGGAATAAGCGACTCATCAAAGTCTCCTTTTTTAAGTGCTTCTACCTGGGCCAGCATCAGGCCTTTTACTTCGTCCAGGGTTTGGCCTTCTTTGGCTTTACCTTCAATGAACAGTACGCTGTAGTCTTTAAGCGCATAAGAACCCGCAGAGGCTTCCAGCACTTTTTGTTTTTTAACCAGGTTCAGATCCATCAAACCGGCCTGACCATTGCTCAGCACATTGGCCATCAGGTCCAGCATCATAGCATCGCTGCTGTTGGCGCCCGGAAAACGGAAAGCCATATCCAGGTACTCAGATTCTGGTCCGTAAACGGTTTTCTCAATAGGAGCGGTAATAGCCGTTTCGGGTTGAAACGCGTATTCTTTTACCGGAGCCGATTTCATGTAACCAAAAGACTGGTCTACTTTAACGATCAGCTCATCCGGGTTAATATCGCCACTCATGATTACGCACATATTGTTGGGCACGTAGTATTTGTGGAAATAGTTGCGAATCTCTTTCAGCGAAGGGTTTTTGAGGTGCTCAACGGTACCGATAGTGGTTTGCTGGCCGTAGTTGTGCTTCTGGAACAGGTTGGCAAACAGGGCTTCAAACACTTTATCGTTATCATCGTCCAGCGATATGTTTTTCTCTTCGTATACCGCTTCGAGCTCGGTATGGAAAATACGGAAAACCGGATCGCGGAAACGCTCCGACTCAATAGCCAGCCAGCGATCTATCTGGTTGGTAGGAATATCGTTTACATAACAGGTTACTTCAAATGAGGTAAAGGCATTGGTGCCTTTTGCGCCCAGCATGGCCATCATTTTATCGTACTCGTTGGCAATGGCAAACTTGGCTGCTACACCCGATACAGAGTCGATATTGTGGTAAATGATTTTACGCTTGGCCTCGTCTGTAGTGCTGTTGTATTGCTCATACAGGTTGTCGATCATATCCAGGTAAGGTTTTTCCTTAGCCCACTCCAGCGAGCCATACTGCTGGGTGCCTTTAAAGAGCAGATGCTCCAGGTAGTGCGCCAGACCCGTGTGGTCAGATGGGTCGGTTTTGCTGCCCGCTTTGGTGGCAATCATGGTTTGCAGGCGTGGTTCCTGCTTGTTTACGCTTAGAATTACGGTAAGACCGTTAGGCAAGGTATAGAAACGGGTTTTGAGCGGATCGTTTTCTACATACTTGTAGGAATAGTTGCCCGACTTACCCTCTTTCCAGGAGTATGCTTGCTGTGCAAAGGTAGCCTGGGCCGCCAGTGCGCTGCAAAGCAGTAAGAATATCTTTTTCATTCAGGATAAAAAATTTGATTAAAAATAGATGGATTGTTCTACAATAAAAAACCGGCCCTGTAATTAGGGCCGGTTTGGATTAGTTTTTAACTGCCTATATGCCAAAGAAGCGGATGCCGATAGCGTAAGGATGCTGGTCGAGCGCATTCTCGTGCAGCGGGGTTACCTGGTAGCTGGCGTAGAGCCTTACATAGCCATCCAGACCTATCTCGCCGGTAATGCACGCGTTGAAATCTTTAAAGTTGAAACCATCGTGGAACTTTTGCTTGCCCCGCTCGCCGCTGATCTGTTTGGTCCAGCTGTCGATGCGGTAGCCGCCCATAACGCCCACACCATACACCAGCCACATTTCTTTGGCCAGGCGGGTTTTAAAGTCGAGCATTAACGGAATGGTGAGGTAGGTAAGCGACAGTTTATTTTTGGTAAAAGCCACGGTATCCATGGTTACAGCCGGTACGGTATTGTTTACATAAGAGATGTTCTTATTAAACCTGAAATTGTAGGTCTGCAGCCCGATGCCCGAAGCCAGTATGATCTTTTGCTTTTTGGTACGCAGCGCGTCGTAGGTAACCATGATGGGGAAGATGTTGAAGTTGACCGACTTGCCCTGGCGCATGCTAAACAGGTTTTCGTTCTGCATATCGGCCGGCACCTGCAGGAATTGCTGCGCGGCAGTGCTACCGTAATCGGACAGGTCGTTGAAGGCATTGATGCCAATATCCATCATCAGCACCTGCACATCCCAGCGGCTTTTGCGCGCTACTGGCACTTTTTTGCCCAGCGAGTCTTTTTCGGTTACTTCAATGTTGAAGCCTTTGGAGCCCAGCTCAAAAGTGTAGCTCGTTTTGTTTTTGGCACTGTCTACCGTCACTTTAGGTTTGTCTTGCTGTGCCATTGCGGAAACGCTTATGCCGCAGGCCACCAGTAAGGAAAGTATATGTTTCATAAAAGATATTTTAATTGTTGGTGTCAAGTATTGTTCTGTTGCCCAGTTTTACCGTAATGGCGTAGTCCTGGAGTTCTTTGCGCACCTTGCCCGACTTGTCCAATGCATTGGCTACACGGGAGGCGAGGTATTCAAATCCTGCTTTCTTCTCTTCGCTGTAAGGCAGCAAGTCGAGGATTTTGGCTTCTTTGCCTACGGCTAAGGCTGGTGTTTCTGCTGCTGAAAGTGCTTCCATGGCGGCGATATCTACCGGCCGTGGGGTAATGGTTATGCTGGACGCCACTATGCTTTGCGTTTTACCGGTCAACGCTTCCAGTGGCGGATTTTCTATACGTGCTGCAGGAGCGGCCTGCTGCGCTACGGTAGCCGGGGCTGCTGTAGTAGTATGGGTTACAGGTGCAGCGCTGGCTATAGCAGCGGGTTGTGCTGCCGGAGCGGCGGGTTGCAATGGCGCTGTGGTTTTTCCGGTGGTTGGTTCTGCTTGCGTGTTTTGGTGTGCTACCACGGTAGTACCCCGCTCGTTTACAGAACCAATGCGGTTGTTAATATTCCACCAGGCAATGCTTACCAGCAGTGCTGCGGCAGCCGCGGCGGCGGTCCAGTAGCGGTAAGGTTTAAAATGCACTATTTTACCTTTGGTGATGGGCGCAGCGGCTTCCGCTTCGGTGCGGTAGAGGGCGGCTTTGTCTTCATACACCACAGCCTCGTCTGGTTGCAGGGTGGCCTGCATAAAGCTGTCGAGTTCTGCTTTCAGTTCGGGATGTTGGTCCAGAAATGTCATCAATTCCAGCTCCTGTGCCGGAGATAGCTCTCCATCCACATATTCCAGCATCCACGTTTCGTAATTATCGAGATTGATGTTCATACCTTTTCGTTTTGCGAGCCAGCAGGTTATCCTGTTTAAAGCTCTGGTTTTCACTGCCTTGTTCCTTTCAAATGATTTTTTCTACACTTACCAGGTATTCCTTTAATACTTTTCTCGCCCTGTGTAGAATGATCTTAACCTGTGGCAGTGATAATTGCGCTAAGTGTACTATTTCTTCATAACTATATCCTTCGTAATCTTTTAATAAAATAAGCTGTCTCGATCGTTCGTCCAGTTGCTGCAGGGCCCGTTCCAATATCTTTTTGAGGTCGGTCTGGTGCCTGGTACCCTGCTGCACGGCATCGGGCGGATGCTCGGGGTATACTACCCTGCCGCTTTTCCGGTGCCGGTCTATGGTTTGGTTGTAGGCTACTGTAAACAGGTAACTTTTGGCCTTGGGGGCTTCTACCTGTTGCCGGTTTTTCCATAATACCTCAAATGAACCCTGCACAATGTCACGGGCATCTTCGCCATTACCGCAGCTTTTAACTACAAAGCGGTAAAGTCGATCGGCCCATTCCGTTACGCAATCATTGTATTCTTGGGTGGTCATTCAATTAGTATATCGGAGCACAGGAAAAAAAGTTACAAAGATTTTAAAGATTCCTGCCGGATGCTGCCCGGCACAGGGCCGTAAATTGGGATTATTTTTTCCGATTCTGCCCAACTTACAATTACTTTGCATCCATTATCGGATATCTGAAACTCATTTAATATGAACAATAAGCTTGTAGAAAGACTGGGCGCTGAGCTCAAAGAAATAGAATCGGCAGGTCTTTTCAAGAAAGAACGTATAATCAGCAGCGAGCAAGGTGCTGAAATTATGGCCAACGGGATGGAGGTGCTTAACTTTTGCGCCAACAACTACCTGGGCCTCTCTTCCAACGCCAAAGTGATGGAAGCAGCGCACCATACCCTGGATACCCACGGTTTTGGTATGAGCTCGGTTCGTTTCATCTGCGGCACGCAGGATATTCACAAAGAGCTGGAAGCCAAACTGTCTACCTTCTTAGGTACCGAAGATACCATTCTGTACTGCGCGGCATTTGATGCCAATGGTGGTGTGTTTGAACCGCTGTTTGGTGAGCAGGATGCTATTATCTCTGATGAGCTGAACCACGCTTCTATTATTGATGGCGTGCGCCTGTGCAAAGCCGGTCGCCACCGTTACAAACACAACGACCTGGCCGACCTGGAAGCTAAACTGATCGAAACCAAAGATGCCCGCAGCCGTGTAATTGTTACCGACTCTGTTTTTAGCATGGACGGCACCATTGCCCAGCTGGATAAGATCTGCGACCTGGCGGATAAATACGATGCTATTGTGCTGATCGACGAATCGCACTCCAGCGGTTTTATGGGTAAAAACGGCCGTGGTGTGCACGAACTGTGCAATGTGATGGACCGTGTAGACATTATTACCGGCACTCTGGGCAAGGCCCTGGGTGGCGCCAATGGTGGTTTTACCAGCGGTAAAAAAGAAGTGATTGAAATGCTGCGCCAGCGCAGCCGTCCATACCTGTTCTCCAACACGCTGGCACCATCTGTAGTAGGCGCGTCTATCGCTGTGCTGGATATGCTGAGCGGCACTACCGAGCTGCGCGATAAACTGGAAGAAAACACGCTGTACTTCCGCGAAAAAATGACCGCCGCTGGTTTTGACATCAAACCAGGCATTCACCCCATTACTCCTATTATGCTGTATGACGCGGTAATTGCCCAAAACTTTGCTGCCAAACTGCTCGAAGAAGGTATTTATGTAATTGGTTTCTTCTTCCCGGTAGTAGCCAAAGGCCAGGCCCGTATTCGTGTGCAGATCTCTGCCGCGCATGAGCGTGAGCACCTGGACAAAGCCATTGCAGCCTTTACCAAAGTGGGTAAAGAACTGGGTGTGATTAAATAACAGCAGTTTTACGAATAGATATGAAACCGCCCCGCAGCTATGTGTGGGCGGTTTTTTGTTGATTTGGGCATTCTGGTTGCGGAACTGTGTGGTTTGTAAAGTTGTAGCTACCTTTGGGTATAAACTACGTTACATGGACCAAAACAATTTATTTCAACAACAGACTGTTTACCCCGGTACCACCGAAGCCAAAACCCTGGAGGCGTTTGATGCCACCGAAGCCAAAGCTTACATGACCAAAGTGTTTATGTGGATGTTTGGCGCACTGGCCTTATCGGGTGGGTTTGCCTTTTTATTTGCCAACAACCTCGAACTGCTCCGCTACCTGGTTAAAGAAGATGGCAGAGGGCTTAATATGCTGGGCATGATTACTATGTTTGCCCCGCTCATTTTTGTATTTGGTATGTCGCTGGGTTACAATAAACTTTCTGCGCCTGTGATGACGCTGCTGTTTATCCTGTACTCGGCTGTTAATGGCATAAGCCTGAGCTTTATATTACTGGCCTATACCAGTGGTAGTATTTTTGCCTGCTTCTTTTCTGCCGCTGCCATGTTTGGCGTAATGGCGGTAATGGGCTATACCACTCAGCGCGATCTTACCAAATTTGGCTCGCTTATGATCATGGGTTTGTTTGGTGTGCTTATTGCATCGCTGATCAACTTTTTCCTTAAAAGTTCTGGCCTGGATTACATCATCAGCTTTATTGGTGTAGCCGTGTTTGTGGGCCTTACCGCTTATGATGTGCAAAAACTGAAATTCATTGGTTCTGGCCTGGCTTCTGAAGGAAGAGATTCTAAAGGCAAACTGGTGATTATGGGTGCGCTTACCCTGTACCTCGACTTTATTAATATATTCCTGTTCCTGCTGCGCTTGTTCGGCAAAAGAAAATAGGATTTGACCTTATATAGCCAAAAGCCCCCGCAATATTTGCGGGGGCTTTTTTATGGGAATTACTTTGAAATGCGAATTGCGGGTAGCGTATTTTTGAATGGGCTTACCGGGCCAGTTCTTACTACTACCTATTATTTACTTCTGGCCTTGCGCAGCAGGTAAGCAGGCACGGTAAATACAGGCATTAGCGCCATACCCAGCAGCCAGGGCCTGCGGTTGTTGTAATCGCGTTTGTACACATCTGCCATACACATCAAAATCAATAATGCAGCAGTGGCCAGCAAGGGGTAAGCCAGTATCTTATTTACCGGTTGGTCTTGCAGTTTGCTCATGGCCCAGATAATGGTCAGGGCTACGTTAGTACCGAAAATGCCTCCTAATAGAAATCTGTTCATGATGTTTTCTGTTTCAATTAAGATAAATAAAAATTCATGTTCAGGTAATGATTTTTTCTGATGAATTGGGTTGAATTTGTTTCGAGTAGTTTATGTATTAATGCATGTAATAATATGGCTTGGCGAGAATTTCGGCTGTTTTCATGTCAGAATGGGTTTCTTTCCTTTTACGGTTGTAAGTTTGCACCAATTATGTCCATCATGAGGAAATTATTGTTTGTAACGCTGGCTATTGCTGGGCTTGCGGCCTGCCGCTCGAGCCATATTAAAGAAGATAAGGATTTGGGAGAGGTGTTTAAAGCCCATCAGATTACCGATGGTTGTTTTGAGATCTACGACAACAGCCACGATATTGTGCATTACTTTAATAAAGAACGTTGCGCTACCGGTTACACACCCGCCTCTACATTTAAGGTAATGAACTCGCTGGTAGCCCTGCAAACCGGCGTGGCATTGGATGAGAGCCTGGTTATACCCTGGGATGGCGTAACCCGCAGCATGCCGGAGTGGAACAAGGATATGGACATGCGCGAGGCTTTTAAAGTAAGTTGTGTGCCCTACTACCAGGAGCTGGCCCGCCGCATTGGTAAAAAAGACATGCAGCACTACCTCGATACCGTGCAGTATGGCAATAAAAAGATTGGTGGCGCCATAGACCAGTTCTGGCTCGATGGTAGTCTGAGGATTACAGCTGATGAGCAGGTAGGGTTTATGAAAAAACTGTATCATGACGAACTGCCGTTTTCTAAACGCAACCAACGTATTGTGCGCAGTATGATGATGCGCGAAAACGAAGAGAAATATAAGCTGTCGTACAAAACAGGTGTGGGCAGCCAGAACGATACGACTATTGCATGGATTGTAGGGTTTGCAGAAGACAGCATGAGTCACCCTTACTTTTTTGCAATGAACTTTTCTACAGTAGATACTACGATGGATGTGCCAGCTAAAAGGCTCGATCTGCTGCACGACCTGCTAAAGCAAAAAGGTATTATTCCTACGGTGAAGTAAACACACTATCATTTCAGATAAAGAGAAAGGCCGGAATTGCTCCGGCCTTTTCTGTTAGCCTTTGTATTGTATGTTATCGGGGAACTTAGGCTGAAGTCACAGTATTGCAGCTGTAAGATCAAGGTACTAACCCGAAAACGCGGTGTGTCCGTTTTCGGGCGGCTTTTTTGTGTTACTTTTTTTCCGCAAAAAAAGTAACACAAAGTTGAAACGGGTTTTGAAGTTAGGTTTGCGTGGTTGCAACGCGATGCGCAGAAGAAATGTCAGATGCTGTTCATCGCATCCCCGGAGGAATGGTATATAAATCCTCCGGGCTCTGCCGGGGTATTTTTTATATTGCATAAAGGAAACGCCACAGTTGGGGCTTTTATGGCTTGATTGTTGACATGAAGTGCACCCCGGGGCTTATACACCTGTTAAACTTTCCTAAAACCATTTTGCGCAATCAGAACTGGTTTTAATTTTGAGTATCATTGAGTCTATCATATTATGTTGCGATTTCAGCATATAGAATATTTATGGGCGCTGCTGCTGGTGCCGGTTGTGCTGCTGCTGTTTGCAGGGTATAGCCGCTGGCGCAAAACCCGAATGCAGCGCCTGGGCGATAAAGCGCTGGTGCAGCAAATGTTTCGCGGATACATTCCCGGCAGGGCCGTATTAAAATTTCTGCTGCTTTTCTTTGCGCTTATTACCGGGCTGTTGGGCATTGCCAACCTGCAGATGGGCAACCGTATGGAGAAGGTAGAGCGTAAAGGCGTAGATGTAATGATAGCGCTCGACGTAAGCAAAAGTATGCTGGCTACCGATGTGCAGCCTACCCGCCTGGACCGGTCCAAACAACTCATTCAACGGTTGATGGATAAGCTGGGCAACGACCGCATTGGTCTGGTGGTATTTGCAGGTAAGTCTTACCTCTCTGTGCCGCTTACGGTAGATTACAGTGCTATTAAAATGATTCTGTCTACCGTAGGGCCAGATATGGTGCCTACCCAGGGTACCGTTATTGGCGATGCCATTCGCATGAGCACCGAAGCCTTTAATGAAAAAGAGCAGAAATATAAATCGCTTATCATCATCAGCGATGGTGAGGACCATGACGAAACCGCTGCCGAAGCCGTAAAAGATGCTGTGTCTAAGGGAATGATGATAAGCACGGTGGGTGTAGGTTCGCCACAGGGCGTGGCGCTTATGGACCCCGAAACCGGGCAGCAGAAGGTAGATGATGCGGGCCAGCCGGTAATTACCAAACTAAACGAGCCGGAGCTGCGGCAGATAGCGGCCGAAGGCAAGGGCATTTACCAATTGCTGAACAATACCGATAAGGTGGCAGAGGCATTAAACGACCAGGTAAACAGTATGGAGCAGAAGAAGTTTGGCGATGTATTGTTTACCGATTACAACAGCTACTTCCAGTACTTTTTGGCTATAACGCTGCTACTGCTGGTGCTGGAGTTCTTTTTGCCGGATATTAAAAAACAAAACAAACCAGGTATTGCCTGATGAAGAAGGTTATACATATTACTGTGGCATTACTGCTGGTAGCGGGTGTGGCTGTGGCGCAACAAAAGCCTAAGACCAACGAGGCTGCCCGGAAAGATATTTTGCAGGGAAACGATTATTACCGCAAAAGCGAGCTGGGCCTGGCATCGGACTATTACAAGCAAGCGCTTGCCAAAGATCCGGCCAATGCGGTGGCTAAATACAATCTGGGCAATACTTTGTACCAGGGTAAGCAGTTTGAGGCCGCTGCCGAGGCATATGGCAATACCAAAGGCGGCAGCAAAGCTGAGCAGGCCAAAACGCTGCACAACCTGGGCAATGCCATGATGGAGCAGCAGCAGTGGCAAAAAGCGGCAGATGCCTACAAGCAATCGCTAAAACTTAACCCCAATGCCTCAGATACCCGTTACAACCTGGCTTATGCACAGGAGAAACTGAAAAAACAACAACAGGACCAGCAAAAGAAAAACGATAAGAACCAGGACAAGAAAAACCAGGATAAAAATAAAGATCAGAATAAAGACAAGGATAAGGACAAGCAGGACAAGAAAGACCAGGACAAACAAAAACAGGATCAGAACCAGAAAGATAACCAGGATAAAAAAGACCAGGATAAAGATAAGCAAGACCAGCGCCCGCAACCCCAGCCCAGCAAAATGAGCCAGAAACAGGCCGAGCAATTGCTCAATGCCCTGAACAACGAAGAAAAGAAAGTGCAGGATAAGATGAAGAAAGGCCAGGGTGCAAAGGTAAAAATGGAAAAGGACTGGTAGCGATCGCTGATTTAAGCGTAAAAGCAGGCCTAACCTGTCAGGTGCGCAGCTCCTGACAGGTTTAAAGCAAAGATGATCTCCAGCAACAAGTTTTATAAGCAAAAAGCGTAGACAAATAATAACAATCCCCGGCCAAGTGGCCGGGGATTGTTATTATGCTTAATCTGGTTTAAATACTTGTATGGGTGCTGCTAGCGAATCGGGCGGCACCTGCGGTGGGTCTGGTAGCGGCATTGGCCGTGGTGTGGGATGTGCAAGTGCAGCATTAATCTTTTTCTGTACTTTTTTATTGCTTTGCACGCCCGCGTTGGTTTTAAAGCCGCTGATAAAGTTTTTGGCCACATAGTTAAACAAGAAGCGGTCGCGCATACGGTCAAAGTATACCAGCCCGCGCTTGTCATTATTGGTGTGGATGATCAGTTTATCGGCCAGGGTTACGGCCCAGCGTTTCCAGAACACATTGGCAGGGTCCCTGGGGTTGAGGCCTACCTTCAGGTTGTTGTAAAAAAGATCGAGGTGGCCGTAAGAGAAGTAGTCGTTGCCCTTAAAATACAACTCACCCGGCTGGGCTATACCATCGTACACAATAGCCCTGGTAAGTGGTGTAACGGCGGAGTTTAATATCGGCAGCGGCAGCAGTCCAAAACTGATGGTGCTTTCAAAACTGCTCATGGTATCGGCAATAGGCGCTTTGTATACCCAGCGGGCAGGTACCGTGCCCAGCATGGTGCCGGTAGCATCCCAGAATAAAGTATCGGCAGTGGTTACTTCCTTGCCCCGCACATTGTACAGCTTGCCCTGTATATCGCTAAAGCGCATCCTGCCCGTGTCTTTGGTCTGTTCCGAAATCTCGGCATAAGCCACGTTTCCGTTTCTGAAACCCACACTGTCTATATCGATGAGGTAAGCTGCCTCGCGCAGCAACCGTTGCGGCAGTGCTTTGTAGGCAGCCTTGTCTGGCAGGTTTTTGTCGCGCACTACATTTATGTTAAACCCTTGCGCGGTAATGTATGGCGAGCGAATGGTGCTATCGCGGAAGAAATCGCTGCTCGAAAACTGGTGCACTTTAATACCCTTAACGCCCGCCTGTATGTAATCTGTTTCGTAAGGTTCGGTAGCAAAAAAGGTTTTGGCATCCTGCGTGGGATGCAGGTAGGCACTGTCCAGCGTAATGGTACCGTTCTTGCCCGTATAGTCAATATTAAAAAGCTGGAGGCTGGTTTTAGGGTTTATAAACCGGGTGTACTCATTGTGCACCACAATGCTTTGGTGGTACTCGGCCATGTTGTTCAGAATATCTTTGTCCTCCACATTCCACGACCATTGCTGCACGCTTACAATATTGTCTTTAGATACAAGGGTCATGCCCTTTTGTTTGTTTTCGAGCGCCACATTCAGGTGTTGCATGTTAAACGCCTTAACGGGAATGATTTTATCGTTTTTGCCAGCCCACAGCGGTCTGCCAGCCGCATCAATCATGGTGCTCCAGCGGGCGGCATCCAGTTTAAGATCGCTTTTGCCTTTGAGGTCTACTTCCAGTTTGCCGCCATCTATATCGATGGTGCCCTGTAGTAATTCGTGCAGGGTAAAAGAGGTAAAACGCCCCCTGTCTACCGCCACATTCAGGTGTTGCTGGGCTACTTTCAGCGACATATCGGGTTTGAGCAAGGCCAGGTCTATCTGCGCCTCATTAATGTTAATATTGTTCATCTCTACCAGCAAAGGAGAGGCCTTCTTTGCTTTTAAATGCGCCTGCTGCTCTTGTGGCCGGGGTTGCAGTTTTACTTTAACCAATGGGTGGTCGGCCCGCAGTTCCTGTATTTTCCAGTTGTATAAAGTGCCCTTCGTTTTGGTGGCATTAAAAGTCATGCGCGGCATTTTTATCTGAATGTCGTGGTCTTCCTGCTTCATGTGCAACTCAATATCCCTGATCTGGCTGGGCTTGCCGTCGTTGATAGAGAAATTGTGCATTTGCATTTTAAGCCGGTCGGAGTTTACATCTGCCAGCGTACCGCTTATGAGCAGGGTGTTCCAGTCAAATCGGTTTTCGCCCGGCACAATATTCAGCCCCGTGCTTTGAATGGCGTACAGGTATAGCTGAATGGTAAAGTCTTTGAACCGCGCATTGTCTACCCGCATTTTGTTCACGTTCAGCTCATCTATCTGTATGCCGCTTAGGCCCTGCTGCGGTGCACTGCCGGGGGCTTGTGGTTTGGATTGTGCGGTTAGGTAAATACTGTCGCCATTGATCCGGCGCACATGCAGTCTTTTGTTGAGTTGCCAGGCATTCCAGTCCATTCCCTCAACGCTCAGCGTGCGGCTGGCCAGTTTTAGCTGGTCGGGAATTTCGGCGTAGATGCGGCCTACCGATACATTGCCTTCATTGTTGATCTTGCCATTGCTGGCATTTAGTTTTATACCCGGCAGCCCTGCCCTGGCTTCGTCAAAAGCCAGTACTTTTATACTGCTGGCCAGTTGTTCTATGTTTTCCGATTTCAGGAATCCCGGCCCGTCTACCTGCACATTCAGCTCCTGGAAATAGGCCAGTTCATCGCCGGCTTTGCGTACGCTTACCGCACCATTTTCTACCGTAATGGTTTTCATCTCTACCGTTCGGGCTATATTGCCCAGCCAGGGTGGCAGAAAAAAGCCTTTTTTGCTTTTGCGCTGCGGATGGTCGGCAATGTTAATGAGCAGTGTAGGGCGTTTAAACACCAGGTTTTGCGCATACAGTTTGTTGCTGTTAAACAGATCGGGCAGGTCTATGGCTTCCAGGCGCACCTCCTGGATAAAGATCTTATCGTCCATCTTTTGGGTGGCATGCTCGCCCGGCACCATAGAGAAGTTAGACAGTACCGCGGTGTTGTTCTTTTCGATCTTAAACCCGGTAAACATGATCTTGAAATTACTGTCGGGGCCGTAGGTGGTGCTGTCGCGCAGGGCAAATTTGATGCTGTCGAGGTCTATCGGAGGGGTACCTTGTTTAAATACTTTGAGGTTAAAGATTTCAAAATCGTTGCGGCTCAGTTTTACCTCTTTTATGCCTTTGGAGGTTTGTGCAGAGGCATTGAACAGCGCCCGCTTAATGGCAATGTATTTGATGTTGAGATCGCCGGGCAGGTACAGTAAAATGTCGTGCACGATTTCGGATAAGGCTTTCTTCTTTTTTTCGGAACGCTCCAGCCGCACAAAAAAGTTGAACTCTGGTGCTCTCGCTACCAGTGAGTCTGCTTTAATAAGCCCATCTTTATAAATACTGTAGAAGTCAGTGTTTTCCAGTTTCAGTTCCGGAAACACCACTTCGCTCAGGCTGGTATCCTTATCGTTGAGGTATCCTTTGTAATAGAAATTGTCGAGTTGTAGGCGGTTTTCTGCCGTAGTAATGAGCAGGGTTTTAAACAGCAGGTGCTGGGTAGAGTCGGCTAGTATAATATCCGGCTCCCGGATTACCAGCCGTATATCGTCGCTCTTCAGCGAGCGGCCGTCAGCAGCGCTTTTAGGGTCATGCAGCGAAAAATTTTCGATGGTAAAAAAGATGTGGTTAATGCCAAACAGGGTTTTGGAAAGATCGTTGCTGGTAATATTGATCTTGCCATTGATAATGGCCAGTCCTTTAATTTTAAGCCTGCTGGCAAATCCGCTGATGTACTGGTAAAGATTGCCCGATTCGGTAAAAACGAAGTTGTTGTTTTTGCTGTTTTTGTTGGGGGGCGAGGCCACCACCGTTACCTCGGGGTTGCGCACCATAATGCTGGAGATGTTCAGCGCACGGTGGGCAACGAGCTGGTATACGGAGCCTACTGCTGCAAACACTTCCGAAGCCTTAAATTCAAAGGTTTTTTTGTGGTTTTTATTTACCGCAAGCAATTGCACCCCCTCCAGCCTTATCCGCAGCGGAAAATAGCGGATGCGCAGCTTTTTCATTTCCAGCTGGTACTGGCCGTTGGTCTCCTGGCTTACCAGGTCGCGAATCAGGTTTGCTGCGTTGTATTTAATGTACTGGTGTAGTCCCTCAAAGGCTGCCAATACCACAAACAAGATCAGCAACGTGGTGCGAAGCTGTTTCTTTTTGGGGGTAGGTTTCTTCTTTTCAGCCAATGCGTAACTATTTATTCTTCAAGTTACAACGCTTTTGGCAAATAATTTAACAATATGCTGGCACCTGTTTAACTGCGTTAATTGGCGCTTATTGTGTTACTTTTGCTGCTTATATAACAGATATCAGGAGCGTTTATGCAAGGGTATAGTGCGTCGTTAACGGAATATAAAAGACTGGCCACCCGTGAGGTGAAGATCGGAGACCTGGCTTTGGGCAATTTTAATCCCATAAGGGTGCAAACCATGACTACTACCGATACTATGGATACCATAGGAACGGTAGAGCAAGCCATCCGTTGCATTGAGGCTGGTGCCGAAATGGTGCGGATAACGGCGCCCAGCAAAAAAGAAGCCGATAACCTGCTGGTTATCAAGAATGAACTGCGCAAAAGAGGATATACTACCCCACTCATCGCCGACATTCACTTTACTCCCAATGCCGCAGAGATTGCTGCACGCATTATCGAAAAAGTGCGCGTTAACCCCGGCAACTATGTAGATAAGAAGAAGTTTGAGTTTATTGAATATACCGACCAGGCCTACCACTCGGAGATAGACCGCATCCGCGAGCGTTTTTTACCCCTGGTAAAGATTTGTAAGGAATACGGCACGGCTATGCGCATTGGTACCAACCACGGCTCCCTTAGCGACCGTATCATGAGCCGCTATGGCGATAGCCCGATGGGTATGGTAGAAAGCGCTATGGAGTTTCTGCGTATTGCCCGCGGCGAAAGCTACCACAATATTGTGCTGAGCATGAAGAGCAGCAATCCGCAGGTGATGGTTCAGGCTTACCGCCTGCTTATTCAGCAAATGGAGCAGGAGTTTAACGAATGCTACCCGCTGCACCTGGGTGTAACCGAAGCCGGCGATGGCGAAGATGGCCGTATTAAATCGGCCGTGGGCATTGGCGCCCTGCTCGAAGATGGTATTGGCGATACCATACGTGTGTCGCTTACCGAAGATCCCGAATTTGAAATCCCGGTTTGTAAAGACCTGGTAAAACGATATACCAACTCCGCGCCGGAGGCTACTCCTGTGCCGGAGGCAACCACCCTGCCTTACTCCCCCTACGCATATAAACGCCGTACCACTTTTGCCGTAGGCAATGTGGGAGAGAAACATGTGCCGGTAGTGGTGGCCGATATGCACCGGGTAGAAAAAATAACCCCTACCGCCTTGCGTAGCATTGGTTACACTTATGATGAAGCTACCGATAAATGGAATATTGCCGATGCGGCTGCCGACTATGTTTATACCGGTGGTCGATTGCTCGATTTTGCATTGCCGGGTACCCTTAAAGTGATACTGGATGCGTCTGTATGGGCTACCGTACAGCAGCAGGAGCAATATGTACCCATCTCCGGTGCGGCGGCTTTCCTGGCGGGCAATGCAAAGCATGCCACCAGGAACTTTGTAATGGTAGACTGCTACAACGATGGAGAGGCAGCTATTAATGATGATGCGCTTAAAGCCCTGGGGGCCGATGCCTCGGTGGTATTGTGCCTGAGCAGTACCCGCAGCAATGCTATGCAGGCTGTGCGCCGTATGCTGGTTAGGCTAGAAGTGCTGGCAGTGCACAATCCGGTGGTGTTGATTACCGATAGTGCCGGAAAAACGCCCGATGAGCACCTTATTCACTTTGCTACCGAAACCGGGGCTTTGCTGCTCGATGGTTTTGGCGACGGCCTGTGCCTGGGTTATGGCGCTGGCGCGGAAATGAACAACGTTAAAGCAGTGGGCCGTACCTACCTGCCAGTGAGCGATAGTTACCAGTTTACCAACAATACCGCCTTTTCTATATTGCAGGCCACCAGAACGCGCATCTCCAAAACGGAGTACATTTCCTGCCCATCCTGCGGCAGAACCCTGTTCGACCTGCAGGAGACTACCGCCCGGATACGTGCGGTAACCCACCACCTCAAAGGGGTTAAAATTGCCATTATGGGTTGCATTGTAAACGGGCCCGGCGAAATGGCCGATGCCGATTTTGGTTATGTGGGCAGCGGTGTGGGCAAAATTACCCTCTACAAAGGCAAAGATGTAGTGAAGCGCAATGTAGACAGCAATGTGGCGGTAGAAGAGCTTATAAACCTGCTTAAAGAAAACGAAGCCTGGGTAGAACCCGCCTAAATAAAGGTTTATCCTATAACTAAACCTCTTTTAAAGCCCGCCTTTATGGCGGGTTTTTGCATGTATGTACTTGCTATTCAACGCCAGTTGGGTACTTAAAGCATAAAGGATAAAATTAATTTCTTAATTTATACCAACCTTTTTACAACGGTTAAAGTCTTGTAATATGACAGTCGTTGAACAAAGGATTGATCTTTTGGCTATCCGGATTCCCGGAGGCTATTTGTGCGTTCGATAAAGTGAGGCTTCCTATGGATCAACTTGTACACCTAAACCAATAGTATGAAAAGATTTATCCTCATGACCATGTTTGCCTGTGCAGGCGCTACTTTCCTGTATGCACAGCAGCAAATGAATGCTGATTGGAAAGTAAAAAAGGAATTTGGTTTCTATAACGCCTCCAGTTTCTTCCCCGAAGTCTATGCAGCTCCCTCAGCGCTACAGAAAACAGCCCAGACCAATAAGCGTGTGGTGCAGTATATGCATAAGGATTCATTAGGTGCCACCTTTGACCAAATAACGCTGAAGTATGTGGGCGGCAGGCCCTCTGCCTTTGATTGGAGCAATTATACGCTGAGTGTGGAAGGGCCGCAGGCGGGTACCCGCTTCGATACCTTATACCGGGAGAGTATAGCCGGCAGCCAAGTGCGGTACATTAACCAATACGACGCCTACGGTAATATTGTACAATGGACCTGCCAGTCTTACGATTCGGGCAGCGGGCAATACCTGGATATGGCCAAGGAAGCCTACAACTGGAATGCACAGCACCAGTTGCTGCAAAGAGAGTACTCTTCTGTTTTGGGTACTTCGTGGTTGTTGCAGAGCAGAACCCGTTTTTCTTACAACAGCAATGGTTTAAAAGTATCGGATACAAGCTACTGGTACTCCAGCTCGGTAAACCGCTGGAATGTAAACCAGTGCGCCGAATACCAGTATAATTCCGGAAACAAGCTGATAGCGGCCAAATTGTATACGCCTAAAATAGCCGGTTCCTCATTGCTTGCGGTATCGCATATTGTACAAAATACTTTTGATGGTGCCGGTATGCTTAGCACTGCAGTGTATTTTCTGTTCGATACTGCAGCCAATGGTATGAAAGCAATGTACAAAGACTCCTTCGGTTACATTGGTTCTGCCAGTATCAAGTACCTGGAAGCGATGTACATGGATTCTGCCAAATGGAAAAAACGCGCTTACGAATACCGCTTCATCAACAGTTTTGAGCGGGCCGATAGTATAGACCAGTTTGGATGGGATAAAAACCTCTCTGCATGGAAAAAAGTATCGCGTACCCGTTATAGTTATGATGCCGATCATGACCTTGTAAAGTCTATTTACCTCTCTGCCGATCCGGTAGGTAATTTTATTATGGATAATACCGTGTATGAAGAGCAGTATCTGTATGAAACCTTCTCGCCCTCAACCGGCGTTAAGGAGCTGGATTCCTGGAAGGGCCAGGTGCAGGTGTACCCTAACCCTGCCACCGATAAAATACTCATCAACAACCGTACGCTGCACACGCTTACACTAAACCTTACCGATATTAAAGGCAGGTTGGTATACAGCGGCCAGGTGCAGGAGGGCAAAGGCCAGGTGTCTTTGCAAAACCTTAGCGAAGGCCTTTATTTTGTAACGGTATACGATACAGAGGGCCATTCTGAGACATTTAAGGTAATGAAGCTATAGTTTCTCTTATAGTGTTAAAGCCCAAAGAAATGGGGCCGGATGTTTTCCGGCCCCATTTTATATTTAGTTACTGGTAAGCTTACCAGATCCTTACCCTTTCTTCGGGTTTGATAAACATTTTGTCTTTCTCGGTTACTTTAAACGCATCGTAAAAAGCATCTACATCGCTGAACGGACCATTTACCCGGTATTTGGCCGGTGAGTGCACATCAGTCATCAGCTGCTGGGCCAGTTTCTCCTTACGGATATTGTACAGCCAGCCCAGGGCATAACCCAGAAAGAAACGCTGAGATGGGTTTAACCCATTGATGAGCTTGTTTTCTTTAAACTGAGTTGTTTGCTTAAAGGCATCGTAGCCAATGAGGATACCACCCAGATCGGCAATGTTCTCGCCCAGGGTAGCTTTACCATTGATACGCTGGGTATCTACCGGCATATAGCTGTTGAACTGTTTTACCATCACATCGGCCCTTTGCTTAAAGTTAGCCGCATCCGCAGGGGTCCACCACTCTTTCAGGTTGCCTTCTGCATCGTACTGGCGGCCCTCATCGTCAAAGCCGTGGGTAATTTCGTGGCCAATGGTGCTGGCTCCGGCATAACCATATACCAGTGCATCGTCCAGCATATCGTCTTTGGTGCCGGGTACCATAAAGATGCCGGCTGGCAATACGATTTCGTTGTTAGACGGGTTGTAGTAGGCATTGTAGGTTTGTGGTGTCATATCCCACTCGGTACGGTCTACTGGTTTGCCCAGGCGGTTAAACTCATACTGGTGCCAGTACTCGTGGCTGTTCATCGTGTTTTCTACCAGCGAGGTTCTCGATATTTTAAGATTGCTGAAATCTTTCCATTTGTCGGGGTAGCCCACTTTTTTGGAGATCTTAGACAGTTTGTACAGCGCTTTTTGCTTGGTGCTATCGCTCATCCAGTCCAGCTGCTCAATACGGGTTTTATAAGCGCCACGCACTGCTTCTACCATATCGGAATAGCGTTTCTTGGTTTTCTCCGGGAAGAATTCTTTTACAAACAACTGACCCAGCAACTCGCCCATAGCATCTTCCTGCGCATCCAGCATGCGTTTCCAGCGGGGGCGCATTTGCTCAGCACCGCTTAAAGCCTTGCCGTAGAAATTGAAATTCTCATTTACAAAATTGCTGCTCAGCTCGCCCGCGTAGCTGTGCAGAATATGCCAGCGCAGGTAAGTCTTCCAGGTGTCGAGTGGCTGGCTTTTGAGCAGACCGTTCAGCGCGGTGTAGTATTCTGGCTGGCCCACGATTACGCTGTCGGTTTTGGCGCCCAGGGTAGCCATTGCCGAACTCCAGTCTATATCGGCAGCCATCTTGTTGAGATTGGCGGTAGCCATTTTATTGTAGTTCTTGTACGGGTCGCGCAGGTCTTCCAGCTTGCGGGAGTGTTTGGCGAGTTCCGTTTCCAGTTGCATAATGCTTTGCGCCTGGGTTTGGGCAGCAGCCTCATCGGCACCGGCTAGTTTAAGCATGCTGGCAATGTGCAGCACATATTTTTCGCGAATGCCCTTGGTACGGGCATCGGTATTAAAGTAATAGTCGCGGTTGGGCAGGCCCAGTCCGCCCTGGTACAGGTACAATGCCATTACATCGCTGCGCTTGGCATCCTGCGTTACAAAATTGCTGAAGAAAGCAGAAACGCCTTTGCGTTGCAGCTCCAGTGCAAAAGTGAGCAGGGCTTTACTGTCGGTAATGCCATTGAGCTTATCAAGGGTGGGTTGCAGCGGCGACAGGCCGGCTTGTTCAATCTTGGTTGTATCCATAGCGCTAAACCAGAAGTCGCCGATTTTCTGATCGGTGGTGCCTTCGGCAGCTTTGGCTTCCATGGCCTTTTCGTTGATGCTGATCAGTTTCTTGTAAATATCTTCCTGCACCATTTTGCCAATACCCCAGCTGCTTTCTTCGGCCGGGATGGGGTTATTCTTAATCCAGGCGCCATTGGCGTATTCAAAGAAATCGTCCTGCGGACGTACGGTAGTATCCATGTGCTCGATCAGTACATCCTTCTGGTTTTCAGGTTTGTCTGATGACGTATGGTCCTTGCTGTTGTTGCAGGCGCTTGCGATCAATGCGGCACTTGCGGCTACAATCAGGTGTTTTTTCATGCATTGCAAAGTTTGAGTGCAAATGTAACTATTCCGCACGGCCTCCGGCAATGGTTATGATAAGCGGTAGCGGTGGGTATAATGTCAAATACTCTTTCAGGATGCTGAATACTCATTAGAAATTGTCAAATACTAAAGCAGCGCTTAAGTAGCAGTGGCGTACAGGTAATTTTACATCGAACCTATGGGAATCCAACCCCCAAAAATGTACTGCAATGACTACGTTCTCTTTCCATTTTCTGGAGCACTTCCGGGAGCTCATCCGTAATATATTTCATAGCGAAACTCCTGAGCCCCGTTCGCAGCAGGCCGCATCGGCTATCGTTACAGAAACGGTACCGGAGCAGCAAGCGCCTGTAGAAAAAAATGCACCGGTTGTGCTGTCGCACATTAACCTGGAGCAGGTGCTTATGCCAACGGCTGTATTTGCTTTTGATCCCAAAGAAGGTGTGATGAATATTGTGATGGCGCAGCCAGGCAGCAAGCAATTTGGCTTTAAGATTATGCTGAATGGCTTGAACGAGCCGGTACTGCAATCGGCCATCAATATAGTAGCGGGTTCTTTTGACGCGACGGAAATGACGGTAGAGCGTTTCCAGGCCCGCCTGGGTGGCAACCTGCTTTTTGCCTCCGGCAATCATATGCTCGAAGATGCATTGCTGCGCTCTCTCATGGTTCAATCTTACGAAAACGCATTCCTGCTCGAAACCGAATTTGAATTTCAGCTGCCAGTGTTGGCCAATGAAGAACCATCTGTTTTTGACGATGTGTACATCCAGCATTATGAAGGCAGCTCGGTTATGTGTTGGAAGCTGGCCAATAATGATGAAGTAGACTACCTGGAGTTTCAATACAGTATGGATGGCAAGTCTTTTAAAACTGTGAGCCAGCTTAACCCCAGCCTGCTGTATGCAGAGCTGCCCCATAACCTGGGCTACTACCGATTGCTGGCCAATATGAAAGATGAAAGTACCCGGTATTCGGAAGTATTGAACGCCAGTGGTGAGCAGGGTATCCTGGGCATTATAGCGGTGCCGCAGCCCATGCAAAGCGAACTGTTGGTTGGTTTTTCGCTTCAAACAGCCGGTGTGTTGGATATGAAACTGATTTTTCAGGACGGTAAAGTGATGGCCCGTAACCAGGCGTATATGGAAGTGGGTCCCGGCAAAGTGGTGTTCAATGCTATTGAAGACCTGCCCATGGGCAACTACCAGTTGCAGGTGCGCCATGGCGCCCACCTGTACATGAAAAGCGTATTTAAGTGTTGTGTGTGCTAGATAGTCAGATATAAGGATTGTGGTGGTTCTTATACGTTCAACGGCCGGGTTTCCGGCCGTTGTTTTTTTTTTAAAAACTTTAAGGTGCGCAGCACCAGCCAGGTTTTTTAATAAAAATAATGCAGCAGGCTCTGCCAGGTCTTCAGATCATCTGGTTGACTGATTTAATCCCTGGCCAGCAATTGTTTTTCGGTATCGGTAAGTTCGCCAATGCTGTAGGTGGTAATATTGTTGATGGTCATTTCGTCCAGCGCGGCTATCATATCCTCGTAAGTACTTTCATCGGCTGGTTTAATAAAGACATACAGTTTAAAACCTTTGGGAATAATACCGGCTTCCTGCTTGGCTTTCACCTCCTGTTTATACTGCTCCAATGCTTTGCGCAGGGCCTGCGGCTGTTGCAGGTTTAGCTTTACCGCAGTTTGGTTGGCTGCAGCATCTTCGGCAAACCCGGTGTAGTATACCGCCTGGTGCCCTTTGTGCAGCATAAGGGTAAATACGGCTGAGGCCGGAATTTTAAGGTCAGGCTCCTCAGTATCCGGTTTTACCGGTGTGCTCAGTTCCATTGACTTTTGTTGTTGCAGGGTGGTGGTAAACATAAAAAGCTGATGAGAAGAAAAGCCAGGTCTACCATAGCGGTGAGGTCTACTTTAAGCGGGGCCCGCTTGCTGTTGTTTACGGTTAGTTCGCCCATAGTGGTGTGTATTTAATACTATGATGAAGGCTTAAACAGAATTCCATAAAACATTTGAAAAGTTGGCCCGGCCCACCCTAAAAAATAAATTTATTGGTCTGGCCACATTTTCCATTTTAAAAAATAATGTTTTCGCCTTACCTTTGCCCGATTCTGCACGAAACGTCTTCCCCCACTCCTTAGTAGAATCACTCAAAATCAATGTTTTCCCGAGAGGGAGACGGATGGGGTGAAGCCAAAAGTATCGCTATGCCTAAGGACAACTCCATAAAATCCGTACTCATTATTGGTTCAGGCCCCATCATTATTGGTCAGGCCTGCGAATTCGATTATTCCGGCTCACAGGCTGCACGCTCGCTGCGCGAAGAGGGAATCAAGGTAATCCTGATTAACTCCAACCCGGCTACGATCATGACCGATCCGATCATGGCCGACAAAGTGTATCTGCTGCCTTTGACCGCAGAAAGTATCGAACAGATTCTTGAAGAAAACGATATTGATGCTGTGCTGCCTACCATGGGCGGACAAACAGCCCTGAACCTGGCTAAAGAAGCCGAGGAACTGGGTTTGTGGGAGCGTTTTAACGTGCGCCTGATTGGGGTGGACATTAAAGCGATCGATAAAGCAGAAGATCGGGAACTTTTCCGTCAGTGGATGATCCAGATGGGTATTCCTGTGGCGCCGGCCAGAACGGCCAACTCTTTCCTGGAAGGTAAGGAGTTTGCCCAGGAGATCGGGTTTCCGCTGGTGATTCGCCCATCGTTTACCCTGGGTGGTACCGGTGGCGGTTTCGTACACGGTAAGCACGACCTGGACGCTGCCCTGCAACGTGGTTTGGAGGCATCTCCGATTCACGAAGTACTGGTAGAAAAAGCGGTATTGGGCTGGAAAGAATTTGAGCTGGAGCTGCTGCGCGACTCCGCCGATAACGTAACCATCATCTGTACGGTAGAAAACGTGGATCCGATGGGTGTGCATACCGGCGACAGCATTACCGTAGCCCCTGCCATGACGCTGAGCGATACCGCTTACCAGCACATGCGCGATACGGCTATTAGTATGATGCGCAACCTGGGCAACTTTGCCGGCGGTTGTAACGTACAGTTTGCCCTGAACCCGGCCAACGAGGAGATCATCGCTATCGAGATCAACCCGCGTGTGAGCCGCTCTTCTGCCCTGGCTTCCAAAGCTACCGGTTACCCTATTGCAAAAATTGCCGCTAAACTGGCCATTGGTTATACCCTGGATGAACTGAGCAACCAGATCACCCAAACCACCTCTGCCTACTTTGAGCCTGCACTCGACTATGTGATCGTTAAAATGCCCCGCTGGAACTTCGATAAGTTCAAAGGTGCCGACGATACACTGGGCCTGCAGATGAAATCGGTAGGTGAAGTAATGTCTATCGGCCGCACATTCCCCGAAGCCTTGCAGAAAGCCTGCCAGAGCCTGGAGAACAACGCCATTGGCTTAGGTACCTACAACCGTACCCCAATGAAACCCGAAGACCTGCTGGAAAGTATGAAGCGCCCTACCTGGGATCGTATTTTCCGCATTAAAGATGCTATTCAGCAAGGTGTTTCTACCAAATCCATTCACGAGCATACCCTTATCGACCGCTGGTTCCTGAACCAGATCCGGGATATCGTGGATATGGAAAATAAGCTGAAAACCTTTAAACATATTGACGAACTGCCGCTGGATCTGCTGAGCGATGCCAAGAAAATGGGCTTCAGCGACGACCAACTGGCACTGTTTATAGGCGATTGTACCGATGAGGATGTTTACGAAAAACGTAAAGCCGCTGGTATCGTACGCGCGTATAAAATGGTAGATACCTGCTCTGCAGAGTTTGAAGCCAAAACACCTTACTTCTACTCTACTTTTGAAGGCCGCGCACAGGAAGGCAATACGCTGACCAACGAAAGCATTCGCAGCGACCGTAAAAAAGTGATAGTACTGGGTTCGGGCCCCAACCGTATTGGTCAGGGTATCGAATTTGACTACTGCTGCACACACGGTCTTATTGCGCTGAAAGAAAGCGGTTACGAAGCCATTATGGTAAACTGTAACCCCGAAACAGTAAGCACCGATTTCGACATGGCCGATAAGTTATACTTTGAGCCGGTATATTGGGAGCACCTGTGGGAGATCATCGAGCACGAAAAACCAGAAGGTGTAATTGTGCAGCTGGGTGGCCAAACTGCCTTGAAGCTGTCGGAACGCCTGCATGCCAAAGGCATTAAGCTGATGGGTACCAGCTTCGACGATATGGATATTGCCGAAGACCGTGGCCGCTTCAGCGACCTGCTTAAAGAACTGAATATTCCTTATCCTAATTACGGAACTGCATTTAATACCGACGACGCCATTGAAGTGGCCAAAGAGGTAGGTTACCCGGTGCTGGTTCGCCCATCTTATGTATTGGGCGGTCAGCGCATGCGTATCGTAATCAACGAAGAAGAACTGGAGAAATCGGTGCTGAGCCTGCTCAAACACCTGCCAGGCAATAAAATCCTTATCGACCACTTCCTGGATCGTTGCCAGGAGGCCGAAGTAGATGCCATTTGCGATGGAGATGATGTGCACATCATGGGTGTGATGGAGCATATTGAGCCTGCCGGTATCCACAGTGGCGATAGCCATGCTACCCTGCCAGCCTTTAACCTCGGCCCCATGGTAGTAGAGGAAATGCGCGACTATGCCAAACGCATAGCCCGCCGCCTGAATATTAAAGGCCTCATCAACATACAGTTTGCCATTAAAGACAACAAAGTGTATGTGATTGAAGCCAACCCGCGCGCGAGCCGTACTACACCGTTTATCGCCAAAGCTTATGGCGTGCCTTACCTCAACATTGCAACCAAAGTAATGATTGGCGCCAATAAGCTGAAAGACTTTACCATTGAGCAAAAGCTCGAAGGTTATGCCATCAAGGAACCCGTTTTCTCCTTCAATAAATTCCCGAACGTGAATAAAGAGCTCGGTCCGGAAATGAAGAGTACAGGAGAGGCCATCCGCTTTATCAAATCGCTGAAAGATCCTTACTTCCGGCAGTTGTATAAAGAACGAAGCATGCACCTGAGCAACAAATAATAATAAGACCCCGCACCTTGCGGGGTTTTTTTATGCTATTCCGCTAAACCCTCTACAACGATTTTGCCAGCGATAACAGTGCTTTTTTAGCCCTTACGGCAAACATCATGATTGTTTTTATATCTTAAATCATATTTTTAAGCGTAATGGCTCATGTCTCCAGATTATTGCTTTGCTTTCTAAGCCTGCTCCCTGCTGTATGGGTGTGGGCTGGCAAAGTTGATAGTCTGAAACATGAACTGCTCCATTCCAGCGATACCAGCCTGGTTAAGATTCTGAATGAGCTTACCTGGGCATACCGCACTGTAAATGCAGATTCTGCCCTGTTCTACGGCCAGCTGGCAGTAGAGATATCCCAGAAAAATAATTTTGTAGCAGGAGAGGCCCGGGCCTACAGCGATATGGGCGTTATTTATTTTGAACGCCAGAATTATGCTAAAGCGCTGGGTTTGTATGAGCAGGCTGTAGCCCTGCGTATAAGCATAAAAGATTCGTTGGGTTTGGCGGCAGTATACAGCAAAATTGGCATGCTGTACCAGCGTAAAGGATTGTTTGAAGAAGCGCTGAATTACCAGCAGAAAGCCCTGCGTATTTATACGCAGCAGGGAGCAGACCAGCAGGTGGCTACTTCTTACCACAATATCGGAACCCTGCTTAAAAGTACGCACCAGTATAAACGTGCTTTGAACGAGCATTTCAACGCGCTCCGGTTGCGTATTAAGCTCAACGATATGGGAGGACTTAGCAACAGCTATGGAAACATTGCGGCGGTTTATAAGTTGCTCAACCAAAACGATTCGGCAGAGTATTTTGGTTTGCTATCGGTAGATATGGCCCGCCAGTCGGGCGATGCCGGTTACCTCAGTACAAGCCTCAACGATCTCTCTGCTTACAAGTCAGATAAGGGCGCTTACACCCAGGCTTTTGCACTGGCCGAAGAAGGTTTTAAAATAAGGGAGGCGCTCGACGATAAAAAGGGAATGATATCGAGCCTGACCAATATGGCCCAGGCTAAGGCTGGCATGGAAGATATTCCCCAGGCTATTGCCATACTGCGCCATGCCGAAGACTTGTCGCAGCATGTAGATGCCAATATTGAGCTGGAGCGGGTTTACCCGTTATTAGCCCGGGCTTACGAAAGCATGGGCAGTTACCAGCAGGCCTTGCATTACCAGAAGTTATACAAGCAGGTGGCAGATAGTGTGTTGAACGAAGACCTGAATGCCAGGATTACCGAAATGCAGATGCGGTATGAAACAGCACAGAAAGAGCAGCAAATTGCCCTGCTGTCTAAAGATAACCTGATCAAAGAAGAGCGTAACAAGCGCCAACGCAATATTTTTACAGGTATACTCGCATTTTTTTTAGTGGGCGCGGTAAGCTATTACAACTTTCTGCGGAGCCGCAAAAGGAAAGAATTGTACACTACCCGCCTGCTGGAAAAAGAAGCCCAGAGCCGGGCTGTAATGGCTGCCGAAGAGCAGGAGCGGCTGCGTATAGCCAAAGAGCTGCATGACGGTGTAGGCCAGATGCTTACCGCTGCCAAAATGAACCTGGAAGCGCTGCAATCGGTGCTCGACCCTACCGATAAAGATGCGCGCGAGCTGTATTACCGGGCTTTTACCCTGCTGCGCGATTCTTCGGTTGAGATAAGATCGGTATCGCACAGTATGATGCCCGATCTGTTGCTTAAAATGGGACTGGTACCTGCGGTGAAGGAACTGGTGCGCAAACTGAACGGCAACCGGCTACAGGTAGATCTGCTGATAACCGGATTGGAGCGCAGGGCCGAAACCAGTAAAGAATCGGTGATTTACCGGGTATTGCAGGAACTGCTGGGCAATGTGGTGAAGCATGCGCAGGCCACGCGTGTAAATGTGCAGCTATTGCAGGATGGCAACCAGCTTACCCTTATGGTAGAAGATGATGGTATTGGGTTCGATACCAGCAATGGGCATACCGGCGTGGGTATGAAGAGCATTGCCTCGCGTGTAGACCTGTTGCAGGGGCAGGTGTATTGGGATAGCCAGCCAGGCAAAGGAACTACCGTAACGGTAGAAGTGCTGTTGTAGGCTTACACGATCTTTTGCTCTATCGCGTATTTAATAAGGCCTACCACACTCTTGGTATTGGTCTTGCGGAATATGTTTTTGCGGTGTGTTTCCACCGTACGTTCGCTGATGAATAACTGACCGGCAATCTCTGCATTGCTTAGCTCCTGTGCAATAAGCTGTATAATCTCAATTTCGCGGCTGGTAAGGTGTATAAGCGGTTCCTGCTCGCGGTTTTGCTGCTTATCGGTAATGGCTTTAAGAATTTCGCCGCTTACTTCATCGCTGAAGTAAAAATTGCCTGCTGCTATTTTAGTGATAGCATGTTTCAGCTCATCCTTTCCGGTGTTTTTTAAGATATAGCCCGAAGCGCCCGCGTCAATCATTTCTGTAATCATACCCCGGTCGTTAAACATACTCAGTGCAAGTACTTTAATGTGCGGGTACTGCTTTTTCAGGTTGCGGGTAAAAACTATACCATCCATCTCGGGCATACTGATATCGCTGAGTACGATTTCGGGGTTAATAAGACCAATCTCATCCAGCGCTTTACGCGCATTGGTAGACTCCCCGGCTATCTCAATATCGTGCTCGGACTTCAATAGCGCCTTCAGCCCGTCTATAAGCATCTGGTGATCGTCTACAATAAAGATCTTAGTCTTTGGCATTGATAAATGAGTTTAAAGGTATTTCAACGGTCAGCGTGGTGCCTTTGCCGGGGGTAGAATCGATCTCTAAGTTACCATTCAGATACTGAACCCGCGAACGAATATTTTTGAGGCCCATGCCCTGTCCGTTTTCTCCGGCGGGTTCGGCAAATCCTATTCCATCGTCTTCTACCATAAGGCAGAGTTCGTCTTCGTGTTGTACCAGTTGCAGTATCATTTGGGTAGCGTTGGAGTGTTTAAGGATGTTCTGAACAGCTTCCTGCAGCACCCGGAACATTACAAAATCGATCATTGCATCCCGTTCAGATTCCAGGCCATGCATATCGGTGGTGATCTTGATATTGCTGTTTCTTTTTACAGTATCTATAAAATCCTGCACGGCTACTTGCAACCCCTTGTTTTTAAGCACAGGCGGCAGCATGTTATGCGACAAGCCTCTTACCTCACGTATGGTATCATCTATGAGGTGTACCATGTTTTGGTATTGCCTCTTCTCCTCGTGCTCAACAGGCAGCGCATTGTACAGGCTTTCCATATTCATTTTAAGCGCGCTCATCTGCTGGCCTATACTGTCGTGCAGCTCTGCCGCAATTCTTTCCCGTTCTTTTTCTTCCGCTTTGAGTACCGCTTTGGCCCTTTTTTGTTGCTCTTCCATCAGTGTAAGGTTAAACTGCTGTATCTGCCGCCTTCTTACAAAGCTGTACATGCCCCAGCCGCCTATGCTAAGCAGGGCAATGAGGCTCAGGTACAGAATGTTTTCTTTTTGCCGCTGTGCGGTTTGCAGTTTGTTTTCTTTCGAAAGAATCTGAATGGTGTTTTCCTTGCGCGAGGCCTCATATTTCACCTGCAGGTCGTTGTATTGCTGCAGGCTGGCCAGGTTAATCACGCTGTCTTTCATTTGCTCGTATACTTTGCGCCAGTAAAGCGCAGAGTCTGGCCTGTTTAGCTTTTCGTAATACTCGCTTAGCATACGGGTGGTGTTCCTCAGCCCTTCGAGGTGCCCGTTATCGGTAAACTCTTTTAAGGCTTTATGGAAATAGGCACCGGCCCGGGCATTGTCTTTTTGCTGCTCATAGGCCATTGCCAGGCTGCTGTATGAGTCGCCAATCTGTTTGCTGTTGCCAAACAGCTGGTCTATCTCCAGTGTTTTCTGGTGCAAGGCAATGGCTTTGACAGTATTGCCCATATAAGCATAGCAGTTGGCCATGTTGTTGTATACCATAGACTGGCCATAGAGATTGCCCGAAGCGGCAAGTACAGGAAGGAGTATTGAATCCTGCTGCAATGCCTGCTGGTATTGGCCCTGCATACCAAACAGGTTGGCCAGCAGGTGTCTTGCACGGAGTATAGTGGTTTCATCTCCCGCGCCAACGGCCTTTTCGAGGCTTTTACGGGCAAATAGCATGGCTTTGGATAGATCGTCCTTCTGAATGGCTACCCATGCCAGGGAAGCGTAAGAAGTGGCAATGCCCCGTATATCTTGTATCCGCTCTCTGATGGCCAATGCTTCGAGCTGGGTATTAAAGGCTTTGGTGTTGAGACCCTGGTGCCAGTAATAAATACCGGTTTTGTGCAAGGCATTGGCTATGAGGAACGAAGATGCGGTTTGCCGGCCTATTTTTAGGGTAAGATCTGCGTAGGTTTTGAGTTGTTCAAAGTCGCCGGTAATATTGTAGATATGCGCCATGGCATCGTAGCTGAATCCGGTGGTAGCGGTTTCGTTTCGGTTGCGGGCATGGCTCAGCATGGTTTGTGCTTCGCGCAGGGCAGAGTCGGTATTCTGATCGGCCAGCCGGCATATGTGGTAATACCATTCAATGGCATCGGCGGTGCTCAGGGATTTATTGCTATACCAGGGAGTGTGGGTAACGTTGGTCGTTTGCCGTTGCGCGTACAGGGGCGTAAGGGTTATTAACCCAATCAGCAGTATGAAAAGCCTAAGGTGCAAATATGGTGGTTATGCTTTGGTGTGTAGTGCTAATTTCAGGATAAAAATTAAGCTGTGCCATCACGCACAATGGGTAATTTTTTATCCGTGCTGGTACGGATAAGTAAAAGCCCTCCGCATGGCGGAGGGCTTTTCTGTTTTTTATGTGCAGGATTAGTTGTCTACCAGTGTGCCTACTTTTTCGCCACTTACGATACTTACCAGGTTGCCGCGTTTGTTCATGTCAAATACAATAATCGGCAGTTTGTTTTCCTGGCAGAGGGTAAAGGCGGTCATATCCATTACTTTTAAGCCCTTGCTGATAACTTCGCCAAAGCTGATATGATCATAGCGGGTAGCGGTAGGGTCTTTTTCGGGATCGGCAGTATAGATACCATCTACACGCGTGCCTTTCAGAATTACATCTGCCTGAATTTCAATAGCCCTCAGTACACCAGCGGTATCGGTGGTAAAGTAAGGGTTACCGGTGCCAGCGCCAAAGATTACCACACGGCCTTTTTCGAGGTGGCGTATAGCGCGGCGGCGGATATAAGGCTCTGCGATCTGCTCCATTTTAATGGCGCTTTGCAGCCTGGTGTATACACCGGCTTTTTCGAGTGCCGCCTGCAGGGCCATACCATTGATAACGGTAGCCAGCATGCCCATATAATCGCCATGTGCTCTTTCAATGCCGGTTTCGGCTTCGTTCATACCTCTGTAGATGTTGCCTCCACCAATTACAATGGCTACTTCTGCACCCAGGTCCACAATACTTCTAATCTCTCCGGCGTAGTGTGCCAGCATCTGGGGATCCAATCCATAATTCTTATCGCCCATCAGCGACTCACCTGATAACTTCAGTAATACTCTTTTATATTGCGGCATTGCGGGAAAATTGACTGTGAATGAACCTATTGTCAGGGTGCAAAATTACACTTAAAATCGGCATCCCTCAAGTAGGGGCATAAAAAAAGCCCCCACAGTATTGCGGGGGCTTTTTAATATGATCAGGAATTATCCGATTGCAACGCGGTTAAAAGAAACCACTTTCAGATCAGATTCTACACTTTTCAGGTATTCTGCTACTGATTTACCAGCATCTTTAACGAAAGGCTGAGCCATCAGGGTGTTTTCTTTGAAGAAAGCATTCAGTTTACCCACAGCGATTTTTTCCAGCATGTCGTCGGTTTTGTCAGACATTTTAGGATCTTGCTTCATGGTATCGATAACGATAGATCTTTCACGAGCAACCACTTCAGGAGCAACGCTGTCTGCATCAATAGCAACAGGGTTCATCGCAGCAATTTGCATAGCTACGTCGCGGCCAGCAGCTTCGATACCTTCGTTTTGTGCTTTGTTCATACCTACCAGTACCGCTACACGGTAACCAGCGTGGTTGTAAGCTACAACGCTGTCAGAATCGATACGCTCGATTTTGGTAACGTCGATTTTCTCGCCGATTTTACCAACCATTTCCAGCAGTTTGTCGCTGATAGCTGCACCTTCGAATTGGGTAGCTTTCAGTTCTTCTACAGTTTTAACGTTGTTGGCGATAGCAGTATCGGCCAGTGCAACTGCGAAGTTTACGAAATCCTGGTTTTTAGATACGAAATCGGTTTCTGAAGTCAGGTTCAGGATAATACCGAACTTGCCATCAGCGCTTGTTTTAGCAACAACAACACCTTCGTTGGCTTCACGGTCGCTACGTTTAGCAGCTACTTTCTGACCTTTTTTACGCAGGTAGTCGATTGCGGCTTCAAAATCACCATTGCTTTCTACTAAAGCCTGGCGACAGTCCATCATCGGAGCACCAGTTTGCTGACGCAGTTTGTTTACTTCTGCTGCAGTTACAGTAACACTCATAATTGTATGTTTATAAGTTATGTTAGTATATAAGGTTAAATCATTACAAAATTAACCCGCTGCAGGTAGGTGCCAGCGGGTTAATCTTTATGAAATCGTGAAATATCGCGATTGATTACTTTCTTGGAGCACCTCTTCTAGCACCGCCCTGGCCGCCACCTTGTGGTTTGCGTTTGCCTGGAGCACCGCCGCCAGCGTTGTTGCTGTTGCTATTGTTGTTGTTTCTTCTGTTACGGCTGTCATCACCACCTTCTTCGATGCTGATTTCGCGTACATTTTCAACTTCTTCTTCTTCGTTTTCATCTTTATCGGCAGTACGCTCCTGCAGACCTTCCATGATGGCAGCAGTAATATACTGGGTGATGATAGCGATAGATTTAGTAGCATCGTCATTCGCAGGAATTGCGTAGTCGATTTTAGAAGGATCGCTGTTGGTATCTACCATACCGAAGGTAGTGATACCGAGGCGTTTTGCTTCTGCTACAGCAATGTGCTCGTGGTTAATATCTACGATGAACAAAGCAGCAGGGATACGGCTCATTTGAGAGATACCACCCAGTACTTTTTCCATTTTATCTTTATCACGGGTCAGTGTCAAACGCTCTTTTTTGGTAACGTTTTCCAGAGTACCGTCGGCAAGCATTTTCTCGATGCTCTGCATTTTCTTCACACTCTTACGGATAGTAGTGAAGTTGGTGAGCATACCACCTAACCAACGCTCGGTAGCGAAAGGCATATTGATTTGACGAGCGCACTCGGCAACGATTTCTTTAGCTTGCTTTTTAGTAGCTACGAACATGATTTTCTTACCGCTTTTAGCGATAGATTTCATGGCCGCAGAGGCTTCCTGAAGACCATCAACAGTTTTGTTCAGGTCGATGATGTGGATGCCTTTCTTTTCAGCAAAGATGTAAGGCAACATTTTTGGGTTCCACTTCTTTTTCAAGTGACCGAAGTGTACGCCTGCTTCTAACAACTGCTGCTGAAGTGTTTTATTATCTTCCATTGTCTGCTACAGTTAAATGTTTTGTGTTCAAAAATTTGATACAGTAATTTGATACGGTCAAGAGCCAATACCCTCCAACGATTAACGTTTGGAGAACTGGTAGCTGCGGCGAGCTTTTTTGTGACCTGGTTTTTTACGCTCAACCATACGCGGATCGCGGGTCAGGGTACCTTCTACTTTCAGCAGAGGACGGTACTCAGCGTTAACTTCACACAGTGCACGGGCAATACCCAGTTTTACTGCTTCAGCCTGTCCTTTAGGACCGCCACCTTGAACGTTAATTGTAATATCAAATTTATCCAGCGCTTCAATGGTCTTCAGCGGCAATTCTACCTGATTTTGCAGGTAAACAACCTGGAAGTATTCTTTGTAAGCTTTATCATTGACAGTAATGTTACCAGTACCCTTATTTAAATATACACGGGCAACAGCTTCTTTACGACGGCCAACAGCGTTTTTCTGTTTTTCCATTGATGTCAAGAATTAAAATGTTAAAGTTTGTGGTTTCTGTGCGGCATGAGGGTGTTGATCACCTGCATACACGAACAATTTCTTGATCATTTTGCGACCCAGACGGTTTTTAGGCAGCATGCCTTTTACCGCTCTTTCGATCACTGCATCCGGACGACGGTTTAACAGGTCTTTCGCAGTCTCCTCTTTTTTACCACCAGGGTAACCAGAGAATGTGATGTATTGCTTAGATTCCAGCTTGTTACCGCTCAATACAATTTTTTCAGCATTGAGAACGATCACAAAATCTCCACAGTCTGTGTGCGGAGTGTAGTAAGCTTTAGTCTTACCACGCAGAATAGTAGCAATTTTAGCTGCCATACGACCAAGAGTCAGGCCATTAGCATCCACTACGTGCCATCCGTGTTTTACGGTAGCCGCGTTAGCGTGTTTGGTTTTGAAACTTAAAGTATCCATTGCTTTACCAGTAATTAACTTAAATCTGTTTGTAATGCCCTAATAATATAACGAGCTGTTTATTATTGGGAGCGCAAAGATAGGGTTCGGTTCTACATCTGCCAAGAAAATCATTAGGAAATTTTTTAACTGCTTTGTAACTTATTGATTTTCAGTAAAATTTTTGTTCAATTTTATTTATGCTTCATAACTGTTACTGATCCTGCACAGATAACGTATTAAGAATTAGTCTTTTATTTTCTCCTGATCCATTGTTTTTTGAAAATATATACTTAAATTCATAATAGTTAAAGTTCTGTTAACATCTATAATCGGTTTGTCTATGAAGAAACTTGTATCACTAACCCTGCTATGTGTCCTCGCCGGTGCAATGTCTGGCTGGGCACAAACCAAAAAGATCAAAGGGAGAATCGTCGACGAGAACGGCGACCCTGTGATCGGGGCTGCAGTAACGGTAAAGGGAACCACTACCGGTGCAGCTACGGACCTGGATGGAAATTTCAGCATTGATGCTCCTGACAATGGCACCACGCTGGTCATAAAATCAATCGGATACACCCAGGGCGAAATAAAAATCCCGCCTTCCGGGTTTGTAACCTATAAAATGGAGGCGTCGGCCAAAGCGCTGAAAGAAACAGTAGTTACGGCGCTGGGTATCAAACGCGAGAAAAAAGCGATTGGTTACTCCACTTCTGATGTAAGTGCCGATCTTATGCGTAAGTCTGGCGAACAAAACGTAATTCAGGGTTTGGCCGCCAAGGCCCCGGGTATTCAGGTTACCGGATCTGGTGGTAGTCCTGGTGCTTCTACAAAAATCGTAATCCGCGGTAACAGCTCCTTTACCGGAAATAACCAACCGTTGATTGTAATTGATGGTGTACCGGTAGATAACTCAACAGTTACGCCACAGGCAGCAGATGATCCGTACAATGGTAACCTGGCGGGTGTAAACCAGTCTAACCGTGCGGTGGATATTAACCCTGAGGACATTGAGTCGATCTCTATCCTGAAAGGCCCAGCTGCGGCAGCCCTGTATGGTGCCCGCGGTGCCAATGGTGCTATTCTTTATACCACCAAAAGAGGTAAGGCCCGTAAAGGAATAGGTATCACCTTCAATACCAGCGTATCGATGGATGAGGTGAATAAATTGCCCAAATTGCAGAATCAATATGTGCAGGGCAGTATTGGCGGGCCTATGAATACCTGGAATGCGGGACCGGATGGTGTACCCTATACGGATGATGATAACCTGGGTACTCCCAACAGCTGGGGGCCTAAAGCATCGAGTATAGGCGTGCCTACCTATAATAACGTTGATAATTTCTTTAAGAAAGGCTGGACTTATGATAATAGCCTGTCTTTATATGGAGGAAATGAGAATACTTCATTCCGGGCAGGTATTTCAAATACCAACCAAACAGGTATTATCCCCAATACAAAACTGAACCGGACTTCTGTTCGTCTGACAGGAGATACGAAGTTGACAGATAAGCTTACCATAGGCGCTACTGTAAACTACACCAATACTTCTACCATACGTGCTCAAAACGGTTCTAACCTGTCGGGTACCATGCTTACCCTGTTGAGAACACCAATCAACTACAATGGAGATAAGTATGTGGATGAAAATGGCGTACAAATACCCTACTACTATTTCTACGACAATGCCAAGTACTCGGTGTATTATAATCCTTATGAGGATGAGACCAACCGTGTATTGGGTAACATGACGGTGAACTACGAATTTACCAAAGCTCTGGTTCTGAATGTAAGAACCGGAGTGGATTGGTACAATACTACTGCCAAGCAGATTTACTCTATCAATTCGATGGGTAACGATGCTGGTGATGGTACCGGCCAGGTTAACCGTACAAGCTTTAGCAATAAAAACCTCTATTCCGATGTATTGTTAAGGTATAACAAAAGGATGAGTGAAAACTTCTCCATCAATGCGCTGGCCGGGTATAACTATACCTATAGTCAGGACAATTCTATCTTCTCAAGAGGACGTAACCTGTCTTTACCTAATTTCTACAACTTTATTAATGCCTCTGAGCTGTATACCAGTAATGAGGATAATTACCTGCTTACGCAAGCGGTATTTGCAGAATTGGGCGGCGATTATAAAGGCCAGGTTTATGCTACGGTTACAGGTCGTAAAGAGTGGTCTTCCGGCTTTGGTGAAGGATCTCCTGGTTTCTTCTATCCTAAAGCCGATGTAGCCTGGGTGTTTACCGAAACCTTTAATGCGCCAAAATGGTTTAGCTATGGTAAAGTAAGAGCTGCTTATGCAAATAGTGGTAATGCTCCGGGAGCCTACCTGAATAAGACATATTACGCTGTACCATTCATAGCTGATGGCTGGACTAATGGTATGAGTTTCCCTTATGGCGGGCAATCTGGCTATGGCATCTCCTCCCGGTTAATCAGGTCTGGCCTCAGACCTGAAAGTGTAACCGGTTTGGAAGCTGGTCTGGAACTCAATTTCTTTAACAGCCGTATTACTTTTGAGGGAACTGTTTATCGCCAGGTTTCAGAAAACCTGTTGTTGGATAAGCCAACTGCTGCCTCTGCAGGCTTTCAGGTACAATATACCAACGCCGGTACAATGGAGAACAAGGGTATTGAGTTAGCCTTGGGTCTGATTCCCGTAAAATCGTCAAGTTTTGAGTGGAAACTCTCTGGTAACTGGGCTATGAACCGCAACAAGGTTTTGAAACTGGATCAGGGTGTAAATCAGATCAGTGTTGAAACCGGTTTTGCGGATATTGCTTCTTATGCTATTGTGGGACAACCTTATGGTGTGTTCTTCGGTACTGCATGGCAGCGCGATGCCAATGGCAACCTGCTGATTGATGAAGCGTCCGGATTGCCAACGAAAGCAACCGTTAGTCAGAAATTGGGCGATCCTAACCCCAAATGGTTAATGGGTATTAATAACGAATTCACCTACAAAAACCTCAGTTTCTCCTTCCTCTGGGATTTCCGTCAAGGTGGCGACATATGGAATGCAACCTGGGTTAACCTGAACTTCCGTGGCCGCTCCGAAGAATCTGGAGATCGGGAACGTACTTATGTGATTGATGGGGTTTATGATGGCAACGCTTCTAATCCTGGTGCCAGAAACAGTACTGCGATTTCTGCAAACAGTTATTATACCAACTACCTTGGTTCTAATGGTGCAGCAGAAAACGCCATCCAGGATGGTGGCTGGGTTCGCCTGAGGGCTGTAAACCTGGGTTACCGTTTTGACCTGGCTGCCAGAAATCCCAAATATCTGGTTAAATCTATTGATGTAGGACTTAGTGGAAGAAACCTGTTGTTGTTTACCGATTATAAAGGTGTAGATCCTGAAACCAGTCTGACTGGTGCTGGTTCTAACCTGAATGGCTATGATTATTATAACAATCCAGGTACACGTTCTTACAGCATGAATTTAAGATTTACATTTTAATCACTCCTTAAAGAGATATAGATATGAATAAGATAACAAAAACGATGGGAGTTCTGGCCTTGTCATTAGTGGTGGTGATTAACGGTTGTAAAAAAGATGATGATTTATATACCAACCCAAACCTCCCAGTCAAGGCTACACCGGCAACCATGCTTGCCAACCTTGAGGTAAATACATTTATGAACTTTGAAGGATTGGTGAAAACCACTTCTATTCTTATACAGCATAACTCGGGTGTAGGAGCCCAGTTTATAACAGACGACCGTTATGATCTGACCGAAGATCAAATGGACAACTACTGGAACGGTGTGTATGCAGGTACATTGGTAAATGCCAAATTGCTATCCGATAATTTTGGAGCGGAGAATCCGTATTATAATTCAATTTCCAAAATTCTGATGGCGATGAACCTGGGGCTAGCTACCGATCTGTGGGGCGATGTGCCTTATTCGGATGCATTTCAGGGGCAGACCGGAACATTGACACCCAAGTTCGATAGTCAGCAACAGATCCTGGCTACTATACAAAGTTTGTTGGATGAAGCTATTTCATTAGCTGCCCAGCCAAGCGGAGCCAATGCGGAATTGCCCACTGGCGACGATTATATTTTTGGTGGTGATATGGGTATGTGGACTAAAACGGCCTGGACACTTAAGGCACGTTATGCCAACCGCCTGAGTTTGAAAGATCCTGCGGGTTCTGCAACCAATGTATTGACTTACCTGGCTAATGGTATTTCTTCTTCCAGTGAGAATTGCATGACCATGCACTTCGGAACAGGTGCCGATGCCAACCAGTTTAATGCTTTCCAGCAACAACGTGCATTACAGGTATTGGCATGCGCTACTTTAGTTGACTCTATGAAACTTCGCCCTTCTGACATCCGTCTGTATTATTACTTTGATTCTACCGGTTTGGGAGATGTAATAGGTAACGAGTTGGGCCAGTCCGATGACCAGGTTTCTTCATGGGGCAGCTACATAGCAGGTTCCGGATCTACCAGTACGCCATTGGTAACCTTTGCAGAAGCCAAGTTCCTGGAAGCAGAAGCGCACATGCGTTTATCACAAACCACCGATGCCGCAAATGCACTGAACGATGCCATTCAGGCCAGTTGTGATGAGGTAACATCGGGTGCATTCAGTGGTGCTTCTCTTGCAACTTATACACCCGGTAATGTTAATTTGTCGCGAATCATGTATGAAAAATGGATTGCCATGTTCATGCAGTTTGAGGCTTATGACGATTATAGAAGGACTGGTTTCCCTAACCTGACCATACGTCCGGGCGCATCCAGAAATTACATTCCGCAAAGGATGCCAACTGCGCTGACAGAAAGGGTAGCTAATCCGAATGCACAACCTTATACACTCGATGTTAAAGTATGGTGGGCGCAACCCTAATCACTAACCGTAAATTAAGCTTTATGAAAAAAATTCTCATCATAGCGGCTTCGCTCTTCTCTATGTTCACGGAAGTGGCGCAGGCGCAAAAACACGGCATTGGTTTGCATTTTGGGGCATATGATTTTTATGGCCCGCAAACCGGTGACTATTTCTTTAACAAACAGAACAAATACGGGTATAACGCTGAGACGGGAATTTCTGACACCTCTCAGGTAAGCGCCCTTTTCTGGAATCCTATGATCCGCGGGTCATACTGGATTCAATTGAGTAAACACTTCGACCTCAGTTTCGCGGTTTCGCTGTCTAACCTGGAATATCCGGGAGATAAACCAGATTCGGGCTATATCAACAAGTACAGGCTGCGCAACCAGATATTCCAGAAAGCGTTACTGGCCGAGCTGGATGCCCGTATCAACTTTAATATCCTGCCCAAGGAAGACTATTATGTGTCGCCCTACATCTTTGCGGGTATTAATGGTTCTTATCACAACAACATGTGGTACGGTGCTGATGTGCCGGTTGGTTTAGGTTTTAACTTTAAGCTGGCCAAAGACATGTACATCAACCTGGAGTCGGGCTACAAAATAGCGCTTACCGATCATGACCAGGATCACCTGCAACATGCTATTGGCTTCGTATACTGGTTTAAACCAGGCTATAAAGAGGCGGTAGCGGTGAAGCCGGAAATACCTATGGCCATTATGGACATGGATAAAGATGGCTTGCCGGATGATAAGGACGATTGCCCTACTATTGCGGGTCCTGTATCGATGAATGGTTGTCCTGACAGCGATGGCGATGGTATTAACGATAAGATGGACGAATGTCCGCTCGTTGCCGGTTTGCCACAGTTTAACGGATGTCCTGATAGCGATAGCGATGGTATTCCGGATCAGAAAGATGAATGCCCTTACGTAGCCGGTACTGCCGATCGTAATGGTTGCCCTGTGCCGGATAAAGACGGTGATGGCTTCCCTGATAGCGAAGACCGTTGTCCTAACCTGTACAGTAAAACCAACCAGGGTTGTCCTGAAATTAAACAGGAACTGATCGAAAAAGTAAATAAAGCAGCCCGCTCGGTATTCTTTAAAACCGGTAAAGCTGCGTTAACCGCTTCTTCGTTCAAACAACTGGATGTGATCGCTACCATCATGAAAGCCGATCCTACATTGTATACCGACATTGAAGGCCACACCGATAATGTAGGTAACGATGAGTTTAATATGAAACTCTCTCAGGAACGTGCAGATGTGTGCCGCGATTACCTGGTTAAACAAGGTATCTCTGCTGACCGCATTACCAGCAAAGGATTCGGTGAGACTACACCTATAGCAACCAACGAAACTGCTCTGGGTAAAGCTCAAAACCGCCGTACAGAATTCAAACTGCGTAATTATCAGCAATAACATACTGGTATTAGTGAGCAATTTAACAGTAAGCCGCCCCGATTGGGGCGGCTTACTGTTTTTTAGTGCAATGCATAAAAAAGGAGACACATGTTTTATCATTTCATAAAGTTGGTTTGGGTAATGTAAAAAACAATGGGCTACAGGAACAAGAATATGCCCTTGTTTAGGTCATTGTGTAAATTCTCTAATTCAATTTTTAAAAATACTTGCATAAACAACTTTTTGTTAACAAATGTCATAGTTTAGTTAGCTAAACAACATTTTTAACAAAAATTTTACGCATGAATGTGAAACGCTTGTCCGCTTTATCACTGGTTGTGTTGTCGGCCAATGTGGCTATGGCCCAGAAGGTGATAAAGGGCCGTGTAGTGGATGCAAAAGATGGGTCTGGTGTGCCGGGCGCTACTATTAAAATTCCGGGAAGTACGCTTGGTGCAAAATCTGATTTTGACGGAAATTTTACTTTGTTAAATGCACCCTCCGATGCCAATACGGTAGAGGTATCTTCTATTGGCTATGACAAACAAATGGTTGTAGTGGCCGCTGGCGAAATGGTGATTAAAATGTCGTCTAAAACCAAGACTCTCAACGATTTGGTGGTAGTGGGTTATGGCACGCAAAAGAAAGAAGGCGTATCGGGTTCTGTAGCTATGGTAGATGCCAAAGCATTGGAGAACAAGCCTTTTGGTTCGTTTCAGAATATGCTGCAAGGTAAAGCCGCCGGTGTGCAGGTTACGGGTGTAAACGGCCGTCCGGGGCAGAATGCCTACATCCGTGTGCGTGGTGTGGGATCGCTGAGCGCAGGCACGGGGCCGTTGTATGTAGTAGATGGGCAGCCGGTATCAACAGAAGCCTACAACTCTATCAACCCCAATGATATTGAGAGCATCTCAGTATTGAAAGACCCGTCTACCGCGTCTATATACGGTTCCAGGGGGTCTAACGGTGTGGTCATGATTACCACTAAAAAAGGAAAGGCCAATAAAACAGAATTGAAATACGCTTTTCAGCATGGTATAAAAACCAAGACAAAAGACAATTTCAAGATGATGAGTTTCGATCAGAAACTGCGTTATGAAAAGGAGCTTGGTTATGCCAACGAATATTTACAGCCTTACCTGGACCAGAACGGATACAGCACCATAAACGATGTGCCCGATGCGGAATACCGCGGACTGGTAGATCAGTTGCGTAAACAATCAACAGACTGGAATAAAGAACTACTACGTTCTGCCAACTTTACCTCGCACGACGTGTCGCTGAGCGGTGGTACCGATAAAACCCGCATATTCCTGTCATTGCAAAGCTGGAAAGAGGAAGGTATAGGTTATGGTTCGGACTTTGACCGTAAGAGTGGGCGTTTAAACGTAACACATAAGTTTAACGATTGGTTTGAGGCGGGTACCAACCTTATGTTTGCCAATAAAAAGGAAAACCTGCTGCGCGAAACTTACAATGCGCAAAATCCGTTTTTTGCGATGTATGCTTACAATCCCTATGAGCCGGTATACCTGCCGGATGGTTCCTACAACTTTACCTCTCAGGGTTTTAACGTAAAAGAAGGGGTTGCCAATAACCCCGAAAAAGCCAATACACTCAATGGGTTGGCTAATTTATATGGCCAGGTTACGTTTCTGAAGAATTTTAAATTCAGAACAGAGCTGGGTACAGAATATACCAATTACGACAGAGAGTATTTCGTTAAACCTAATTCCATACTCGATTATTATACCGGTAACCCTGCCAAGCCCGGCAGCAAAACCGATAATGGTTTTAACAAGTTTAACTACCGCTGGACCAATGTGCTTAATTACAATAAAACATTGGGCGATAAGCACAATATTGGTTTCCTGGGTGGTACAGAGTATACGCAGGAGGAGCAGAAATCGTTTTCTATCTCGAGCCGTGGGTATGCCAATCCCGATTACAATGTAGAATCTGTAGCGGCAGAAAATACCGGTTTCAGCACCAATAAATATATGTGGACGTTGTTCTCAATGTTTGCCCGTGGAGAATACAATTATGCCAATAAATACTTTGTAAACGCTTCGATACGCCGCGATGGATCTTCGCGTTTTGGTGCAGAGAATAAGTATGGCAACTTCTACGCTGCCGGTGCCAGCTGGGTTATTTCGAGAGAAGATTTTCTGGCTACTGCCAAAAACATCAATGAGCTGCGTTTGTTCGCGTCGATTGGTACTTCTGGTAACAACGAGATTGGCAACTACGAAAACCTGCAGACCTATGCCTTTGGCCGGTACAACAGCTTGTCTGCATCCTACCCCTTCCAGCCCGGCAACCCGCTGCTAACCTGGGAGAAAAGCCGCATGAGCACCATTGGTATGGATTACGCTTTCTTCGACAGCCGCCTGAGCGGTACTGTAGCCGTATTTGACAAAACCACCACCTCCCTGCTTTTGGCCAAACCCTTATCACTCACTACCGGTTTTGTATCGCAACCGAGCAATGTAGGTGGTTTGAGCAACAAAGGCATTGAGATTGCTGCCGCTTACGACATTATCCGCACCAGGGATTGGAACTGGAACATCAGCGCCAACTTTACCACACAAAAGAATAAGGTAACCGCCCTGGTTTCTAACGAAGACATTCCGCAGGATATTACCCGCTGGAGTGTAGGCAAAGCCATTAATACCTATTACCTGGTGCGCTATGCCGGGGTAGATGCACAAACGGGCAAGGCTTTGTATTATGATAAAAATGGCCAGGTAACCGACGAGTATAAATCCGGCGATGCCGTTTACCTCGATGGTAAAACACCCGACCCCCGTTATTTTGGTAGTGTAACCACGTCTGTGTCTTACAAAGGCATTACGCTGGGGGTAGACTTCTACTACCAGGGAGGTAACTATATCTACAACTATGTATGGAGAGACCTGCACTCTGGTTTGGAAGCTATAAACCAGAACCAGGCGGCAGATGCGCTGGACTACTGGAAACAGCCGGGCGATAAAAGTGTTTACGCCGATCCGTCGCAGAAAGTATACTCTACCGACCAGTGGCTGCAAAAGGGCGATTTTATCCGTTTGCGTAACGTAACCCTGGCTTACAGTATGCCTGCCAGCATTATGCAAAAGGTGCACATGAAAGGTGCCAACGTGTATGTGCAGGGGCAAAACCTGTTTTACAAAGCCAAGCACTACAAAGGCGATCCCGAAGTGGGACTGGGCAACTCCGAACAAACCGGTTACAACGCTCCCGGTATGTACTCGCTGTATGCTTACCCACAGGTAAGTACCGTTTCTTTTGGCTTGAATGTTACACTGTAAGTTTTAATCCTTAAACATGTTAATTATGAAACACCATATGCTTGCAGGTATGTTGTTGCTGGCTGCCACTGCCGCTACAATGTCCTCCTGCAAAAAAGCGCTCGACCAGGATCCGTATAACCAGGCCAACGCTGAATTTGCTTTTAATAAACCATCCGATTTTTTGAACAATACCCGTGGTATGTATAACCGCATGGTTTTTGCCGACCAGTATATTGGTGGCGAAGATAATTTCTCCTGGATCTCGTCTATGGATATCCTGGCCGATAATGTAAACATTTGCCAGACCGGCCGTTTTTCGCAGAATACATTTTTCAATTACAATTATTCCGGCAACGAAACCAGCAATGCCTGGGGCAATGCTTACCGTATTATCCGATCGGCCAATGCCATCCTGGCCAATATTGGTAAGCTGGAAGAGGAAGATGCCCGCAATGCTTTCGAGAGCGAAGCGCTGGCCGTAAGGGCCATGAGCCATTTTGATCTGCTGCGTTTGTACGGGCCTGCGCTCACGGGTCAGCATGCCGATGCTAATGCGCTGGCTGTGCCTTATGTGACCTCGCTGGATATTAACCTGAAGCCTTCGCGCGAAACCGCTGGCGCTGTTTATGCCAAAGTGGTGGCCGATCTCGAAAAAGCCGTGGTGCATATGCCTGTGGCCAATGAGGCTGGCCGCTTAACCCAGGCTGCTGTTTACGGACTCCTGTCCCGGGTGTACCTCTATGGCGGCGAATGGCAGAAGTGTATAGATGCTGCCGCTGCGTCATTGGCGCAAAACAACAATGTAGGTGCTATTGCCAGCTTTCCTGCCATTTGGAAAGATGCTACCACCCAAGGTGTATTATTTAAGGTAATCATAACCGACATTGACCGGGTAAGGCCGGGTGTGGCCTTTAACCAATCGTCTCCACAGGGGGTTAAAAATGAGTACGTGCCCGATTTTGGGTTTTATGAGAGCTTCGACTCACTGGATGTGCGCAAGGCCTCTTACTTTAAAACCAGTACCTACTCTGGTGTGTCATACAATGCCATCGTAAAGTATACGGGCAAAACCGGTGCTGCAGCCAATGTGGTAGACATTAAATACCTGCGGGTGGCAGAAGTACTGCTGAACAAGGCCGAGGCAGAAGCCAGCCTGAATAAGGATGGCGATGCGCTAACCGATCTTAATGAACTCAGAACCAACCGTTATGCCAATTTTACGCCTGGCACCGAGAGCGGCAGCACGCTCAAAGAAGCCATTCGTGGCGAGCGCAGGAAAGAGTTGGCTTTTGAAGGTCACCGCTTCTTTGACCTTAAACGCTGGGGGCTGGCCGTTACCCGTACCAGCGCTGGCGACCGTGCCGATGGGTCGGGCGTAGCGCCTCTGGTGCAGGAGCTGCCAGCGGGCGATCATCGTTTCCTGCTGCCCATACCGCAGGATGAGATTAATGCCAGCAGCAATAAAATCATACAAAACCCAGGCTATTAATGAGTCTGGCCCGCAACCATTGAGTTGTGTGCCTGTAATTAAAAAGCCCACCCTGCGGTATTGCGGGGTGGGCTTTTGCCTTTTATAATGCTGGGAGGGGGTTAATCCCGGCTCCGGTTCATATAAATCATAATATAGTACAGCAATGTAGCAATAGAGGCAATGGCGGCTACCACATAAGTCCTGGCGGCCCATTTTAGCGCGTCTTTGGCTTTATCGAAGTTCTGCGCCCGGTTAATGCCCGTTTGCTGCATCCAGGCCAGTGCACGGTTGCTCGCATCGTACTCTACTGGCAGGGTTACCAGCGAGAATACGGTAGAGACCGCAAAAAGCAGGATACCCACCAGTAAGATGGTTTGGCTGCCCCGTCCCAATGCCATGAACCCGATACCGGCAAAGATCAGGATTTGCGAAAGCGTGGAGCTGATCTGCACCGTTGGAACCATTTTGCTGCGAAATTGCAGCCAGCGGTAAGCTGTGGCGTGCTGCACGGCATGCCCGCACTCATGCGAGGCCACTGCTGCGGCCGAAATGCTCCGGCCTTCATATACATCCGGGCTCAGGTTTACCGTTTTATTTGCGGGGTTATAGTGGTCGCTCAGGAATCCGCCTACAGATACCACCTGAACGTCGTAAATGCCATTATCGTGCAGCATTTTCTCTGCTACCTGCTTACCGGTCAGTCCCGCATCGTTAGGTATTTCTCCATACTCCTTAAACTTACTCTTCAGGCGGTTGCTTACCAGCATGCCCACCAGGAACATGATACCTGCTAAAACATAATAACCTATATACATATCTCTCGGTTTGGGTTATGAGGTACAAGCAAGATACCAAATTTCGGGCAGGGGGTAAAATCGCATCCCTTGTCTGCTTAGGTCATTTAAACCAGCCAACTTGTCTTGTTTTTGGTGTCAATTTGACAAAATGGCCTTGCGGAAAAAAGAACAAGAATTTGAATTACACTTTTTTTAAAACCAAAATATGCTGATTATCATCACTAAAAGCGAAAATTTAGATTTTGCTTTTGCATAATGTATTGATATTGAGTTATACTGCTCTTTCGTTATGCCAGGGAAGATTTTTTTTGAAATCGGCGCCTGTTTCGTATTTTAGCAATGAATTTATGGGTTAGTAAGTAGAAGGGGTCCACTGGTTTCAGTGGCCCTTTTTACTTTTTAGTACTTTCTTCTCTTATCTTCATTCCCGAATTTTTACTACTCTGTACGTCTATTATAAGATCACCTATGTCAAAAACAAAAACTGCTTATTTCTGTCAGCAATGTGGTTACGAAAGTGCAAAATGGTTAGGAAAATGTCCTTCATGCAATGCATGGAATACGTTTGTTGAAGAAGTGCTTGAAAAAGGAACCGATAATAAAAAACAAGCGTGGCAGGACGAAAAATCTACTGCCAAAATTGTTACGCTTAACGAAATAGAAACCGGAAATGAAACGCGCATTGTTACACCCGATGCAGAGTTGAATCGTGTGCTCGGTGGCGGCATCGTTTTAGGTTCATTAATATTGGTTGCGGGCGAGCCGGGCATTGGTAAGTCTACCCTGTTTTTACAAAGCGCGCTGGAGCTGCCCAATGTTAAAACCATGTACGTATCTGGCGAAGAAAGTGCGCAGCAGATAAAAATGCGCGCAGGACGATTGCAGAATGTGAATGATGAATTTTACCTGCTTACCACCACCAATACGCAAAGCATTTTTCAGGAAGTAAAAAAACTGAAACCGCAACTGCTCATCATCGATTCTATTCAGACACTGGAGTCGCCGTATGTAGATGCATCGCCGGGCAGCATTTCTCAAATCAAGGAATGTACAGCCGAGCTTATGCGTTTTGCAAAGACCACCAATACGCCGGTTATTCTCATTGGCCATATCACCAAAGACGGTTCCATAGCGGGTCCTAAGGTAATGGAGCATATGGTGGATGTGGTGCTGCAGTTCGAAGGCGACCGTCATTATGTATACCGCATTCTGCGTACGCAAAAGAATCGTTTTGGTTCTACCGCCGAGCTTGGCATATATGAAATGACCGGAAACGGCTTGCGCCAGGTGAGCAATCCTTCAGAAATTCTGATCACCCAAAAGGAAGAACAATTAAGTGGTATAGCGGTAGCTGCTACTATGGAAGGAATGCGTCCGCTGCTTATCGAAACGCAGGCGTTGGTCACACAAAGTGTGTATGGTACACCGCAACGTACGGTAAATGGTTTTGACAACCGCAGGCTGCAATTATTATTGGCGGTATTGGAAAAACGCGGCGGCTTTCATTTTGGTATGAAGGATGTGTTTTTAAACATTGCAGGTGGCTTGCGGGTAGAAGATCCTGCCATTGATCTGGCAGTGATTTGCGCGTTGCTTTCTTCTTATGAAGATACTGCACTGCCGCACAATATTTGTTTTGCAGGCGAGGTAGGTTTGTCGGGCGAGATTCGTGCAGTAAACCGGATAGAACAACGCATAGCCGAAGCAGAAAAACTGGGTTTCGAAAAAATGTTTATTTCCAGGTATAACAAAAAAGGAATAGACTTTCGTAACTTCAAAATAGAGATCGTGTGGTGTGGTAAAGTGGAAGAAGTATACCAGCAATTATTTTAACCTTGATAGCAACCAATCAACTACGAAAAGCGCTTGTTCATCTCCTTTTTCCAGATCTGTGCCTGTGCTGCGATCAGGAATTGGTGCAAGGCGAGCAGTCGGTATGCTGGACTTGTTACCAGCAATTACCGTTTACCGGGTTCCAAAACCTTAAGGAAAACCCGGTTTCCCTTCTTTTTGCCGGTCGTCTGCCCATAGCAGATGCTACCGCTTTGTGTTATTTCCGTAAGCAAGGGGTGGTGCAGCATATGTTGCACGCGCTCAAGTACGCCAATAAGCCCGAAGTGGGCGAACTGTTGGGCAGCATATTGGGCGGGCAGCTCAAAGCCGCCGGTTGGCAGGTCGATGTGGTGGTACCCGTGCCCTTGCATAAAGCGCGGGCACACCAGCGGGGCTATAATCAGGCGGCCATGATAGCACGCGGCATCGCTGAGGCTTTGGAAGTGCCTTGTGGCGAGCAGGTGCTGCGGCGCAATAAGTTTACCGAAACCCAAACCCACAAAACACGCGTTGAGCGCTGGCAGAATGTGCATGATGTGTTTGAGTTGGTGCAACCCGCAATGGTCAAAAGCCGGTCGGTATTGCTGGTAGATGATGTGCTTACTACCGGCGCTACCCTCGAAGCCTGCGGGCATGCGCTGCTGCAAGAGCCCTCTTGCGTACTCAATATAGCTGCTGTGGCCTGGGCACACGATTAGCCGATATGACAATTTTATCCCATCTTTTTCGTTTACTTTTGGAATCTATTTCAGAAATGTATGCGTTATAAGGTATATGTAACCGCCTTGGTGTTGCTGGTTGTCACGGGTATTTTGTGCTTAACCTCCTGTAAGAAAGAAAAGTTTCTGACTTCGGGAGGCAGGCTTGTTTTTTCGACAGATACGCTTGCTTTTGATACCGTTTTTACGGCGCAGGGTACTGCTACCCGTACGGTTAAGATATACAACCCCCAATCGCAGCCTGTGCAGATTGGCAGGATAAACCTGCGAGGCGGCGAAGGCTCTTTTTTCCGGATTAATGTAAACGGTACATCGGGCTACGAGGTAAGCAACCGCATTGAGCTGGCCCCTAACGACAGCATGTATGTGTTTATGACCGCCAAAATTGACCCTACCAACGCCAATAATCCCTTTGTGATCGACGATGCGCTGGAGGTGGTGATGAACAATAATACCTTTACCCTCCCCATTCAGGCATACGGCCAAAATGCGATTTACATTACCGACAGTATTTTGGGTACCCAAACCTGGACCCGGGATAAGCCCATTGTGATTATACACTCTGCGCTGGTAGACGAAAATGCTATCCTTACTATTGAACCTGGTACAAGAGTGTATATGCATGCCGATAGCTGGTTGTATGTAAATGGTACGCTGACTATCAATGCTTCTAAATCGGATAGTGTAATTTTCCAGGGCGACCGTATAGACCGCAGTTATTTTGACAACCTCGATTTGCCGGGTGAGTGGCAGGGCATCCGTTTCCTGCGCAATAGTATTAACAGTACTATGAATTACGCGATTGTGAAAAACGCGGCTATTGGTATCCAGGTAGATTCTACCAGCAATAATAGCAATCCTAAACTGACAATGAAAAATACAGTGGTCAAAAACTGTTCGCAGTTTGGGGTGCTGAATCTGAATGGCGACCTTGATATGGAAAATTGCCTGGTGCACACCTGCGGTGTAAATATCTCTGCCATTTTGGGCGGTAAGATGAATGTGCGCCAAAGCACTTTTGTAACCTATGGGTATGATTATATGGTACATGCCGAAACGAACAATAACATTGTAATGTACCTGCAGAACTACCTGGAGATAAGCCCAACGCAATACCGTGCCGAAGACCTGAATGCCGTATTTACCAATTGTATTTTTTACGGCCCGCTCGATAACGAAGTAGGTTTTGCGAAGCGCGATGGCAGTACTGTTACCATTACGATGGAGAATTGCCTCATGAAGCGCAAAGATGCCAAGCCCGATTATGTAACTTTTATCAACCCGATCCTGAACGAAGATCCTTTGTTTGTAGACCGTCAAAAGTTTGATTTTCACCTTAAACCCGAATCTCCTGCCGGGGACAAGGGTAAAACCGGGTTAGGTATTGCCACCGATCTGGATGGTAACCCCAGAGGGAATGATCCCGACCTGGGTTGTTACGAAATACAGTAAACAAACTGGTTCCAAAATTGTTGTTGTAGCTTCATACGCGTTCTTTTAACGATTAAAACCACCCGAAAATGATACAGGCTATCTTGTTCAAACTCATGTTTATGGTAAGCACCATGGGCATTTACGATTTTAAAGTACCGGCCCTGGATGGCGGTACCATCAATTTTGCCGATTACAAAGGCAAGAAAATTCTGATTGTAAACACTGCGTCGAAATGTGGGTTTACACCGCAATACGCCGAACTGGAAGAATTATCTAAAAAGTACCAGGATAAGCTGGTTATTGTAGGCTTTCCTGCCAATAACTTTATGAGCCAGGAGCCTGGTAGCAACAAAGATATTTCTGAGTTTTGCCAGAAAAACTATGGTGTAACCTTTCCTATGGCGGCTAAAATTTCTGTAAAAGGAAAAGATATGGCACCTATTTACAAATGGCTTACGCAAAAAGAGCAGAATGGCGCTATGGAGAGCAGTGTAAAATGGAACTTTCAGAAATACCTGATCGATGAAGAAGGAAAACTGGTGCATGTGTTCAACCCCAATGTAAAGCCCATGAGCGACGAGGTTGTAAAAGCAATTGAAGAATAAACAGATAAATCGAAATAAGAAAAAGGGATGCCCAACGGCATCCCTTTTTTGTGGCTATTGCTTAATGAACTTGCCGGTAAATTGTTTGTTGTTTTGTGTTACCTGCATAAAGTACATGCCTGCAGCAAAACGGCTTATATCAAAACGGTGCTGCTGGCCGTTTCCTTTTTGTTGCAGTACCGTGCGGCCGGTGTAGTCATAGATCAGGATCTCTGCATCACCTCCCATTGACTTGTCTGCAATAACAAGGGTTATAGCATCGCTGGCCGGGTTAGGCATGAGGGTTACCTGCAACGCCTCTTTTGTAACATTGGCAATGCCAGTGTTTAGAGGAGCCAGCGGATTCAGGTATATCTTCTCTGCCGTATCTGCCAGCTCATAAAGGTTGGTATAGCTCATGACCGGGCAGCCGCTTAAGGTATCCGGATCGGTAGCCATTACAGCAAAGTGAAAGCTTTTGGTGGTATTTGAATTGAATGTAGTTGTCTTAGCCGATAATACGTAATTAACGTCATGAGGGTTAAGGTTACAAGAGCAGGCATTAAATCCATTCGCTGCCGTGTCTGAGTAAGCGAAAGGATAAGGGGTGCCTGGGCCATAATTTGTACAACCTTTTACAAACGGAGTGCCGTCTCTCCAGCTGCCGGTAGCATAATAATAGTACCTGGAACTATCTGCAGGTGCGCCTTGTTTGGGATCATTGATGTTATAGAAATAGGTAAATGCACCAGCGGGAGCTTTAACCGCACCAGCATCTGCCGGAGATTTTAAGATAGTAATAGCACTTTTAGGGAAATTTCTTCCAAATTCGCCAGGTTGGGCAGAAGTGCCTTGCCCGTCAAAGCCATCTCCATTATACACAAATCCCATTCTACGACTGGAATCGAACCCTATAAAATCATCCTCGGCATATCCCAGATTGGCATCATTAAAAATGCTTGTTGCAAAGCTGTCGATCTGCCCTCCTTTATTATGAATGTCCATTTCATAAAAGACAATGTTATCGGCAGCGGTGTTTCTGGCATAGCCATATGCCATAGCGTGTACTTCTACGTTGATAGGATCTGTTGTGCCTACTGCGGGGCCGTTGTCGTTAAATACCCACCAGGCCATCAGGTCGCCCTTTAATCTGGGGTAGTCACCATCCAGCGGATTGTAGTTACCGTCGTTGTTTACATCTACAAAAGGTGCCATATCCCCTGTTACCGTAATGGCATTGCCCGCTTTGCCTTTGGCATGTGGGTTGTTTTTGCCAGGCCATTCCAGAATTTCCGGAATGGTATTCGATACCGTGTGGGTGCTGAGTGCCCTGAAGCCATTGATTTGTGCCTGGCTCACTGTCCAGATCCGGTCCCATCTAGAAGTGGTAGCGCTGTCGATGCCACCTGTCTGAGGCAATGGGCCTGGCCAGAAAAGCAACTGTGATGAGTGGTCGATATGTCCGTTCACCCTGAGTGAGTGGTTGCTATCATAACCTCCAATCCATAAAGCAGCGATCGCGCCCATGTTGCCAGGTGTGGCAATGCCCTGGGGCGAAAATTTTGCATGTCCTCCGCCTGCATCCCACCAGAGATCTCCCCGGGTGGTGAGCGGAATATCCCATTTGTTTACATTCATTCGGGCGCTGCCGGTAATGGTTTGTGCCTGAAGAACCATTTCTGTCATAGCTACAGATAATCCTGTTAAAAATGCGACTCTTAGTAATTTCATAAAGATTTTGGTTTTAAATGACTTACACAATGTAATAAATATTTGATATAAAATAAAAGTTTGGTTTAATTTTCATTTCATTTTAGTTTAAGTAGCTGTATTTGGAAATTCGCCTGTATTATACTTTTCCCGTACCCGGTTTTTCTTGTTCAAAAGCGGAGTTGCACCAACTTTTCTTTACTGCCCCGAAATCATTAGTTTTGTACGATATACCCCTTTAGCAGATGTCAGATTTGTATTTATATAATTCTTATACCCGTCAGAAAGAAAAGTTTGAATCCATAACCCCGGGACACGCCGGTATGTACGTTTGTGGCCCTACCGTAAGTGGCGAAAGTCACCTGGGGCATGCACGCCCCTACATCACTTTTGATGTGGTGTACCGCTACTTGCAACACCTGGGTTATAAAGTGCGTTATGTACGCAACATTACCGATGCGGGCCATTTTGAAGAAGAAGGCCGTGAGGCAGAAGATAAAGTAGCTACCAAAGCGGTACTCGAAAAACTGGAACCCATGGAGCTGGTGCACAAATACACCAGTCTGTACCATTGGGGCATGCGCCAGTTTAACTGTATGGAGCCGAGTATTGAACCTACCGCTACCGGCCATATCATTGAGCAGATCACCATGATCCAGGATATTATAGCCAAGGGTTATGCCTACGCCGTAAATGGTTCTGTGTATTTCGATGTTAAGAAATATGCCGAAACCTACCCTTACGGTAAACTGAGCGGCCGCATTCTCGAAGACCAGCTGGAAACCACGCGTGAGCTGGACGGGCAGGATGAAAAACGCAATAAGGTAGATTTCGCTTTATGGAAAAGCGCACCGCCTGAGCACATCATGCGCTGGCCTAGTCCCTGGGGCGAAGGTTTTCCGGGATGGCACATCGAGTGCTCGGCTATGAGCAGCAAATACCTGGGTACCACCTTTGATATTCACGGGGGTGGCATGGATTTGCAGTTTCCGCACCACGAGTGCGAAATAGCCCAGAGCACCATTGCGCACAACCATGCTCCGGTACGCTACTGGATGCACAACAATATGATTACCATCAACGGTAAGAAGATGGGCAAGAGCTACAACAACGTAATTAAACTTACAGAGCTGTTTAGCGGCAACCATCCCATACTGGAGCAGGCTTATCACCCTATGGTAGTGCGTTTCTACATTCTGCAAACCCATTACCGCAGTACGCTCGACTTTAGCAACGAAGCCTTGCAGGCTGCAGAAAAAGGATTGAAACGCTTGTGGGAAGCGCATGAAGCAGCACAGAAGCTGACTGGTGTAACCGACACTGCCGGAGATGCGGAAATGGATGCCAAAGTAGTGGCATTGTGCAACGAATGCGCGGAGTTTATGAACGACGATTTCAATACTGCTAAAGTAATGGCCAACCTGTTTGAACTGGCACCATTGGTAAACGGTATTAAAGGCGGGCAAATTAAAGCCAATGCCTTAAGCAGCGCTACTATTGCTTTAATGCAGGAAACGTTCCGGTTGTATATGACCGATATACTGGGCTTGCAAGGTATTACCGAAAATGCAACTGGTCACCTGGATGGTGCCATGCAGGTATTGATCAATATCCGTAAGGAAGCGAGATTGAAAAAAGACTGGGCTACCAGCGATAAGATACGTAATGAACTGGCCGTAATGGGCATCCTCATTAAGGATGAAAAAGACGGCTCTATGAGTTACACGATCGAATAACGCAGGTGCCAGATGATATTATACAAACAGCCGGAATGATAAGTTCCGGCTGTTTTGTTTTTAATGTGGTTTATAGTTTAGCTCATTGAAGTGCTTAAGTTGAAGCGACAGCAGCACAGCAGCACGATCCGGGGGCAGACCCGAAAACGAGGTGTAACCGTTTTCGGGCGGTTTTTTGCATTACTTTTTTTCTGCAAAAAAAGCAATAGAGGGCTGAGATAAGCATTGATGTCAGATTAGTGCTGTTATGGCTGATCTGAAACCACAATCCTGATGTAGGAATCTCTGAAATGCTTTTTATGCATTTCGTTTAAGCCATTCCTGTTTGAGCAAGCTCATCACCGTAAGGTCCCAGAGCTGGCCATGCAGCTTGTAAGCCTGCCGGAGGGTACCTTCGTAGGTAAATCCAAGACTCTGTCCCAGATAGGCGCTGCGAAGGTTTTCTTTAACGAAATTGATCTCTATCCGGTTCAGGTTATATTCTGTAAAGCCTTTTTCCAGCATCCAGCGGCAAGCCTGTTTCATAAGGCCTTTGCCTTCGTAACCTTTGGTGATCCAATAACCTATTTGCGCGCTTGATATTTCGCGGTTAAAATGATGAATATCTATCTGGCCAATAATACGGCCTTCGTGTAAAATGGCGTATGCCACACCTTTCTGCTCATCCAGGTAGTGCTGTACCAATTGCAGGTAAGCCTTTACCGAACCTATGTCTTTAATACCATCTACCCAATACAGCCATTGGCGGAGATGCTGCCTGTTTCCGGCAATCATCTCAAACAGTTCTTCTGCATCGCCCGGTTCAAAAAAACGGAATTGCAGGTGGGTCAGTGCGGCATTCATGCGGCTAATATAATCAATAATAGAACTTTATCGCAGTGCCTGGCGCAGCTTAAAACTTGTAGTTGAGGTAGATGCGTGTAATGCCCCAATCCATATCAACATTGGAAGTGGTGGTATTATACCGGTCTTCTTTAACGAAGCTGAATGTGCTGAGCTGCACCAGCTCGAGCCCGAACACCATCCTTCTGCCATTGTATTTAGCGCCAATAAAGGGCGACATGCCCATCATAAAGGATTGCAGATCGTACCGGTTTATACCTTGTGTAGACTGGTAATAACCGTTTTGCGAATAATACACATCCGTCTGGCTTTCGTCGGTATAGCCCGCTCCGTAACCCAGGCGTAAGTCGGCTCCGGCATAGAGATAAAAACGTTTGTAAAAAGCCCGCTGAAATTCTAAACCGCCCGATATAGCAGCGTATTGCATATTCTTCTCCTGCGAGGTAAAGGAAACGGTATCGTTGGGTACTTTAATGATATTGTAATAGTTGTTGTTGGCCCCGTTTCCGGTATTAAACTCGGTCCAGCTCAGCGAAAAACGCAGGCCCATATTGCGTTTGAGCCAGTATTTGTAATTCACGCCAATCTGGGTGTAGTCTTCATTATCATTGCCGGAGTCGAATTTAGATTCAAAAAACAAACCGGTTTCCTGTTTGCGTTCTGGTATTACGCGGCGTTCTGGTTTCTCTACTTCCTGCGCGGCAGCAGGTAAAGCAAACAGGGCTGGTAGCAAGAGCATGAATAGGTGTCTCATAAGTAAGGATTTAAAACAAAAACGGCATATTGTTCAAGTTATTGCAATGTGTTGAAAACAACAATCTATAGCAATGTACTTTGGTAATATTAAACATGTAAGCTCTTGCTGTTTGCCGGCCGTTACCGGACAGTTTAATTAAGTTGTTTGTGCAACTATTGTTTTCTTTAACTATCCTGCCGGAATTTTGCGCCACAGTAAGTTCGGTTGCATTGTTGTTCATTAAACGGGATAGGCCAGCAATTCGTATAAAAAAGAAAACCGCCCAATGGGCGGTTTCTGTATGTTGCGGGTACAATGTTTTGCTTAGTAGTCAATTACCTGCTCCTGAATGGCTTCGGGAATTTCGCGGAACTGGTATAGCTGGTTGCGGAGCTGGGGTTCAAAACCGGCTTCACGAATCGCGTCCTGAATGCTCTTGTAGGTAAAGCGGTGTGGCGCGCCGGCAGCACTTACCACATTTTCTTCGATCATAATGGACCCAAAATCGTTGGCGCCCGCGTAGAGGCACATTTCGGCTACCTGTTTACCCACAGTAAGCCAGCTCGCCTGTATGTTGGTAATATTGGGCAGCATAATGCGGCTCAATGCCAGCATGCGGATATACTCTTCGGCAGTGGTGTTGTTTTTGGTACCACGTATGCGGGTAAGCAGGGTATCCTCGTCCTGGAAGGTCCAGGGAATAAAGGCGGTAAAGCCATAAGTACCTTCCGGTTTCCTGGATTGTACTTCCCTGATTTTAACCAGGTGCTCAAAGCGTTCCATAATGGTTTCCACATGGCCAAACATCATGGTGGCGCTGGTAGCCAGGTTCAGTTTGTGCGCTTCGTGCATAATATCCAGCCATTCCTGCGCACCACATTTTCCTTTCGAAATAAGGCGGCGTACCCGATCGGTAAGAATCTCTGCACCGGCACCCGGCAGGCTGTCCATACCCGCGTCTTTCAGTGCTTTAAGCACTTCTGCGTGGGTCGACTTAGCCAGTTTGGTGATATGCGCTACTTCCGGGGGGCCCAGCGTGTGCAGGCGCACATCCGGAAACTCTGCTTTCAGCTGGCTAAAGAGATTGGTATAAAACGCCAGTCCCAGCTCCGGATGGTGACCACCCTGCAGCAGCAGTTGGTCGCCGCCATAAG
>JAVBJN010000094.1:0-36050 GCA_031546985.1 Chitinophagaceae bacterium
CAGTTGAAGCCGCATGATTTGGATCGTATGCATGTGTTTCCTGCCAATTACGCATCGGGTGTGTTTAACTACAGCCAGTATTTTACAAGCGGCACCGGATATGGCATATCGAGCAGGGATGAAGCGTACCAGAATTACGAAAAATCATACGATGGCTTGTTAAGCATGCAATCTGGCATGGAGGAAGAAGTTTATAGAAGTTCCAGAGGTGGAACGTTACGAGCTAAGTCAATGGCCAATATGGCACCTGCGGCGGCTATGAAGGAAGTAGCAACCGATGCTGTCCAAAGTATGTCTTTCCGTGCGGACGATGTACAATACAAAGCGGAGGAAAGCACAACTCCCCAAAAACAAGAAACAGGAGCTATCCGTAAAAACCTGCAGGAAACGGCTTTCTTCTACCCGCAACTGCAAACCGATAAAGACGGTAATATCAAATTTAGCTTTACCATGCCCGAAGCGCTTACCCGCTGGCGTTTTATGGCGCTGGCGCATACGCCGGATTTGAAGACAGGGTTCCTTGAAACAAGTATCGTTACCCAAAAAGAACTGATGCTTACGCCCAATATGCCACGCTTTTTCCGCCAGGGCGATGCTATGCAACTGCTGGTTAAAGTAGCCAACATGAGCGATAAAGCGCTTAAAGGAAATGCAACCTTGCAAATAGTGGATGCGGCTACAGGGGCAGATGTAAGCAAGCAATTTACGGTTACAGATGCCGGCGCCGCTTTTGATGTAGCTGCCGCAGGTAATGGTGTAGTAGGCTGGACGGTAAAAGTGCCCGAAAACTATACCGAGCCTGTATTGTATCGTGTGGTAGCCAAAGCGGGCAATTTCAGCGATGGCGAAGAGGCTATGGTGCCGGTGCTTACCACCCGCATGCTGGTTACAGAATCATTGCCTTTCAGCTTGCGTCCTGGACAAACCAAACAATTGCAGTGGGACAAATTGCTCAACAGCAATGCTTCCAATACGCTGAAGCATCGCAGCCTGAATGTGGAGATCTCTGCCAACCCATCGTGGTATGCCGTGCTGGCTTTGCCTTACATGATGGAGTACCCTTACGAATGTGCGGAGCAGACGTTTAACCGCTATTATGCCAATGCTATTGCGGCGCATGTGGTTAACAGCCGCCCGGTAATCCGCAAGGTATTTGAACAATGGCAGAAAGGCGATAGCTCAGCATTGTTGAGCAACCTGAGCAAAAACCAGGAACTGAAAAACATACTGCTCGAAGAAACGCCCTGGGTAATGGAATCGAACAACGAAACCAAACAACGCAGGCGCATTGCAGAGCTGTTTAATATGGCTGCACTGGCAGAAGGTCGGAACAAAACACTGGCAAAGCTGAGCGAAATGCAATTGCCATCTGGTGCGTTTGGCTGGTTTAAAGGCATGTACGAAGACCGTTACATGACGCAGTATATTCTGGCGGGTATTGGTCACCTGAAGCAGCTGGGCGTGGTAGATCTGAACAACAACACCCAATTGCCCAGCATCGTGAACAAGGCTCTTACCTATACCGACCAGAAAATAACCGAAGACTACAACAGGGCTATTAAAGCGAAACAAGCACCTGGGCTGGACTATACTGTAGTGCAGTACCTGTATATGCGTTCGTTCTTTGTTCAAAACCCTTTATCTGCAGGTGCGCAAAAAGCGTTAAACGCCTATAAAAAAGAAGCGCAAACGCACTGGCTGCAACGCAATAACTATATGAAAGGAATGATAGCGCTGGCGCTCCATCGCTATGACGATAAAGCAACACCAACCGCTATTCTCAAATGGTTGAAAGACCGTGTAAACCAGAATGAAGAGATGGGCGCCTGGTGGACGCAGGAAGACCGTGGCTGGTGGTGGCACCAGGCTCCGGTAGAAACCCACGCCTTGCTTATGGAAGCATTTCACGAAATAGCCAAAGATGACGCGTTGGTCAATGAAATGAAGATCTGGCTGCTGCAACAGAAACGTACCCAAAACTGGACTACTACCCGCGCTACAGCAGATGCTTGTTATGCCTTGTTACTTACCGGCGATAACTGGATCGAAAGCAGCAATAGTGTAGACCTGACATTGGGCAATACCCAGCCTTTGCATTTTACAGCAGATGCTACCAACCCGATCGGGTACTACAAGCGCCAGTTTGGTCCGGCGGCTATACAACCAGAGATGGGAAAGGTAAAAGTAAGTATGCAGGGCAGCAACCAATCGGTAGCCTGGGGAGCTGTGTACTGGCAGTACTTTGAGCAGATGGATAAGGTAACAGCCGCGCAAAGTCCGTTGCAGATCGAAAAAACATTGTACAAAGAGACCAACACCCCGGCCGGGAAAAAACTGGAAGCCATCACTGCTGCAAACCCATTGCAGACAGGCGATAAGGTAACGGTTCGTGTAATCATCAAAGCCAGCCAGGAAATGGATTATGTACATCTTAAAGACATGCGTGCAGCTTGTTTTGAGCCGCTGAATGTATTGAGCACTTACCGTTACCAGAATGGACTGGGCTATTACGAAAGTACCCGCGATGCAGCTACGCACTTCTTTTTTAACCATGTTCCCAAAGGCACTCATGTGCTGGAGTATGCCGTGTTTGTAACGCAGAAAGGCAATTTTAACAACGGCATCAGCACCATCCAGTGCATGTATGCTCCCGAGTTTTCTGCGCACAGCGGAGGATTAATTATAAATGTAAAATAATAGGAATGTTTGTTTGTAGTTGTTATATTTGAGAATAAACTAAACTGTAACAACTATGAATTACACTTCCGCTCAAAAATTTGCTGCCGAGTGCATCGGCACTATGGTGTTGGTTTTAATGGGTTGCGGCAGCGCAGTGCTGGCAGGCTCTGAGGTTGGGTTTCTGGGTATAGCATTTGCTTTTGGTATATCTGTGGTTGCTATGGCTTATGCCATTGGCCCGGTTACAGGTTGCCATATTAACCCAGCCATTACCATTGCTATGCTGGCCGCAGGCAAAATCAGTGGCAAAGATGCCGGGCTGTATATTGTGGCACAAATAATTGGAGGAATAATTGGTGCAGGATTGTTATATTTGATCGCAACGGGGCATCCGGACTATTCCCTGGCCAAAGGGCTGGGACAAAACGGATACGATGCCGCATCGCCCAAAGGATACAGTATGATGTCGGGATTGATTGCCGAAATAGTGTTTACGGCCATCTTCCTGTATGTGATCTTCGGAGCTACCACCAAGTTTAATGGTAATCCCGGTTTTGCAGGACTGGCTATCGGCCTTACGCTGGTACTCATTCACATTGTAGGTATTCCTGTAACAGGTGTATCGGTTAACCCCGCCCGGAGTATCGGCCCAGCCTTATTTGTAGGCGGCACGGCACTCTCTCAACTATGGTTATTTATTGTTGGACCCATCATAGGCGGTCTTCTTGGTATGGTTTTATGGAAAATTACTGGGAAGGAATAAAGTTTCTGTGGGTTCAAAATAGGATGGTATGGACCTGAATGCTTCGTCGAAAGGCGGAGCATTTTTTTGTGCCTGTTATAAGCTTTTCAGGCTTAACCACAACTTCATGCAGGGCCTTAAAGCGTATGCCCATTAATCCTTAGCTTTACGTTTAACCATCCCAAAATATGCTAAGCGAGCTCATTTTCGTCTTTCTCATCACCATGCTTATCAGTGCCGGAGGCAACGCTATGCCAGGGCTGGTCAACATCCGCGTTATTGAAACGGCATTGTATAAAAACTGGAAAGACGCTTTGCTGCTGGCCAGTGGTGCCGAAACCGCCGAACTGTTTTATGCGGCTATGGCTACGTTAAGTGTGGCATACCTCAATAATTTTCCCGAAGTCATTAAGTGGTGTCATTTTCTCATGATACCGGTATTTGCAGGCATGAGCATGTTTTACTTTACCCGCAAAGCCAAAAGCGTTTCCTTCGCGCCTGCCCGGCATGGCTCGTCTACCAATATCTTTTTACAGGGTGTGCTTATCGGGTTTGTAAATCCGCAGATGTTTCCATTTTGGTTTACCAACCTGCTATACATCCAGGGTGTTATTGCCTTTAACCACGATACCACCTATTATGTGTTTGTACTGGCTGCGGTAACCGGCGGGTACAGCATGTTGCTGTTGTTGGGTTGGTTGTCGGTATCGTTCCGGCAGCGGTTGTTGCATTTTTTCAACAAGTACGATTTTAACCGCATTGCAGCCATAGCATTTATTGTGCTCTGCTTATGGAAAATGCTCGATGTGTATTCCCGCTACCTGCAACCCGCCACCTTTGGCGACCAATAAAAAATCCGCCCTGCTTAGCGGCAGAGCGGATCAATTATAATACAGCGTTTTTAGAATCGTTTTTTTCGCAGATCGAAGTTGGAGAAAGCCATGATTTGCAGGATGTGCCTGCTTTCTGCAATGGTACCGGTGTTGGCGGTCAGGTTCATATAGCCCATTTCCAGGCTCAGTTTGGGACTGAATTTGTAGCCCACACCCGCATAAGCCCTGTTTTGCCCAAAGAACTGGCCATTGTCTTTATCCTGGTTGCCAATGTTCAGGAAAATCTCGTTTTGCAATGCAGCAAAGAAAAACTTGCGGTCTGCTTTCTGCGACGGGTTAAAAGGCAGCACACCACGAATAAAATGGCGCACCCTTAAAGCATAATCATATTTATAAGCAGATGTACTGCCCGCGTCTGACATCTTGCCTATAAAGCGCTCTTCGAGGCGAATGCGGTTTTGAAACTCGCTAAAACCCTTCATATCCGAGCGGAACACCAGCTGCTGAAAAATGCGATGCTCCGGCATCCAGTTCAGATCTTTCTGGGCAGGGTCCAGGTAGTTGAATACACCTGTATAGCCCAGTGTAGCGCTAATGTTGCTCTTCCAGTGGTACGTAATGCCGGGGCGGATAAGTACCTGTCCCAGGTTTTCAATGTCGTCGGTACTGCGAATCTGGTAGTCGGCATACAAAGTCCATTTATCGTGTATCCGAACATTGATAAAATGAGCGCCCCATAACCGCCAGCTATTGGCCTGTGCCATTACTGTTGGGGCCGATAAAGAGGTAAGTGCTAAACAAACCAGGCCTGCACAAAGTCTTTTAATCTGCTTTACAAACATATCCTTTCTATTTTTTGATGGTGATTTTTTTACAGCCGGTAGAAACCGGCGAAGCCTGAAAAATACACCATTTTGTTATTTCAAATGTTCTTTTAGACTCGAATAATACAATAATTTCGGCAGGATTACAGCCTTCCCCTTTCATAACTTATCTTTGCCCTTCAATACGCAAACTATCTCTTAAAATATTTTAATATTTCAGTATGTATCGGACACATACCTGTGGTGAGTTAAACATGAGCCACACAGGAAAGGAAGTGACCCTGGCGGGCTGGGTGCAAACCATTCGTAAATTTGGTTCTATCACCTTTGTGGATCTCCGCGACCGTTATGGCATTACCCAATTATTGTTTAACGAACATCATAACGATAAGCTCGACGCACAGCCCCTGGGCCGTGAGTTTGTGATCCAGGTAAAAGGTACTGTGCTGGAACGTTCCAATAAGAATCCTAATATACCTACCGGTGAAGTGGAAATTGAAGTGAGTGAATTTGCTGTGCTCAATAAATCTGCCGTGCCTCCCTTTACCATCGAAGATGATACCGACGGTGGCGAAGAACTGCGTATGAAATACCGCTACCTAGACCTGCGCCGTGGTGCAGTGCGCAAAAACCTGGAGCTGCGCTATGCGGTAAACCGGGCTGCACGCAACTACCTGCATGGCGAAGGTTTTATGGATATTGAAACCCCTTTCCTCATTAAAAGTACGCCCGAAGGCGCACGCGATTTCGTAGTGCCCAGCCGTATGAATGAAGGAGAGTTTTACGCGTTGCCACAGAGCCCGCAGACTTTTAAACAATTGCTGATGGTAAGCGGTTACGACCGTTACTACCAGATTGTAAAATGTTTCCGCGATGAAGATCTGCGTGCCGACCGCCAGCCGGAGTTTACCCAGATCGACTGCGAAATGGCTTTTGTAGAGCAGGAAGACATCCTCAACATGTTTGAACGCATGACCAAGTCTATCGTAAAAGATGTAAAAGGACTGGAACTGAACGGCGATTTTCCACGCATGACCTGGGATGATGCCATGTGGCATTATGGCAACGATAAGCCCGACATCCGTTTCGAAATGAAATTGCAAAACCTGAAGGTAAAGAACGAAGTATTGGTAGAAGCCATTACCAGCGATGCAGAAGGTGGTTTTAAAGTAACCGCCGATGCGCAAACCATTCTGGCCATTGTAGTAAAAGGAGCGAGCGAATATACCCGTAAGCAACTGGACGAACTCACTGAGTGGGTTAAACGTCCGCAGATTGGTATGACCGGCCTGTTATACGTGCGTTGCAACGCCGATGGTACGTATAAAAGCAGCGTAGATAAGTTTTACAGCGAAGCCCGTCAGAAAGCTATTGCTGAGGCTTGCGGTGCGCAAGGTGGCGATCTGATCCTGATTCTGGCTGGTATGGAAGACCGTACCCGTAAGGCAATGAGCGAACTGCGCCTCGAAATGGGCAACCGTTTGGGTCTGCGCAATAAAGAAGATTTCAAATTCCTGTGGGTGACCGACTTCCCGCTGTTTGAGTTTGCGGAAGAAGAAAACCGATGGGTAGCCCGTCACCACCCGTTTACAGCGCCCAAGCCCGATCATATTGCGGTAATGATCAACAACGATCCTAAGATCGATAACCCAACCGAATACTTCAAGCATCCTTACAACGATATTAAGGCCAATGCATACGATATTGTGCTGAATGGTACCGAGATTGGTGGTGGCAGCATCCGTATTTTCCAACGCGAACTGCAGGAAAAAATGTTTGCTGCACTGGGTATGGATGATGAGGAACAACAACATAAATTCGGATTCCTGCTGGGTGCATTCGAATATGGCGCACCTCCGCATGGTGGTATTGCATTGGGCTTCGACCGCCTGTGTGCTTTGCTGGGTGGACATGAAAGCATTCGCGACTTCATCGCTTTCCCTAAAAACAACTCGGGGCGCGATGTAATGATTGATGCACCATCTACGATAGACCAAAAGCAATTAGACGAACTCAAAATAAGTTTGAAAGCATAAAAGAAAAGAGGCGAAAGCCTCTTTTCTTATTTAAACCTGCCTGCGCTTGTCCCGCCACTGCGGGGTGCGCAGCTCCTGTCAGGTCTTCCAGTGTACGCCAGAGCCTCATAAATAAGGTGGCTGCGGTTGCCAACGCGAAGCGCATAGTATAAAACAATTGTAGGAGGTTTATACCTCCTTTTTGTTTTGTGCCAATAATTAAAATATTGATCGATAACCGTTTATAGTCCTGTATGGTTCAATAACAATTCGTTAAGAAAATCAGGCACTCTTTTTTGATTAGGTATAAGCAAAGACACAATCTGGTTAAAAATTATACACTATTTAAAAGAAGAACAACATGAAAAGGTTAACGTATGGTTTGGGCATCTTTATGATGAGCCTTCTGATGGCGATAGGCTGGCCCTCAATTAAAGCGCAGGCACAAGCTGGCGGCGCTGCCATTACCTTCCAGGATTTTTACGACGAGCTTTCGCCTTACGGACAATGGATCGATGATGCGGAGTTTGGTTACGTTTGGCGCCCTGAGGTGGGTGCCGGTTTTAAACCTTATTATTCTAATGGCCACTGGGTAATGACGGAGTATGGCAACACCTGGGCATCTGATTACGATTGGGGTTGGGCTCCATTCCACTATGGTCGCTGGACGTACGACAACTACTATGGCTGGGTTTGGATTCCCGGTTATGAATGGGGGCCAGCCTGGGTAAACTGGAGAAGCAATGGCGATTATTATGGCTGGGCTCCTTTAGGTCCGCGTATCTCCATCCAGATCTCTTTTGGCCCCAGGTATTACACCCCTTACGACTGGTGGGTATTTGTACCACAGCGTTATGTAATGTACCCCAGGTTTCAGCACTATTGCAGTCCGGTTAGGAACAATACTACGATCATTAACAATACCACCATCATCAACAACACGTATATCAATAACAATGTGACTTACGTGTCGGGTCCACGCAGAAGCGATATCGAAAGGGTAACCCACGGCAAAGTGAATGTGTACAACATTAACAATACAAACCGCCCAGGCCGTACGCTGGTGCAGAAGAATGATGTAAACATATACAAACCACGTGTGGGAGGAGAAAGAAACCAGGCTGCCTTCCGCCCAAGAGAAGATAAGATCGTAAAATCCGATCGCCCGATTGAGGTACCCCGTGGCAACAGAACAGAGGTGAATGCATCCGGCAACCCCCGTACAGGCATGTCTCCGGTAAACAAAGCCAATAACCCTCGTGGCAATGCTCCCATAAATGCAAACCGTGGCGAAATAAGCAATGGTAATGTAACACCGGTAACCAACGACCGCTTTACAAGACCCGACCGTGCTGCCATGCCGCAGAACCAGCCCCAGGCAGACCGCTCACGCCCGCAAATGAACAACAACAGACCTCAACCGCAGGCGCAACCCGATCGTAGCAATAATGGTAATAAATGGGGCACCAGACCGGTAGATAATATTCGCCCGCAGGTTACAGCACCAGCACCTGCTCCGGTACAGGCCCAGCCCCGCCAGATGGATCGTGCAGATCGTCCACAACCACAGCAGCCACAACGTGCGGTACCACAGGCAAGCCCGGCTCCACGCCAGCAAATGCAACGTCCGCAAATGCAGCAGGCGCAACCCGCGCCACAACCGCAACAACGGATGGAGCGCCAGCCGCAGCAGGTAGATCGTGCACCGCAGCAGCGGGCTCAGCCTCAGCAATCTCAACAACAACCTCAGGCGCAGCCCAGAAGCTCGTCTGAGAAATTCAGATAAAGAGTTGGTTTTTTAGGTGCGATTAGTTGCAAAGAGTCCCGTTTAGGCGGGACTCTTTTTTATGCGTTGAAATAGGCTATTTCCTCATCCAGGTTAAGGAAAGGATAATCGGCCTGGAGTTGCAGTAATTTTTGAAGGTGGGTTTGCATGAATTTCCGGTAGGCTTCGGTATCCGGGTATTGCACCTTGTGCTGGCGTGCAATGAGCAATGGCTTGAGCCGGGCCATAATCTCGCGGCTTTCTGCACTAATGCCGTAGCCACTGAATTTTTCCATTACAAAAGAAGTAGCCTGGTAGTTGGGATGCACCATATCGGTATCGTAAAAACGGTAGTCCCGCAAAATATCGGTTACCAGTTCGTATGCCGGGAAATAGCTGGTATGCGGGTATTGGTCTGTGATTTGGTGCACGGCTTCTATAAGACGGGCCTTGCTCCGGTTGTTGGCTATTACGCCATCCCGTATATGCCGCACCGGGCTTATGGTGAAGATGATGCGCAATGAGGGATTAAAAGCCTGTAGCTGTTCAATCATATTTTGCAGGGCCGCAGTGGTCTCCGAAGTAGCCAGCATGTGTTTGTTAAAAGACTGCGCGGGTGCCCGGTGGCAATTGGCTACCGGCATTCCTGTTTCGGTAAGCTGGTAAGAGAACGATGAACCCAGGGTAATAATCAGCCATTTCGCAGTTTTAAGAAAGGCATGGGCTTCGTCCAGCGTTTCATTCATTTGCGTTAATGCTTTTTCCTTTTGGGTAGCGGAGAAACGGCTGTGGTGGTGCCAGCTGTGCCATATTTCGTTCAGGTAAAAAAGGTCGGAACCGGAATAGTGGGTGCCGCTCATGTAGCGCTCCAAAGCGTGGCATACACTCAATGGATCGAACAGGATGCCATGCGGATTTTGCATCACTCCAAATTTGTGGTGCGCCAGGCTGTTGCCGATATGCTCGGTAAAGCATGATCCGATCAGGAAAACAGGTTCCTGGTGCCGGATAGGATCGGTCAGCGGTTTAAGATTCAGCTCAAGTAAGAATTCCATACGGGGTACTAATCGCCGGTAAAGTTAACGTTTGCAGCCCAGCCCGGCAGAAAACAAAACCAGCCGGAAGACTCCGGCTGGTTGATTTAAAGGGTATATGAAAAAAACAGGTTTGTGGTAAAAGGCAAAAACCGGTCGGAAGACTCCGACCGGTTGATTATGAAAGAGTAAAAAACTTGCATTGGCTATTACTAAAATAGTAAAAAAATGCATGGGATTGTAAATTAATTATACGAATGAATAATATTTTTATTACTCATATTATACGTTGGTTTTTCTTCTGTTGGGTGATAACTGTAAACGTGTAAAAACAAAACCAGCCGGAAGACTCCGGCCGGTTGATAAAGGGTATATGAAAGAAGACTAAGGTTTAACCAGTTTGTGGATTTCAGAAACCTGTTTTCCATTAACCTGGATGTTGTAAATACCAGACGCCAGTTGGCTGATGTTTACCGGAATATTTATGCTGCCGTTCTGAGTATTTTTTTGTTGTGCCATAACCAGTTTACCTGCTGCATCAAAGATGCGGATGGTAAGCGCGCCATCGCCCAGGCCCTTGCCCTGGATGGTAATCATATCGCTGGCAGGGTTGGGATATACGGTGAGCAATGTGGTTTTGTCTACCGCTGTAACGCTGGTTGGCGTTTGAGGCACAATCTGATCGTGGTCTGTTTTAAAATTGATCGCTGTTTTTTCCTGTCCGGCAGCGGTAAGCACAATGTTGCCAAACGCATGGCCGTACCTGTTCAGCATTTCGGGCACTACATTGTAAATGCCCAGTGGAATGTTGGAGAAGCTGTACTTTCCATCAGCTCCTGTAATGGCATAGGCAACGTTATCGCCGCTGGGTTTTTGCAGGAACATGGTAACGCCGGCTACAGGATCGCCAATACCCGAAGTTTTGTTCGCACCCATCAGCACACTGCCACCAATAAAGCCCGGCCCTCCGGGGGTGGTACCCGCTATAAGGCTTATGTTAGAAAACGTGAGGCCGTTGGCCACTACAATATTGCGGGCGGTGCTCCAGCTTAAATTGGCAGAATCGTAGGTGGGCAACCAATTGTTGGCATTAGCGCCATATGCTGCCATAGCTTTTACCAGGTAAGTGCCATTGGCCATGCCTACAAAGCGACCATAAGCGTATGGGCTAAAGGCAGGTTTCATCATAGAGTCTACAGCCGTAAGGGTTTGCGCAGCGCTATCGTATTGGATAAGCCAGATCTTAACCGAGTCGATTAAGGAGTCCATCAGGTAATTGTGTACCGTTACATCAATCGCGTTGGCGCCCACCCAAATGACTTTGGTTACGGGCGATTTGTGGGTAATGTAATTGGGCACGGCAACGGGTTGATTGTAATTAACGCTAAGGGTATAGGTATGTATACCGGGATTGGGGTAAGTTAGGGTTTTGGTGTTTCCTGTGCCCAGGTTTGCCGATCCTTCTTTCCAGATAGGCATTATGGTCAGATTCGATAACGCGGTATACGAGGCCGTAAGCGTTACCGCATTGGTGGGGGCAAGGGTATGGGTAAAATCGAGGTTCATATTACCGGCCAGTATCCTTCTTTCATAATATCCTGTGCAGGAGCCATTTACCGAAGTTAGGCGTATGGTATAGAGGCCCGCCTGGCCATAGGGATATTGTATAGAATCGGCAGTAGATGCTACCGTGTTGCCATCGCCCAGGCTCCAGGTATAGTTGGTGCCGGGTGTGGCACCGCCAATTATTTCCAATGCTACTTTGCTGCCCGAAATGGGGTCGAGGTTAACCACAAACGAGTCGACACAGGGCGGCAGGGTAATGGTTACGTTAAAAGTGGTATCGTCCCAGCAGCCGATTGGGGAGTTAATGAGGTGTACGGTGTAGGTACCCGGATTGTTGTATACATGCTCCGTATTGGTACTGGCCGAGTATTGACCATCGCCAAAAGACCAGTAAGTACTATCGCCCGGGTTACCGGGTGTAGACAGGTTGGTAAACGATACTTTGTTGCCCGTAGTGGTATAACTGAGATTGGCATGGCATTGGGCATAGGCCCCCATGCTGGATAAGCCTAGAAAGGTGGTTAACAAGAGTAATTTCCTTTTCATGATTTTTGGATTTTGCTTGTGTGTTTAAATAGACCATCACCCAACTGGCAAAGGTTGGGGCATAAAAGGCAAAGAGCCGCCTCGTATGAAGCAGCTCTTTGATAATCAGTTTATAACGTTTCCTGTATGAAATATTTATTTGACCGAAGGCTTGTACACATATTTCTTAACCGGGATGGCGTAAAAAATATGGATAGAAAAGTCGAAAATAGTGGCTTTGTCCCCTTTGCCATAGCCTGGTATAAGCGAAGGCGATAAGTCGTTGAATGCCTTTTTGTTCATCAGCCATTTGCCTCTGATGCTCCATCCGGCATATACATTGCGCAGCACCTCCATGCTAATGCCGCCGGTAATCTCCAGCCAATGCGCTGTAAAGTTCTGGGCGGGCATAATGCCATTGGTAGGGCCCCAATATGCATCATATACGGTATAATTGGCCTGTCCGCGGTTCATTAATCCCAATCCGTACCGCAGCCCAACAAAAACCTTGTCGTAATCGTTGGCCGCTTCGGGGGTAAACAGGCTTTTGTCTATACCAATGCGCATAAAAGAGCCCGAGGAGCTGTATTTAAGGTAGTCGTAATCTACCACATCGCGGCCCCAGCCACCTTCCAGTACCGCCGCCAGATCGCGTTTAAAATCATAATCCATGGCCCCTTCATAGGTTTGCCTGCTGGTAGCCGCATTTATGATAAAACGGCTGGCATCGATCCCTATCCGGAGGTGTGTGGTACGCACACTGTCCTGCCGGGCAAAAGCGCCCGAAGTGCACAGCAAAAGCGCTAATGCCAGGAGTTTAGTGGAAATAGATCTTAATATTCTGGTCATTCGTTGAGTTGTTCACCGCGGCCCGTATGATCTTAACCGAGTCGATTGTTGCACCGCCGGTTGATGCCGATTTGAGGGTAAAAAAGTAGGTATACCCACAGGTGTTGGATATGAATTTAAGTTCCTTATCGTAGCTGAAACGAAGCGTATCGGTTACCGCTGTGCTGTCGGTTTTAATAAAAAAATTAACCGCATCGGTATTGGGCGATAAAGGCAGCGCCACATTTTGCAACGCAGCACCATTTACATACAACGAATCATTGCCCTGTGCGCCAATATAGGCATTGGGCAGGGCCACGGGGTATTCGTTGCCATTGGTGTCTATCTGGTAAAAATTAGCTTTTACCAATGCCTGTAAAGGCACAGCGCAGGTAGGTTTTATCTTCTCGCAGCTGCTGTACGCCACCATCATGGCCAGTACACCCGTAAGTATGTAAATACGTTTACGCATAAGTTGTAACGGGCGCAAAGTTATAATTCGTTTTTTAAATATTGCCCGGTATGGCTTTCTTTCACTTTTACAATCTGCTCCGGCGTGCCGCTGGCTACAATGGAGCCGCCGCCCTGGCCACCTTCGGGGCCAAGGTCTACCACATAATCGGCCATTTTAACCACATCGAGGTTGTGCTCAATAACCAGCACGGTATTGCCCCGGTTTACCAGTTTTTCCAGCACGTTCAGCAAATGTTCAATGTCCTGGAAGTGCAGCCCCGTAGTAGGCTCGTCCAGGATGTAAAAGGTTTTACCGGTATCTTTTTTAGACAGCTCGGTAGCCAGTTTTACCCGCTGGGCCTCGCCACCGCTTAGCGTTACCGCGCTCTGGCCCAGGGTAATATAACCCAGGCCCACTTCCTGCAAAGTGCGGGTTTTGCGGTGCAGCGATGGTACGTTAATAAAGAATTCTACCGCGTCGTCTACCGTCATATCCAGCACATCGCTGATGGATTTGCCTTTGTATCGGATCTCCAGTGTTTCGCGGTTGTAGCGCTTGCCATTGCATTTTTCGCAATGCACATATACATCCGGCAAAAAGTTCATTTCAATAACCCGCATACCACCGCCTTCGCACACTTCGCAACGGCCGCCTTTTACATTAAATGAAAAACGGCCTGCGTTGTAACCCCGTATTTTGGCTTCGGGCACGCTGGCAAACAGCTGGCGCACATCGGTAAAGAAGTTGCAATAAGTAGCCGGGTTGCTGCGGGGTGTGCGGCCAATGGGCGATTGGTCTATCTCAATCACCTTGTCGATATGCTCCAGACCGCTTACACTTTTGTAAGCCATAGGCGCAGTTTTGCTTTTGTAACAATGCTGCGACAAAATGGGATACAGCGTATCGTTGATAAGTGTTGATTTGCCACTGCCCGATACACCCGATACACAAATGAATGTGCCCAGCGGCAGCTTTACCGATACGTTTTTAAGCGTATGACCGGTAGCGCCTTTCAGCTCCAGTAAATTACCGTTGCCTTTGCGGCGGGTTTTAGGCGTTTCTATTTTACGGGTTCCGTTCAGGTATTGCGAGGTAAGGGAGTTCGATTTTATCACATCGCCGGGTATACCCTGCGATATGATGCGGCCGCCGTGTGTGCCGGCTCCCGGGCCTACGTCTATAAGGTGGTCGGCAGCCAGCATAATGTCTTTATCGTGCTCTACCACCAGCACGGTATTGCCGGTGTCGCGCAGGTTTTGCAAAGCGGTAATAAGGCGGTGGTTATCGCGCTGGTGTAAGCCAATGCTCGGTTCGTCCAGGATATAAGTAATGCCCATCAGCTGCGAACCAATTTGCGTAGCCAGGCGTATGCGTTGCGACTCGCCTCCGCTCAGCGTGCGCGAAGCCCGGTTGATGGAAAGATAACCCAGGCCTACATTGAGCAAAAAGCCCAGGCGGTCGCGAATCTCTTTAAGCACATCTTTGGCAATTACATTTTGTTTGTTGTTCAGGCGCTTCTCCACATCGCTGAACCAATCGGCCAGCCCGTCCAGGTGCATATTGCTGAGCTCGGCAATATTGCGGTCGGCCACTTTAAACCAGAGGCTTTCTTTTTTGAGGCGTGCACCGTGGCATTCGGGGCAGTCTACCAGTTGCATATACTTCTCTGCCCACTGGCGTATGCCATCGGAGCTGCTTTCGTTAAACCAGCGTATCACCATGTTTACGATACCTTCAAACTCGGTTTCGTAGGTCTGCTTTTCGTTGTCGTAGTTGAGCACCATTTCGAGCTTGCCATCTTCGGCGCCGAACAAGATCATGTTCATGGCTTTTTCCGACAGCTTTTCGATAGGGTCGTTGAGCGAGAATTTATATTGCTTGCCCAGCTGTTTTACCTGGTTGTAGATAAATACTTCGCGCGACTGGCCCAGCGGGGCAATGGCACCATCGGCAATGCTCACTGTTTTGTCGGGAATTACCGCGTCCATATCTACATGGTACACCGTGCCCAGCCCTTTGCAGGTAGGACAGGCGCCATAAGGCGAGTTAAACGAGAAGGTGTTGGGCGAAGGTTCTTCGTAGCTGAGGCCAGTTTCCTCACACATCAGCTGCTTGCTGTACTGCACCAGTTTATCGCTGCCGTGCAGCTCCAGGAACATGAGCCCCTTGCCCGATTGCAGTGCTTGCTGAATGCTCTGGCTCAGGCGCACTTTACTTTCTTCATCCACCTTAAGCCGGTCGATCACCAGTTCTATATCGTGAATTTTGTAGCGGTCTACCTGCATCCGTTCTTTCAGATCCAGGATTTCGCCATCTACCCGCACTTTTACATAGCCCTGCTTGCGCAATTGCTCAAACAGCTCGCGGTAATGCCCTTTACGGCCACGTACCACAGGTGAGAGCACCACTACCTTTTGTCCGGAGAAATTGGCGTACACATGGTCTACAATCTCTTCTTCGGTAAAGCGGGTCATTTTTTTACCTGTATTGTACGAATAGGCCTGGCCAATACGGGCATACAGGAGGCGGAGAAAATCATATATTTCTGTAACGGTACCTACGGTACTTCTCGGGTTTTTGTTGGTGGTTTTCTGTTCAATGGAGATAACAGGGCTCAGGCCGGTGATCTGGTCTACATCGGGTCGTTCCAGGTCGCCGAGGAACTGCCGGGCATAGGCCGAGAAACTTTCCATGTAACGGCGCTGACCTTCGGCGTAAATGGTATCAAACGCCAGCGAAGATTTTCCGCTGCCGCTTAATCCGGTAATTACGACCAGTTTATTTTTGGGAATTTGAACATCGATGTTTTTCAGGTTGTGTGCACGGGCTCCTAACACTTCTATCTGCTCAACCACTTCGGTTTGGGGTTGCTTTTTTGCTTTAGCCATACCGTAAAGATAGGAACAAGCAGGCAGTGAAAATCAAAACGGTTGTCAGATAATTCGCGCCGCTTTTCCCGAATGGGGGCAGGCTTAGGAAACCAATACAAGCCTTTGGGTTACAGGTTTTGATAAATGAAATATGATGAGTGCCTGGGCGGCGGTATAGGTGCCCATAACCAGTACATCTCCCGCCGCGGTGCTGCATACCGGCCTAAAGTGCTGTATGGCCAGAATACTATCGGACAATACAAATAAAAGAGCGCCTAAAATACCCATGCCACTAAAGTGGTGGCGGGAGCTGCGGTTGAGCCCATTGTAACAGGCGGCAAACAGCATAACGTTAATGGCCAGGGCATACACCAGCACCGGAAGGTGCATATTGCCCAGTGCAGGCCACAGGTAAACCATGAGGATGGTAACGAAATCGAGTATGGCAAATGCGATAATGCCGAGGCGCAGTATTTTGGTATTGGAGCGGGGCGCATGCCGGAAAAACAGCCAGGCATAAGCACATTGCATGAGTAGAAAGGCTGTGAGGCCGCCCAAAAAGAACCCTGTGTTGAAATGGGTGAACAGCAACAGAATATCGCCAATCCAGGCCAGGCCCAGGGTGAGCAGCAGCAGGTTATTGGGACGTTGTATATGGTGCCTGCAATACCAGAGATAGGTAATGGCCAGTGCAGGCATGAGCAAAGGTTTAAAAATACTGTGCAGGCCAGGCCATTGAAACCACAGCGAAAGTACATCAGCAATGCTGAGCAGGGCATACCACCATAACATGTTACATTTGAATATTGGTACAGTTAAATCTACCACTTTTATGGAAACAGCAACCATCTACCAGCTTTTTGAACGGCAGCAGCAAACCCAATTGCAGTGGCTCACCAGCACGGCCGATGAACGAATAGCCCGGTTGAAAAAGCTTCGTAAGGCGCTGGAACAGTACCGCGAAGCGCTGCAAACAAGTATGCAACTCGAATTGCGAAAGCCGTTGTTTGAGCTGTCGCTGCACGAAATAGAATTTGTGCTGGCAGAGTTGCGGTATACCATCGAAAACCTTAAAGAATGGATGGCGCCCAAATATGTGCCGGCCAGTATGGGTACACTGTCGAGTGTGAGTTACAGCCAGGCCCAGCCACGTGGCGTATCGCTTATTCTCTCGCCCTGGAACTACCCGGTGCAACTTACATTATGCCCCGTTATTGCTGCTATTGCGGCTGGTTGCTGCTGCATGGTAAAACCCTCTGAGCTGGTGCCGCAAACGGCGGAGGTTTTGCAAAAAATTATAGCTGCTGCTTTTACCGAAGCCGAAATTTGCGTGGTCAACGGTGGGGTAGAGCTCTCTACTTTATTGTTGTCGCTGCCCTTTAGCCATATTCATTTTACCGGTAGCCCGCAGGTGGGCAAGGTGGTAATGAAAGCCGCTGCTGAGCACTTGTGCGAGGTTACCCTGGAGCTGGGGGGTAAATCGCCCGCGGTGGTAGATGAAACCGCTAATGTGGCGCATGCCGCCGCCGCTATTACCTTTGGCAAGTTTGTAAATGCCGGGCAAACCTGTATTGCGCCCGATTATGTGCTGGTGCATACCTCCCTCGCAGAGAAGCTGGTAGTCGCTCTCTCCCAGGCCGTAAAAAAGAACTACTACAGCACGGGTAAACTGGAGAAGGCTGATTATGCGCAAATCATTAACGCCAAGCATTTTGACCGCATCACGGGCTTGCTGCAAGATGCCCTGGCGCAGGGGGCAAGATTGGCATTGGGTGGCGAAAGCACTAAGGCCGATCTTACGATAGAACCTACCATCGTTGCTGGTGTGCGTGCGGATATGAAGCTGATGCAGGAAGAGATTTTTGGCCCGGTATTGCCCATCCTTACATTTAATACGCCGCAGGAAGCATTGGATATTATTCGCGCGCTGGATAAGCCATTAGCAGCCTACATTTTTGCAGGAAAAGCCCGCCGCAAAGACTTTTACCTTGCGCAAATACAAGCCGGGGGCATTACCGTAAACGATACTTTGCTGCACATTGCTAATATGAACCTGCCTTTTGGTGGCATCAATAATAGTGGTGTGGGAAAAACGCACGGACATTATGGCTTTATGGGTTTCTCCAACGAAAGAGGCATTGTAAAACAAGGGTGGATGCGGCTTTCGCGCGTAGCACACCCGCCTTATGCGCGTAAAAACTGGATGATTAGGGTGATGCGATATTTCCTCAGATAAATGACCCCGACCTGTCAGGTGCCTGTCCCGCCACTGCGGGGCGGAGTTCCTGCCAGGTCCGGGAGGTGGGGATCATCGCGAGGAGTTTCCCGCAGATCGCGCAGATAAAACCCCGCAGATTTCGCAGATCCGGAAAAGACTTGTCAGGTGCCTGTCCCGCTACTGCGGGGCGCAGTTCCTGCCAGGTCCGGGAGGTGGGGATCAACACGAGAAGTTTCCCGTAGATCGCGCAGATAAAACCCCGCAGATTTCGCAGATCTGGAATAGACAAAAAAATCCCCGGCCATAAGCCAGGGATGAAATATTATAACTGTAGAGAACAGTGGGTTACCATTTGCTTTGCACATTTACAGCAATGCGCCTGTTTTGCTGGCGGCCTTCCGGCGTAGCGTTATCGGCTACCGGGTGTTTCGGTCCGTAGCCTTCGGCGGCGGTTACCTGCTTGGTTACGCCCATGGTTTTGAGTTCTTCCCACACGGCATTGGCCCTGGCTTGCGACAGGTTTACATTGGTCAGCGAATCTCCGGTGTTATCGGTATATCCTCCAATTTTAACCTTCATACCGCCATAGGCTTTCATGATCTTAACCAGGTTTTGCAATTGCTGGCGAGACTCGGGTTTTACAACCGCAGCGCCGCTTTCGAATACCACACCATCAAAATTGAACCAGGTGGTTTTGCCTGCTTTGCGGGCAGGGTTGCTCATGAATTGCACCAGCGAATCCTCTAACGAACCGGCAAAGGCCAGGATGGTATTGCTGTCTGGCAAGGTGAGGCTGATGCGGCTGTGACCTATCGTATCGGTGGTAAACACAGCAGATGTATCTACCGGCACTACGGTGGTTTGCACAGAATCTGTAGCTGTAGAATCGGTGGTTACCGTTTCGGCAGACTGGCCTTGCGGGTAATAACCTTTAAACAAATACCAGGCGCCACCTGCTACGATAGCAATAATGGCCACGGTGGTCAGCCATTTCCATTTGTTGATGCGGCGATGGTGTACCGCTTCTTCGGTATTGTCTGCGGTAGTGTCTGGTGCAACGGTTTCGGCAACCGGTTGCGCTTCTGCCGTTACCGGAACGGGTGGGGTAGCCAGTTTCTCCGGCAATATGGTATTTACCGCGCCCATCTGCGATTGAATAAACAATTGCAGGGTTTCCCAGCTCAGTTGCTCGTTTTTAAGCTTATTACCAATAATACCTGCGGTAACCGGCACAATGCCGTGGCTCAAGCCTTCCAGCACATCTTCGTTTACCTGCAATTTGCCCGAAAGCTGTTGCAGCACCTCGGCAGGATGGCCCCAGAGTGCTTGTTGCAGATTGCCCGACAAAACCTGTTGGTTGTGGTTGGGATGCAGCAAGCTCTGTTGCAGATCGCTTAGCCAGCTTCCGCTTTCTTCGGCGGCATGGGCGGTAAGCTCCTGAAGTGCAGGTTGCTCGTTGCCGGCATAGCCTTTAATGGTAGCGGCAATCAGTTGCTGAATGCTTTGCTGGATTTTTCCGGGAGGTATATTGAAATGATGAGCCGCTTGTTCAAGCAGCTCATCATTAATAAGTAATTGTTGTAAGGCAGAAAGCAGGTTGATAGACATGTATAGCTCGTTTTAAAATGAATTATCCCATTTCAGGATACAAAGGGAACTGTTTCATAAACTCGTTTACTTCGCCTTTTACTTTACCGATAAGGGTTTCGTTATCAGGATCCATAATCAGCTGATCTATCCAGTTTACTACAGTGAGCATATCCGACTCTACCATGCCGCGTGAGGTGATGGCAGGAACGCCTACACGGATGCCGGAGGTAATGAACGGTGATTTATCATCGAACGGAACCATGTTTTTGTTGGTGGTAATATCGGCTTTCACCAGCATGTTCTCCGCTTTTTTACCACTAATGTTTTTATTGCGCAGGTCTATCAGCAACAGGTGGTTATCGGTACCGCCCGATACAATGTTGTAACCTTTTTCGAGTAAGGCATTGCCCATCGCCTGCGCGTTTTTGATGATCTGGTTGGCATAATCGCCAAACTCATCTTGCAGAATTTCGTAGAAAGAAACCGCTTTGGCCGCGATAACATGCTCCAGCGGGCCACCTTGTGTGCCAGGGAAAACCGCCATGTCGATGAGGTGGCTCATCATACGCACTTCGCCTTTAGGGCCGGTAAGGCCAAATGGGTTTTCAAAATCCTTGCCCATCATGATCATACCGCCACGGGGACCACGCAGGGTTTTGTGGGTGGTAGTGGTTACAAAATGGCAATGTTCGAAAGGTGAGTTCAGCAGTTTTTTAGCGATAAGACCAGCAGGGTGCGCGATATCGGCCATTACAAAAGCACCAATTTTATCGGCAATGCTGCGGATGCGGGTATAATCCCAATCGCGGCTGTAGGCAGAGGCGCCGCAGATGATGAGCTTGGGTTTTTCTTCCAGCGCCACTTTCTCCATCATATCGTAGTCTACCAGGCCGGAATCCTGTTTTACACCATAATACAATGGCTGGTACAGCTTGCCGGAGAAGTTTACGGGAGAACCGTGTGTGAGGTGGCCGCCCATGCTCAGGTCGAGGCCCAGTATTTTATCGCCCGGTTTCAGGATGGCCAGCATCAAAGCGGCATTGGCCTGAGCGCCCGAGTGCGGTTGTACGTTTACATATGCTACACCAAAAATTTCTTTTACCCGGTCTATAGCCAGTTGCTCGCTCTGGTCTACGATTTCGCAACCACCGTAGTAGCGGCGGCCGGGATACCCTTCGGCATATTTATTGGTCATTACATTACCCATAGCCTGCATTACCTGCAAGCTGGTAAAGTTTTCGGAGGCAATGAGTTCAATGCCTTCACGCTGGCGCTCCAGTTCTTTATGGATCAGATCAAAAATGGCAGTATCACGTTTCATAACAGATAAGCTTAATGTTTTTCGAAAACTGCTGCAAAATACAAGGATTTAAGCATTCCTGCATGAAAAGTGTAATAAGATGAACCACTTAAGGCCATAGTATCGGAAGTGCAGATAGTGGCTTGCCTGTGGATTTTATGTATTTTCACACTACAGAGTTCTGTTATGAAAGCAATAATTCCTGTGGCCGGAGCCGGTACCAAGTTAAGGCCACATACCTATACCCAACCCAAAGCCCTTATACCGCTGGCGGGTAAAACCATCCTGAGTTTTATTATAGATCAGCTGGCAGCAGCAGGCATCCGCGAGTTCGTGTTTGTGATCGGATACCTGGGCGAGAAAATAAAAGACTACGTAGAAGACAAATACCCCGACCTCCAGTTTGAGTTTGTAGAGCAGAAAAACCGCCTGGGTATTGGGCATGCCATATCGCTTACACGCCCTGTGATCGATGAAGAAGAACCTTTGCTGATTGTGCTGGGCGATACCATTTGCGATTTCGACATCGAAACGGTGATCGACTCGCCCTTATCTACCCTGGGGGTGAAGAAAGTAGAAGACCCGCGGTCTTTCGGTATTGCAGAGCTCAACGAAGATGGTAAGGTAGTAGCACTGGTAGAGAAACCCCGTATTCCTAAATCGAACATGGCGCTGGTGGGCTTGTACAAGATCAACGAAACCAAAATGATGTTTGATGTAATGGACGAGCATATAGCCAAAGGGGTGGTAGAAGAAAACGCTTACTCGCTTACCGATGCACTCCAGGAAATGGTAGATAAAGGAGTGGAGTTTGATACGTTTAAGGTGCAGCAATGGTTCGATTGCGGCCGCAAAGAAACCCTGCTCGAAACCAATGCCACATTGCTCAAGAAGGTAGTAGCCATTACCGACCAATACCCACAATTCGAAAATACCATTATTGTGCCTCCGGTAAGCATTACCGAAGGTTGCGTAATAGCCAATTCCATTATCGGGCCCAATGTAACCATTGGAGAAAGTACTACGGTGCATTCGTCTATCATCCGCGATTCTATTATTGGCTCTTTTGCCAAGCTGGATGAGGTGGTGCTGCACGATTCGCTTATTGGCAGCGATGCTTATGTACATGGTTTCAGGCAGAGCCTCAATATTGGCGACAATACCGAAATAGACCTGGGCTAATGCCGGTTTTTATTCCCATTTTTTTAATCTCATAACCCGTTACGCGGGTTGTAATGTATACGAACGTTCATGCTGTACGAAGGAAAATTCAACGCGGCCAACGATGGCTTTGACAACAGGATCACACAATTATTCCACATTAATGTACCCATTATCCAGGCCGGAATGATCTGGGCCAGCGGCTGGAAACTGGCCTCGGCGGTGAGCAATGCCGGGGGATTGGGTATGATAGGCGCGGGTAGTATGTACCCCGATGTGCTCAAAGAACATGTGTGCCAATGCAAAGAGGCTACCGATCGCCCTTTTGCGGTAAACCTGCCCTTGCTGTATCCTTCCATTGAGGAGCATATAAAAACGATTATTGAAGAAAAGGTGCCCATTGTGTTTACCTCTGCCGGTAATCCTAAAATATGGACTCCGGTGCTGAAAGAGCATGGCATTAAAGTGGTGCATGTGGTAAGCAGCGCCAAGTTTGCTGTAAAAAGCCAGGAAGCTGGTGTAGATGCAGTAGTGGCAGAAGGTTTTGAAGCCGGAGGGCACAATGGCCGGGAAGAAACCACCACGCTGGTGTTGATACCAATGGTGCGCAAAGCGGTAGATATACCCGTTATTGCTGCCGGGGGCATTGCTACAGGTCGTGGTATGCTGGCAGCCATGCTGCTGGGTGCAGAAGGGGTGCAGGTAGGCTCGCGTTTTGTGTGCACGCCTGAGGCATCGAGCCACCATGCATTTAAAGAAGCGGTGGTGAATGCCAGCGAAGGCGATACCCAGCTGGCGCTCAAACAACTGACCCCGGTGCGCCTGATTAAAAACGCGTTTTTTCACCAGGTACAGGAAGCCGAGCTGCGGGGTGCCGATAAAGATGAATTACAGCAACTGCTGGGCCGTGCCCGTGCTAAACGGGGCATGTTTGAAGGCGACCTGCATGAAGGGGAGCTGGAGATAGGCCAGGTAAGCGGTATGATCAACGATATTAAGCCTGCGGCAGAAGTGTTGCAGGGTATATGGGAAGAATTTAGAACAGTAAGCGCCAATCCGTTTGCGTACTAGAATGGGTTGATGGCTGTCATGCTGCCCGTAGGAGTAGCATCTCTCGTACAATGGTCATTTTAGCAAAGACCCTGCATCCCGGCATGGGCGGGACAGGTTCCGCTTCTGCGTCGCTGCACGCAGGATGACGGAACGTTTCATTTGTCATGCTGCCCGTAGGAGCAGCATCTCTCGTTCAATGATCATTTTAGCAAAGACCCTGCATCCGCATGGGCGGGACAGGTTCAGTTCCCGTGTTGCCACCACAGGACGTCCAATAAAAGCAATAAAAAATCCCTCGCAACTGCGAGGGATTTTTACATATAGCCAGTATGGTATCTAGTTTTTAGTCATCAGCCATTTACCTACTTCTTTGAGCGTTACCTTTTTTCCATACATCAGAATGCCGATGCGGTAAATCTTAGCGGCCATCCAGGTGGTGAAAATAAAGCCGCCTATGAGTAACAGGATGGAAAGAATAAGCTGCCATGCCGGTACGCCAAACGGAATACGCGCCATCATTACAATGGGCGAGGTGAGCGGAAACAGGCTGCCAAATACGGCCAGCTTGCCATTGGGGTTGTTTACCGCCGCGCTCATGATTACAAACGAGAGAATAATGGGCAATGTGATGGGGATTGACAGTTGCTGTGCATCCTGCGGATCTTCATTTACCAGGCTGCCTACCGCTGCAAACAGTGAGGCATACAGGAAATAACCACCCAGGAAGAAGAACAGGAAACAACTGATGATGAGCGTCCAGTTCTGGCTGCCCAGCATTTGCATTACACTGGCCATTTCATTGCTCTTGCTTAATGCAGCAGCATTAGCGGCTGTGGGTTGCGCAATGGCAAATAGATCGGGAAAAGCCTGCATTACCCCAATGCGTATGATGCCCATCAGCACCATCCAGATTACAAACTGGGTAAGGCCCACCAGCGCAATGCCTACAATCTTGCCCATCATAAGCTGGAATGGTTTTACAGAAGAGATGATGATCTCTGCAATGCGGTTGGTTTTTTCTTCCATTACGCCGCGCATTACACCGCTGCCATATAAAAGCATGACAAAGTAAATGAGAATACCTGCTGCATAACCAATGCCATAGGCTACGGCAGAGCTGGAAGATTTTTCTTCTTTACCTACCAGTGTAGTAACATGTACGAGGTTTTTATCCAGGCTATCGAGCAGGGCCTGACTTATGCCTGCCGACTGAAAACGGTTGGCTTTTACGTGCTGCTCCAGCTGGTTTTCTATAAACTCCTGTTTGTTCATACCAATCTGGTTTTCCGAATAGATGGTTGCATTAAGCGGGTGGCCCGCTACCGGAGCATCGATGCGGAGGAGTGCATCATAACCTTCCTGTTCGTATTTGGTTTTCCAGTCGCTGAACTGGCCAGAGGTGATCCACTCGAAACGCACGTTGCGCTTGCTCTCCAGGGCTTTGGCAAAGGTGCCGTTGGTTTCGTCAATAACGGCCACTTTAATTTCCGAATCGCTTTTGGCAGCCAGCACGCCTACGCCTACCATCAGGCCCAGGAAAAGTACGGGCAATAATAAAGTAGTAAGCAGGAAGCTCTTTTTGCGAACCCTGCTCAGGTATTCCCTTTGTATAATGAGTTGTGTTTTGTTCATAATCGTAATATTGGGTACGTAGGTTAAACGGTTTGGAACTTGCGTTGCGCGCCCTGGGTGTTCACCAGTTTAATAAAAATGTCGTTGAGCGATGGCAGCAACTCTGTGAAGCCATGTACGATGGCGCCGTTGTTGATAAGCGTCATCAGCAGCTCGTTGGGCGAGGAGCCCTGTGCCAGCTGGAAAGTGGCAGTATTGCCCCGCGAAGACAACCGTTGAAAAGCATGGTTAGACATATCTGCCGGCATGTTTTCGGCTTCTACTACGTATTTGTTTTCCTTGTACTGCTTTTTAATGTCGCTTACGGTACCATCGAGTAGCAAACCGCCCTGGTTGATGAGAATAATGTGGTCGCAAATTTCTTCTACCTGTTCCATCCGGTGGGTGCTAAAAATTACGGTAGTACCTTTCTCTGCCAGCGCGTAAATCTCTTCTTTAATAATGTTGGCATTTACAGGATCGAGTCCGCTAAAAGGTTCGTCAAGAATCAGTAATGAAGGCTCGTGAATAACGGTAGCTACAAATTGGAGCTTCTGTTGCATGCCCTTGCTCAGGTCGCCCACTTTTTTATCCCACCAGCTTTCCATGTCAAATTTTTTGAACCAGTATACCACGCGGTCCATTGCTGTTTGTTTGTCCAGCCCTTTTAGTTGCGCCAGGTAAAGAATGTGCTCGCCAATTTTCATTTTCTTATACAAACCACGCTCCTCGGGCATGTAGCCCATTGCATTGACATCGGAAGAGGGATCAAATTTTCTGCCTTCGAACAGGATCTGACCGGAGTCGGGGTAGATAATGCCGGTGATCATGCGCAGCAAGGTAGATTTACCAGCTCCATTAGGGCCCAGTAAACCAAAGATGCTGCCCTTAGCGATATTGAAACTCACATCATCGACCGCTTTCTGCGATTGATAATATTTTTTCAGGTTTTTTATTTCCAGTAACATAAGCAGGTTTTCGATATCCGTAAATATACTCAATAACCCATCATGCCCTGCAGGAAGGGATAAGCGGCTAAATGTTTATGCAGATTCATAAAAATGAATGCTTTGTGGTGCTCTTGTGCGGACTCGCTGCATCCCCCAACTCCTGTATTTTTATTGTGAGGATATTGCAATCATTCTGCTGAGGCAACCGATTTCTGCCTTCTGTTACTTTTTGCGGAAAAAAGTAACCCAAAAACCGTCCGAAAACGAATACGCCCCGTTTTCGGAATGCTGCATTGATTAAGCTGCATTACTACTGTGACTTCTACCCATGGCCTTGATGCGCAATACATGTGGTGATGGTGTTGTCAGGCACAAAAGATCCCCAGAACAACGTTCCGGGGATCTTTCAATGATATGCAGGACTTATGCCAGCTGCAATTGCTGCGCAATAGCCCTGGCAATATTTTCGCCGTCCATAGCTGCCGAAACAATGCCGCCTGCATAGCCTGCACCTTCTGCGCAAGGGTACAAGCCTTTGATTTCGGGGTGTTGGAAGGTTTCTTTATCTCTGGGAATGCGCACCGGCGCTGAGGTACGCGATTCTGTAGCTACCACAATGGCATCGGAGGTGTAATAGCCTTTCATTTTTTTGCCAAAGGCTATAAAGCCTTTAGCCAGCCTTTCGTACACGGCTTCGGGCAATACCTCTTCGAGCTGCACACTCTTAACCCCAGGGATGTAAGAGCAATCGGGCAGGGAAGACGATAGCTTGCGTTGGGAGAAATCGGTCATGCGCTGGGCTGGTGCTACAAACTTGCCACCACCGGCAACAAAGGCTTTGCGCTCTACATCCTGCTGGTAGTACATGGCAGCCAGCGGGCCGTATTTGCTAAACTGTTTATAGTTTTCTTCGTCGATGCTTACCACCATGCCTGAGTTGGCAAAAGGATTGTCGCGTTTGGAAGGGCTCCAACCGTTTACCACCAGCTCGCCTGGATCGGTAGCTGCCGGTGCAATAATGCCGCCAGGGCACATGCAGAAGCTAAATACACCTTTGCCCAGCACTTGCTCTACCAGGCCGTAACTGGCAGGGGGCAGAAACTCGCCCCGGCTGTCGCATTTGTATTGAATACTGTCTATAAGGTGTTGTGGATGTTCTATTCTTACGCCCAGGGCAAAAGGCTTGGCTTCGATGGCTATGCCCCTGTGGTGCAGTAATGCGTATATATCGCGCGCCGAGTGGCCTGTGGCCAGTATTACATGCTTGCAGGGCAGGGTGTCGCCGGTAGATAATTTAACCGCTGTTATTTGCCCGCGGTCGGTAACGAGGTCGGTTAGTTTGGTTTCGAAACGAACTTCTCCGCCAGAGGCAATGACCTGATCGCGCATGGCTGTAATGATATGTGGTAGTTTGTTGGTACCAATATGCGGGTGCGCGTCGATGGTGATTTTTTCTTCTGCACCAAAATAGCGGAAGATCTGCAGGATGCGCTGTACATCGCCCCGTTTGGTAGAGCGGGTATACAGTTTACCATCGCTGTAAGTACCTGCGCCACCTTCGCCAAAGCAATAGTTGGATTCGGGGTTTACCTCGCCGGTTTTATTGAGTATGGCCAGGTCTCTGCGGCGTGCCCGCACATCTTTGCCGCGTTCTACCACGATAGGGCGTATACCCAGCTCAATCAGTTGCAGCGCTGCGAATAAACCCGCGGGGCCTGCACCCACCACTACCGCTTCGTGTTTGGCTTGCCTTACATCTTTATATATGGGTTGCCATTGAAGCGCCTGCTGCACGGGTTCGTTTACAAATACCTGGATTTGCAGCAAAAAATAAACCTGCCGGGAACGCGCGTCAATAGAGCGTTTCAGCAGGTTGTATCCTGTAATGCTTTGTGCCTTAATGCCCAATGTGACAGCGGCATAACGTATAATAGTATCGGAAAGTGCCGCCTCGGAGGGCAGCACTTTAAGTTGAATATTGTGTATCATGTGTTAGGTGTTTATCCTAAAAACAGCCGGAAAGACAGCATTATTAGAACGGCAGATCATCCATTTGGTCGGGAGCCTGGTTAAAACCACCGCCACCCATGCCCTGGTTGCTTGCTGGCATACCCTGGTTCATGTTGTTGGTAGGTGCAGGGGCGCTATAGCCACCACCGTTGTTGTTGTAACCTCCGGGAGCAGCAGCAGGAGCAGCGGCATTGGCATACTCAACACGCCACGCATCCAGGTTAGTGATGAAGCTCAGACGGCCGTCTTTCTCCCACTTATTACCCTTGATGTTGAAGTTTACTTTTATCTGGTCGCCCACGTTAAAGCGGTCGAGTATTTCACATTTGTTTTGTACCAGCTGCATTTTTGCATAGTTGTTATAAACCATGCCATTTACTTCCTCAGCAGTTTCCACTACAAACTCACGTTTTTTGAAACGTTCAGATACCTGCTGGGTATCATACTTCATGGCCAGTTTACCAGTTAATTCGAAACTCATATTAGAAACATTTAAGCCTTCAAAAATAAATCAAAAACAACTATGGTGCATGCTTTTTATTCTGGCACGGTGTTTAAAAAGGGTAAAACCGGAAGGGGTGTGCATTCTTTTTGTGGATAACTCTGCAAAGTTGTGTATTTCCCTGTTGGGTGTGGATAACGGGAAAGCTGCGGCAGGAATGGATTTTGCTTTTTATGCGAACTTAAAATGATGTTGTTATACCTGAAATTTAATCACCTATCAAGCAAGAATAAATAAATATGATTAGTTAATGTTGAAATGAAAAATTTACTTTGTTGAGAACCTGCGGACCACTGTTTAGAACGTAACAATTCTGTAATCTTTCTCAAAGAAACAATAGGTGTGTGATTTTTTTTTTCAACATTTTGTTAGGAATTTCGTCGTCCTGCCTTTTTGAAATTTTGAGATGGAGTTCGTGAATTTTAGTGCGTTAAACATTGATTCAAAAAGTAATAAAAAACCAATTAAGGCTTTAATGATATGTCTATAACCTGTGAACAAGTTTGGGAAAATTGCTTGAAAATCATCAGGGATAATGTGAGTTGGCAGTCATATAAAACTTGGTTTGAGCCGATTAAGGCTGTGGGTTTGGATCATAACGTTTTAACGATACAGGTGCCCAGTCAGTTTTTTTATGAGTGGCTGGAAGAGCACTATGTACAGTTACTGGGTAAGACCATTAAACGTGAGTTAGGAAAAGAGGGCCGCCTCGAATACCGTATACTGGTAGATGGCGGAAGTTCCGGAAAAAGTAATGCGTATGCAGTAAACATACCGGGTACCCAGGGTGCAAGAAACAATAATGGTGGCGGCAATTATATGGATATGCCAATGGCTACCCATTCGCCCATTAAGAACCCGTTTGTTATTCCGGGGCTTAAACGTTCGCAGATCGATTCTCAGCTGAATCCTAATTACACTTTTGAAACCTATATTGAAGGTGATTGCAACCGTCTGGCTCGCCAGGCCGGTTTGTCTGTAGCTCAGAAACCCGGAGGTACATCTTTTAACCCGTTGGTGATTTATGGCGGCGTAGGCTTGGGTAAAACCCACCTGGCGCAGGCGATAGGCAACGAAGTGAAAAAGATTCATGCCTCTAAAACGGTTTTATATGTAAGTGCGGAGAAATTCATTAACCAGTTTATTGAACACTCCCGCAATAATGAGATCAACGATTTTATCCATTTCTATCAGCTCATTGATGTGCTGGTGGTAGATGATATTCAGTTCTTTGCGCCTGCTGTAAAAACGCAGGACGCGTTCTTCGCCATTTTTAACCACCTGCACCAGAATGGTAAGCAGCTGATCCTTACTTCCGACAAGGCACCTAAAGACCTTGAAGGTATGCAGGAGCGTTTGCTGAGCCGTTTCCGCTGGGGTTTGAATGCCGATCTGCAATCGCCCGATTTCGAAACCCGTATTTCTATCCTGGAGATGCGTTTGAGAAACGATGGTGTAGAGATTTCGAAAGATGTAGTGAAGTATATGGCCTACAATATCCAGAACAACATTCGTGAGCTGGAAGGCGCTATGATTTCATTGCTGGCACAATCGAGCCTGGCCAAAAAGGAAATAGACCTGGAGCTGGCCAAAAAAGTGCTTAAGAACTTTGTAAAGACAACGACCAAAGAAGTAACCATCGATACCATTCAGAAAATGGTGTGCGAGTATTTTAATATTTCTTACGATAAGTTGCTGGCCAAAACCCGCAAACGTGAGATTGTGCAGGCCCGTCAGATAACGATGTTCCTGGCCAAGAAGTACACCAAAAATTCGCTGAAATCTATTGGTGAGCATTTTGGTGGTCGCGACCATACCACGGTTATTCATAGCTGCCAGACTGTTGGCGACCTGATGGATACCGACGGGCAGTTTCGCGAATATGTGCTGGAATTGCAGCAGAAGGTGCAGCTTGCATCTATGTAAAAAAAGAAAATCTGAAAAAAATAGGCCAAGGACTTGCATAAAATAAAATGAGCCGTATCTTTGCATCCCCTTACAGTCAATGCGAGGGGCGAAAAAATCGGCCGGTGAGGTGGGTGAGTGGCCGAAACCAACAGTTTGCTAAACTGTCGTACTGAGAAATTGGTACCGCGGGTTCGAATCCCGCCCTCACCGCTCTAATCATCCTAGCGATAACGGTGATTTTGAGATAAGTTCGGGATGTAGCGTAGCCCGGTTATCGCGCCTGCTTTGGGAGCAGGAGGTCGCAAGTTCGAATCTTGCCATCCCGACGAACAAACAAAAAAGCCTTAGCATTTGCTAAGGCTTTTTTAATGCTATTAAGTCTCTAGTTCGAATCTAATCGTCCCGACACAATTGGTCAAGATTGCTTGCTTAATCCTCATCTTCTGTTTCTATATCTCTTTGTACTTTCTTCGCAGTGCTTCTGCCAGGTAAATAGATCTGGAAGCCTATAAACAATCCCAGGTTGTGTGCGTAGGCACTGGAGCCAAAACCCAGTACGCCATTGTATTTAAGCAATGCCTCTAAGCCTATGGATGGCGTTACAAAATAAGTAAACCCGGGTCCGAAGCTAAAACCCAGTCCGTTTGTGTTTTCTCCGGAAGATGGGTTAACGCCTTGTATGCCCACGGTGGCCTCTCCGAAAAACCTGGAGCTTCTTACTACCTGGTTGGCCCCTGTTTCGCCATAATACCGGGCTAAAGCGCTTAGGCCGTAGTTGATATCTGTACCTGCATCTGTTTTGGTATACAAGCCAAAGTCTACCTCGCCACCCAATGCAAGTCCGTCTCGGATAAACCAGGCTGCTTTAGGGCTGAGGTTAAACGAAAACGCATTGGGCTTATCGATGCCCAAACTAAGGTTTGACAAGGTAGAACCTATCATAATGTTGCCTTTCTGTATTTGTGCTTTTGCGCCAATGGCAAGGCTACATGTAGCCAGCACAACAAAAATGATCTTCTTCATAATTTCAATTTTTGAGGGTTTATGGGTTAGTAGTCTGTCTTTTTGGAGTTGTAACTGCCCAACAGCGCTTTGGATATTTGCAGCTGCCTGTTTTGGTTCAGGAGGTGATATTTGGTCCGGCGGCTTACGGGCATTTAGCGGTTTTTGGTCTGATGTTTTATGTTAAATATACTGAATTTGTTATGTGTTTGTCGTTTTCATTTACTTCGCTAAGCTGTCGTATTGAGAAATTGGTGCTATTATCTATATTTATGTAACAGCATTCTATCCGTAAATAACCACCAATGACAAAAGCAGAGTTGCCCTACGACGTATTTACCTACAGCCTGTTGCACCAGGTCAATGAAAAGATCGTATCGTGGAACCTCGATGCGCTCACCGGGCAAGCCATATATGCTAAGCACGACAGCATTGCCTACGTGGCGCTAAAAATATATGGCGGCGAACCAGGCGACTATACGAGCAAGGTGATCTGGAATCTGCCCCATCATCCTATCGCGTATGTGTATCCTGATTATAAAACTGATATTGAGCGTAGCCTTGTTTTCTTTTTGAGGCATATGGCTGCACTCAGGGGAGAAAGCATACGGCTTACGTTTGAGGTCAATGATGCCACTTTTGATAAAACAGCTACCCGGCATCATCCATTGGAGAAAGCCGCTATTTATGCATTGGTTAATTGTTTTGATAATGATCTGTTGAAAGCCTGGAATGAACAAGCAAGGGTGAAAACGATGAAAGAAATAATGGCAAGACCCGATTATGGTGGTGCTGGGCTTTAGTAATGCGGCAATGGTTTAACTCCCGTCTTTGTTACAGATATTGAAGCGTTGCTTTCTGCAAGCAATGGAGTTGAATGCCTATTTGAATCTATTCTTCAGAAAAATCTTAAGCCGGCAAGAAATACAACATTCTGCCATCAACACAAGGCTGTATCCTAAAGCCAGGCCTTAGCACAAGTAAACGTTTAGCGCCTAAAAAATGATCTCATGGGGTCGTTTTATTATATTCTTGTATACTCACGCTCACTATTTCATACCATAAATCAATTAACTGATTGTAAAATAACCCTTTGTGTAATTGCTGAATCAATATTGGTAATTTATAAGCGCATCTAAAAAATACGCTTTAAGGGTATGCGGTTAAGCGTAACGATTAGAACTTCGCACACCGTTTGTGTACTGCAAAACAGTTGGGTTTAATTTTATATATCTTTGTGTTGAAAGGGCTTTACTTTACATGAACCCTTTTTGTTTTTAGTATTATACAGAACAAATCAAGATGTACTATAACCAGGGTGCCCGGAACATTCCGAGTATATAAGACTTCAAATGTTGCATACAGTCGGATTTTAATATTGCAATTGCAGAAGAATTTATAATCAGACTTCTTATCCCAATATTTTTCTTTCCGCATGGCTGCACCTGGCAAATAACATCAACATTATTGTTCGTTGCCAATTCGGTATTGAAGCTGTGCTGCTATTGTACATAACCTGTTAACCTGATGTGTTGCCCCTATACATTTCCTGAACAGTGCTTATTGCTCCTGTCAGGATATTGGGAATACGCTAAAAACGCGCGCGTAAAATGAAAAAAGTTTTATCTCATTGGTATGCATACTTATTGGTCATTACCGTTTGTTTTTTAACAGCTGTAACGGCAGCTTTTGCCACACCGGTGGTTACTCCGGTTCCAACCCCCGGTTCATGCCCAGCAAATGGTTATATAACAGTGAATACATCGGGCACCTCCGGTACGGTACTGTATGCTATTAAGAACGCACTGGATCTTAACTATTCTCCCCAGCAATCTGGTAATGTTTTCAGCAACCTGGTTTCCGGCACTTATAACGTGGTGGTATATGATGCTACCGGTGCAACTTTTTCGGGGCCGGTTATACTTAGCAATACGCCCTATACCGCTATGACGGTTGGTACACCTGTTACCGGTAACCTATTCATTACCGGTTGCGACCCCGATGGCAGTATTTCATTAAGTGTTTCGGGAGGTGCCAAGCCATACAAATACCAACTTAAAAACGGCCCTACTACAAAGCCCGACATTGTAGGATCTACACAAACCAGTGTATCCTTTACGCAACTTGAAACGGGAACATATACCATTACCGTAAGCGATGCCTGCAATAATAGTATCGATGTTCCCAATATTAGTGTAACCTCGAGATTTAATATTGCAGGGGCAAATTTTGTAAGCGCAGATGTATCGGGTATGACTTTTATATCTCCTACCGGTTGCGATGTGCGGATTACTGTACCAGCGTCTAACGTAACCATTACCGATACATTGGGCAACATTTTGTTTGCAAGAAACGGAAGGCAGATGCCCTCTTCTTCGTTTATGCAAATGCGTATAGAGTACCCGTCAGGGTCTGGCAATTATACGGCCTGGGGACCAGTTACCACAGTAACTATTTCGGCCTCGGATTATGTTCCGGATCAGAATACCTATAAGGTACAGTTTAAAAACCCCTGCAACCCTGCCGATATTGTAACAACGCCGGAGAAGACACTGGACTATCCGTACCTATCGCGGAGCGGGTATTGCGCACCTTCGGTATACCGCCAAATTGATGGGTATAACTGTGCCCAGGTAGATTTAAAACTGATTCAAACTTCAAATCCTGGCGCCGGCACTGTGTATAATTATACCTGGCCAAATGTATCTGTGCCATTTAACTTTACAGGAGTACCATCAGGTACCTACAATGTATTTATTTCAACAGAAGGCATTACTTACCAGGTGGCCGATATTAATACTGCTTCAACATCCACCAATGTAAGTGTAACCATCGACTACAATTATCCTAGCCCCAGGGGTTGCGACTTTGCCACAGGAGCAGCAAGGTTTTACAGCATTCCGTTAACGAATACGGTTCCTATTACCTATTCTATCATATCCGGTCCGGTAAGCCTGCCACCGGTAACCAGCACAACCAATAGTTTTACACCCTGGTCTGATCTTCCTTTGGGCGATTATGTTATAGGATTGGACTTTGGGGGTTGTAGCCAGATAACCAGGAACATTAAGATTGCCCCGCCCTATATTGGCTTTGGGGCCGATACGCTATCTTATATACCAGGGTCTGCATGCGGTAAGTATAAAATCACAGGTACGGGGTGGTATATACTGCCCGACAGCAGCAAATATACCGGCACCACCACTGCAAGCAAGGATGTATACATTGCCCGCATACTTGAATCTAACGGAACCCTGGGAAAATATTCTGCGGAAACCAAGAGCAACACGCCTTTTGTAATTGTGTCGCAGGAAGTAGGGCCCGGCACCTACCAGATTGTATTTCAAAATGCGCAACACTCACAGGGGTTCTGTTATTACCAACTCCGCACAATAACCATTCCGCCATATGTACCGGTATCTGTAGATGTGCCAAAATCCGGTGGGGTAGCATGTGCAAACGGAATAGGCATGTTGCATATAGCGGTCAAAAATGGCAGCGGTTCATCGCTTGTATACCGGTATAAGCCGGCTGCAGGGTCTGTTTATTCGGCTTACCAGGCTTCTCCCGATTTTCCTAACCTCGCTCCCGGAGAGTATACCGTTCAGATCTATGATTCATGCGGTTATACCACCTCACAAAACCTTACACTTTTTGGTGCGGCCACCTCATCGAGTATAACTGTAAAAGGAGCCTCGGTAAATGGGGCCGTTACGCCTGCCTGTAAGGGAGATACCGTAGAGATGATGCTCAATGTTATTGGCTCGGCCAATGATGTGAAATGGACCAAACCTTCTGGCAGTGAAGTAATGCAAAGCACATTAACGATAAATAATTTTAGCAATACCGATACCGGCAGGTATTATGTTTCATATACTTCCGGTGGGTGCTTGAGAAACGATTCTACCGATTTTGTTTTTCATCGTCTTCCTGTTGTTGTACCCGTTTCTACCGATACCATAACCTGTGCCGGGCAAACCATAAATTTATCCGATTTTATTCATTCGCCACTACCTGGCACCTCGCTGCGCTATTATGCAGATTCGCTTGCCCAGAATCTACTGCCGGGCACCCTGGTATCGCCCCAGGTTACTACTGTATATTATGTTAGAATGGTAGACGACTCTACCGGATGTGAATCACCGCTTTTGCCGGTTACCGATACTGTGCTTCCATTACCGGACATCTATACTGTTTTGGACATGAGTGTGTGCGAAGGAGCAGGTACAACACCGCTTGTTTTTAGCAGCTCAATGCCAGGCACACAATTTCATTGGACCAACGACAATCCTGCAATTGGTATACCAGCCAATGGAACTGGATTCATTCCTTCTTTTATAGCCGCAGAAATAGGCGATACTGCCGTTACCGCAACATTTTATGTAACGCCGCAAGGATTGGATGGCTGCGCCGGAACGACTACTAAATTTACCATTACTGTAAACCCGAAACCTGAATTTACAATCAGCGATCCTCCGGTTGTTTTTCAGCCCAATACTGTTGATCTTACAACCCTGCCGGTAGACTCCGGATCTACAGCCGGGCTTACAATGAAATACTATGACGATCAGTTCACCGAAGAGAGTCCCGCTGCTGCTACCCAGGCTACT